>JAGYJW010000045.1 GCA_018401435.1 Deltaproteobacteria bacterium | reverse complement strand
CGCCGATCACGCGGCCGTCCATATGGGCGGGGATGGCCTCGCCCATCAAGTGCAGCAAGGTGGGCGCGATGTCGGGCATGCCCGCGGCGACCTCGGCTCCGGCCTTCACGCCTGCCCCCGCCAGCAGCAGCAGCCCGTGCTGGCGGTGGGATCCGTTCATGCCCAGGCCCTTGCCCCCAACATGCTCCTCGGGCGACAGCCGCCGGAAGCTCTGGCCCGGCGCCGCTCGGCCGCTGGGCAGCAGGGTGTAGGAGTAGCCGTCACGCAGGGCGAGATCGAGGACCAGGTCTGGCGACAGGCCGGTGGCGGGCCCCTCGTAGAGATCCTCGCGCCGGTGCACCGCGGTCACCACCCTCTGCCCCTCGACCTCCCAATCCAGCAGCAGCGGCGCCAACTCCGAAATGGCTTGCTGGCGGTCACTCTGGGGCACTTCAAGGTGGAGGGTTGCCGCATAGTTCATCTCGTCGGAGATGGCCCGGGTCTGGCCGCGATCCACGTCGCCATAGCGGGAGCGGGCCTCGATTCGACCCACCAGGCCGTCGGGCAACAGGCGGAAGAGCCGCCCCTGGGCCGCCGCGGGCAGGTGGCGCAAGGCGGCCTGCCGGCCCCGGTCGAGCAGCCCCGATCCGCTGCGCAGCCCCTCCACGCGCACCTGCCGCTGGTAGCGCAGCCAGCCCTGCGATTCGAGGTAGCGGTTGAGGTAGAGCACATGCTCGCCCGCCCCACCAAAGCCGTGGTCGGAGCACAGGCAGACCACATCGGGTTGGGCCGCGTCGATCAGCCGGCCCACCGCCTGGTCCAGGCGGCTGTAGACCGCGGCGATGGCCTGCCGCAGGGCGCCCGGCAGCCGGCGGCCAAACCAGCGCTCAGGGTGGCGGGGCGAATCGGGGTCCTGGAACATCCAGAAGTGGTGGCTGACCGTGTCGCTCTCGCCAAAGAGCAACATGAAGATATCGAAGCGCTCCTGGCCCATCAACCACTGGCCGATGGCCTCTTTGCGGGGGATCTCGCGCAGCAGCGACGCCAGCGCGGCCTCGTGCCAGCCCGGCCCGATCTCGCTCTCTTGGAAGTCCGCGAAGCGAAGGCCCCCAAAGCGGCGCTGCACCTCGGCATAGAGCGAGGCGGGGTGACAGAAGCTGCCGTCGATTCCCGTTGATACCGGACTGTCAAAGCCCGATATTACCACGCCATTGAGGGGATCCGGGGGCCAGGTGGTGGGCACGGCGAGGCTGGCCACCCGCGCCCCGCGATCGCTCAGCACCCGGTGAAGGGTGGGCACCTGCCGGTGGGTGGCGTTGGTGAATTCGAGCTGCCAGGTCTTTGGATCGCGGCGCACAAAGTCGAAGATCCCATGACGGCCGGGGTTGGCGCCCGTCAGCATGCTGGACCAGCTGGGCAGGGTCATGGGGGGGGTCGTGCTGTTGAGGGGCGCGCGGGCCCCCTGGCGCAGCAGGCCCTCAAGCACCGGCATGCGCCCCTCAGCCACGTAGCGATCGGCGAGGTCCCAGGTGGCGCCATCCAGCCCCACCACCAGGACGCGGGCGCCCCGGGGGCTCAACTCACTGGCCGCCGCAGGCGGCGTCGCAATTGTCCTGGTAGCCCAGCGCCATCAGGCTCTGGCACTCCTCGCAGGAGATGGTGACCTCGGAGGCGCCGGCGCTGCCCCCCTCGGCGGAAGCCTGGATGATGGCGGCCATCTCCTTGGCCAGCTCGGCCTGTTCGCCCAGGGCGCTGCCGCTCAGGTTGCGCTGCTCGGTGGGATCCTGGGACACCTGGTAGAGTTCGTCGGTCTGGAGGCCGCGGGGGTTGCCCTCGTTGGCGTGGATATACTTCCACCCCGCCCGGCGGATGGCCTGCAGGTCGTTGCCTTCGAAGTTCTGCTCGGCGACGGCCACGCGCTCCAGGGTCTCCACGGAGACGACGGCGGGGGCAGCCGGGGCGACGGCCTCCTCGCCCTCTGGGGCGTCCAGAACGTCGGTGGGGGTCGGGGCCGGGGGTGCGGCCAGCAGGTCGAGGGTGCGCTGAACATCCTCATCCAGCAGGTTCTGGCCCTGCCATTGCGGCGGCAGCACGGCCTGGGCGTAGGTGCCCAGGGTGGGCGACACGTCGATCTGCCGGACCTGCCAGGGCACCCGCTGGCCGCCGCGGTCGGCGCCGGGGAGCTTCATGACCAGGGGCACGTGGATCTGCTCGTCGTAGAGGGTGATGCCATGCCACCAGCCGCCGTGCTCGTTGAATTCTTCGCCGTGGTCGGCCGTGAGCACGAAGAGGGTGTCATTCCAGGCGCCTTCGGCCTTCATCCAGTCCACGAAGCCGCCCAGCTCCTGGTCCATCCAGCGGATCTCGCCCTGGTAGAGTCCCTTGAGGCGCTCGGCCTCGCTGGGGTCGGGGTTGGGGTGCCAGGCCCGGCCCACGGCGGTGCCGTTGTAGGGGTGCTCGAAGTAGGGGTCGTGGGGCTCCATGAGGTGCACCACGAGCATGTAGCGGTTGCCCGCTTCGCGGTTGGCGCTGACGAATTGCCGGGCCCGCTTGAGCACCACCTCGGCCGGCTGGTAATAGTCGGTCACCCGCCGGTTTTCGCCCGCGACGCGGTCGCGCAGCTTGCGCAGCACATTGTACATGCTGAGCTGGGCGGCGCTCTCGGTCGCGCCGAAGATGTAGCTGGGCTTCTGGTACTCGAAGAAGTCGAAGCCCTGCTGGAAGTTGAAGGAGCGGGTGACGTTGATGTTGTTGGGCAGCCCGCCGGTCACATAGCCGTGCTTGGACAGGACCTCGGCCACGGTGACCACGTCGTCGGGCAGGGCCTCGGCCTTGAGCACGCACTTGTGGCCGCTGGGCAGCATGGAGCTGTAGAGGCTGGCGAAGCTGGCGCGGGTCCAGGATGCCGAGGTGATGTACTGGTCGAAGACGACGGCCTCGTCCGCCAGTCGGTCGATATTGGGCGAGAGCCCGGCCGTGTTGCCGTAGAGGCCGAGGTGGTCGGCCCGCAGGGTGTCCACCACCACCATCACGATGTCGGGGGCGCCCGAGGCCGGCGTGGCTTCGGGGGCCTCAAAGGACAGGGCGGCGTCTGCACCGCCCCCCGGCGCAAAGGAAAAGAGGGCCGCCAAAGCCACGATTCCACCATAGGCCGCAAAGGTGCCCCGGGGCTCCAGCATGACCTTGAGGGGGGTGCGGCTGAGCAGGATGGGCCCCACCCACAACGAGATCGCGGCGATGAGGCCAAAGGCGCCCAGCAGACCCAGATTCCAGGTCATGGGCACGCCGGCCTCGGCGAAGACGGCCTTGTTGACCACGTAGCGGGCGATCACGAGGCCCAGCGGCCCGAGCACGCCCAGGAAGGCCAGGGTCCAGGCGATGGGGTCGCTGAGCTTCTTGAGCACGAGGCCCAAGACGCCGAGGCCCACGCCCGCCGCGGTGCCCATGCCCGCGCCGATGGCCCCATAAAGCAGGGCGCTGTAGACCAGCGCCACATACTCGCCGGTGGGGGAGCCCGCGAGGATGTAGAGGGCCTCGCTCAAGCCCACGAAGGCGCCCGCAATCAGGCCACCGGCCAGTCCGAACCAGATCCGTCGAATCACCGCATGCTCCCAGGGGCGACGCATCGGGTCGCTCCGCTTCCGAGCCGGGCGCCTATTCCGCGGGCGATGGCTTGCCCAACGGGGCCGCCGGGCTCAGGGCCCGCAGGCAAGGCGGCTCGCTCGGGCTAGACTGCGGTCATGCTCGGACCGCTCCTCTCGCTGCTGCTGCACACCGCCCAGGCGGAGCCAGCACCCCCGACCTGGGTGGAGGAGCCGCTGGCGACCGAGCTTCACCCCGTCTTGATCGACCCCTTCCTGGAGCGCTGGCAGGCGCAGACCGGCCAGCAGATGGCCGGGCCCGGGGCCTCGTCCCTGTTCCGGTCCATGTCCAGCCGCATGGACGCGCTCCTGCGCATCGCCGCCTTTGACGGCCAGATGCCCTATCTCCCGGTGGAACGCCAGCGTCGGGCGGCCTCGTTGGCCTTCACGGGTGCGAGCCTGGGCTGGCAGCGGTCCATGTCGGATGTGCTCGACGAGAGTGAAGCCGTGGAGCACATTCGCGGCGTACTGCGCTCGGTGTTTCGCCCGGGCTTGAGCCTGGGGGGCGGGGCGGATGAGGCGGGCCAGTCGGCCAATGGCGGCCGGTCTGCGGCGGTGGCCGAGGCCGCCCTCACGGACCCCTCGGCCTGGCGGGAGACCGCCGCCGCAGCGACCCGCCGCGGGCGCCCCAGCCTGCAGACCGGCCTCTCGGGCAGCCTGGCGTCCACCCTGGACAGCGGCCTCGCCAGCCCCGACGACGCCGACAGTGGCGCCGCCCTGGCCCGCCTCGCGGCCCGGGGCTTCGTCCAGGTCAGCCATGTGGGCGTGGACACGATGCGCCTGCAGGTGACCAGCAGCCCCGCCCCGGGAATGCAGGTCTGGAGCCTGGGTTGGGCCGGCCTCCTGCGAGAGGAGCTGAGCCCGCGGCTGGCCTTGCTGGGCGAGGTCCGCGGGGGAACAGTGGACCTGGCCAACCCCGACGACGATCTTCGGCCCCACCGCTATGCCAGCGCCGTGGACTGGCGGGTGGTGCCCGAGCGGCGCTGGGTGCTGCGGGCCAGCGGGGCCCAACAAGAGCGCAGCGACCGCCAGATCGAGCGCATCGCCGGCCTGGAATTCCGCGTGAACACCAGCTGGCACCTGCCCAGCCCCGCCTTGGGGCGGCCGGGCTCGCCCACCCTGCTTGGACCCGATCCGGGCACGGCGCCGTCGCGGGGGCCCATCCCCACCGCGCCCCTGGTCTCGGCGCCGGCCACCCGCCTCGCCTGGGACCTGGGCGCCACCGCCCCGTCCGCCCCCGAAGACGGATTGGCAGAAGACAGCGCGGACCGGTCCAGCGCCCGACCCTGACCCGGTCGGCGGAGCGCCGGGATACACGCCGCCTTGATGAGCCCCCTCCCCTCCCCGGCCCCTCCTGCCCGCGGTCGGGGCGTCGGGCGCACCGCGCTGCTGCTGGTCCCCATCGCGATATTCAGCCGTGGAGCAGCATTTCTGGTGCCTCTGGCCATCGCCATGTGGTTTGGCGTGGGCCCCATCTCCGACGCCTGGTACTGGGCCCTGGCCTTCCCCACCTTCGCCCTGGTGCTGGCCAGCACCGCCCTGGGAACGGCGGCCACACCGGCCATGGCGCGGGTCCGCGAAGAGGCGCCCGCGCGCCTGCCCACCTTCATCGGGGGCCTGCTGGGCTGGACCGCCCTGGGATCGGCCGCGCTGGGGTTGGCCATCTGCCTGCTGGCCGGCCCCTTGCTGCCGCTCTTGACCGACTTCGACGCCGACACCCAGGACCTCGCCCGGCGCTTCTTGTGGGAGCTGCTGCCCTTCATGGTGCTGACCAGCGCCGGGGCCGTGCTGCGCGTGTCTTGCGAGGTGCACGGGCGCTTTCTGGGCGTGGCCATCACCCCACTGGTGCGGGCCAGCGCGGTCATCGGCAGCACCTGGGCCCTGCTGGGGCCCATCGGCGCCCACGCCCTGCCCTGGGGCTTGGTGGTGGGCGAAATGGTCCAGGTGATCTTCTGGGCGGCCTTGCTGCGCCGAGAGGGGCTGGTCATCCGGCCCGGACTGCAGCTGGATCCGGCGGTGCGGTCGGTGGGCCGGGACCTCGCGCCGATCCTGGGGGGCGAGGTGCTGGTCGCCCTCAACCTGGTCGTGGACAAGGCCTTCGCCGCCGTGCTGCCGAGTGGTTCGGTGGCCACCCTGGAATATGCCGACCGGGCGCGGGTGATCCCCCAGACCCTGCTCGAGAGCACACTGCTCATGGTGGCCTATGCCACGTGGTCCCGGCTGCGGGCCCAGGGCCGGCTGGAAGAGGCGCGGGCCGCGGTGGACCAGTCCATGCGCTGGGTGCTGGCCCTGGCAGCCCCCCCCCTGGCGGGCATGTTCATCGGCCGCCTGGTGCTGGTCTCGCTGCTCTACGAGCGTGGGGCCTTCACCGCCGCCGATACCGAGGCCACGGCGTCGGCCCTGGCCTGGTATCTGCCCGGCGTGCTGCCCAACCTGCTGGGCATCCTGGCCGTGCGCGCCCACGTCGTCGAGCGGAATCTGCGCCTGGTGCTGCTGCTTGGCCTTGCCAGCGTGCTGGCCAACGGCCTCTTCAACAGCGTGCTGATGGGGCCGATGGGCCTGGACGGCCTGGCCCTGGCCACCACCCTCAACCTCTTCTTGATTCCGGCGATCTACCTGTGGTTTCTGAGAGATCAGCTGGACTGGCGCAGCGGCCGCTGGGGGGCGCCGGTGGCCGTGGTGATCGCGTCCATCGGGGTGACCGTCGCGGTCGAGCTGGGCCCAGGCCCGCCCCGCAGCCTGCTGGACCCGACCCTGGCCGGGGCCGCCCTGCTCTGTCTGGCCTTGCTGGCCTTGGGTTGGGCGGGCACGCGCCCGAAGCCGACGCCCCCCTGAGGGTGCAGGACGGTTGCAAGGCCCGTTGCGGGCCCCCTGCCCTTGCCGCTACCCTGGTGCCATGCGCCCGACCCTCTCCGCCACGCTGCTGCTGCTGGTCCCAATCTGGGGCTGCGGTATTGGACTCGACAACCTCAAAAACGAGGCCGATAGCGCCGAAACAACCGATGGCGAGGATGGCGGCTGGGCCGATGCCAGCGACGGCAGCGGCGTGGACGGGACCGATGGTGCCGACGGGGGCGGCGACGCCGACACCGACGCCGACACCGACACCGACACCGACACCGACACCGACACCGATCTGGACACGCTCACCATCAGCGGGGTGGATCCGGACTACGGCACGACGCTGGGGGGCACGCGGGTCACCTTGACGGGGGGGCCTTTCGACGCGACGGCCCGCGTGTGGTTCGGGGCCTTGGAAGGCACCGTCCGCAGCGTGGACGGCAGCATGATGACCGTGGACAGCCCCAGCAATTCCAACGACGGGGCGGTCGATGTGCGGGTGGAGACCGCGACCCACGCCGGCCGGGCCGAGGGGGGTTTCACTTATTGGCAGGACGCCGCGGGCCAGACCGCCGCCATCGGCATCGTGGCCTTCACCACCCAGGTGGGCAGCTACTGGTCGGGTAGCGCCACCAACCAGGGCAGCGCCGCCGTCTACTTCACCGAACCCAACAGCTTCGAGTGGTGGCAGATCTACGCCCCCAGCCTGGACACCTGCGCCAACGAGGCCAGCTACAGCCCCAGCATCTCGGTGACCGTGCTCGACCCCGGGTCCAGCACCATCACGCTCACCCCCAGCTCGGGCAGCGGCATCTCCTTGTCCTGGGACAGCGCGCTGGGCGGCTATGCCAACGACTACCTCACCAGCAGCAGCTTCCGCGCCAGCTCGGCCTATCGGCTGCAGCCGGTGGGCGGCGCGCTGATGCCCGATGTGGGGGTGGATGGCTTCGTTCGCACCTCGGCCACGCCAACGATCTACAGCCCCAGCGTCACGGGCAGCTCCGTGGTCAACATCAGCCGCTACCAGAACTTCACCTGGGCCAGCGCCACGGCCGACTGGGTGCTGATCACCATGGCCGTCTGGGACTCTGCGGGCACCGGCTACCAGGAGCTGGTCAACTGCGTCGTGCGGGACGACGGCAGCTTCGCCTTTGACGGCAGCAAGTTCCTGAGCTGGCCCTATAGCCGACAAGTGGATGTCTACCTGGGTTATGCCTACGAACCCACCGTGACGCTGCCCTGGAATGACGGCAACATCCAGGTGGTCGGCCTCAACCAGATCTATGGCGCGGGATTCAGCAACTGAAGGGCCTCAAGGTGCCCTCAGTTCGTCCACGGGCAGGCGCAGCAGCCAGGTGCCTTCGTCGGTGAGAAGCCAGACGCTGTCTTCATTGTGAGGGTGGAGCGCCTGGGCTTTGGGCGGGTCGGGATCGGGCAGCTTGAGGGCGCCGCGACGCCCGTCCGCCCGCACCCGACCGACGCTGCCGTCCTCCCCGGCGAACCAGCAGCCGCCCTGGCCGTCCGCGGCCACGGCCAGCATGGCCACGCCGGCGTCGCCCTCTCCCAGGACATCCTCGACCCGGCCCGGATCCTCGCCGCCCAGCAGGATGCGCTCCAGGCCATCTTCGGTGCCCACCCAGACCGCCCCGTCCACGGGGGCCAGCGAGAGCGCCGCGTGGGTGCGCATATAGGGCTTGGACAAGCCGCCCGAGAGCTGAAAGACCAGGCCGCGGCTGATGGCCCACAGGCTGAGGGGGCCGGCCTGAAGGGCCACCACATCAGGCAAGGCCACGGCCAGCTCCAGGCGCTGGCCCGAGGGGTCCGCCCGCCAGACCCCATCGGCGCTGGCCACCCAGAGGCGCTGCCCCCACAAGGCGGCGGCGGTGGCCCGGCCGGGCAGCGACAAGGCGTCGAGCTGACCCCGGCGATCCAGGTGAACCGCCCGCTCCCCCACGGCCCAGACGCCCCCGTCCCCATCGTCGAGCAGGGCCACGACCCCGGCCGGCGGCCACCACCAAATCACCAGCGGCGCGGTGGGCTGGCCCAGCGCCCGCACGCCTTCGGGCCCGCCCAGAAAGGCGCCCCGCCCGCCTTCCAGCCAGGCGCGACCGCCGATCTCGGCGGGCCAGGGGCTGCGTGGCACCGGCGAGGCCGAGCGCAGCTGCACCGACGGCGCGCTGCCCTCCGGCTCCGACCCGACCTCCCCGAGGGACGGGCTGTGCACCCGCAAGCGCCAGAGGCCACGGTCCGTGCCCACCCAGACCTCGCCGCCTGGGGCCACATCCACGCTCCACACCGCGCCGGCCACCAGGCCCCGCGCCGCGCCCACCGGCTCTCCCCGGACCCAGGAGGCCCAGGGCGCCGGCCGCCACCCACAGCCCATCTGGCCCGGCGGCCAGGCCATAGGCGCCTTCTGGCGGGTAGGCGGGCAGGCCCTGGCTCGCATCGGGCACCTGGGGGTCCACCAGGCGGGCGCCGCGACCCAGGCTGGCGGTCAGTACGCCGGCAGCGCCCAGATCCAGGATGTCGTAGACCCGCTCGCCGGGCAACCAAGGCGCAGCGCGGGCGTCGGCCTCCAGCAGCGGCGAGGCGTCTGGCTCGTCGGGAATGAAGTGCAGGCCTTCATATCCGGCCCACACGCCCCCCCCTTGCGCCGGGCGCAACGAGAAGACGGACCAGGGCCCCAGGCGCAGCGTCACCGCCCCATCGGGCCCCACCTGCGCCAGGCCCCGAAAGGTGCCCGCCCACAGGGTGGGGCCGCTCAGGGCCACCGCCTGCACATAGGGGTCGGGCAGGGCCGAATCCCAGACCGTGACCTGCCCATCGGGCGCGATCAAGGCCAGGCCCGCCGCGGTGCCCACCAGCGCCCGGCCCCCTTCGGCCGAGACCGCCACCGCCCGGTCGTGGGGCAGCCCCTGCCAGCGGGTCCAGATCTGCAGATCGGCGCCGGATGCCGCCACCGACGCCACGCCGCCGCCCAGGGTCGCCGCCCACAGGCGCCCGGTGGCCGGGTCCCGATCCAGATCCCCGACAGTGGAGGCCAACAAGGCGGGGCCGCGGGCCACGGCCTGGGCCAGCTGGCGGGGCCCATCCAAGGCGGGGCAGCCAGGCCCGGGGTCCACCGCCGACCCTCCGAGGTCCTCAGCCGAAAGTGGGCCCCCTGGGGCAAGGGGCGACTGGTCCAGCCCGGCTGGGCGTCGGTCTGCACGGTGCGCCAACGGCCGTGCACGCGCTGCTGCAGCTGCACCAAAGTGCCCGGCGGCAGCGGATCCCAGAAGACGCGGTAGCGGCGACGGGGATCATCCAGATCGGCCCACCGCTGCGGCGGCTCGGCCACCACCCGGGCATGGGTGGGGCGGCCCCAGGGATCGGCGGGACCTTGGGCCGCCGCGGCGACCGCCAGGACCAGCGCGGCCAGAATCACCGGACCACCGACAGGATCTCCGTCTCATAGCGGGACCAGGCGCGCTCCCAGCTGCGGTGGTGGGTCACGAAGGCCAGGCCCTCGGCCCCCCGCTCTTCTCGCAGCGCCGGCTGGTCCATCAGCTGCATGATGGCGTCGCGCATCGCGTCCACATCCCCCTTCTCGACGGGCACACCCAGGCCGCCGGTGGCCTCGCGGGTGGCGGGCTGGTCGGCCCAGACCACGGGCAGGCCGGTGGCCATGCCCTCCACCGCCCCAAAGGCGAAGCCCTCCCCCAGCTCGGGCGGGTGGAGGATGATGTCGTGATCGCGCATGAGCGTGGCCATATCGGGCACGTCCAGGGCAAAGTCCACGGCCTGGCCCCAGGCCTGCACCCGCAGCTGGTCGAGGTAGACCGCGTCCTCCACCGACCCGGCGATGGTCAGGCGGGCGCGCCGCTTGTGCAGCCGGGGCAGCCGGGCCAGGGCGTCGATGGCGTGGTGCTGGCCCTTGCCCGGGAGGATGCGGGAGGGGTGCAGAATGCGGAGAGGGCGGTCCTCCTCACCCAGGTCCATGCGCCGGGTCTCGGCCGGGAAGTGCCGCGCGGTGTCCACCCCGGGCGCCACCACCCGAATGCGGTCTGCCGACAGGCCCGCGCCTTGCAGTCCCCGGGCTACCGCCGCCGTGGCCGCGATGACGCGGTCCAGGCCGCGGGCCTGGATGCGGCCGGTCTGGATACGGGCGCGCTCCAGCCAGCCCCGCCCCGACACCGGGCCCATGCGGTGGACCAGGGCCACGGTCGGCACGGGCAGCGGGGGGATCCCCAGCCCGTTGCTGATCACAATATCTGGCTTCCAATGCCGCACTTCCCGCAGGATGGTCGCGGTCATATGGCCCCAGGCCGCCGCCCCCTTGACCCCTTGCAGGGCCACCGGGATGGCCTCGGCGGGCAGCAGATTTCGATCCCGCACCCAGCCCGCGATCAGGCGAACCTCATGGTGTCGGCGGGCCTCGGAGAAGAGGCCTTGGATGACGGTGGCTGCCCCCGACCAATGGTCGGGCGGCAGCCGCGGAGCGACGAGGAGCAACTTCATGGGTGCGGCGGGACCTACCAGCTGGTGCCGAAGATGAGGTAGGCGGCGCCCGAATCGACGCCCCCACGGTCATTGGCGGTTGCGCCGACCAGCACGTCGGCGATGCCATCGCCATTGGTATCGCCGGCGAAGGCCACCGAGGCCCCTGCCGCGTCCCGCACGATCTCGGCCGGCAGCGTGACATCGGCGTCCGCGGTGCTGTGGGAGCCCACGACGGGCCCCAGGAAGACCCAGGCGAGCCCCTGGTCCACCGCGTCGGTGTCGGCCTGGGAGCCGCCGATGATGAGGTCGCCGCGCCCATCTCGGTTGAGGTCGCCGCCGGCGTCCACGCTGTCACCGATCCGGTCACGGCGCACCGCACCGCTGATCACACCATCGGCCGCAGACAGGCGCACATCGGCGTCCAGCGGGCCGTTGACGATATAGACCGCCCCCTCCTCGTCATCGGTGAGGGTGACCAGGGGCGCCGATACGACCAGCTCCAGGTAGCCATCCCCGTCGAGGTCGCCGGTGGCCATGGCAAAGCCGGCCTGGGCGCCTTCGGCGGGCCCCTCGTAGAGGGCGTCGCTGTCCACGGCGTTGAGGTTGCCGCTCACCGGACCCTGGAAGAGGAAGACGGCGCCAATGCCCCCGTTGGCCGGCCAGGTGTAGCCAGAAGTGAGCAGATCGGCGACCCCGTCCCCGTTCACGTCGCCGGCAGCCGCGACCGTGGTGCCCAGGCGATCGTAGCGCTGCTCGCCGATGATGCGGGCGGCCGCGTCGGACAGGTCGACCGTACCGGTGCTGCTGCCGCTCACCACATAGGCGGCGCCCCGGTTCTGAAAGCCGCCATCGCCATAGCCGGTGGCGCCGATGAGCAGGTCGGCCACGCCATCCCCGGTGAGGTCCCCCGCCCCGGACACGCTGGTGCCGGCCACGTCATAGGAGATCTCGCCGATCAGCCGCAAGGCTGCGCTGTTGAGGATGACGTCGCCCACCACCGGCCCGTGCACAAGGTAGACCTCGCCGGCGTCGGTGCCCCCGGCATTGGCCCGCGGAGCCCCGACCACCACGTCGTCATAGCCGTCTCCATCGACATCCCCGGCGGGTGCCACCGCGGTGCCCACGGCGTGGCCGGCGCTGATGGCCAGGATGCGCCCGGTGGCGGTGCTGGCGTCGCGTTCGCCGGGCTCGGACAGGCCGCCGAAAATATAGACAGCGCCCCCATCATTGCCCCGGGCGTCGTTCTTGGGGGCGCCCACGGCCACATCGTCCAGCCCGTCGCCATCCAGGTCGCCCAGGCCCGTCAGGTGGGTGCCAAAGCGGTCGCCGGCGACCTCGCCCACCAGGATGATGTCGGCCTCACCCAGGGGGATGGTGCCTTCCAGCACGCACTCCGTCTCGTCGCCATTGCAGTTGTTGTCGATGGCGTCGTTGCAGATCTCTTCTGCGCCCGGGAAGGTGGTCTTGTCGGAGTCGTCGCAGTCCCCCGCCGCCAAGATGAAGCCCGGGGGCTGGTTGCAGGCGGTGATCTGCGCGGCTTCGTTGCCGAAGCCATCGCCGTCGCCGTCCATGAAATAGACCGTGCCGTCGGCGGCGTCCTCGTCGATTCCACCGTCACAGTCGTTGTTCAGACCGTCACACAGCTCGACGGCGCCCGGGTGGATGCTGGGGTCGCTGTCGTCACAGTCGCCGTCCCCCACCGTGTAGCCATCGCCGTCGGCGTCGGGATCGACGGTGTCCTCCCCCTCGGTGATGGTCCAGGTGGTCGTTCGCAGGCAACCGGGCAGCAGCGCGAGGAGGACCAGAGAGCAAGGCAGCGATGGACGCACGGTCACCTCGTCAGGACTGCGACGCCAGTGGGCTAACCGGGCCGGGCCGATGCCGTTCATCCTACCCGCAGGGAAGCCAACCCGCTAGCAGCTGCGACAAAGGCCGGTCCAGGCTCAGTCCAGCCCCTCCACCCAGCCCAACAGGGTGCGCATATCGGACCAACGCTGGCGGCTCCACCGGGCCCCCAGGGTGGTGATCGCGACCTCGCGCCCATTCCGGGTGCGGAAGACCCCGGTGAAGCAGTAGCGGGCGGTGTCGGTGTAGCCGGTCTTTGCCGCGAGGACCTCGGTCTGGCCGCGGTCGTGCAGGCGGTTGGTCGTGAAGAGACGCCGGGTGCGCTCCCGACCCGTGTCGTGCAGATCCCAGAAGGGGGCCGAGGCCGCCGCAGAGAGGGTGGGGTGCCGAGAGGCGGCGAGCACCGCGCGGGTCATGTCCCGGGCCGTCGAGAGGTTGTCGTCTTCGGCCCCGGAGGGGTCCGAGAAGTGGCTCAGGGTCATGCCGAGGTCATCGGAGACCGTGTTCATCCGGTCCACGAAGAGGCCCACAGGCAGATCCGCCACCTGGGCGAGGGCCGCGGCAGCACCATTGTCGCTGCGAACCAGCGCCGCGCCGAGCAGGTCCCAGCCCGTGGCGCAGCTGCCAGAGCGCAGCTTGGTGCCCGCGCCAGGCCAGGAGGGCTTGAAGCTGATGTCCAGGCAGCGCTCGACATCCAGATCCGGCTGCTCGCTGGCCATGGCGAGGGCGGCCACCAGCTTGGTCAAGGACGCGACGGGGCGGGGATCATCGGCGTTGAGCGAGAGCAGCACCTCCCCCGACTCGATGTCATAGACGAAGACGCTGCGGCTGCTCAGGCCCAGCTTGGGCCCCACCTGGGGCTGGGTCAACGTGCCATCGCCGATGCCATCGATGGCCCACAGGTCGTCGCGGGCCTCCTCAGGGAACCAGGTGGGCGGGCCCCAGGGGCGCAGCTCCGGCTCGGCCGGCAGGTCCAGCTCGGCATAGAAGTAGGGCTCGAAGGCCAGGCCCGGCGCATCCAGGGTGGGGGTCGGCGCGGCCTCCTGCACCGCGCCCCGGGCAGCGGGCTGCAGCAGGCTCATCGACACCGCCGCCACCACCGGCTGGGCCACAGGGGCGGGGGTGGAGGGCAACAAGGCGGCGCCATGGGCCACCTCCTGAGAGATCGCGCCGATCAGCACGAGCAGGGTGGTGGCGGCGAAGCTCGCGCCACCCAGGCCGACCAGACGATTCATCCCATGCCTCCCGAGAAAGGGAGATCACATCACCCCTGCTATTGGCATGTCAATATTTCGTGGATCGACGCCGAAGGGCCCTGAAATCACCTCTGCCAGAATGAAGTCGTGAACTTCATTCTCATTCAGCGGCCCGCCCTGGCGATTGCAGCGGCGCCCCCCCGCTTTCCGGTCGCAGGTGCGAAGCCCGTTGCGCAGGGGCCGGCGCGGTTGGCGCCCCGGGGGCCGACCGCCCCCAAACAACACGCCCCCGACCGCAGGACGCGATCGGGGGCGGGTGGTGGACCGGCAGCGCCCGGGGCGCCGACCGGATCGGCCTTAGTAGTTCAGGTAGGCCATCGCGCGCTTGACGCGCTTCATGCGGCCGCCGCTCACGCGCTTGGCCATCAGGCCGGACTTGCGGGCGCGCTGCTTGGTGTGCTTGGCCTTGAGCTTGGCACGGTGGCGGGCGGACTTGGACGACTTGACGGAGCGGGCCATGGGAACCTCCAGAAAGGGGTCGGGAGCATGCGTCCGGATCGGGCGCGCCCCGCGGAAGGGTGACAGCCCGGAGGGCTATCGCATCCCCGGCCGAGGCTCAACCGATTAGAAGCGCAGCACCATGAGACGCGCCGGAATTCTCGCCCATCCTACCGCCTTGCCCGGCCCGGGCCCCCTCGGGGATCTGGGCGAGGGTGCCGTCGCCTTTCTCGACTGGATGGTCGAGGTGGGTGTTGGATTATGGCAGGTTCTTCCTCTGCATCCAACGGGTGGCGGCCTCTCCCCCTATGACAGCCCCAGCGCCTTCGCGGGGGGTACGCACCTCATCAGCCCGCACCGCCTGGTCGAAGCGGGCCTGCTTGAGGCGCGTGAGCTGGTCATTCCTTTCCACGACGGCAGCCGGGTCTCCGAGGCGATCGTGCGGGACTGGCAGCGCCCGCTGGTGGCCGAGGCCGCCCGGCGGCTGGCCGAGGCCGACCCCGACGCCTTGCAGCGCTTCGCCGAGGCGCAGCCCTGGGTGCAGGACTGGGCCCTCTACCAGGCCCTGCTGCAGGCCCATGGCGTGACGGCCTGGCAGGATCTGCCCGCCCCCCTGGCGCGCCGCGACGGCCGGGCGATGGCGGCCGCCCGCAAGAAGCACCAGGCCCAGGTGCAGACCGAGATCGCCCTGCAGCTGCTCTTCTGGCAGCAGTGGGGGCAGCTGCGGTCGGCGGCCCACAGCCGGGGCATCCGCATCCTGGGCGATGTGCCCATCTTCGTCTCGGGCGGCAGCTGCGATGTGTGGGCAGGGCGCGAACGCTTCAAGGGCATCGAAGAGAACGGCCGCTGGCACCCCGATCCCATCGCTGGGGTCCCGCCGGACTACTTCTCGCCCGATGGCCAGCTCTGGGGCAACCCCCACTACGATTGGCCGGCCCAGGCCCGCGAGGGCTACGCGTGGTGGGTCGCCCGCATCCGCAACCTCTTCTCGCTGGTGGACGAGGTTCGCATCGACCACTTCCGCGGCTTCGTCGCGGCCTGGGAGGTCGCCCGGGGGGCGCCGGACGCCAAGGGGGGCCACTGGGCGGCCGGTCCCGGCAAGGCCCTCTTCGACCAGCTGCGCCAGGAGCTGGGTCCCCTGCCCATCTTCGTCGAAGACCTCGGCGAGATCGGCCCCGAGGTGCACGCCCTGCGCAAGGACCTGGGCCTGCCGGGCATGAAGATCCTGCAGTTCGGATTCAACGGGAACCCGCACCACCCGTTTCTTCCCCACAATTACGACGACCGGCGCTGGGTGGTCTATACGGGCACCCACGACAACGACACCAGCCTGGGCTGGTACCGCAGCACCGACGACCTCACCCGCCACCGCTTCCGCGTCTATGTCGCCCGCAGCGGCGAAGAGCCCCACTGGGACCTGCTGCGCATGGCCTGGTCCAGCGTCGCCGACACGGCGGTCACCCAGCTCCAAGACCTGCTGGGCCTGGGCTCGGAAGCCCGCTTCAACACGCCCGGCGTCGCCACCGGCAACTGGGCCTGGCGGGCCCTGCACCTGCCCGACGTCCACGCCAGCGCCCGCCTCGCCGAGCTGACCGCCACCTTTGGACGCGCACGGCCCGCGCCGCGCTGACCGCCCCCGGGACCCCCATGCTCAAGCGCATCGCCAACCTGCCCTTCGCCGTGCTCGGCCGTGTCGCCCGCGCGGTGCAAGAGCGGGAGCTGGAGCGGCAGCAGGCCCGAAATGCGCGAGAAGGCGCATCCGAAGAGCGCTCTGGCGCACGGAACATCCCCGGCTTCGACGTGCCCGACGACTATGATGCCGGCCGCATGGAGCGCAGCCCCGCCAGCGTCTTGGGTTGGGTGCGCGAGGCCCGACCCTTCACCCTGGTGGATGTGCGGGGCAGCCGCAGCGCCGCCATTCCGGGCAGCGAGCACCTGCCCATGGCCACCCTGGGCATCGACCTCGCCGAGCTGCCCCCCGCTGGCGAACCCGTCGTGGTCTACTGCGACGATGGCCGGATCAGCCGGCAGGCGGTCCGCTTCCTTCGTTTCCGCGGAATCGACGACGCCGTCCTGCTGCTGGGAGGCCTGCAGGCCTGGAAGGCGGCGGGGGGCGCGGTCGAGCCGGTCCAGGAGAGCCCATGATCCGACGTCCCCTCCTCGTTCTTTGCGCTGCGGCGCTTCCCGTCGTGCTGGCCTGCAGCGGCACGGATATTGGCCGCACCATCAACGAGGTGGTGCCCTCGGTGCGCGAGGTCGATCCCGAATTCGCCACCGAGAAGGTGCCCTGCGACGAGCCTTTCAGCACGCCAGCCCCCAAGGGCTGCGCCATGGCCACCCTCTCCTGCGGCGACCAGGTCCAAGGCAACAACGCCTTTGGTGAGCAGAACTACGACGACGCCTTCTATGTGGGCAAGTTCTGTGGCCCGCAGCGCCACCAGTACGAGGAGGCGCCCGAGGCCATCTACCTGCTGGAGGTGCCCGGCAATGTACAGGCCGACGTCACGCTGAGCAGCGACTGCGTGGACCTCGACATCGCGTCCATCTCGGTGCCCCCCGACGCCACCAACCGCTGCCCCACCCTCAGCCACGCCGTGCAGGTCTGCGAGATGGACCAGGGCCGCGGGGGCGGCAGCGTGCGCATCACCACGGTGGACCGGGCCGAGACCCACCTGATCGTGGTGGACGGAAAGAAAGGAGTAACCGGCAATTTCCGCCTGCGGGTGGACTGCCGGACCTACCGGTAGGCCCGGTGGCGGCGCCCAACCAAGGCCGCAGCAGCCGCAAGCGCGTCGCCCTGGGGGTGGCCCAGGCCCTGGGCAGCCTGCTGGTGCTGGCCTTGCTGCTGCGCGACACCGATCGGGCCGCGCTGGTGGAGGTGCTCGAACAGGCCCAGCCCGCCTGGCTGGCCGCCGCCCTGGGGGTCAAGGTCTTCGCCTTGCTGCTGCACGAGCTGCGGCTGTGGATGGCCTTCAACGCGCCGCGCCCCCCCCTGGCCAAGGTCACGGCCATCGGCCTGGCCGCAGGGGTGCTCAACCTCGTGTTGCCCGGCCGGGCGGGGGATGTGGCGGCGGTCGCCCTGCTGCGGCGGGAGTGCGGCGTGACCCTGGGGGCGGCCACCGCCGCGGTGGGGGTGGCCAGCTTCTTGGAGGCTGCGGTCTTCGGCCTCACCTTGGGTGCCGTGCTGCTGGTGGGGGCCAGCCAGTGGCAGGCCCTGCTGGGGGCCGCCGCCCACCGCGACGCCCTCACCCTGGTCACGCTGCTCACCTTGGGCGGCATCGCCGTGGCCGTGCTGGGGGTGCTCATCGGCCGGCGGCTCGCCGGCGCCGAGGCCAGGCCCAGCGGACCGGGGCCCCTGGCGCTGATCCGCGAGACCCTGCGCCAGTCCAGCGACAGCCTGACGGCCCCGCGCAGCCTCGCCCTCAACCTGCTGCTGGCCGGGGTTGACGTGGCCGCCACGGTCGGCGCCTTCGCCCTGGCCTTGCCGGCGGTGGGCCTCGACGTCCCCCTGCCCTGGCTGGCGGCCTCGGGAATCCTGGCCATCTCGTCGCTGGCCTCGGTGGTGCTGCCGCCCACCTACGCGGCAGGGCCAGCGGCCGCGAGCGTCGCGGTGCTGGCCCTCTTTGGGGTCGATCAGGCCGGCGCGGTGGCCTATGCCGGCGCCTGGTGGATCCTCTCCCAGGTGCCGGCCGCCCTGTTGGGCCTGCCCTGCCTGCCGGGGCGCGCCCGCTGAAGCCAGCCAGACGGCCCTGGGCGACCGCACCCCTCTCCCCAGCGGCGCGGGCACCCAGGGTCGCAGGAGTTCTACATGGGGGCGGGGTCGATCCGGGCGGTGCTGCCATCGGGCAGCTGCGCCAGAAGGAAGACGTTGCCGCTGTTGTCGTTGACCGCGTAGAGGTTCACGAAGAGGTCGGCCGGCAGGTCGGGCAGGTTGAAGACCAGGTCGGGGTTGGCGTCGTTGTCGACGTCGATGCCCACCGAGTAGGCCGCCGCGGGCAGGTCGAGGGTGGCGAAGGCCTTGAAGGGCACATTCTCGAGCAGGGGCGACGGGGTGGCGCCGGTGACATTCCAGATGTCCACCTCGCCCACGCCTTCGGCCGCATGCACCACCTGCACCCGGAAGCTGCCGGCGGGGATGTCCTTGTCGTCGTCCACCAGCGCCACCACGCCGATGTTGCCGTCGGCCAGGCTGCCCATGGCTGCGGCGGTATAGGACATGTCGGCGTCCAGCGGGAGGCCCTCGACCTCCAGCGCGGCATTCTCCACCCCGCTGCCAGCCAGCGCGACCTGGAAGTCGTAGGTGGCGGCGGGCACATCCACATAGGGGGTGCCGTCGGGGAACTCGAGGTTGGGCACGATGGGCTCTGCGGCGCCATTGACGTGCACATCGACGCCGGGAACATCCGGAGCGAGGTGGATCAGGCGGATGCGGGCGGTGGCGGCGCTGCCGTCGGTACCGTCGGTGCCATCCGTACCGTCGGCGCCGTCGGTGCCGTCCGTGCCATCGGTACCGTCGGTGCCATCGGTACCGTCGGTGCCATCCGTGCCGTCCGCGCCATCGGCGCCGTCCGCCGCGTCGTCGGCGCCGCCGCTGTCGTCCTTGTCGTTGCAGGCGATGAGGGCGGCGAAGGAGAGGGCGAAGAGGCTGTGAATCGAGAGGCGCATGGGAGGAACTCCGTCTGTTATATGCAGTTTGAATACTGCTTGCAGACAGTTTGTACCCGGTTTGCACAGGCCGTCAAAAAAAGATCGCCGGACTGGCGTCCTGCGCCCCCAGCAGCCGATCCTGGGCGATCCAAAGAGAAGGGGCCCACCGAGATCCCCCGGTGAGCCCCCGCGACCGAAGCCGACCCTGGCGTCAGCGGGCGTTGGCCCGGATCTCGTTCAGCGCGCTGCCCGCCCTGAACCAGGCGAACTGCTCGGGCGAGATCGTGTTGCGGGTGGGGATCTCGTCCACGGTGCCGTCGGCGTGGGTGAGGACCACGGTGGGCGAGCCGCCCGTGGCGATGCTGCCGATGCCGACGATGGCCACCGTGTCGTCGCCACGCACCTTGTCGTAGTCGGCGGGGTTGGCGAAGGTCAGGGGCAGCACGCCCTGCTTCTTGAGGTTGGTCTCGTGGATGCGGGCGAAGCTGCGCACGATGACCGCACGACCGCCCATATGCCGGGGCTCCATGGCAGCGTGTTCGCGGCTGGAGCCCTCGCCATAGTTCTCATCCCCGAAGATCACCCAGTCCTGACCAACCGCGCGGTAGTTCCTGGCGATGTCGGGGTGGGTGCCCTTGTCGCCGCTCACGAAGTCCACGCCGATGCCGTGTTCGCCGGTGAGATCGTTGAGGGCGCCCGCCATCAGGTTGCCGGAGATGTTGGTGAGGTGGCCCCGGTAGGTGAGCCAGGGGCCGGCCGCCGAGATGTGGTCGGTGGTGCACTTGCCCCGGGCCTTGACCAGGATGCGCAGGCCCGACAGGTCCTGGCCATCCCAGGCGGCGAAGGGGGTCAGGCGCTCGATGCGGTCGCTGCCGGGGGCGATGTGCACCTCGGCGTCGTGGCGGTGGTCCAGGGCCAAGGGGGCGACATAGCCGTCGCGCGGGTCCAAGAAGCCCTTGGGGGGAAGCTCCTCGCCGCTGGGGGCCTGCAGCATGAAGGTCGAGCCATCGGCCGCCGTCAGGCTGTCCCGGGCGGGGTCGAAGCCCAGGTCGCCCGACAAGGCGATGGCGGTGACCAGCTCGGGGCTGCCGATGAAGGCCAGGGTCTCGGGGTTGGCGTCGTTGCGGCCGCGGAAGTTGCGGTTGAAGGAGGTGATGATGGAGTTCACATCCCCCTTCTTGATGCTGTCGCGCTGCCACTGGCCGATGCAGGGGCCGCAGGCATTGGCCAGCACCACGCCGCCGATGGCGGCGAAGTCGTCCATGAAGCCATCCCGCTGGATGGTGGCCATCACCGAGTCCGATCCGGGGGTGATCATGAAGTCCACGGCGGCCTTCACGCCCTTTTCAGCGGCCTGGCGCGCGATGTGGGCGGCCCGGCTGATGTCTTCATAGGAGGAGTTGGTGCAGGAGCCGATCAGCGCGGCGCTGATGTGCCGGGGCCAGCCCTCCTTGTCGGCCTCGGCGCCCAGGTCCTGGATGGGGCGGCCGCGATCCGGGGTGTGGGGGCCCACCACGCGGGGCCCCAGGGTGGACAGGTCGATGTGGATGACCTGGTCGTAGTACTTCTCGGGGTTGGCGTAGACCTCCGGGTCGGCCCGCAGCTCTGCGGCGTGGGCCTCGGCCAGGCGGGCGATCTCGCCCCGGTTGGTGGCGGTCAGGTACTCGGCCATCTTGGCGTCGAAGGGGAAGAGCGAGGTGGTGGCCCCGTGTTCGGCGCCCATATTGCAGATGGTGGCCTTGCCGGTGGCGCTGATGCTCTCGGCACCCTCGCCGAAGTACTCGACGATGCTGTTGGTGCCGCCCTTGACGGTGAGCAGCTCGCAGACCCGGATGATGACGTCCTTGGCGCTGGCCCAGGAGGACAGGCGGCCGGTGAGCTTGACGCCGATGAAGCCGGGGTTCAGCACCTCCCAGGGCAGGCCCACCATGGCGTCCACGGCGTCGGCCCCGCCCACGCCCACGGCGATCATGCCCAGGCCGCCGGCGTTGGGGGTGTGCGAGTCGGTGCCGATCATCAGGGCGCCGGGGAAAGCGTAGTTTTCGAGCACCACCTGGTGGATGATGCCCGCACCGGGCTTCCAGAAGCCCAGGCCGTAGCGGGCGCAGACGCTCTGCAGAAAGGCGTAGACCTCGTTGTTTTCGTCGTTGGCGGTGGCGAGGTCCGAATTGGCGCCTTCATAGGCCCGGATGAGGTGGTCGCAGTGCACCGTGGAGGGCAGCGCGGCCTCGTCCTTGCCGGCGACCATGAACTGCAGCAGGGCCATCTGGGCGGTGGCGTCCTGCATGGCCACGCGGTCGGGGTGCAGGTCGAGGAAGCTCTTCTTGCGGTCGAAGGCCGCACCCTCGGGGTCGGCGAGGTGGTTGAAGAGGATCTTCTCGCCCAGGGTCAGGCCGCGGCCCAGCCGGCGGCGGCCGATGGCGTGGGTCTTCTCCTGGCGTGCATAGACGGCACGCACGGAGGCGGCGCTCAGGGCGACGGAATCCGGATTCGACTGGGTCATGGTGGCTCCTGTTCGGCGGCAGCGGGATGCGCTCGGGACCGCCCCCTTAGCCCGTTGTCGAGCCTCATGCCCCGGTCCGCGCGCCGGGAGTGGGCCCGGAGGCGGCAAGCCGCTGTCCATGCGTGAAGATGGGGCTATAGTGCTCGCCTTCACGGAGTCGACCCATGCGCCGTAGCAACCTCCTCCCCCTCGCCCTGCTGGGCCTGCTGCTCACCCCCGCCTGCAAGGGCGACGAAGACACCGGCGCGGCGCCGAGCGGGGCCGATGGCGGCGACGGCCAGGACGGCCAGGACGGCGACGAGGCAGAGCCCACCCCCGCCACCGACCTGCCGACCGGCACCTTCCTGGTCACCTTCTCGCTCGCGCCCGTGGGCGGCTTGCAGGTGCCCTTTCAGGCCGAGGCCCGGTCCTGGCTGCAGCCCGACGGCCGGCGCACCCTCGACCTGCAGATCAAGGCCACCAACGGCACCGGCGACGCCCTGAGCGAGGTGCTGATGGACCTCAGCGAGGTCGAGGTGGCCGCCGACGGCAGCTGGTCCGCCGATCCCCCCGCCTTCATCCTGCCCGGCGCCTTCGCCCCCACCGGCAGCGATGTCGAGGTGGACGTGGCCTTCGACGGCAGCGCCGACGGTCCGGACTTCTTCTGCGGCAGCCTCAGCGGAGAGATCGTCACCTTCGGCATGGACCTCGCGGGCAGCAGCTTCGGCGCCATCCCCTGGGACCAGCGGGCCGAGGGCGGCCGGGCCTCCTGCGACAGCGGCAGCGGCGGCTTCGACCCCATCACCGACTGCCCCACCCTCAGCCATGGGCTCAACACCGCCTTCCCCAGCGCAGAGGAGAGCCGCAGCTTCGAGCTGGTGGTGCCCACCCAGTACGACAGCGGGCGCGGCTGGCCGGTGGTCTTCGCCTACCACGGCCTGGGCGGCAATATCGACGATATGCTGGATAGCGGCCTGCGGGAATTCGCCGACAGCCGCGGCGCCCTGCTGGTGGTGCCCCAGGGCCTGGACTTTGGTGGGAATCCCGGCTGGGACGCCATCAACACCGAGGCCACCAACCGCGACCTGGCCTTCTTCGACGACATGCTCTACTGCCTCGACGAGCAGTACGCCGTGGCGAGCGACCAGGTCTACGTGACGGGCATGTCCAATGGCGGGTTGATGACCGGCGCCTTGATGGCGCGGCGCTCCGAGGTCATCGCCGCCGCCGCCCCCATGTCGGGCGGGGTGATCACCGATTGGCCCGCCGAGGCCACCAAGGTGCCCACGCTGGTGATCTGGGGCGGAGCGGAGGACGAGGCCTATGAGCAGGACTTCAACCTGCTGGCCACCGAGCTTCAGGCCGAGCTGGACGCCCGTGGCACCTTCCATGTGTCCTGCGACCATGGGCTGGGCCACGAGCTTCGCGCGGCCTTCTGGCCCTGGACCTTCGACTTCCTGCTGTCCCACCCCAAGGGCGTGGACCCCGAGCCTTATGCCGGCGGCCTGCCCGGCGGCTTCCCCGAATACTGCTCGGTGCCGGAGTAGCCTCCAAGGCCCGCGCGGTGCTAGGCTGGGACCTCTCCCGAGGTCCCACCGTGCGCCACCTCCTCTTCGTCCTGCTTCCCCTGGCCCTCTCGGCCTGCAACCTCGAGAGCACGGCCTCCGATACCGGCAGCGCGGGCCTGACCGGAGAGGGCACCCAGGTCACCTGCAGAGGCGACGACTGCCTGTGTCAGGACGACGCCGAGTGCGCCATCACCTGCAACGACGCCACGACGGCCTGCGCCTCGGGCTGTGGCACGGGCAGCGCCTGCACCATCGACTGCAATGGGGCCGAAGAGTGCACCACCAGCTGCGCGTCCGCCGGCGCCTGCACGGTGGACTGCGCCGGCGCGGTGGGCTGCTTTGTGGCCTGCCCCAGCGAGGGCTGCCGCATCAGCAATTGCGAGCTGGACGTGAGCTGCCTGGTGAGCTGCGCCGATGGCGAGGCGCCCAATTACGACGCCGCCGACGTGGTCTGCGGCGGCTGAAGCCGGGCGCCGAGACGCCGCAGCCGGCGCCGCACTGCCCGCAAACCCAGCCGGGGCCCCTGCGCGCCCAGGCCCTCGAGCAGCCGCGCGCCGCCGGGTCCAGATCCCCGCCGGGGCAGCGAGCAGCATGCAGCGGCCGGCGCCGCCCCGGGCCCGGGCCTCGGACCAGCCCCGCCGCGCCCCGTCCACGGCCGCCTGCGCGGGGCTCGCGCCGCCATCGTAAAGATGCACCAGAAGCACATTCTCAGCCAGATCGGCCGGCAAGGCGGCCTCGATGCAGGCCACCGCGGCGGCCGATCGGAGCAGGGCGGCCTCCAAGGCGCGGGGACCGCCCTCGGCATCCAGACGCACGGGCAGGTGCAGCAAGGCGTGCAGGCCTCCCAGCCCGTCGATGACCGCCGCGAGCCCGATCTCAGCGGCGCGGCCATCCCCGGGGGGCAGGGTCAGGGCCAAGAGCCCCGCCTGTTGGGCGGCCCACAGCAGGCCCTGCCCCAGGCCGCCCACGGCCACGCGGGCGCCCAGGGATTGCAGCCAGATCGGCAGGGCCAGATCCGCCTCGCAGGCCAGCCCGGCGACCAGGATCACCCTGCCGTGAAGCCGAAGCGGGGCCGACATCGCATTGCTCCACACCGGGCCCCGGGAAGGCCGGGGCGGGGTTAAGGGTCCAGCCCCGCGTGGAGGCGACCATGAAGCACCCGACTATCCCATTCCTGCGCAGCATCCTGGCCCTGGGGCTGTTCACCGCCGTGTCCTGCGACGACTCCGGCGCTACGAATTCCTGCGACAAATATGTCGACTACATGTGCGACTGCCACAGCGACGAGTATGACTGCGCGCAGCTCGAGACCACCTACGCCGACCCCGACAGCTCCCTGCAGGACGAATGCGCCATCTCCCTGGAAGACCAGGAAGACGAAGACGGCAGCAACCCGGACTTCAGCTGCGGCGACACCGGCAGCGCCGCGGGCTGATCAGCGGCCGCCCGGCCCCGTGGGTCCGGGCAGCGCGGCGTCGGGATCGGGGGGCACAAAGGGCTGTTCGGGGGCCACCCCGCGGCGGGCCAGCAGGGCCACCAGCACGGCCGCCAGGACCACCATGCCCCCGCTCACCAGCTGGCTGGTGGACAAGGTGATGGGCCCGACAGCATGCAGCCCGCGCACGACATCGCCCCGGTATTGCTCGGCAAAAGACCGGGCCAGGGCGTAGAAGACCAGCAACATCGCCAGGATCTGACCATCGAAGCGCCGCCAGCGGGCCCAGGCCAGGCTGAGCAGGCCAAAGAGCAGCAGACCGGTGCCGATCTCGAGCAGCTGGCTGGGAAAGAGCACCTGCCCCCGCAAAGAGCCCACGCCCACCCCTGGCTCGAAGAGCAGGGCCACAAAGGGCGCGCCCTGGACCGACAGGATGTCGCCATGGGGCAAGGACAGCAGGGTGCCGCGGACGGGCGCCCCACAGACGCCGCCATGGCAGCAGCCCGCCAGCAAGCAGCCGATGCGGCCGATGGCGTAGCCCAGCATGATGGTGGGGCTCAGCACATCGGCCAGCTTGAGCACGGGCAGCTTCTTTGCGGTCGCATAGGCCACCCCGCCCAGGGTGCCGCCGATGGCGCCGCCATAGAAGGCCCAGCCGCCGCGATCCGGCGAAAAAAAGGCCAGGGGGTCGGCCGAGAGTACGCCGGGCTCGGCAAAGACGAAGTGCAGCAGCCGCGCCCCCACCATGCCGCTCACCGTGAGCACCAGGTAGAGCGGCACGAGGCGATCGGGATCCACCCCCACCCGGGGGGCCCGCAGGTGGGCCACCACGAAGGCGGCCACAAAGGCCAGCGTGACCATCAGGCCCCAGCTGTGCAGCGCGATGCCGCCATGCTCATAGAATGTGGGGAACAGGGCCACTCCAGGGCGAGGTCGGGGGACCGGCCGCCCTCAAGACGATAAGGACCCGGCCGCCCCCCGGCCAGCCCCGCGGTTGGCCCTCGCCCAGGTGCCCTTGTGAACGACGCCCTCATCGTCTCCCTGCTCAGCGTGGTTCCCAAGAACCCGGCCGCCCGCGTGATCGGTGCGGGTGCCCGCCTTCGCCTGCCCCGGGCCTTCCACCGCGCCCTGCTGCGCTGGTTCGTGAAGAAATACCAGGTGGACCTGTCGGAATGCGAAGGTGGCATCGACGATTTCGACAGCCTCTCCCACTTCTTCGTGCGCGCCCTCAAGCCTGGGATGCGCCCGGTGGACCTCACCCCCGACCTGCTGGTGAGCCCGGTGGACGCCCGGGTCCACACCTTCGGCGACATCGTCAACGGCAGCTTCGTCCAGTCGGACGGCAAGCGGGCCTCCATCGGCCTGCTGCTGGGCGTGGGCGATCCCCGCACCCCAGGTGTGTCCCAGGCCCTCGCCGATCGCTATGAAGGCGGCAGCTACGCCGTCCTCTACCTGTCGCCCAAGGACTACCACCGGGTGCACACCCCCCGCGAAGGCGCCGTCACCACCACCCACTACCTGCCCGGGCGCCTGTGGCCGGTCTTTCCGGCCGCCACCCAGGCCGTGGACAACCTCTTTGGCGTGAACGAGCGCCTGGTCTTCCTCCTCGACACGGACCTCGGCCAGATCGCCCAGGTCATGGTGGGAGCCTTCGGCGTGGGCCGCATGCGCACCGTCATCGACGATGCCGTCAGCAATACCGGCGGTGCGGGGGTGGTGCGCCAGCTTCAGGCGCCGGTGCAACTGGACCGCGCCGCCGAGCTGGGCCGCTTCGAGCTGGGCAGCACCGTCATCCTGCTGCTGGAGCCCGGCCGCATCGACTGGCTCATCGAGCCGGGGCAGCCGGTGCGTCTGGGACGTCCGATCGCCCGCCGCCGCGCAGATCCGGAGCACCTGGAGACAGAGGAGGCCTGATCCCCACCCGGGCCAGCGCCTTGTCAATATAGGCGCTGAGCTTGTCCTGGTCGAGGAAGGCCCAGTAGCCCCACACCGACGCGAAGCTGAAGCTGGCCACCATCATGCCGGCCGCGATGCCGCCGTGAATGAAGACCCCCAGGGCCAGGGCGAGCAGGCGGGTGGGGCGCCACAGCACCATGAAGGGAAAGCCGATCTCCCAGATCAGCGTGACCCAGGTGCCCAGGGCCAGGAAGGCGTAGATGGGCCACCAGGCCAGCACCGTGTCCGGCAAGAGCCCGGGAAAGCGCTGGAAGACCTCGGCGTTGAGGGCGTAGTAGACCGCCGTGCCGTCGTGCCAGGTGCTGCCCTCGGCCTTGGCCAGACCCGTGGCCATATACATCCAGGCCAGCTGGATCTGCACCAGGCGCTGCGTCACGACGGGCAGGGTGGCCTTGGGGCTGCGCCCCAGCTTGCGCAGGATCCAAGCATCCAGCGAGAATGCACGCGTGGCCGGCACAAAGAGCATGGACAGCATCCACAGCCGTACCAGCCGGTCCCCCGCGTTGAGCATCCAGGTGTTGCCATGGTGCACCGAGGCCAGGACCACCAGGGCCATCAGGTTGCTGAAGCGCCCCCCCAGCCCGACGGTGAAGAGCACCAGGGGCAGGACCAGGGCGATGTGCAGCCCATAGAGCTGGTCGGTGGAGGTCACATGGTCGTAGAAGCTGAAGCTGGCCCAGCGGATGGCCGAGAGCGGCTGCCACAGCTCGGCGTCGGGCCCCAGGATGTGGGGCAGCTCGTCGAGCAGGGACAGGTGGGTCCAGATGGCGATGATGCCCAGCAGGATGCGCATGATGCCGACGGGCCGCGCGTCCGAAGGCGCGAACCAGAAGCGGTTCCAGGGGCCCAGGATCCGCGCAAGCCAGGCCCGGGCCTTCGTCCACAGCGCCTTCATGGCTTGCACCAGTGCTGGTCGAGGAATTTCCGCTTGAATTCGCCCTCGATGCCCCGCCGGGCGTCGGCCGGCTTGGGCGTGCGCTGCCAGACCCGGGTGTAGCGCACGCCGGACACGGGCTCGCCCCGGGCGGCCGCCGCCGCACAGATGCGGGCGGTCTTGCGACGCCGCAGGCCGATCTTGTCGTCTTCGAAGAGGTAGCGCTCTTCTTTGCCGCCCCGCCAATACTGGAAACGGATGGGCCCGGTGGGCGAAGAGGTCACCCGGGGGGAGGCCACCCACTCGCCGGTGGTGGTGAGCACCTCGGTCTCCAGCCAGATCTCGGACCGCGGCGGATTCGGGGCGAACATATTCCAGTTCTGGCTGAGCCCCACCGCCGTCTCATAGTCGCGGGTGTGCTTGCGCAGCGTCCGCCCCACCGCAGTGTCCCGCGCATAGTGGGCCACGCTCGCCACGAGGTGCAGCAGCACGAAGGCGCTCAGCACGGTGCGGGCCAGCGGGCCGACGGCATAGGAGGGGGGTGGGTTCAAGGAGGCTCCAGGCTGGCACCCTACTTCGCTGGACCTCTCCGCCACAACTGACCCGCCGCAGCAAGCGGGCCAGCGGGCGGTCGGGAGATCAGGGGGCGCGCACCGTGTCCACCCACTCGGTGACCATGAACTCCACCCGGCGGTTCTGATCCCAGGCGGCGCGGTTGTCGGCGGGGTCGAGCGGGCGATCCTCGCCAAAGCCCTCGGCGGTCAGGCGACCGGCCTCGACGCCCTTGTCCACCAGGTAGGCGCGCACCGATTCAGCGCGGGCCTGGCTCAGCCGCCGGTTGGCGTCGGCCGGGCCCCGCTGGTCGGTGTGGCCCTCGATCCGCAGGCCGGCGATCTCGGGGTAGTCCAACAAGACCTGGGCCACCTCGTCGAGCAGGCTGAAGCTCTCGGCCTTGATGCTGGCCTTGTTCACGTCGAAGAAGATCTTGTCGGCGATGGTCACGCGCTCGCGGGTGACGGTGGCCCGCGACGCTTCGAGGACCAGGCTGAGGGTGACGGATTCGCCGGCCACCACGCTCACCGGCAGGCGGCCGGGCTTGTAGCCCTCGGCCCGCACCAGGATCTCGTGTTCGCCGCGGTTGAGTTCGGCCACACCCCGGCCGTCGGTGATGGGGGCCGGGCTGCCCCCATCCACCTGGAAGAGGGCGTCCAGGGGCTTGCCCTCGGGGTCCACCACCTCGACGATGACCGCGCCGAAGAGCGGCTCGACGGTCAGCATCGTGCTGAAGCTCTCACCCTTGGGAACGGTGATCAGCCCGGCATAGTCGCCATGGTCCGGGGCCTGCACCGTCACCGCCCAGGGCCCCGGGTGCAGGTCCAGCCGGAAGGGGCTGCTGTACTCGCGCACGCCGGACTCGGTCTGCAGGCGCACGACGGCGTCTGCCACGGGCCGGCCACGGGGGTCCACCACGGTGCCGGTGACCGACACCGACGGGTCAGGGCAGCCGTCGCTGTCCTGCCAGCCGTCCAGGTCTTCGGGCTCCAGCCGGCAGGCGTCCAGGCGGTCGGTGATGCCATCGCCATCGGCGTCGAGCAAAGCGGGGGGCTCATAGCCAAAGCCGAGGATCAGCCTTGCATCTGGCGCACCGATGCCAGCGTTGATTCCGGTGCCCACGCCGCCCCGCAGCACCCAGTCCTGCGAGAAGCGGCTCCAGCCGCCAAAGAGCAGCTCGGCCGGGTTGGCCCCCGGGCTGCCCGGGCCGTTGGCATAGGACATGCGCCCGGCGAGGTCCAGGGACAGGCCGAAGTCGCCGTCGGGGTCGATGGCCAGGCCCGCACCCAACCGGTAGAGCAGCTGGTCGGACCAGGCCGTCGCCCCCCCGGGCACCTCGGGGTTGACGATGGTGCCCAGGTTGGCCGCCAGCAGCACCGGCCCGGCCTCGTAGTCGGCGATGGCCTGCAGGGTCCAGGTCAGCCCGGCGTTGCCCAGGGGGGTGTCCACCGTGCTGGTGGGCAGGCCAAAGCGCGTGCCCAGGGCCACGCCCACCGGCGCGCCCTCCTGGCGGCTGAGGATCGTGCCCTTGAAGTCCAGGGCGATGTCGCCCAGGCCCGTGCCCCCCTCGGTGAGGGCCGACTTGCTGAGCAGGTAGACCGGCAGGTCCACACCCACCCGCACCCGCTTGAAGCTCCAGCTGCCCAGGGCGTTGGCCTGCAGCACATCCGACAGCAGGCGCAGCTCCTGGTCCGGCGCGTCGTCGTAGCGGTAGACCAGGGGGTCGTTGGTATAGACGAAGTAGAGCTTGGCCCGCAGGTGGTGATCGGGGGCGAGGCCCGCGTCGTCGGTCCACAGCGTGCGCTCGGCGTCGATGGGCACCCGGTAGAGCTGGGCGTCCAGCTCGGGGACCGCCTGGGCCCAGGCGGCGCCGCCCAGGCAGAGGTGGAGGAGCAGAGAAGAGAGCAGGGCCATCGGGGGAGCCTCCACCGGGAGGGCGGGTGAGTGAACCGGGAGGAGCGCGCTCCCCCTATCCCCCTCGGCGCCCCAGCAGGAGGGCCAAGGACGCCACGCCGCGCATCACCACATCGGGGGGAGCCGCAGTGAAGCACAGCCGCACATGATCCCCATAGATCGCCCCACATGAGCTGCCCGGCGCAAGAACCAGGTTGCGATCCAGACAGCGCAACAGAAAGCCGTGCAGGGCATCGGGCCCCGACCCCTCCAAGTGGGCCGACACATCCACAAAGAGGAAGGTGCCCGAGGCCGGAGGCGCCACTGCCAGGCAGGCCGCCGCCGCCTCCCCCACCGCCCGGTAGCTCTCGCGCGCGGCGTGAATCCAGCCCCCATCGCCCTGCAGGGCCCGGGTGGCGGCCCACTGGCTGGCGGTGGAGGCCGCATAGAAGCCGTGCACCACCAGCTTGCGCACCTCGGCGGTCAGGGCCGGATCCTCAGGCCCCAGCAGCAGGCCACAGCGGTTGCCCGCCATGCCCCAGGCCTTCGAAAAGCTGAGGGCCGTGAAGCAGCGCTCCGGGGCCAGACGGCGCAGGGGCACGAAGTCCCCGACATAGACGTAGTCCTCGTAGACCTCGTCGGACCAGATCCACAGATCGTGGGCGCGCGCAAAGGCGACCAGCTCCCGCAGCTCCGATTCGGTCAGAACTTGACCGGTTGGATTGTTGGGGCTGTTGATGTAGATGGCGACCGTCTTTTCGGTGAGGTGAGGCCCAAGGCGCTCGGCGGCGCTGCCCGGCCTACCAAAAAAGGGGACCTCCACCGGGCGGCCGCCCCGGGTGGCCACGATGCCGGGGATCAGCGGCCAGAAGGGGGCGAGGATCAACACCTCGTCGCCGGGCTCCAGCAGGGTGCCCGCCAGGGCCGACAGGCCGCCCGTGGCCCCCGCCGTGGCCAGGATGCGGTCTTCGGAGAGCTGCCAGCGCTGGCTGGCGGCGCGGATCAGGGCCGGGTGCCCCGCGGGGCGGGTGTAGCGGTGCAGACCGGGCAGGCCCTCGGATCGCAGATCTTCCATGCGGCAGCCCACGGGCGGATCCATCCAGGTGTCGCCGACGTGCAGGGGGTAGACCTCGCCCTCCAATTGCTCGATCCGGTGGGCCAGGCGGCTGAAGACGCCGTCTGACAGGGCGTGGATGGCGGCGGCGACGCGGGGGCTTCGGGGCATGGAAGGCGGCGCTCCGGGCGAGGGCAGCCACCACTTTGTCACACAGGGAGAAGACGGTGCCCGGACCCGGTGATATGCTCCGTCCGCCTCCATTCAGCACCAGGAGACGTGGAATGGCTTACTTCAAGGGTTATGGCTGGCTTCTCGCCGGCGTTCTCAGCATCGGCGCGGTCGCCTGCTTCGACTCCTCCAAGGACGATGAAGAAGAGGAAGACGGCGACGACGGCTCCGACGGCCTCGACGGTCTCGACGGCAGTGACGGCACCGACGGCACCGACGGCACCGACGGCACCGACGGCACCGACGGCACCACCTCCGATGGCAAGTGCGAGGCCGACAGCGCGGTGCCCATGGAGAGCATGGACGTGCAGGCCGGGGACTACGACTTCAGCATCCGCGCCGTGCTCGTCTCGCAGGGGGGCACCTGGACCGGATCCGGCAACTGGGCCGATGGCAGCACCACCACGGCCACCCTTGTCTTTGGTGAGGACGCCTGGGATCTGGAATATGTGACCTTCCGTTGGGTAGGGGACGGCGAGCCCCAGGACTGCCCCGATGCCTACGCATTCACCTTGCCCTTCACCCTGGCCACCGCCGACGGCAAACTCGACGAGCGTGGCAACGCCCGCATGATGGCCACCTTCATCACCAACGCGACGGTGGAGTTCGAGACCACCGCCACCCTGGTGGGCGGCACCCTGCGCCCCACCCAGTGGGCGGATAGCGAGTGGTCCCAGCTGCGCTTCATCCTTTCGATGCGTACCAGCGGCCCCGACTGGGCGGGCAGCATCGCCTATGCCCCCATCGAGCTTGCAGACACGGGCGGTGGCGTCTTCACGGTGGAAGACGCCGGCGGCTTCATCCTGGACACCCGCGCTGAGCGTTGAGGGGGGGCCGGGCGCGGACGCGGTGGTGGGACCGGCGGATCGCGGCCTGCCGGATGTCGCTCAGATCCGGCGCGCCACGATGAAGGGCCGGCTGTCCCGCCCCCCGCTGGCATGGCGCTCCACCGCGACCACCTGAAAGCCCGCAGAGCGCACCGCAGCCTCCAGCTCCGCGTGGGTGAAGCAATGCACGGTGGTGGGCGCCTTGCCCACCCAACGCATCAGGGGCAGGATCAGCCGGATGAGTGGGTTCATATCGCTGAGACAGGCGGTCTTGGAGATGAACAGCCCGCCGGGCGCGAGCAGGCCCTGCACATGCGCCAGCGTCTCGTCGAGATCGGGGACGAGGTGCAGCAGGTTCATGGCCAGCACGGCATCGTAGGGCCTGTCGCCGGGGTCGGTGCCCACCGCGGCGGCCACCGCGAAGCGCGGCGAAGAGAGCCCGGCGGCCGCGCGCTTCTCTTCGGCGATGGTGATCATCTCGGGGGAGAGGTCGGTGCCGGTGTAGGCCGCGACCCGCGGGGCGAGCAGCAGCGCGGTGGTGCCCGTACCACAGCCGATCTCGAGGACGCGCGCCGCTGGCTCGAGCAGCTCCTGGCAGCGGCGGACCGACCTCGCGTAGCCCTCGGGGTCGGAGATCGGGTCATTGGCGTATTTTCGGGCGATCCGGTCCCAGAAGTGCGTGTCGGCGGGCGGGGCGGGCGCCAGGGGCGCGGGGGTGGCGTTCATGGGGGGCCTCTGGGTGGGATGGGACCCTCTACCCGCGCCGTGCCATGCGCAGCTGTGCAATCAGCGCAGAGAAACGATACGAAAACGCATGGATGACATCGACTGGAACCATCTCCGCACCTTCTTGACCGCGGCCGACGCCGGAACACTGTCGGCGGCAGGCCGCCGCCTGGGACTCAGCCAGCCCACCGTCTCGCGCCAGGTCGCGGCCTTGGAGGCTGCGCTCGGCGTGACGCTCTTCGAACGCGCCGGCAAGAGCCTCGTGCTCACCCAGGCGGGCGCGGGCCTGCTCGCGGACGCGCGGGCCATGGGCGCCGCCGCCGACCGCCTGTCGCTCAGCGCGGCCGGCCAGGCCGAGGACGCGGTCGGGTTGGTGTCCGTCTCGGCCAGCGACTCCGTGGCCGCCCTGGTGCTGCCGCGTGTCCTCCACCGGGTGCGCGCAGAGGCCCCAGGCGTCCGGGTCGAGGTGCTCTCCTCGAATGCCTTGAGCGACCTGTTGCGCCGCGAAGCCGACATCGCGGTCCGCCATGTCCGCCCGCAGGAGCCCGAGCTGATCGGCCGGCTCGTCCGCGAAGCCACGGCGTCTTTCTACGCCTCGACGGAGTGGGTCCGGAAGAACGGCCACCCCCGCACCGCAGGCGAAGCCTCGGGGGCCGACTTCATCGGCTACGACCGCGAGGGGCGCTTCATCGAGCACCTCGCGAGCCTCGGTCTGGACCTCGACCCTGGCCGCTTCCCGCTGCTCTCGACCAACTCGGTGGTGGGCTGGGAGCTGGTGCGCGCCGGGCTCGGGATCGGCATGATGATGGACCAGATCGCCGAAGACACGCCTGGGGTGGTGCGCGTGCTCGATGGCCTGCCACAGGTCCGCTTTCCCATCTGGCTGGTGACCCACCGGGAGCTGCGCACCGCCCGGCGGATTCGCGTTGTCTACGACATCCTGGCCGAGGCGCTGGCCTGACCGGGTCCGCTTGCGCTCGGGCTTGCTGCCGACCGGTCCCCGCCCCGACAAGAGGTGCCGGACGGGCTACGCGCCGCCTCTCTGGAGGCGGACCGTGATCGTCAACCCCAAGGCCACCTGGTGGAGCGTCGTCTTCACCCTGCGTGGCAGCACCCTCCCTCGGATCTGGCCGCGCGTGGCCCTCGCGGCGCTGGTGGCGGTGCTCGTCACCTTCTCTGAGCGCCTCTTCGGGCTCCACCCGCTTCCGCTGACCACCACTCCGTTCTCGTTGATCGGCGTCGCCCTCGGCATCTTCCTCGGCTTCCGCAACAACGCGAGCTACGACCGCTTTTGGGAGGCCCGCAAGCTCTGGGGCGCGCTGGTGAACACCTCGCGCTCCTTCACCCGGCAGGTCCAGACGCTGATTCTGGCGCCGGAGGGGGCGGACGCGGCCGAGCGGGCGGAGGTGGAGGCCCTGCATCGCGCCCTGGTCCACCGCCAGATCGCCTATGTGCATGGCCTGAGGCTGCACCTGCGCCGCGCGACGGACTGGCGCGACCTGAGTGACTTCATCGACGCCCAGGAGCTTGCCGACCTCGAGGGCGAGAGCAACCGCCCTGCTGCGCTCACCCACCGCACGGGCGCCCTGCTGACCCAGGCCTGGCGCCGCGGCTGGGTGCACCCGATGCACCTGCCCGTGCTGGAGGGCTCCCTCACCGCATTGACCGATATCCAGGGCGGCTGCGAGCGCATCCTCGCCACGCCCGTACCCTTCGTCTACAACGTGTTGATGCACCGGATCGTGGCCGGCTACTGCCTGTTCCTGCCCTTCGGCCTCGTCGACACGATCGGATGGGTCACCCCGCTGGCCGTCGCCTTCATCGCCTTCGCCTTCTATGGGCTCGACAGCATCGGCGAAGAGATCGAGGAGCCCTTCGGGACCGACTGGAATGACCTGCCCCTCAGCCAGCTCTCGCGCATGATCGAGGTGAACCTGCGGCAGCGCGCGGGGGATGCCGACATCCCCCCCTTGAAGCAGCCGGTGAATGGGGTGTTGACCTAAACAGGTTCACGGGGACGGTCGATCATCCGGCAGGAATCGAGCGACCTGCCCCGCGATGAGGGAGGGGCTGTCGCGGAAGGTGCCGAAGGTCCTTCGGAGCGCGTCATCGCGTTCGTCGGTGGTGTGGAAGAACCGGTTGTGCGTGGTGACGCGCTTTGTGGTCTTCCAGACCCTCCATGGGTTGAACTCGGGTGAGTAATGGCGGCAGGCGGTGGAGCTCGAGCGTATCCGCGTTGTTCGCGAGCCACTCCTTTGCCCGCCCGTCGAGCCAGTGGTAGCCGCTGTCGATGACCAGGGAAGACCTTGCGCCCTCGATGGTGCTCGACGAGGAAGCTGGAGGAACTCAGGAAGGTGTACGTTGAAGACGTCCGCGAACTGGTGGGCAGAACTGCGGCCCCTTTCGAGCGTGACCGCACCCGAAGACGTGGGCTGTCTTTCGATGCCATAGGTATCAACCCGGGGCTGTACGCCACGTCGTGACCACTGCCCGGTGGAGGGTATGTCCAACCAGAAGCTGGCCTGTCTTCGAAAAAGCTACGACCTCGGCATGCACTGGCTTTTATCTCTGGTGGCGCTCGGGCGCAGCCAGGTCGCCTGCGCCTCGACGTTGGCCCGAGCGAGTCGCTTACGGGGTCGCTGGACGGAGAACCCGAGCTTGTTGAGGAGCCCGGGAATGTGGTGATTGTGGTAGCTGACGCCCACTTGTCCTGGATGAGCCGACCAATCATCGGGCCGGTCCACACCCCTGACGTAAAGCCCGCATCCATCGGCCCCGCCTCGACGATGGCGCTCAGCTCTCGTCGAGTTGCTCTGCCGTTAGCCGGGGAGCGGCCCCGGAGCCTCTTGGTTCGGAGACCTCAGCACCCTCCGACTCGTACCAGCCCAGCCAGAAGTTCACGGAACCGCGGGCAGAACGGGACCTGATCAGCGATGTGTCGACGACGCGTGAGACCCGTCAGATGTAGGCACGGACCGTGCGCGCCCGCTTCCACATCGCGAGGTCACCGGTCGCCTCTGCCTCATCGAGGAGTGCGTCCAGCTTCGCGAGCTCTTCGGGAGTCTTGCGCTCTGCGCTGACAGCCTGACCGGTCTTCGAGCGACCCATGACCTGCCTCCACGGCGAGATCAGGGAAGCCTGATCCTCATGGGATCCCGAGTCAAGCGGCTTGGCTGCGGTTCAATGGGATCCTGTTTAGTTCAGCGAATCGGAAATCCCGATTCGTTGGACGCGGCCGGCGCATGTGCTGGCCGCCAGGCGGCCTCGCAAGAGGACGCTGGGGAGCGCCCAAGCGGTGCGGGGGCAAGGCCCCCGCCTATATCGGGCTGGTTCAACGGTGCGCTATTTGCGCGCTGTTGAACTACGGAGCCCGGCCGGGTTGCGCCGTGGCGGCCGGTCTACCAGTAGGGGCTGGCGTCGGTGTTGTTCTCATCCATCGACCGGATGGTCATCGTGTCGTCGATGAGGATGATGGTCGGGATGTAGCCGTCCTTGTCCCACTCGCCACCGAGGCTGCCGCCCGCCAGCGACGGGATGTCGGTGAGGCCGTGGCTGGAGGCCCAGCGTGCTGCATCCGACGTGTCGGCGGCGCGGCCACCCGAGTCCTGCGTCAAGATCTCGATGACCTGGTGGTTGAGGTCGTAGTCGTTGACCGAGTCCTGGTAATCCTGCAGCTGCGACGCGAGGTCGTTGCAGGGGCCGCACCACTCCGCGCCGATCACGATCATCAGGCTGACGCCGCAGAAGCTGTAGAGGTCGACGTCCTCGCCGTACTGGTCGGTGAAGGTGAAGTTTCGGGGCACGTCTCCGTTGCGGTAGCTGGAGCCCGACGGGCCGGTGGCCGTGGGCTGGCAGTCGCCTGTTCGGCAGCCGCCGGCGTAGCTGTGGCTGTAGCGGTTGGTCGGGTTGGTGCCGTCCGAGACCTCCTCGCCATCGTCGAAGCCATCGCCGTCGGTGTCGCGGTTGTTCGGGTCGGTGCCCCGGTCCGCCTCCTCGACGTTGGTCAGCCCGTCTCCGTCGTCGTCTCCGTCGTCACTCCCGTCGCCGCTGCCGTCCGGGTGCCGTCGCCGCCGCCGTCCGCGCCGTCGCCGCCGCCGTCCGCGCCGTCGCCGCCGTCCGCGCCGGGTCGCCGCCGTCCGCGCCGTCGCCCCAGCCATCGGGGCCGTCTCCGTCCGTGCCTTCCGAGATGCCGTCGTCATCGTCGTCGTCGTCGTCGGCTGCCTTCCCCTCGAAGCAGGCGGTGGCGAGGGCGAGAGCGACGAGGAAGGGCAGGCGGGACATGGGACCTCCGTGGCGGCATCAGACTACCCTTGGCCTCGGCCTGTCAATCGCAAACAAGGCGTCAATACAGGCCCACCTTTACTTCGCGTGAAAAGCCAGGTTCAACGCCCGCCGATTTACTTCCCGAAGTAGTAGGTCATGCCCGCGCTGATATAGGTCATCTTGCTCGAGAAGATGCCATTGCCCACGATGGCGCCGGGGCCCAGCGTCGCGTCGATCTCGCCGTTGAGGGCGGCCAGCAGGTCCACCGGGATCTCCTGGCGGGCGGCCTGGCTGTCCTTGATGTTGCGCTCGGCGATGAAGCCCTGGGAGAAGGCGCCTTCCACGCTCCAGCGCTTGCCCAGAAAGCCCGTCGCGCCCAGGCCGTAGCCGATCTTGTTGCCGTCCACGACCGCCACCGTCTGGGTGGCGCCGGGCACCGCGCTGGTCTCGTAGTAGGTGCCCGCGCGCACGGTCAGCCAATCCGTCGCATCGACGTCGCCGCCCAGGTGCACACTCCAGGCGTTGACATAGTTTGCGGGCAAGACCACATCGTCGGTGATGGGGATGTCCTCGGTGTTGATGTCGTTGTCGGGGTTGTCCCTGACCACCACGTTGACGTCGGTGACACGGATCTCCTTGGTCATCTGCCAGCGCTGCCAGGTGGCGGCCAGCTCCACCTCGATGCGTTCCGTTGGCTGCACGGCCACGCCGCCGCGCACGACCCAAGGCAAGGTGAGCCCGACGATGACGTCCTTGTCGGCATAGGAGGTGCCATCGATGGCTTCGATGGGGGGGGCGTACATCCAGTGCTCGTCCCCGAACTCGACGGCGAGCGAGCCCTTGCCCGACACCTTCATGGGGGGCAGCACGCTGACGCCAATGGCCAGCCAGTCGGCGGGCTCTGCCAGCAGGCCCACATTCCAGGTGATGTTGTTCCAGTCCCACATGTTGACGCCCACCGTCACGTCGCTCTGGGCGGCGTAGTCGTCTTCGGCCTTGTTGGGGTCGGCTTGATCGGAGAAGTCGGTCTTGCAGACCGTCGTCTCGCCATTGGGCGTCTCGTCCTGGCAGATCATCAGGTCGATGGTCTGGGAGGCGTTGACGGGGGACCAGAAGACGCCCGCGCCGATGGTGAGCCAGGGCAGCACCTTGTGGGCCACCGAGGGCCCGGCATACCACTGCAGGACCAGCGAGTCCTGCAAGGCGTAGCGCTGGGCGCCGGTCTCAGGGTAGTCCAGGCGTGGGGCGAAAGGTGGATGGAAACCCAGGGCGAAATAGGTCTTTTCCAGACCAAAGCTGCTGCCCACCGCAAACTGCGGAATCGTCATCATGGGCGCGTCGTTGGTGACCGGCGCGAACTGCCGGCGCACGCTGCCGTCCTCGTTGTAGTCGATGCGCTGGAAGGACACGTCCTGCCGCACAAAGGACATGTTGAGGTAGGCTTGGCCCTCGCCCAGCCGCACCAGGGCGGCGGGATTCCAATACTGGGCCGACAGGTCGTCCACGCCGGCGATGATGGCGCCGCCGCGGGCCATGCCCCGCAATCCGGCCGCGGGGAAGTAGTAGGCGGCGGCCTGGGCGTCCTGGGTGGTGGGGCCGAGGGCGGCGAGGAGGAATAGGGGCAGCACGGTGCTCTCCGGATCGGGCCGAGGCCGGTTTATAGCAGCCGGCAGGGCCGCCCGTCTGGCGGGTGGGCCGAGGAATTTCCGGAGTCGTCGTGCGCGTTGTCTCCCTGGCCTGCTCAAATACCGAGATCGTCTGCGCCCTGGGCTGTGAAGACCTGCTGGTGGGCTGCGACGACCACTCGGATCACCCCGCAGAGGTGGTCGCTGCCTTGCCACGCGTGGGGCGGGATCTCGACGTGCGCGCCCAGGATGTCGCCGCGCTGAAGCCCGACCTGGTGCTGGCCTCCTTGACCGTGCCCGGCCACGAGAGGGTGCTGGCCCGCCTGGCCGAGCACCGCCTCAACATCCTGGTGCTGGCCCCGACTTCGCTGGCCGATGTGGCCCGGGATCTGCGGCAGGTGGGGCGGATCCTGGGGGTGCCCGACCGGGGCGAGGCCGAGGCCGCCCGCTTCGAAGCCGCCATGGCCCCCCCGCCCGTCCTGGGCCCGCGCCCCCGGGTGCTGGTGGAGTGGTGGCCCAAGCCCTGCATCGCGGCGGGGCGCCGCAGCTGGGTGCAAGGGCTGATAGAGGCGGCCGGTGGCGAGAATGCGCTTGGGGAGCTTGATTGCGAGAGCACCCCCCTCAGCGTGGAGCAGGTGGTGGCCTTGGATCCCCAAGCCGTGGTCATCTCCTGGTGTGGGGTGCCGGCCAGCCACTACCGGCCCCACCGGGTGCTGGAGCGGCCGGGCTGGCAGGGCGTCTCTGCAGTGCAGAATGGGGCGGTCAGCTGCATCTCCGAGGCCCTGCTGGGTCGGCCGGGCCCCCGGCTCATCGAGGGCCTGGCGGCGCTCCGGGCGGTGGTGGCGGCGGCGCGCCCGGGCTGAGCAGCGGGGCCACCTCGGTCAGCTCGGCCAGCCCATAGAGCGACAGCTCGGCGTCTTGGGCCAGGGGGGTGCCGATGCGGGCCGCCAGCCAACCATCCAGGGCGCGGCGTGTCTCGGGGTCCAACTCGCGCCCATCGATGAGCAGGCCCACCACGCCGCCCTCTCGGGCCAGCTGCAAGGGATCCCCACCCCGCAAGGACCCGGCCAGGGGGCCCGCCCGCAGATCCACCGCCAGATCGAGCTGCTGGCTGAGCTGCAGCAACAAGGCGGCCTCGGGGCCGGGATCGGGGCTGACGGGCAGGGGGTGTCCCAGGGCCTGGCCCAGCACCGCCAGCTCGGCCGGGCTGCGCTTGCCCTGCTCCCAGGGCGAGGTCGGGCTGGGGAAGAAGGCGATGGAGCCCTCGGGCAGGGCCCCGGCCACGGCCTCCACCCCGCCCGGAGCGAGGTTGGTCACCGGCAAGCTGGCCCGGGGATTCTCCAGCGCCGCCCCCACCAGGATGGGCAGCAGCAGGACGGGCAGGTGACGCGCGCCGGTCAGGGCCAGGGGGACGAGGGCCAGGGGCAGCAGCAGCCAGTCCGCGCGCGCCCACGGCGGGCGCAAGGCAGGCAGCCAGGGGGCGAGCTCCTGCAGCCAGCTGGCCACCGCCGCAGGCTGGGCCCCATTGGGCGGAATCAGACCAAAGAGGAGGGTCCAGGCGCAGACCAGGGCGAGGCCCAAGGCGGCGACTCGCCGCCGTCCCGACGCCAGGGCGAGGGCCAGGGCCGCCCACAGCCCCGCACCGCCGGGGATGCGCTCCAGGCCCGTACCCGACCCCGCCCCCCGGCGTGGGGGGGCAGGGGAGCGGGGTGCCCGCCGTCCAGCGGGGCAAGGCGCCTTGGGGCGGCGGGCCGGGAGGCGGCTGGAGGGGGCCCTGGGACTGGGCCGCCCCCGCCGGGTCCGCCGGGGGCAGGGCAAGACGGTCCCGCCCGTCGAGACATAGGCGGCCACCGTGCGCGCCGGAAGGGGGGCGAGGCGGGCGCTGCCGGGCAGGTGGCTGGCCGAGACCAGCAGCAGGGGCAGCAAGGGCAGCAGCCCCCAGGCGAGGGCGGCGCGGCGCTGCAGCAGGCCCACCAGCCCCAGGAGCAGGCCCGCAGGGGCGGCCCAGGCGCCCGCAAGGAGGGCCAGCAGGCCAGCCCCCGCCTTCTGGGGGTTCCCCGGGCCCTTCGAGAGGGCCAGGGCCAGACAGAGGGGGCCCACGGCCAGGATTCCGCCCTCCCCACTGCCCACCGAACGCAAGACGGGGGGGGCGAGCTGCACCAGCAGGCCGATCACCAGGGCGGCCATCGGGGCCGCGCCCTGCCGTCGGGCCAGCAGCCAGGGGCCCAGGCCCGCCAGGATCAGGGCCAGCAGCAGGCCGAGGCCGAGGCCGAGCCCCTGCCCGCGCCCAGGAAGGCTGCTTCAATCGCCGAGAGGCTGAGGTTGGCCGGCCAATAGGGGGGCGCGCCCGCGACCGTGGTGGCCCGGCCCCAGCCGCCCGCCCCCAGCCAGGCCCGCAGCTGACCGCCGCCAAAGAGCTCCCCAAAGAGCATCTCGGTGGGGTGGCCGGGGGCCTTGTAGGGGCCCAGCACCGGCCCCAGCAGCAGCAGGGGGCCCAGCAGCAGCAGGCCCGCCGACAGCAGGCTCCACCAGCGGGTGTGGGGCTGGGGCTGGGGGATGACTCAGCCCTCCGGAGGTGCGGGGAGCGGCGGCAGGGCGTCCAGGCGGGCCTCGAAGTCGGCCAGGGCCTTGGGCCCGTTGGCATAGCGGAGGTTCTCCTGTGCGAATTGGCTGAGCAGGTCCGGCGATGCCTGCCAGGGCGGCGGGGGCTCGCTGCGGCGCCGCAAGAAGCCCGTCACCGGCGACCCCAGCAGCTTGCGCACGGAGGCGTCCATGGCGACCCCCACCTCGGCGGCCCGGCCGGGCAGCAGGCCGCGGTCGGCGGCACGCTTGACCATCAAGCCCCGCAGGGTGGCGTCGGCGAACCAGTCAAAGGCGTCCTTGACCATGAAGACGAAGACGACGGTGCGCACCAGCTTCTTGACCGGCCACCACAGGGCCGCCACCAGGCAGCCCACCAGGATGTTGCCGCCCTCCTTGAGCAGCAGACGGCGGACGGGCCCGTTCAGGACGACGCCCGCCTCGTTGCCGATCTCGCCATAGGCCCGGTGCAGCACCATCCTGCGGAGGAGCAGATCGACGATGGGCACGGGCACCAGGGCGGCGAGGGCCGCACCCAGGGCGTGCTGCGAGATGACGGGGTAGGGCAAGGCGCGTTCCGGGGACCGACGGCCTCTATCCCGCCGTCGCGCCCCGCACCGGACCGGCCCAGGGAGCCCCGCCATGGACTTCAGCCCCGTCGAGATCCTCCGCCGCGGGGGTCAGGGTCGGGTGATGCTCACCTGTGAGCACGCCAGCCGCGCCTTGCCCCCCTGGCTTCACGCAGATGCCGCCGAAGAGGTCTGGCTGGACAGCCACTGGGGCTGGGACATCGGCGCCGCCGCGCTCACCCGCCAGCTCAGCGTCGCCTTGGAGGCCCCGGCGGTGCTGGCCGGCTTCTCGCGCCTGGTCTGCGACCCCAACCGAAGCCCGGGCAACAGCACCTGGATCCGCAGCCAGGTCGAGGGCCACCCCCTCAGCTTCAACCAGGGCCTGGACGACGCCGAGCGCCTGCGCCGTTGCCACGCCCTCTACCTGCCCTACCACCAGGCCGTGGACACGCTCCTGGTGGACCGGCTGGTGCACCGGCTGCCCACCTTCCTCTTCTCGGTCCACAGCTTTACGCCAAATTATATGGGGCAAAGGCGAGATATGGAGATGGGGGTGCTCTATGATCTGCACGAAGCGCTGGCCGAGGGCCTGGCCGAGGGCCTGCGCGGCCGGGGCTACCAGACGGCGCTCAACGCCCCCTGGTCCGGGCGCGAGGGCCTGGCCTACAGCCCCGACCGGCACGGGCGCGCCCATGCCGTGCCCTACCTCGAGCTGGAGGTGCGGCAGGATCTCATCGGCGATGGCGCCGGCGTGACGGCGGTGGCGCAGGCCCTCGCCCCCCTGGTCCGCGAGATTGCCGCTTCTTGCTGAATGCCGCCTCAAGTCCGGGGCATGGATGCAAAGGCTGGGTTAAACCCCCCCCGGGCCCCGGCCGCCGACCTTGACCCCCTGCCGGCGTTGACGCTAGGTGGCTGGTTCAAGCCACCCTCGCCTGCAGACCCCTCGCGGGCTCCGGCGCTTCCCATCGCCCTCGCTTCACCGCCTGACGGAGCACCCACCCATGGCCGCATGGCTCGTCACACAGGGAGACCGTCAGTTCTCCGCGCAGGATCTCGCTGAGCTCAAGAAGCTGGCCTCCGAGGGCAAGATCGGCTCGGGGGACATGATTCAGCCCCCCGGGGCTTCGGACTGGCTCTACGCCACCGAGCTCCCCGAACTCAAGGGCCTTCTGCAGAAGGGCGGCGGCGATGACCTGGACATCTCGCCCCCCCGCAAGGGCCTGCCCGTGGGCGCCCTGGCTGCGGTGGCCCTCGCCCTGATCGCCGGCGGCGCCTATGTCATGTACGACTACGCCAACAAGATCCAGGCGGCCGACCTCGACATCCTCGGCGGCGACGGCCTGGGCCTGACCGAGATGCTGGTGACGGCAGACCCGGCCCCCGTGCTCGCCAACCCCGAGGCTGGCGCCAGCGCGACCGGCAGCGCGGCCAAGAACAGCAAGGTGCAGCTCATCGCCAAGCGCGGCGACTACTACCAGATCAAGACCGAGACCGGCGCCCAGGGCTGGGTGAAGACCGACCAGGTCGTGCCCGCCTACTTCTTCGCCGACAAGGACACCCGGGCCGACTACGATCCGATCTACAACCCGGACCACTACGTCTTCGTCAAGAATTCCAGCTGGATGCAGATGCCCGACCAGCGGAGCAAGAACACCACCCTGTTCAGCTTCCTGCTGCAGAACAAGTCGAAGTTCGAGATGACCGACTTCATCCTGCTGGCCACCATCCGCGACAAGAACGACAAGATCCTCGAGACCAAGGAGATCCCGATCGAGGGCTCCATCTCGCGCTACTCCGGCAGCATGGTGGGCACCCTGGCCCCCGAACGCGGCGACAAGGAGGGCAAGGTGCGCCTGATGACCAACGAGAGCTTCGACAAGCTCGCCACCGCCGACCCCGAGCTTCAGCTCCGCTGGTCCGATGGCATCGAGGTCTTCATGGACAGCGAGGGCTTCGTCGAGGCCAATATCGACCTGCTCCAGGTGCGTGCGGTCCCCAAGAAGATCGACTGAGCCTGCATTCTGTACGCGCAGACGCGCGAAGGGCCCGACCTGCTGGTCGGGCCCGCTTGCGCTTGGGCCCCGGTGGGCGGCCCCGGTGCGGCGCAGGGCGCCCGCGCCTTACCAGGACAGGGCGAACCATCTGGACATATTGAAGCTGGTGCCGTCATAGGGCCAGCCCCAGCCGTCGGGGTAGTGGTCGCAGAAGTAGGTCGGAGGCCCGCACCAGCCGGCGGCGAAGCCCAGGCTCAGCCGGTCCACGATGAGGTCCATATCGTCGGTATTCCAGCTGATCATCAGCTCGGTGCTGCTGACCACCACCGTGTCCACATCGCCAATGGGCTGGAAGTCACCGTCGCGGTAGCCATACATGCCGGCGGCGCCGGGCTGCACCACCCAACGGTAGAAGTCCCAGGACGCGCCGCTGGACGTGCCCCAGGCCTCGATAAAGACCGAGACCGGGTCATAGGGGACATCCGACACCATCAACAGGTCGATGCGGCTGCCGTCGATGCGGTACCAGACCCGCTGGATGTCGAAGCCATAGCTGTTGAGGTTGTCCCGCAGGTTGTCATCCACCGGGGTGATGGCCTGCCAGGGGGGGGTGCCCAGGACCACCGTGGTCGTCACCAGGTAGCTGGCCTCGGTGTCGGTGAGGAGCAGCTCCAGGTCGAGGGTGTCGCCGTCAGCGCCCCCCGTCACCTCGATGTCGAAGTCCTCGTCCCGGCTGCCGCCGCTCACGATGGTGAAGTAGTTGCCCGTGCTGCTGGTCAGGCTGGCCGTGGCCGTGCTGCTCGACGCGATGGACAGCTCGCCGGTCAAGCGGCCGAAGCTGTCCAGGTCGCCGGTATTGGCCACCAGCAAGGTGAGGGTCGCGCTCTCGCCCGCGTCCAGGACGCCGTCACCGCCACTGTCGTCGATGGCCGTGCCGATGATGTTGAAGACCGGCCAGGGGACGGGCACCTCGGTGGACAGGGTCCAGCTCTCCAGGCCGTCATCCAGCGCCAGCTCCAGCAGGGCGGGCTGGCTGCGGTCGTGGTTGCTGCCGATGTCCAGGGTGGGGCCGGTCAGGCTGAGGCTCTGGCCGCCCTCCCAGGGCACGCTGCTCAGCAGGATGCCGCTGCCGTTGTTCACCGTGACGGTGGGGCTGAGGCTGCGCAGGGTGGCGGTCACGGGGCCCGCGGTGGGGTAGCCATCGTTGGTGACCACCACCGTGACCGGAAGGCCCGCGTCGCCGGGCCGGGCGGTGTTGGGGCTGCGGCTGACCAGGCGGGGGCTCGGCGGCGGCGGCAGCTGAAGGATCAGCTCCCCGCCCAGGTTCCCGGTCTGCTCCGAGGTATAGGTCACCCCGTCATAGGTGACCGAGAACGCAGTCGCCGGGCCCGTGATGCTGGTGGTGACCTTGGCAAACCAGCGGTCGGGGCCGGGGCCGGGCGGCAGCAGGTCGTAGTAGTCGGTGATGTCGGCTTGAAGCACCTGCGCCCCGGCCTCCACCGACCCGGAGTAGGCCGAGATGGCGGCGGTGGGAGAGGCGGGGTCGCCCACGCCAAAGATCAGGCTGAGCGTGCTGCTGCCGGCGGGCTCGATGTCCAGGCTGGCGCTGCTGGGCAGGCCCACCGTCATCTGCAGATCGTATTCCCAGGTGTCGGTGCCGTCGGTCAGGCTGACATGCAGGGGCAGGTAGCGGTTGTCGTGCAGGCTGGGGTCCAGGGCCAGCTCGAAGCTGACGCTGGTGCTGCCGTCGCCATCCACATCGGGCACGGGCAGCGTCTCTTCGGCCACCACGCCCCCGCCTTCGGGCAGGGTCAGGGTGGCGCTCAGGTTGGTGGTGCCTGCCGGCGTGCTATTGTCGAAGACCACGGTCACCGTGGCGGTCTCGCCGGGGTGGACCGGGTCGGGATCCCAGCTCAGCGAGGCGTCCAGGTCGGCCTTGAGGGGTCCCACCGATATATCGTCGATATACCAGTCGTCTCCAGACCCCTCATAGACCCAGGCCAGGTAGACCTCGGGGGCGCCGGCATAGGCGCTGAGGTCCACCGCCTGGCTGCGGGCCCAGCCGCCTTCGGGGGGGCGGTCCAGGGCCTCGACCACCGGCACGAAGTCGCCGTCTTCGATGAAGCGGGAGCCCGTGGAGACGTAGAGGCTGTGGGTGCCCATGGCCGGCGTGCCCTGGCCGGACTCGTACCAGGTGACCATGATCTCGGGCAGGCTGGAGAAGTTCAGCGCCGGCGAGACCAGCCAGTCGCGCACCGCGCCGACTTCGGGCGGCGTGCGGCCATGAAAGGCGCTGGTGGCGCCCGAGCGGGCCCGCGCGGGGCTGACCTCCCAGGCATAGGCGTCGAAGTCCTCGCTGGGGGCCCACCAGCCCAGGGTGAAGAGCGAGGTCTGGTTGGCCTCCAGCTCGAAGTCCTCGGCCCAGGGCAGGTTGACGGAAGCGGCCCGCAGGTCCAGCCGGAAGGGCTCTGCCGGGCCGGCCTCGGGCAGGCTGCTATAGGCGGTGCTGGCGCCCCCGTCGGAGGCCTCGAAGTAGTATTCCAGGCCCGGCACATAGGTGGGGGTGACCACGGCGGTGAAGAGGTCGCCTTCACCCTGGGTCATCACCGTGTAGTCCCAATAGGTGGAGTCGGCGGTGCGGTGGTTGAGCGTGACCAGCAGCACGCCGTCGGGGTCGGTGGCTTCGACGTCCAGGCTGATGGTTCCGCCCGCGACGAAGTCGCCGACCGGCGGCGTGTGCACCAGCAGCGGGCCTTCGACCGGGCTCTGCTTCTGGCCGGTGTCCTCACCCTTGTTGCAGGCCACCAGGCTGAGCGAAGACAGGCTGGAGGCGGCCAACAGGCCCCCCGCCAGCAGGCTGCGGGCGCGCGTCATCATCGGGGGGCTCCAGCGGCGGGCGCGTCGCCCTCGGTCCGGATCACGGTGGGGCACTCGGGCAGGGCGCTGGGGGGCAGGGGCCGCGCGGCGGGGCGCTCGCCCTCCTGCCCATAGAGCCAGCAATAGGTGATGCACTGCTTGGTGAAGATGTTGCCGGCGTTGTCGCCCACCGGGATGCAGTCGTAGCCGACGGGGCAATCCGTGCTGTTGTCGCATTCCACGCCGCAGAAGTCCCCGTATTGGCCCCAAGACAAGCAGAGGTTCTCCTCGCTGCCGCACTGGTCGGCGTCGGAGGAGTCGGCGACGCAAGGCTCGCAATAGCTGTTGCCGGCGGCGTAGCAGTCGCCGGTGGCGATGTCGCAGAACTCGCCAAAGGAACAGTCCAAGGTGGTATTCCGGCAGCCGCGGGCCTCGCAGACGCCCTCGTTGCAGGCCTCGTCGGGGTAGCAGTCGTCGGTGGTCTCGCAGCCCGGGTCGCAGCTGCCGCCCTTGCAGAAGCTGCCGATGGGGCAGCCATCCGAGGTGGCGCAGGTGCGTGCGGTGCAGAGGCCATCCAGGCAGCTCTGGCCGAAGTCACACTCGGTGGTCTCGGCGCAGCTGCGGGCCTCGGGCTCGTCCTTGCCGCCATTGCAGCCGGGCAGCAGAATACCCAGGAAGAAGGCGAAGAACAGGCCCATCCAGGCCAGCGGGCGGTGGGGTGCGGCTAGCCGCGTGCGCTCGATCACCGGGCCGCTCCGTCCGTGGTGGTGCTCTCGTCGCGGCGGGCGCCAGAGCCGAGCACCTCGTATTCGGCGACGATGATGGTCTCGCTGGGGGGCACCTGGTTGGGTTCGAAACGAATGGCGTTTCGCGCCGGCACATAGCTGTACTCGACCTCCTTCTCGAGGTCGCGGATATAGCTGTCTTCGCTCTGTTCGGCGTAGAGCTTCACCACCAGCGTCTCTTCATTGGCGGGCTCGCTCAGCACGAATTCCAGCTCGAGGCCCGAGGCCAGCAGCCCCAGCTCGGCGGAGATGGGGGCGAAGTCGTCGTCGCAGATGCTCTCCAGCACGCCGCCGGTGCGGGAGGCCAGGTCCACATAGCGGATGCCATAGCTGGCCGAGCCGGCGGTGGATTCGCAGGAGGGCTGGCCGTCATAGGCGGGCACATCCTTGCCCACCACCGCGCTCAAGGTCACGATGCCGGGGTAGCGATAGGCGGGGTCGCCCTTGAGGTCCATGAAGAAGCGCAGGTAGTCGTCCACCGGGTCTGGCGAGAAGTCATTCTCGTCGGAGATGAAGATGACCGCGAGGTTGGCGTTGTCCCGCAAGAATCCGGCGTTGGCCGTGCTCACCAGCGGTTCGGACAAGGCTGCCCGGGCGCCCTCCAGGCCCATCTCGATGCCGACGCCACCCGCGCCCACGGCCACCAGCTCGGCGAACTGGTCGGCCGCATTCTCGCTGCTGCTGGTGAGGAAGAGCTCGGCGTTGGCCAGCGTCATCGCGCCTTCGGCGGCGAGGTCCACGGCGGCGCCGCCGTTGGTGCCGCGGTCGGCAGAGCGCCCGACCACCAGCCGCGCGCCAGGGCCAATCGTGGTGCCCTCGGGGAAGGTGTAGCTGTTGCGGCCGCTGTCTCGCAGGCCGCAGCCTTCGAGGGAGAGCGTGTCGCTGCTGAGGTTGAGCAGCTCCACCCACTCGCCCAGGCTGTCGTCCACCGCGGCGGGATTGATGAGCAGCTCGGTGATCAGCAGCTCGTTGACCTGGGGCGCACGCGCGTCGCTATCGGTCCCATCGCCGCCGTCGCCCCCATCGGAGGCGCCGGTGTCGCCGGTATCGGGGGGCGCGGCGGTGCCGCTGCAGCTGTCGTTGGGGCTGCCGGGGGTGCCCTTGTCGCCGTCGCCGAAGCTCTGGGTGGCCAGGCACCAGGCGGTGCGGGCGTCATTGCCCGTGGTGGTGCGCACCGAGGGGTCGAGCTGCAGGGCCACGCCGGGGCTGATGGCCCAGTCGCGGGTCCAGGCCACGCGGTCCAGGGTGCGCTCGCTGGCGTCCACCAGGATGACCTCGTCGCCACCCCCCAACAGGCGCCCGGACTGGTTCTCGTCGGCCATATCGGTGGTGACCGCGCCGATCTGCCAGTCCACGTCCACCCCGTCAAAGGCGGCGATGAAGTTGCTGAAGTTGGCGCCGAGCTTGGCCTGCTCGTCCACCATGGAGCAGGAGTTGTCCACTACCACCAGAATATCGACGGTATTTCGACGAACTTGCTCGAAGACGTCCCGGTTGGTCTCTTGCACATAGGAGTATTCGCTGCATGCCGACAGGGCGCCCAGCAGCAGCAGCAGACCCAGGGACTTCGATTGGAACTCAGCCACCCTCGCTCCCGGATTCGTTGCGCCGTGCTTCGGTGACCGAGGCGTTGAGGCCCTCTACCGTGCCGGCCAGCAAGGCGTCGGCCAGGGCCGGTCGCTGGGCCCGCCAGGAGAAGGAGCTGAAGATGACGCGGCCGCCGTCGGCCTCGAAGCTGACCAGCAGGGGCACATCCTCGAGCAGGGCGTCCCCACCGCCTTCCTCCTGCCGCCACAGCACGTCGCCTCGCATGTGGACCGTCACATCGGGGCCCACATCCTGCATCACGGTCCAGTAGCCAAAGGCGAAGTCCAACTCGACCTGGTCGGCGCCGATCACCCCGACCATCTCGGCGTCGGTGACCCGGGCCACGACGGTCTCGGAGATGCCCACCTGGGCGGCGTCGGTGCCGTCGCCCTCGTTGACGAAGTCGATCTTGTCGGGCCAGGCCGCCTCGATCATGTCGTAGGCCCAGTCGGTGGCCACCAGGGTCTTGCGTCGGCCCACGAAGTCCCGAACCTGCTGCACCACGGCGGCGTCGCTGACCAGGGCGTCGTCGGCGTCCACGTCGTTGTAGACATAGGCCCCCAGACCGCGGGCACCGGAATTCAGGAAGAGGGCGTCGTAGTCAAAGAGGATGGGGAGCTGATCCTCGTTGAGCTCGGTGAAGAGCTTCTCGACCTGCTGCACGCTCTGGCCGCTGGTATCGGACAGCTCGTAGACGGGCTGCACGATGTAGCCCTCAAAGAGCTGGCTCTTGACCTCGGCCCGCAGGATTGCGTCTTCGAGGCGGTCGAAGTCGCCGGTCACGATGACCGTATTTTCGACCGTGATGGGGGCGAATCCCTGGTCCTGCTTGCAGGCCACGCCGCCCGCGAGGGTGAGCAGGAGGAGGCCGGCGGGGACCGGGTTCAGGGCAGGCTTCATCATCGGACTACTCCAGGACCATATACTGGCTGAGGTAGATGTAGGAGATGCCCACATTGGTCTGGTAGATGCTCTCGGGCAGGCCAAACTCGCGGCCCTGGATGAAGCTGTAGGCATAGACGGGCACGCCGCCGGGGGCCAGCCAGGTCATCTCTTCGGCCGAGAACTGGTGCACGCCGTCGTCAAAGGGCATGGCGCCGACATAGCCGGACCAGTTCTCCATGCTGAGGGGGCCGGGGCTCTGCTTGGTGAAGATGCTCACCCAGAAGGTGGCGTCGGGGTAGGTCAGGGCCGGCGTCCAGGTGTATACGAAGGGCTCGGCGCGGTTGTGGGTGTAGTTGCCCGTCAGGATGGGAGAGGTCCAGGTCCAGTCCGCGGGCACCGTGGGCAGCACGCCATCGAGCAGGTACTCGCCGATGCCTTCGCCCTCGGGCTCGCCCTGGGTGTGCAGATCGTAGAGGTTGCGCGGCACGTAATCGGCGAGAACGAGGTCGGGCGCGGTGTAGTAGACCATGCCGCTGGCGGTGTCGTAGGTCTTTTCGAGGGTGATGACATTGGCGTCGGATTCGAGCCAGACGTAGTCGCCCGCGGGGACGGTGGTGGGGAAGGGGCAGTCTTCGCCGCCGCCACCGCTGCCTTCGCCCGTGGCCCCCCATGCGCCGTTCTGGTCGTAGGGGGCGGGATCCGAGCCGGCCTCGCTGCCCGAGCCCGAGCCGCCGCCTTGGGGGCAGGGCGGGTCCAGGGGGATGTAGAACATGCAGGAGGCGCGCACGGATTCGCTCACGATGCCCGTCGTATTGTCGCGGTTGCGGACCACCGTGAAGCTGAGGTCGATGGCCACCTGCGACAGGTCCCAGTCTCCGCCGATGACCTCGAAGGCGTCGGGGATGACGATGCCCTCGTCGCCATTGTCCAGCCGCACCTCGCGCATGCCCAGGGCCGAGGCGTTGGACAGGGTCATCTGGCCATAGACGTTCTCTGCGTCCAACCAGACGATGTTGTCCACGACGATGTCGGGGTTTTCGCCGAATCGGTCAAAGAAGGTGAGCCGGGGGGGCTGGTCTTCACGGAACTGGGTGCCCCGGGCCTGGATCGTGAATTCCACCGTGTCGCCCTGTTCGGCGATGGTGGGATCAAAGGTGGCGGCGAGGGCGACGCGGTCCACCTTGAGGCCGTCATAGAGGGTGACGAGGTCGCCCGCGCCATTGTCCATGACGACGTTTCGCCAGCCGGGCAGGGTGGAGGGGGCCACCGAGATGGTCGCGGTGGCCAGGGTCTCGGAGAGGACGCTGAACTCGTCCACGCGCACGCCGTCGCCAAAGCTGGGCCAGGTCACGCCGCCCTGCCAGGCGGTGTTGCGGCCGACCAGGTCCACGTTCACCGTCTCGCCGATCCGGACGCTGTCGGGGTCCACGATGAAGCTCTCGGAGATGACCTCGAAGGCGTCGGTGAGCGTCTTCTCGCGACCGCTGGTCTCGACCTGGACCGAGCGACGCCCGAGTTCGGCGCCGTCTTCGATGTTGATCGTGGCGCGGGCCCCCCAGGCGTCGTCCACGGTCACCGATTCGACGGTGATGCCCTCGCCGAAGTCCACGACGATGTTGCTGTAATCAAAGAAGGAGCGGCTCGCGCTCAGGTCGACCTCGAGGGTGGTGCCCTGGCCGCCCTTGGGCGGAAAGAGGCTGACGCTGGCGGGCCCGGCGGCCTCGCCGGCGGCGGTGTCGGTTGCTCCCTTGTCGGTGCTCTTGCAGGCCCCCGTGACGAGGGGCACCGCCAATAGCAAGGCCAGGGCCCCGATGCGGCTGGGGCGCGGGCTTCGGAGGGCGAGGGTGGGGCAGCAACGCATGGGGGGCCTCGGTGGTCGGTGGCCGGGGTGGGTGAGGGGGAGCCGAGCGCTCCGCGCACACGCCGGCAGGGATTATAGTCGCGGTTCTCCCGCGCCAGCAAACGCCCCGCCGATCGTCGATTGCGGCATGTCGTTGTCAGGCCGCGCCTGCGGGCTTGCGGTCCCTCCCCCGATCCGGGTAGCCAGTGGGGCGTGGGCTCCCCTTCCCGAGCGCCCGCGGTCGGGCTATCTGCCGGCGGTGCGTTCGAGGCCTGGCCTTTCGCTGCTGCAGGGCGCCCCTGATCATCCCCCATCCCGAGTCCCATCATGTCCCTTCGCACCCTGACTCTGGCCGCCCTCCTTGTGGGTGGCTGCGCGACGACCGAGCAGGTCAAGGCCCTCGAAGAGGAGGTCGGCACCCTCAAGACCCGCGTCGAGACCCTCGAAAAGAGCGGCGGTGAGCGCCGCGGCCGCCGGCGCGGCGGTGGACCGCGGGAAGAGGCCGCCAAGAAGATCTACGAGGAGCTGTCCGACCTGGTCGCCAAGGGCCAGATGGAGCCCGCAAAGGCCAAGGCCGACGAGCTCGAAAAGAACTTCGGCAGCACCACCACCTTCAAGCGCGCCCGCAAGATGATCGACGAGCTGTCGGTGGTCGGCAAGCCCGTTCCCGACAGCTGGAAGGCCGGCATCGAGAAGTGGTACCAGGGCGAATCCGAGGTGGACCTGATGACCGGCACCACCCTGATCGTCTTCTGGGAGGTCTGGTGCCCCCACTGCAAGCGCGAGGTGCCCGAACTCAAGGCCACCTACGACAGCTTCAAGGGCAAGGGCCTGGACGTGGTGGGCCTCACCAAGGTCACCCGCTCCGCCACCGAAGAGTCCGTGCTGGCCTTCGTCAAGGAGCAGGGCGTGACCTACCCCCTGGCCAAGGAGAACGGCGACCTCAGCCGTGACTTCAACGTCAGCGGCATCCCCGCTGCCGCCGTGGTCAAGGACGGCAAGATCATCTGGCGCGGCCACCCCGCCCGCCTGAGCGACGAGCTGCTCAACGGCTGGCTCGGGACCTGATCCCCGATCGCCTGAACACCTCGAAGGCCGGGCCCAGCCCGGCCTTCTTCGGTTGGGTGGGCCTCCTGCTCGGCACCCTCGGCCTGCTGCTGCTGCAGCTGCTGAGCAGCTTGAACCCTGCGACGGTGGAGCTGGACCCTGAGGAGATGTACAACGCGGGCCAGGCCTGGATGATGGCCGATGGGCACTGGACCGCGGCCTTTCGTTTGCAGTACCGGGAATTCTGCGGGGGATGCACGGCAGATGCCACCTTGGGGGCGCTGCTCTTCACCGTGCTGCCGCGCAGCTGGCTGGTCTGGAAGCTGGTGCCCCTGGCCTATACCGGCCTGTTGGCCCTGGGGGCGGGTGCGATCCTGTTGCGCCGGGTGGGCGCGCCGGCGGCGGGCGCCTTGCTGCTGCTGCTGGCCCTGAGCCCGCGCGCCTGGCTGCACCTGTCCTTGATCGCCTGGGGCAACCACATGGAGGCGGGGGTGGTGGGCCTGCTGGGCTTTCTGTTGGCGACCGCACCCAAGGAGGCGGGTCGGTGGCCAGCAGTCCTGGGCGCGCTGCTTCTGGGCCTGGCCTTGTGGATCAGCTTCAGCGGTGCCTTCGCGGTCCTCGCCGCCCCGCTCTGGCTGCTGCTGCAGCGCCGCCCGCTGCGGGCGCTCGGGGTGGTGGGCCTGCTGCCCCTGGGCCTGCTGGGTTGGCTGATGCAGCTGCTCAGCACGGGCCAGCACCCCTTTGTCACCATCTATGAGGCTGGCGAATCGCTGCCCCAGCTCGCCCGGGTGCCCGCCAAGCTGGCCACCCTGTTGGCGCCGGGCCAGGTGGCCGCGCTCTTTGGAGCCCCCGGGCAGCTGGGGCTGCTGCTGGGTGGCGCCTTTGCCCTCGGCCTGCTGGGGGTGGCCCTCACCGCCTTGTATTGGGGGCGGCGCCTGGATCGCAGCCTGCTGCTGCTGCTGGGCTGCTGGTTGGGGGTCTACCTTGTGGTGCGCTTCCAGATCTGGGATCCCCCGTGGCCCGAGGTCGCGCCGCCGGGGTCCGTGCGCTATGCCGCCCCGATCTATCCGGTCATCTTTGTGCTCTGCGCCTCCATTTTCGGTCAGCTCTGGCAGCGGGGGAAGCGGCGCTGGGCCGGCCTGCTGCTGGCCCTGCTGCTGCCCACGGGGCTGTGGGCCCGGGGGCTCGCGGCCCGGGCCGGGGATCTGCTGCCCGTGCTCGCCCGCAGAGAGGCCGTAGATTGGGAGCACTTCCGCCCCCAGTTCGCCTACGCCCTCTCTGCAGCCGAGCACCAGCCCCATGGCACCGAGTCTGCACGATCCCAGGCCCTGCACGCCTATGGGGCAGGCTGGCAGGCCGCCATGGAGCGGCTGCAGCAGGATCCGCGCCCTGCCTTTCAGATCCTGCCCCCGGTCGGGCTGCCGCCCCTGCCCTATGCCGAGGGGGCCGCCGACGCCCTGCGGGAGTTCGAGATCGAGATGGGCATGGTCACGCCCGAGACCGCCGGCGTGAAGTCCGACGACAAGGAACTCGGCACACAACGGC
>JAGYJW010000044.1 GCA_018401435.1 Deltaproteobacteria bacterium | reverse complement strand
CCAGGTAGATCGCGGCGGGCAGCGGGGGCATGCCCAGGCTGGGAAACACGCCGAAGAGATGCCCCGCACCAGCACTCCCGTGCAGCAGCCCAAAACCGAAGGCCGAGTGCAGGTGGGCACCATGCCGCCCCCGCTGGTGGTGCTCCAGCGAGCCCACGGTGGGGTCGGCGAGGTGGATGTGGGGGTGGGCATGATCGCGGTGGTGGTCGTGATCGTGGCCGTGGCTGTGCACCACCAGCAGGCGGGATCGCCACAGGGCCCAGGCCCCCAGACCCACCAGCAGCAGGCCAACCCCCAGCTCGGACCAGGCCGACAGGCGGTCGAGATCCAGGCTGGCCTTGAAGAGCTGCCCCAGGCCGCCCAGGGCGAGCACGCCCACCCCGTGGCCCACCCCCCAGGTGGCGCCAACCCGCCAGGCCCGAACCGGCCGCGCGGATGCCAGGGGCAGGACCGCGGCGAGGTGGTCGGGTCCAGACAACACGTGGATCGCACCGGCGCCCAGGCCGGCGAGGATCACGGGGGCGAGGAGCATGGGGCCTCGAAGGTCAGGGCCAGAGCCCGTGGAGTGCATCCTCGGGCGACCGTGCGCGGATGGGCGCCCAGTCCGAGGGGAAGAAGGCCTGGTAGTCCTTCAACAAGAAGCGTCGGCCGATGAGCACGATGGCGCCGCGGTCCTCGGGCGTCCGGATGACGCGGCCGGCGGCTTGTATCACCCGGTTCATGCCGGGCACCAGCCAGGCGTAGCGGAAGCCCTGCTGATAGCGGGCCTCGAACCACTCCTGCAGCAGGCGGCGTTCGAGGTTGGCCTGGGGCAAGGCCGGCCCCACCACCACCGCCCCCAGGAGCGCGGCCCCCGGCAGGTCCACGCCCTCGGCGAAGATGCCGCCCAGCACGGCCAACAGCACGTGCCCAGCCCCGTCTCCCATGGCCGACAACAGGGCGGCACGCTCGGCCTCCTTCATGCTGCGGCGCTGCACCAGCACCGGGCGATCCGACAGGGCGAGGAGGGGCTCGAGCTGCTCCAGAAAGGCGAAGCTGGGAAAGAAGACGGCCACATTGCCCGGCACGGCGGCCACCGCTTGCGAGACCAGCTCAGCGGTGCGTACCCGGTCCCGATCGCGGCGGCGATACTCGGTGCTGACCTCGGGAAGAAGCACCACACGCCTGTTTTCGGGGGGGAAGGGCGAGTCGTGATCCAGGCGGGCCAGGCGGTCGGGGTGCAGGCCCAGCATGGCCTCGTAGAAGGCAGAGGGCGCGAGGGTGGCCGACATGCAGACGGCGGCGCCCAGGCCCTCGAAGATGGGCCCCAAGAGCTTGGAGGGGTCCCGACACAGCAGCTTGAGCCCGGCCTCGGGGTGGCTGGGCCCGCGCGGGGGCGAAGCCTGCCCGAAGAAGGACACCTGCCGGTCGCGGCTGGGTCGGCTGGGCCCGCGGCGCCAGGGGCTGGGCCCGCGGCGCAACAGCACCGACTCTTCGCCGGCCCGGTCCAAGGCGGCGCGCAGGCGGTAGACCCCGCGGGCGGCGTCCATCCAGGGATCGGGCTCGCCGGGGGCGAAACAGGGGACCTCGGCCCGCATCAAGGAGTATTCCAAGGCCAGGGCCTCGAAGCGCTCGGCCAGCTCGGCGATGGCGCGGGCATCGATGCCCTCCTCCACCGAAAAGGCCGCCTCGCCGTCCTTGGCATCGTCGGGGATCCGGGCGAGGCCGGCATCCAGCAAGGCGGCGAGGTCTTGCAGGGCCTCCTTGCAGGGCCGGTAGCGCGCTGCCGAGGGGGAGTCGGCCAGGGCGTCGATGCCGCGCTCAATCTCGAAGAGGCGCAGCTCGGGGGACCCATAGCTGGTGGCCCGGTCGGGCAGGTTGTGGGCCTCGTCCACGATGACGATCCACTCCGACAGCGCGTCGTGGACCTCGGACAGGCGCACCGAGGGGTCGAAGACATAGTTGAGATCGCCGATGACCACGTCGGCCTCGCCCACCAGGTCCATGGTCAGCGCAAAGGGGCAGGCCGTGGCGCCTTGCCCGATGGCCACCACCTCGTCGGGGGTGGTGGCGCCCAGTCCCCCGCCCGCCTCCTTCCACAGCCGGTCCAGCAGGCCCCCGTCCCGCACCTTGTCAAAGTAGGCATCGGCAAAGCTGCACGCGTCGGGACGGCAGGCCACCACCTCATTCTGGCAGATCTTCTCTTTGGCGCGGATGCTCACGGCGCGCACGGGCAGCCCCCCGGCGGCCGGCTGCACCGCCTCTTCGGCCATGCGCTGCTGGGTGGTGCGCGCGGTCGCAAAGAAGACCCGCCGGCCCGTCGCGCTGGCCACCCGCAAGGCGGCGTGCAGGCTGGCGGCGGTCTTGCCATAGCCGGTGGGCGCGCAAAGCAGCGCGGTCTTGCCGGCGTGCAAGGCCGCCTCCAGCTCGATGGCGAGCACCTGCTGGCCCGGCCGCCAATCGGCGTGGGCAAAGGGTACGGGGCTGGCCGCGCGGCGGGCCTGCCAGGCGCGCTTCAGCTCGTGGCGGTGCAGCACCCAGTCCAGCTGGGCCACCACCCAGTCCGCCAGGTGGGGGTCGGGCGGCACGGCGATGACCCGGCGGGTGCCATCGACCAGGCTCACCAGCACCAGGCGCCCCGCGGTGGGCCAACCCCGACCCTGCATGAACCACAGGTAGAGCTGCACCTGCTTGGACCAGGCCGGAAAGTCCGACCAGGTCGCGCCATCCAGCCGGTGGGCCGGCAAGGCGGTGCTCTTGACCTCCTCCACCACCGCAAAGCCGCCCTCGTTGGACAGCCCGTCGATGCGGCCCGAGATGGTGACCTCCCAGTCGCGCACCACCAGCTTGTGGCGGATGCTGACCTCGCGCTCGAAGTGGGCGTCCTCTTCGGCCCGTTCGGCCTGCCAGTCGGTGTGCACCCGCTGGCCTGCCCGCATGCGGGCGCGGGCGGTCCAGGCCACCTGCATGACGAGGTTGCCCGAGGGCGGACCCGCCTCGATGAGGTCGTGTACGCCGAGATCCAGGCAGCGGTCGGTATCGTTGAAGCGGAGCACGGCGCGGTCTATCGCGCGGGGGCGCTCCCCGGGGGCAGGGCCAGCAGCAGGGTGAAGCCCGCCGGCCCCTTGACCGCCTGCCGACGCGCCTCGAAGGTCCATCCCGGGGCGTCCAGGCGGGCGCAGAGGGCGCGCAGCTCGTCGGGGTTGCGGGTGCGCAGGTGGCTCACCAGGCCGTCCCAGGCGATGGTCCAGGGCAGCACCGGCAAGACATAGGTCAGCAGCAGCCAGGACAGGCGCACCGGCCGCACGAAGGGCATCACCAGCCACACCAGCAGCGGGATGAAGGCCGCCGACAGCACCGAGGGCACCGAGCGTTCGGACAGCTCGACGATGGCGATGGGCTGGCCTGCGGCTACCGCGTCCTGAAGCACGGCAAGCGCCGTCTCGTCGCCAAAGTGGTGAAAGGCGTTGAACAGGGTGCGCAGGCCCCCCAGGCTGGGGGGCACCGCCGCAGCATCGACCGGGTCGGCGTGCACGGTCGCCCCCTCTCTGGCGGCCTGGGCCAGGGCGTCGCGGTTGGGCTTTAGATCGCTCAAGATCACCGACCGACCGATCTTTTGAGCGATCTGAGGGGCGGGGCCCCCTGCCCCGGAGCACAGGTCCACCCAAGCGGTGGCCCCGCTCCGGTCCAGGGCCTCTGCCACCACCGGCCCCAAGAAATCGGCAGCCCCCATCTTGTCGGAGAGGGTGCGCAGGTAGGCGGTGCCCGCATCTCCCAAGACGGCAGGGAATCCGGGCTGATCCTGGAGTTCGAAGAGGTGCATTCGGGGCATGGACCCTTGGCTAACCGTCCAAAGCCTGATCGGGATCCCCTTGCGACCCCGGCCGAGGGCTGTCACCCTGCAGCCCAGGCCGGACCCAAGGACACCCATGCACCCCACCCTCCCGCGGCTTCGCGTTTTGCTCCTCTGCGCCCTGGCTGCCTGCAATGGCGGCAAGACCGACAAGGCCCAGGAGACGGGCCTCTACACCGGGGACGGCGCGGACGGGACGGACGGGACGGACGGCACCAAATGGAGGCGGCGGCGCGCGCCTTTGAAGGCAGCACGCCCATCCCCTGCTCAGCGGCGGCGCCCCCAGCGGCTGGGAGCCCTGCCGATGGCGCGGTGCACCGGGCCTCGGCCCTGCCGCCCCACCACCGTCGAATCGCCGCGCTGTAGCCGCTCAGCACGGCCCCACCCGGGTCCACATCGCCGTGTGACGGTGTCCCAGGAGGCAAACTTCGTGGGCAAACGCCAATGGTAAGATGCGCCGGGACCGCCTCGTCGCGGAGTGTACTGACACTGACCAGTCGATGTCGGCCTTCGCCCGACAACACGGCGTATTTAGGCGACCTTCGCCGCTTTGCGGTTTGCGCGGCGCAATCCGGCGCTGGCGCATTGGGCGCCCCAGTTCGTGCAGGTGGCCCGCGCCGCGCGCCGGCCCGCCTGCGTTCTCCGTGCGCGTTGGCGGGCTGCTGCACTTCGACGGCTTTGCCCCACGCTGCGCCTGGTTCCTGCGCAGCGGGCAGGTCGACTTTCATATGCGGCACCAGCCATTGTGATCCACAGCTGCCAAGACCGTCTGGCATGCGCGGTGGTTTTGGCCTCCGCACGGGGTGATCGGGTAGACCTCGACCACATGCCGCCAGCCTCTTTGGCTTTCCTGTCCGTCGGCAGACGCACATCAAAGTTCTGACCCCACGACGGCACCGGCCTCAGCTGGTGCTCTACAAGCGTCTCCGCGGCTGCTTTGCGCCCTGCCCGCGGTCCGCCGGGCGCCGCACGACGCTGGACGCAGCGTTAAGCCTCGCTACTCGCGGGATTGCAGGTTGCCGGCCGCAACGATCAGTCGGGCGGTGGGTGTTCGCCACGGATCGACGCCGATGTCGGCGCCGTGATCCGATGGGCCCCATGACCGACCTCGCACCGCGCTGTCGACCTGCGGGCGCACAGCCAGCAGAACCCGCTGATCCGGGCGGGCGCTGACCGAGCCGCTCTGTGCGCGCGTGGGCGGGACCCTGGTCGCCATACCCGGGGCGGCGTCGGGCCTGGGCGGCAGGCGCTGACGGCCCAACTCATTGGCGCAGGAAGGATCAGCCGCCATTGCATTGTCGAAATGAACCCAGGCCACCGAGCATGGGCTGGCCTACAGGTCTGAAGGACCATCAAGCCAACAGGCGGCACGTGTTCGGCAAGCCAGTCAGACGGCAGAAGAAGACGCCCGACGCCCGCAAGGAGGCGCGGAAGCGGCGTCGCCAGCGAAAGCTCCCGGCCGAAGAAGAGCGCGGAAGGCTGAGACGCGAGCCGCCCCAGGCGCATGGGACCAAGCTGCGCACCAAGACCGTTGTGTTGCCACTGGATCCCCAGCGCTGCCCCGGGTCGCGCGCTGCCCCCGAGGGATCGGTGATCTGGTGGCGCCGTGGCGGCTGGTTCGCCTGCTCGTGCAGCACGCGAGCAGCAGGTGCTGCCAACGGCTGCGATCGTGACGGCTTTCTGCCGCCCCACGGTGATCAGAAGGCATCTGACTGGCCCCTGCATGGTGCTGGTCTGTGCTGGACGGCGCCACCCGCCGGCAGCGCTGGAACAGACTGCTGTTAGTGGGCGCCCCTGCCGTCAGTCATCCACCCTGTTCCACCACCTGGCGCGGTGACGGTCATGCCGCTGTATGGCATTGATGGCCTGGGTGGGCGCCGCATCGCACGTCTCGGCGGACGGGACAGCCCGTGCTGGACGAGGACAAAGACGCGCAAAGTTGGATGTGGGTCTTCGCCACCGACGAGGTGGTCCCACGCCTCTACTATTTCCGCGGCGGCTTCAGATCGCCGATAGCCGGGGCGCTCGAAGGCACGCTGACCGTCGATGGACACACAGGCTACAACCTCGTCACCCAGGCGGGCCACCGGCGGCTTGCGCAGCGATTGCTGGTCCCATGGCCGTCAGGGGGCTCTACGAGGCCCGCAGCTACATATAGCGAGGCGCTGGTGGATGGCTTGCTCGTGTTGATGGGCGAGCTGTTTCTATCGAGCACCTCGCTCGAACGCGGCGAATCGTCGACCTGACGCTTTGTGAGACAGGAGCGGTCGGCCCCAGTGGTCGCCGCGCTCTTGCGCCACAATCGTTGCGAGGTCAGTTTGCTGACTGCAGCATCGCCAAGGCGATGGGCTACCTGCTCAACCAGAGGGGGCCGCTGACGCTGTTTCTGGCGGTTGCGCGGGTGCCGATCTAACAACCTGAGCGAACGGGCCCTGCGCATCGGCTGGCGCCACCTGCTGGAAGACGGCTCTTCGTCGGCAGCGACGAGACAGCGGAGCACCTCGCGATGCTCTTGTCGATGATGGCGACCTGCAGCTGCATGGGGTGGACCCGGAGCCGTGGCTGGACGTGCTGCGGTTGCAGTGGGCGACCGTCTCTGGTCAGGTCTGCTGCCTTGGAACTGGAGGAAGGACGGGGCTCGCTTCCGGCCGATCTACGGCACCGCGTAGCGCGGGCCGCAGGACGGGGAACACTGCGCAGCGGCGCGAGAGGCGCAAGGCGGGTGGACGTTTACCGCTTTTGCACGCAGGCGCAAGCGTATGTCTTGGGACGACTCGGACTGCAGGGACCGCCCCAATGGCGCCTGCATCAGCGGGGACTGGGTGGAGGGCGGCACCTAAAGCTGCGTCTATGCCTGCAGGTGTTGGATGCCGATTGTGGCAGCGGCGAGGTCTGCACGTGCCCGATGGGGTAGTGGAGGGCGACTTCCGCCGGTCTGCCGGTCCTCTACTTTTAAAATCGACAGCGGTTTGTGGCAATGCAGCATCGGCCTTCACACGCGACGACAGCTGCAGCTTGGTGACCAGTCTGTGGGACGAGGCTGCCGACAGCTGCCACGTCGACGACTGCTGGCAGCTCGGGTTTGTGGCACCGGCTGGAGCGCCACCGCGAGATGCCACCTGCCACGAGATGGAGTGCGCCATCAGCCGCCCCCTGCCGCAAGGTGGAAGGCAACCACGCACCGCCCCCACCCAGGCGGGCGGGGGCCCCAGGCCGCTCTCGGTGGCCGCCGGGACAGGCCCCTCGAGCGGTGATCCGCCGCGCCATCCTGACAACGGTGGGCCGGATCGCCGCGCTGGAGCACGCCAGCGTGGCCAGCTTCTGCCCGCTTCACCCTGCAGCTGATGGCTGGGCGCGCGCCAGCAGACCTGCTGGCCGACACCCAGCGGGCCGCGGCGGACGGGTGGGCGCGGCTGGCTATGGCACGCTCGCGCTTTGCCGGAGCGCTACCGGCCACGGCCCCTGGACCCTGCGCGGCTGTGCTGCCTTTGACGTGGAAGGTCGGTGATCGGCCTGGTGGACGAAGGCTGTGGGCGGGGACCCTGGGCATGACCGGGCGGCCGAAGCGGCGCCTTTGCGAAGATGAAGACCTGAAGATCATCCTGGAGCCGGAGGTGGCCGAGGACAAAGGGTCGCCACGCCGCCCTGGCCTGGCGCAGCTTGCGTTAGCTGCTGGCCCAGGCCCAACTTCTGGCCCCTGGCGCCAGCGGCTGGCTGCCGCCCTGTCTGCCCACACCCAGGCCCACCCGGGGCCCGACCAGGGCCTGGGCGTCCACGGCCTGCTGAGCGGCCCTGCGCTGCTGGCCCTGCGGCGCGCGACCGGACGCGAGGTGGTGGAGCCCTGCATCGCCGCCCTCGGCGCCTGAGCCCCTCCCCTCCCCTGTCCCCCGGCGCCTCCATGAACTCCCAGCTTTCGCAGCTTCGCGTCTTGCTCCTGTGCTGGCGTGTATGCAGACGGCAAGGCCGAGCCACACAAAGTCAGCTCTGGAGATATCGGCGCGGACCAGATCGAATGACTCAGCGCTGATTTGGACCAGCCAGCACCAGGCCAGCTGTGTGGGATCCTACGCCCATCCTGCTGAGCACCGGGCCTCGGCCCTGCCCGCCCCCACCACCGTCGAATCGCCGCGCTGCGCGGGCACCGAAGCGTCGCTGTCTTGTGAGACCGACTCGGACTGCAGGGACCGCCCCAATGGCGCCTGCATCAGCGGGGACTGGGTGGAGGGCGGCACCTACTGCGGCTGCGTCTATGCCTGCGGGTCGGATGCCGATTGTGGCAGCGGCGAGGTCTGCGTGCCCGATGGGGTGGTGGAGGGCGACTTCCGCTGGTCCACCTGCCGGTCCGCCTCCTGCACCGTCGACAGCGAGTGCAGCAGCGGCGAGTGCGGCATCAGCTCCTGGCACGACGGCTGCAGCTATGTGGTGAGCCAGTCCTGTCGGGACGAGGCTGCCGACAGCTGCCGCACCATCGACGACTGCCCCGATGGCAGCTCGGGTTGTGGCACCGACTGGAGCGCCACCGAGGCCTTCACCTGCCACGAGATGGAGTGCGCCATCGGCCGCCCCCTGCGGGTGGAGGAAGGCAACCGCACCGCCCCCACCCAGGCGGGCGGGGGTTGGGCCCGCTCGGTGGCCCGCCAGGACCAGGCCCTCTCGGCCGATCTGCGCCATCGCCTGGCCCAACGTTGGGCCGAGATCGCCGCGCTGGAGCACGCCAGCGTGGCCAGCTTCGCCCGCTTCACCCTGCAGCTGATGGCCCTGGGCGCGCCGGCCGACCTGCTGGCCGACACCCAGCGGGCCGCGGCGGACGAGGTGGAGCACGCCCGGCTGGCCTATGGCCTGGCCTCGCGCTTTGCCGGAGCGCCTATGCGGCCCGGCCCCCTGGACCTGCGCGGCGCGATGCCCGCCTTTGACGCTGAGTCGGTGATGATCGGCCTGGTGGACGAGGCCTGTGTGGGCGAGACCCTGGGCGCGGCCGAGGCGGCCGAAGCGGCGCGCCTTTGCGAAGATGAAGACACCAGGCTCATCCTGGAGCAGGTGGCCGAGGACGAGGCCCGCCACGCCGCCCTGGCCTGGCGCAGCTTGCATTGGCTGCTGGACCAGCACCCAAGCCTGCGCCCCCTGGCCCGCGAGCGCCTGCACGCCACCCTCGCCGCCCACCTGCAGGCCGGTCCAGAGCTGGGCCTCAGCGCCCACGGCCTGCTCAGCGGCCCGGCGCTGCTGGCCTTGCGGCAGGCCGCCGCCCGGGATGTGCTCGCCCCCTGCGTGGCCGCGCTGCTGCCGGCCTGATCCCGCCGGTTGGGGCCTCGGCTCGGCCCAAGCTCCGATAAGGGGCCTTGTGCCCTCTATCCCCGTCACCACGTCTCGGGCTTCTCCGCCGTTCCCAGCACCTCATAGGGGTCCACGATCTCCGGCAGCCCGTCCTTCAGCGCCGTCTCGAGGAAGTGCACCAGCTGTTCGCCACTCTCGTTGCTCCGCGCGGAGGCGCCGTGGGTCGGGCGTCGGGGCGTGGGGTCGTCCCCCGTGGTGATGCGGTCGTACTGGAAGAACCCGAGGGTCCGCTCCCCACCGAAGGCGTTGCCGGAGACGGGCGCAGGGCCGCCCTGCTCGAGCAGCGGCACCGGCGTCACCACGGGGCCGATGTGGGGCACCCCGAGGGCCCGCGCGAGCGTGTTGCCGGAGTCGATGCTGAAGATCTCGTCCTCGAGGCCGACGGCGTAGAGCAGGCTCGGCGGCATACGGCCATCGAACCGATCCTTCAGCACGTGGGGTGCCCAGGCCGCCGGATCGATGGGATCGAGGGCATGCTGGGCCAGCGGCGCCAGGATGGACTGGCCGCCCTCGCCCAGTGCCAGCTCGAGCAGCGGCACGAATTCCTCCGGCACGCCCTGCAAGTCGCGGAGCAGCGAGCCCATGCGCCCTCCCCCGATGGTGAAGACGGCGGCCTCGAGCTCCTCGTCGAGCGCGAGCAGGCCAGGGCCGAGAACCGCGCCAAGGCTGGCGCCGATATAGGCGATACGCTCGGGTTCGATGTCGGCGTCGCCGTCGCCGTCCACGTCCGGATCGGAGCGGAGCAGCTTCAGCAGGCGGAGCCGGTCCAGGTTGGTCTGGTTCATATTGCCGCGGAGGGCCAGCGGGTCGATGGTCAGCGTCGCCACGTCCACGGCCAGGAACCGGAACAGCGCGCTCGTGTCGTCCTCGGGATCCACCGACGGATGCTCGCCGTGCGCCACGGCAGGCATCGCCACGACGCCGATCCCTGCGTCCTGGACCCGCTTGGCCACCTCCCAGCCGTCTTGACGCTGGCTCTGCAGCCCGTGCCCGAAGACCAGCATGGGGACCGGGCCCTTGGCGTCGGTGGGCAGCCAGATCATGACGGGCGCCTGCTGTTCCAGGGGCGTGACGGTGTCGTCGACCAGACCCGAAGCGTTGCGCATGTCGAGCAGGTTGATCGAGGTGCCGCACTGCAGCATCCGCTCCCGTTCCTCACAGCCCTCCCACGCGCCCCAGGCGACCGGCGCCTCGACCACCTGCTCCGCGGCGCGGATCATCGGGCCGAAATCGTCGTGTGTGCCGAAGACCGTGATCGCGCTCACGTCCGACGGCTGAAGCCCGAGCGCCGCGGCGGCCTCACGGTATGCGGGCCGCACCCGCTCGAACCGACCGGTGAGCCCGCCCTCGTCTGGGTCGCTCCAGAGCAGCGAGCGGGTGGTCGCGGACGGGGAGAGGCAGCTCCCCGCGGTGTCCCGAGCCGACGTGGTGACGACGACAGCATGCGGGGTCGCCCGGTCCAGCGGAAGGGTCGGCCACAGCACGACTCCGGCTCCGTCGTCGATGACCTGCACGTCGAAGGGCACGCGCGTGGGCGGCGTGGTGCTCAGGTCGGCCCAGATCCAGGCATCATTCGTGACGCTCTCCTCGGGGGTGGTGGGCCAGCCGGCCACGGGACCGTCGAAGCGCAGTAGCGCACCGCCGAGCACCCCGAAGCCCGAGAGGGCGTTCATCCCCTCCACCGTGCTCTTCAGAACAGGGGAGGCATCCGCGAGCCATGGAGCGACCTCCGGGGTGATGGCCAGCCGCTCGCCCGTCGGGCTGGCGGGGTCGTCCTGCACCAGCAGCCCGTCGGGGAATAGCTGCACCTCCTGCGCTGCGGCCACGTCGTACCGCTGCCGGGTGGGCCCTTCGCACCAGATGGGCTCGACGTCGATATCGGTGCTGGGCCCCCTGTCCCCGGTGGGGTCACAGGCGGTCAAGGAGAGCAGGCCGAGGAGGGTTCGAAGGGACATGCTGGCCCTGACGATACAGCGGCGACGGAACCATCGCTCGCCGGTACGGTGATGGGGGACGATGAGGTTGCCCCGACGATCACTTGAGATCAGCGGATCAACTCCAGCGTCGACCGGCTCGAGCGGGTCGGCCGACGGGCGCACACCGCGCAGGTCGAGGCCAACGCGCACCACTCCGGCGCGATGAGACAGCGGACCCTCGCCAGGGACGCCCTGCTGGTCGGCATCTTCGGCGTCGACCGGCGGCGGGGCGGCGGCGGCGGCTTCGCGTCGGTGGCCGAAGAGACGGGCTTCGACGACCCTGCGTGGAACTACGGCCTGGTCGCGGTCGATCTCGACCGGGACGGATACCGCGAGCTGGTCGTCACGGGGGACGGGCGCCCGGTCGAGATCTGGGAGAACCCATGCGGCGACGGGGCCTGGGTGGACGTGCGCCTTGTCGGAGTGGGTCAGAACGTCGGCTCCATCGGCGCCCGCGTCGAGATCGAGACGAGCGACGGCGCCATCCAGGTGCAGGAGGTGCACGCGATGGCGGCGGTGCAGCAGCACCCGCTCGGGCTGCACTTCGGGCTGGCGCCGGGGCTGCGGGTGCGCGAGGTGCGGGCGCGCTGGCCCGACGGGTCCGAGGCGCGGCTTGTCGCCCCGGGCCTCGGCGAGCTGGAGCTGCGGCACCCGGCCGCGGGCAGCGGGATCGAGGAAGGCCGCGCGCTGGCGGGCCTTCGCGGCCCCGTCCCTTGACAGGCCCCGCGGAGGAAGGATTCTCGCAGGCGGGTGGACCTGCCGGCCCGGCGAACGGACCCGCGAAGCGCGTTCCCGTCGCGCGCGTCCCCTCCATCCCTGCAGTCGCCACTGGCCCAGAGCTCCGAAAGGGGCCTTTGTGTCAACTATCCCCGCCTGAAGGGGAGTGCAGCGCCGGTCCGAGGCGCGCCTCTCGCCGAAGTTCAGCCGCCGAAGCTGGGCGTTGACACTCGGGTCGGCGGGTGCTCACGTCACGGGATGGGCGCCAATCCTTCTCATCCTCGCTCAGGCCCCTTGTCGGCAGCTCGGGCGCACAGCACTTTGACGCCGGATCGTCCCCGTCCGCGAGGGCCCTCCGGTATGCTGATCCCCTCAGGAGATCCCCATGAAGGCCCCGCGCTCCGCGTCTCCCCGCAAGGCTCCCCGCAAGGCTCCCGCCAAGGCTCCCACCAAGGGCCCTCCCAAGGCGCCGGCCGGTCCGGTCAACGCCGACCAGATCGACCGCCTGCGCGACCGCGACAAGGCCCTCGCCGCCGCGAGCCCGGGCCTCGGGGGCCCGAGCCTGCCCGGCTCGACGATGGAGCTGCTCGAGAGCCGCACCCTCAGCGTGAAGCGGCTCGCCACGCACATCGGGGCCCAGGCAATGCCCCCCGAGATCGCCGCGATGCTGATGGAGGGGGTGCGCCGCGAGGGGGTCAGCGACGCGAGCACCCTCGACGAGGTGCTCAGCGGCTACATCGACGAGGGCACCGTCGACGTCTACAGCGTGACCGACCGCAAGGGCGGGGCCGCCGACACCTGGCTGCGCTTCACCTGCGGCGACACCGAGGTCGGCTACATCTTCCACGCTGGCGCGCTGAAGGCCATTGTGGGCGACCAGGACATCAACCCGGTCTGAGCCGCCTGCGCGCCCAGAACTCCTGGGCCTCCCCGCGCAGGAGCAGGTCGGCGATCAGGTTGACCGCGAAGTTCAGTCGCGCCGCCCACCCAGCGGGATCCCCGCCTGGGGACGCCGTGACCCGGCTAGCGCGAGAACTCGAGGACGTGGTTCATGCGGCCGTAGCCGTCGAGCTCCCGCGCTGCGGGCAGGCCCGCCTCCCCGGCCAGCTCCCTGAGGAGCTCCAGCGAGGGGCCGTTGGGGGCGTCCCCGAAGTCGTGGTCGACCACAATCAGCCGCCCGTCGGGCTTCAATGCCTCGACCAGGCCACCCATCCAGTGGAGCGCCGCGGCGCGCCCGTCCGGCGTGCGCGCGCTGTCGTTGGTGACCACCGCCTTCATCACCTCGCACACAAGAACAACGTCGTAGGCACCCCGGTCGAGGGCCGGGCGCTCCAGCGGCGACAGCGTGGCGTCGACCTGACCCCACCCCAGGGACTCTCCGGTCCACCGCAGGTGCTCCACCAGGCCGGCGTCAATCTCGACCCCGGTGTAGCGCCCCGTGGGGCCCACCGCGCCGGCGATGGGGCCGAGGAAGTAGCCCTCGCCCGCCCCCACGTCGGCCACCCGGTCGCCCGCTCCAATCCCGACCTCGGCGACGAAGTCCTCCCGAGACGGCGCAGGGGTCCGGGTGGACCAGCTGGCCACCCGCCCGAGGTTGTGGGACGCACCCGCCCACTGTTCGAAGGCCACATATAGCGGCGGCGGGTCCACGGGCTCCGGGCAGCCGAGGGCGCGCTGCGTCGGCGGCAGCGTGGCCAAGGCCTCGTCGCAGTAGTGGGCCACTTGGGCGGCGATCAGCGCGGCTCCCCGGTCGGGGTCGTCCACCAGGAAGCGGCGAGCGCCCACGCGCCGGTCCAGCGGGAGTCGAGCCAGCGCCGCCTCGACGCCGGCTGGGTCCTTCCTGAGCGCGGCGAGGTGCGCCTGCAACCCATGAGTGAGGGGGAAGGCATCGAGGGGGCCGCGCATCCGGCGGAGCTCCGCGAGGGCGGCCTCTTGCGCATCGGGCCCCACCCTCCCCTGGGCGCGGCTGGCCATCACCAAGGCGTGCTCGACCCGAAAGTGGTCCCGGGTGACCGGGAGCGTGCTGGCCGCCTCCTTGTGCTCCTTCTGCGGAGCCGCCCGGGTCTTCGCCGACTGCCGCTCCAGCGGGGGCTCGACCCCAGCGGGGCCGCAGGCGAGAACGAGCATGGAGATGAGGATCCGAGCGGTCATCAGGCGGCCTTACCCGCGGCATTCTCGCGGTCAACGGGGCAAGATGCGAGAACCGACTCCGGCTCCAGGCGCCCGGCCACACCCACACGCGTCTCAAGACACGTTGGATCTGTTGCGGTAGGCCTCCTGCTCGGCCGCCTCTCGGCTGAGGTGCAGCACCTGCTCGCTGTCGTGCAGCGAGTACCAGAACTTGCTCTCCGTGGGGCTGAGCGCCGCGTTCAGGCTGTCGATGGCGGGGTTGCCGATGGCGACGGGCGGCAGGCCGCCGCGCGGCCGGCTGTGGTAGGGGTTCGACGGGTCGCGCAGCTCCTTGAGCAAGGCCATGCGGTCGTTCCACTCGCCCAGGGTGGAGCGGCTGGTGGCGTAGACGCCGAGCTTCCAGGCATTGTCGATGCGCTTTTCCAGAGGATGCCCGCCACCCTGGGCCGCTGGGCCGGCTTGGGCTCCTCGCGCTCGAGCCTGTAGGTCTCGGGAACCAAGAAACCCTCGTGGCTGCCCTCCGGCAGCAGAGACGGCGCCTGGAAGTTGCGGGCATCGGGGCGCTGCGGAGTTCGGCGCAACAGCTCGGCGACGGCGGCGCGGCCCCGGCCCTCGTCCCGGCAGGCGCAGGCGACGCGCATGCCGTGGCCAAGCAGCACCCGCGCGGTCTCCAAGCCAAGCCCGGAGTTGGCGCCCGTCATCACCGCGACCCGCTTCTCATACGACACCGCGTAGCGCGGGACGGAACGGAGACAGGCGCAGCGGCGCGGGGCAGGAGGGGCAGGGTGAGCGGGCACTGTGGGACCGTGTCGCCGTCGTCGCCGTCGCACCATCCAGCTGAACGAGAACAAGGTCTGGGTGAGGATGAGCGGCTTTTCGCCCCTGTGGCGGTTCGGTGCGAGGGTTGTCCTGCTCGCGAGCGCGGTCGTCGCCCGCCCTGCTCCCCTCGCCATCCGCCGGCGATGGGGCTCCTCCTCCTGCCCTTCTGCGCGCTAATGTTGCGTCGCCGGCGCACGGGAAGCAGCTCGGGCTGAGGCCGGCGCTGGATCTCTCAGCCCCCCGTGGGCGCTCCTGCTTGCCCGCCTATTCGGCGTGGCGGGCTGAAAATGCCCTTGGTGTGGTAGGCGCAGGCGATATGCGGTTCTGGTCGTCCGGCGACAAGACGCACCGGGGACCTGTCAGCAGGTATAGCGTCTCAACGAGGAGCCGGATCAAGGGAACCATCCACGAGAACTGTCTCAGCGTGGAATCATTCGCGAAGACCGGCGGTGCGGGGAGCGCCCCTCGCCGCGAGGGCTTCCTTTCTTCCATTGGGTCACGCTGCTCATGCGGGGGCTTGGATAGCCCACAAGCAAGACGATGCCCTCTCCCTTGCCGCCTTCGGAGAGCAGGTCCCCCCGCTCTGCGGGCAGATTCGGAGTTAGGGCCTGGGCCCGACCGGAGCAGCCATGTCGCGCGCCTTCTTCCTCCTCCTGTTCGCCTTGGGCCTCGCCCCGCGGCCCGCCCTGGCCCGCAAGGAGGCCGCCCCCGATGCCTGCGAGCGCATCAAGCCCGCCCAGCAGCTGAGCACCGAGACCCAGGCGCAGGTGGACGCGATGATCAAGGTGGGGGTCACCGGCCTGGGGCGGGGCGAGGCCGCCGTGTCCACCGACAGCGCCGCCCGCTATGACACCGCCCTGCTGGGCGGAGATGACCTCGCGCGCTCCTGGTATACCTACCAGCTCTGCGTGCTCAAGGATGTGGGCGCCATCTCGCCGCAGATGCACGAGGAGCTGATGCGGGTGGCCTGGGGCCTCGCGCCGGCCGCCCCGACCGTGGATGCGCTGGGGGCGCCCCTTCCCGTCGGGGCCATCGCCCCCACGGTGGAGATGGGCGATGTCGGCGTCGCCGTGGCGGCCAACGCCAACCTCAGCTTCCTGCCCAAGGGCGAGCAGGCCACCGTGGTGCTGGCGGGCTGCCCCGAAATGTCGATCCTGCGGGCGCCCAAGGCCCTCGGCCTCATCACCTGGAAGGTCAACGGCCAGAAGCACACGGCGGGCACCGATGTGGGCACGGCGGTGGATGTGCCCGGCGGCCGGCTGAGCCTGGAGGCCGCCTACCGCTACATGACCATCGGTCGAAAGGCGCAGTCCGAGCTGAAGGTCGAGCCCGGCAAGGTGCACTACATCGCGGTGGACTACGACTACAAGCTGGGCAGCGTCGCCAGCTTCAACCTGCGGCCCACGGGCCCCGTCGAAGGCGAGCAGATCCTCGCCCGCTGCAAAGAGACCCGCCGCATCGAGTGAACAGCGTTCAGGTCTTCAGGCCCAGCTCGGCCTGCAGGCGGGCGCGGGTGCGGGCATCCCGCTGCTGACCCCGGGCCTTGGCCTGCTGGGCCAACACTTCGCGGCTGCGCGGTGGGCCGAGCACCACCAGATCCTCGCGCACCAGGCGCCGGGTGATCTCGGTGATCTCGGCGACCGCCTGCACAAAGGCCTCTTCATTGGCCTTTGCCGGCCGGCTGCTGCCCACCACCTTGCGCACATATTGCAGGGCGGCGGCCTCGATCTCGGCTTCGGTCGCCGGCGGGGCAAAGTTGAACAGGGTCTTGATGTTGCGGCACATGGGGTCCTCGGGCTTCAGCTGCGGGGGGCCTGGGCGGCCAGGGACGCGCCAGCGGCCTTGCCGGCTGCATAGGCCGAGGGAAGCACCCGCAAGGCGCGGCCGGGCTTGAGGCCCAGGCGCTGCTCGGCGAAGTCGGCCAGGGCCCGCTCGCGGGCGACCAGAATGGGCTCCAGGCGCACCAAAGCGGCGGCATCCTGTGCGGATGGGACCGGGCGCGGCGCCCGCAGCTGCTCGGCCACGGCCTGGGCGGCGCCCACCCGAAAGTCGTCGTGCCAGCGCTTGGATTGGCCGGCCCCATGGGTGGCCGACAGCCACTCGATGCGGGGCAGCAGCCAGGTCCACAAGGCGCGGGCGGCCTCGCGGTCGGCCGGGCGCCCGGCCAGGCAGATCGCCGTCTTTGCACCCACCGGCAACGTATAGGAGATGCAGCCGTTGGCATCGGCCAGAATGGCAGCCAGGACGGTCTTCCAGCGGCGCAGGCGCTTGCTGGTTTCCAGGGGGTCGGCCCGCCCGTCCTCCAGGGGCTCCGTGTCTGCATGGGCCTCGGCCCGCAGCAGGTCCTCCAGCCGATGCCGGTCGATCAGCTCCTGGGCCTTGGCCGCGGCCAGGGCGGCCTCGTGCACATTGCTGGATCCGGCCAGGGCCAGCAGCTTGCGCACCTTGTCGAGCAGGGGGTTGTGCAAGGGCGGCTCCCTGGGGCTGTCTGCCTGCGACGGAGGCCGCCGTCGGGCTCTCCCCACCCCTAACCGGCGGTCCGCTGGAACTCGGGCGCGCGGGACCCCTCCGGCTCAGGGATCCAGGCCGCTGAGGTCCAGGGGCGCGCCCGCGCTGATATGGGCCCGCACGGCCATCAGGCGCCCCCAGGGCGTCTCTTGGGAGCGACCCTGCACCTCGCTGTGGATGTCGAGGGCGGTGCGCCAGCGCTCGGGCTGGTCGATGCCCTCGGCCAGCTGGGCCAGGTCCTCGGCGGGGATGTCGAACCAGCCCTCTTCTTCGGGCCGGCAGATCAGCCAGCGGTCGCCCAGCTCCCGCTCCATGTCCTGGTGGAGCAGCTTGAGCGTGACCTCTGGAGCGCGGGCTTCGCCCTCCACCTCGGGGTCGGCGCCATCCAGCGTCCAGCGCACGGCCAGATCCTCGCCCGGAGCCGGCCGGGGAATGCCACCCCCCTCGGGCTCTTCGGGGGCGTCCACCACCACCCGGGGCCCGACGGCGATCAGCTCGTCCATGGTGAGATCGTGCACCCCGTTAGGATCCTCGGATGCCAGCACGTCCAGGCCCAGGGTGCGGGAGAAGGGGAAGTGCGCCGCGTCGCAGTCGGGCAGCTCGTAGCGCAGGCCCTCTTGGTCGGTCTCGACCGCCTCGAGCAGCAGGCGCAGGGGCTGGTCCTGCAGGTAGACCGCCCGGGGCCCGACCACCTCGCCATTGAGCTGCCAGTCGTCTTCTTCGCTGCCCACATCCACGGGGCTGGCCGGCGCCTCCAGCTCGGTGAAGGCGCAGGTGCCGGGCTCTTCGGGCAGGGTGGGCTGGGGGCGGTCTCCCGGCTGCTGCTGCACGGCGTCAAAGGGGGCGAAGGCCACCTGCACCTGGCAGCGGGTGAGGGCCTGCGCCCACTGGTTCTCCTGGAAGGCCACGTCGATGCGCAGGTCCACGGGGATGTCGGGGGGCAGGTCCTGGCTGCGGTGGCGGTCGAAACCATAGTCCTGGGTCGTGCAGGCGCCGAGCAGGCTGCAACAGAGCACGCGGATGCGGGTCGGGAGCGCGGGGCGGGGGCTGGTCATGTCACGGATTGTAACTGAGGCGGAGGGCCTTGGGGGACCCGGGGCCGGTTGGGGGCCACGGTCGGCGCGCTGGGCCTCAGCCCCTGCCGCTTGACCCGGCGCGCCAGGGCCTTGACCGCCGCCGCCATGCCGGGGTCGCTCAGCAAGGCGATGGCGCGGGCGGCCCGCACCACCCGCCGCCGGCGGGACCGGCGCTCGGGCCAGCGGTTGGCCAACCGGCTGATCTCCAGCGGGTAGAGGCGCAGCTTGAGCACCTCGCCCTGGCGGACGAGCCGGCTCTCGTGGGCCTCCTTGGGGTGCAGGCGGCCCCGCACGCCGGCCTCTTCCCAGGCCTCCAGGGCGGCGAGATCGCGGCTGGGCATGCCGCGCTTGGGCTTGCCCTTGGGCAGCACCCAGCGGTCTCCGTCCACGCTGCGAACCAGCACCACGTGCAGCTTTCCATCGCGAATCAGCCAGGGGACCACGCCGATTCTGCGGCTCATGGCTGGCCCCCTTGAGGCAGGCCGGCCCGGGCCAGGTCGCCGTTGCTCCAGCCGGCTTGGCCGGTCAGTTCGGCGCCAAACCAGGGCGGGGCCACAAAGGCCCGGGCCTGGTGCTCATCGGGGAACTCCACCTCCACCAGCAGCAGGCCAGCGAGGGCGCCTTCGAAGATGTCCACCTCGGCGCACAGCTCGCCCAACGCTACGACGCAGCGCCGCTTCTCGATGCGCGCGCCCCGGGTGAGGGGCCAGAGGGCATCGAATTGCTCGCGGCTGAGGTCGATCTCCACCTCGGTGCGGGACAGGCCCTTGCCCTGTTTGACCGTGAGCCGCGCCTGGCCGCCCTTGTCGCGCAGGCGCACCTCGGTGCCGCCCCCCTGGCTGAGGTAGCCCTGCCGAAGCGCGGTGCCGTCGGGAAGGCCGTCGGGCAGCGCGTTCAGGCGCCACTTGCGCTCGATTTCCAGGCTCATGTGGGCTCCAGCTCGGCGAGGACCTCGCGGCAGAGGGCGCGACAGGCGCGGGCGGCCGTGCGGTTGGGGGCAAAGACCAGCACCGGCTCGCGGCGTTCGGCCATGCGCTCGATATCGGCGGACAGCGGCACCACGGCGTGCAAGAAGCGCCCGGTGGCCCGCAGGCGCACCATGGTGTCCTTGTGCAAACGGCTGCGGCTCTGGGCCATGGAAAAGAAGGGCCTGAGCTGATTCTCGGGCAGCTTGTGGTCCTTGAAGAAGTCCATCAGCTGCCGCCAGGTGCGCTCGCTCAAGGGGCTGGGAATCACAGGCACCAGGATGAGGTCGGATGCGTCGAAGAGGTTCTCGGACAGCAGCGTGATGCTGGGCGGGGCGTCGAGCACCACCAGGTCATACTCGTCCTTGACCGCCCGCAATGCCTTGCGGAGGCGGGTGCGGCTGCGCTTCATGTCATCAAGCAGCAGGTCGAAGTTTCGGAAGGACAGGTGTGCCGGAAGCAGGTCCAGGCCGTCGTGGTCGCTGGCCCGGATGCAGTCGGTGAGCGCGTCGCCGCCGGACAGGATGCGCTGGGCCTTGGCGCCCTTGATGGGGCGCACGCGAAAGTAGAAGGACGAGGCGCCTTGGGGGTCAAGGTCCACCAGCAGGGTGCGGCGCCCGGCCTGGGCCGCCGCCCAGGCGAGGTTGGCGGCGGTGGTGGTCTTTCCGACGCCGCCCTTGATGCTGTAGACGGCGAGGGTCTTCACGAGGCCCCCTTGCCGCCCCGCGGGCGGAGGGCCTTGACGGCGGCCGGCAGATCGGGGCTGTCGAAGGCCGCAAAGCAGCGCAGGATCTCGATCCGCATCTGCTGCTGGTCGCGGTAGAGGTCGCCGATCAAGGCGCCGATGGCCAGCAGGGTGGCCGGATCGCGGCTGCGGCCCTCTTCGGCCCGGGCGCGCAGATCGGCCCGTTGCACGCTGCGATCGTTGAAGACACCCAGGGCGTCTTGCAGCCTCTTGAGGGGCTTGATCAGCGCCGCGACGGCCTCGGGCGGGTAGATCTCGCGGAAGAGTTCAAGCGTATAACGCAGCTTCTTCGCCGCGATTCGCAGCTCGTGAATGGCTGCGTCCGGGGTGTCCGGGTGGATGGCGCGCCCGTCTGCGAGCACCGTCTCCAGCGCCACGGCGATGCGCTTGTTGGCCATCTTGCGCAGGCTCTGGTTGGCCTTGCGGCCGGGGGCCGCGGCGCGCACCCGCGCGGTCAGGGCCTCGATGCCCTCGCGGTAGTCGGGCTTGCCGAGGCTGCGGCTGAGGCTGCGCTGCTCGCGCCGGCGGTGGCGTTTGACATCCTCGAAGAGGACGTCGAGGGCGGGCCGCAGCTCGGGGGGCACCCGGGCCGTCTGCGCCTCCTGTTCCAGCAGGTGCACGTCCAGATCGCGCAGGGCGTTGGTGCGGTTGGCCAGGTTGCGCAGGGCGGCCTTGAGGTCCTGGGTGTCGCTGGGGGTGAAGACCCCTTTCATCACCGACAGCACCGAGCGCGCCTGCCGCAGCAGCACCCGGTAGTCATGCAGGAACTCGGTGTCGGTGTCCGCCCGCAGGCCCGGCTCGACATGTTCCAACATGCCCAGCAGCAGGAGCAGGGCCTCTTGGGCGGCGTGGTGGGCCTCGGCCTCTCCCGACAGGCCCAGGGCCGGCTTGCTGGTCCACCGCCACGCGGGGGGCAGCACGGCGGCGATGGCCTCGCGCAGGGGGTGGGCCCCGGGCGCGTTATTCAGCCGGAGCGCCAGGGCCAGGGCCTCGGCTTCGGCGTCGTAGCCGCGCAAGGCGAGCACCTGCAGGGTGCGCGGACCCTCGGCCCAAGACTGGTCGAGAACGCGCGCCACGACCTTGTCATCGCTGTTTTTGTATTCCCAGATCCGCTGGTCCACCTGCAGGATGCCCACCGGGCCCAGGGCCCGCAGCTCCAAGCAGTCGCCGATGCGCTCTCGCAGGGCCTCGGGCAGCTCCCAGGCGAAGGTGGGGGGGCGGCGCAGGGGCTGCTCCAGGCCCGGGCAGCCCGGATCCTCGCGATCCAGGGCGAGCAGTCGGGTGCCATCTCCCACCAGCAGGTGGTTGGCCCACCAGAGGTCTCGGGACCAGCTGTCGAAGAGGGTGAGGCGGGCCCGCACCGGGGGCTGGATCTCGACCCGAAGGCCCTCGAGCTGGGGGATCAGCTCCGCACCCTCGGGGCCGGAGCCTGCCAGGACGCTGGGGCCCGGGTGCAGGTGGAGGGGGCTGCTCTTCATCGGGCGTCCTTCGGCCGGGGGGCCGTGCAATTCTTGACGCTATGTCAGGTGGGCTGACGCGTCAAGAGAAGGCTGGCCGATGATCAGCGCGGGCGGCCTGCTCCCGCGCCATTCGCCGGCTCGTTCTCTTGGCCTGAGGCCGGGCTGGGCCCGCGGCCGCGGGGGCCGGTGGGCTCAGAGCGCACATAGATGCCGTGTTCACCGGAGCGCAGCAGCACGCTGGAGCCCGCGGGCAGGCGCACGGCGTCGCCCCCGGTGGGAATGGGGACGCTGCGCCCGTCCACCAGGGTGCCAGAGCCGGCGAGCTCGGTGCCGGCCAGGATGGTCAGGCGCCCGTCGCTGTCCAGGCGCACCCAGCCGCCCCGTGAAGTAGCGCGCTGGCCGGGTCGGATATTGCCGCCGCTGCGCCAGGCGTTGTGCCGGAGCACCCACACCTCGGCGGGCCGCACGGTCGAGAAGATGGGGCGGGCCAGGCTGGTGCGGGGCACCTCGGCGGTGGGGGCCGGGGCGATGGGCAGCGGCAGGGGCCGGCTGAAAGCGCTGGACTCCTCCAGGCTCAGCTCCTCGGCGTCGAGATCGTCGTCGTCGTCGGTCTCGGCCAGATCGTCGTCGAGATCGTCGTCGTCATCGGTATCTTCGGCGACCAGTGCCTCGGCGAGGGGCAGGCTGAGGTCCGCCGACAGCTCCTCGGTATAGCCGGGCAGGCCCTCGACCTCGGTGGCCTCGCCGGTGAAGAGATCGCGGGTGGAGGGCATGTCCGAACGCGGCCGCGGCGGGGGCTCGGGGGGCCGCGGGCTGGCCACGGTGGGGCGGTCGCGGTCCAGGAGGGACAGGCTGGGAGCCGGCGCGGGCTCTGGCGGGGCCGCCGGGGGCGCGGGCAGCGGCAGCTCGGGCGCCTTGGCTGCGGCTTATGCGCGGCCAGCGCAGCCAGGCGGCGGGTCCCGGTCTACCAGGCCCCGGGCGAGGTTGGGCACGGGGCGGTGGGGCCGCCGCGTCGGGGGCGCCACGCCCCCCGCGGCGCCGGTGCCATCGGTGGTCTCGAGGGCTTCGCCGACGTCGGTGCGCTCGGGCAGGGGCATGGTGAGGTCGTCGCCCGTGGCCCGGTTGGGCACGTGCACGGGCAGCTCGTCGAGGGTGCCCTTGCCGGCCGATGCGGTGAATCGGCCGAGCTCTTCCCCGGTGACGAGGTCGTGAAGCGACATCTCGAGGGGATCATCCCCCAGGCTCCAGCTGCCCAGCAGCCGCCCGCCTCGCTCGACCCGAAGGACCAGTCTTGCCACGCCGCGCCTCCGATTGCAGCTCGTCGACGGCGGGAGCGTAGCACGGGCCCCCCGGCCCTGCCCCGAAGCGCCGGGTCGCGGCCCGCGCCCCTGTACCGGATGCCGCCCGGGGCGTTATCCCTCGGCCCCGTCGTGGAGGTTGGATGCAGGAGTCATGGGCGTCGCTGCAGGAGCGCATCGGAGAGCTGGAGTCCCTCCAGGAGATCTCGGGGGTCCTGTCCTGGGACCAGCAGACCATGATGCCGGCCGGTGGCGCAGCAGCGCGGGGTCGCCACCTCGCCCTGGTGGGCGCAATGAGCCACGACAAGCTGGTGGACGCCGCCGTCGGGGATTGGCTCTCCGATCTGGAGGCCCACCGCAAGCAGCTCAGCCCCGTGCAGGTCGCCTCGGTGCGCAAGATCCGGCGCATGCACGAGCGGGCCCGCCGGGTGCCCACCAGCCTGGTGCGCGAGATGGCCGAGGCCGGGTCCACGGGCTTCGCCGCCTGGCATGAGGCCAAAAAGACGGCGAATTTCGCCCTCTTTCAGCCTTCCCTCACCCGCATCGTGGACCTGGTGCGCCAGACCGCGGCCTGTCATGGCCCTGCGGCCCACCCCTACGATCACCTGCTCGAAGAATACGATCCGGGCAGCACGGTCGCCGAGCTGCAGCCCATGTTCGACCGGCTGGGGGCCGAGCTGACGCCCTTCGTGCAGGCCGTCACCGCTGCACCCGCAGCCCCTCGCCTGGGGCTGGATCTCGACGTGGCCGGCATCCAGGCCCTGGGCAAGCGGGTGATCGCGGCCCTGGGGTTCCGGTCCGAAGACGGGCGCCTGGACGAGAGCGAGCACCCCTTCACCGTGGGCATCTGCGCCCACGACGTGCGGCTCACCACCCACAGCTATGCCGACGATCTGCTGGGCAGCCTGACGGGCACCATCCACGAGTGTGGCCATGGGCTCTACGAGCAGGGGCTGCCCGACGATATGCCCCGGACCGGGGTGGCCACGGCCGCCGGCATGGGCCTGCACGAGAGCCAGAGCCGCTTCTGGGAGAATGTGATCGGGCGCAGCCGGCCCTTCTTCACCTGGCTGACCCCGCTGGTGCAAGCCCAGTGGCCCGGCCTGGATGTGGACGCCGAGCGCCTCTTCCGGGCCGCCAACCGGGTGGAGCGCTCCTTTGTCCGCATCAAGGCGGACGAGGCCACCTACAACCTGCACATCATCCTGCGCTTCAAGTTGGAGCTGGCGCTGATGTCGGGGGATCTGGAGGTGGCGGAGCTGCCCCAGGCCTGGGATGCGCTCAGCGAGGAGCTTCTGGGCGTGCGACCCCCGGATGCCACCCAGGGCCTGCTGCAGGATGTGCACTGGTCGGGGGGCTATTTTGGCTACTTCCCCAGCTACACCATCGGCAACCTCTACGCGGCGGGCTTTGCCCGGGCGATGGAAGACGACCTGCCGCAGATGTGGCAGCAGGTCGAAGAAGGCAACTTTGCTCCGGTGTTGGGCTGGCTGCGCGACAAGGTGCACAGCCGCGGTCACCTGGCCGATGCCCCCACGATCTTCCGGCAGGCGGTGGGCGACCGCGACCCGGTTGCCGACCTCATGGCCCACCTGCGGGAACGCCAGGGCTGATCCGCCGCCCCCAACCCCGGAGCCGCCATGGACCCCCAGCTCGAACAGGCCCGCGCCCTCCGCAAGGCGGGGCGGATTCGAGAGGCCCTGGCCCACTATGGGCGGGTGGCCACGCCTTCGGTGGAGGTGCTGGCCGAGTGCGCCGACGCCGCGATGGCCGTGGACGCCGAGCTGGCCGAGGGCATCGCCCGCGCCGCCCTGGGCCGGGCGCCCCGCTCTGCTGCATTGCAGCATATCCGGGGAGGCCCTGGCCCGCCTGGGCCGCTTCGCCGAGGCCGAGCAGGCCCTCTGCATCGCGGTGGCCACCGATGCGCGCCTCGCCGAGCTGCGGGGAGGCGGGGGCGCCCCCTACACCCGGCGTCCGGAGCGGGTGCCCTGCTCGCACTGCGGCGCCTCCAGCGCGACCCCCCTGCATGTGGACAACTGCAGCCGGCACCAGCGCTGCTTCGGTCTGATCGACCCGGTCAAGGTCTGGGTTCAATGCGATCAATGCGGGCTGGTGCGGGTGGATCGGCCGCCCTCGGGCCCCCAGCTGGGCGCCTACTATGCCGCCCTTCGCGGAGAGGGGGGCGATGTGGCCCCCCCCGACGCGCCGAAGCTGTTCAACCACCTCGTGATCGCCGATGGCATCCTCGATCGCATCGACGCCCATGCCCCCCGGTCCCGCCGGATGCTGGAGCTTGGATCGGCCTGGGGGGCCTTTGCGGCCCAGGCGGCCTGGCGGGGCTTCGACGTGGTGGGCGTGGAGGCGGCGCCGGCGGCCGTGGCCTGGAGCCGCGGCACCCTGGGCCTGCAGGTGCTGGAAGGCAGCGCCCCCGAGGTCCTGCCCGATGGCCCCTTCGGCGTGGTGGCCTTGTGGGAGGTCATCGAGCACTTCATTCGCCCGGGCGACCTGCTGACGGCCCTGGCTGAACGCATGCCGCCGGGCGCCCTGCTGGCCCTGTCCACGCCCTTCCTCGATCACCCCATGCACCGGGCCCGGGGCTTTGACGACCCGATGTGGCGGGTGCCCGGCCACCTCGTCTACTTCGACCGCGCCACCCTGAAGGCCTGTCTGCTGGCCGCGGGCTTTGAAGAGCTGGAGCGCTGGAGCAGCCCCCGGCACCTGGGTTCGGGCAACGTGCTGGCCCGCCGGGTCTGAGGGCGCCCGGGGCCCCGGCCCCCCGCGACCGGGGCGATCCGCTATCCTCAGCGGCCCCCGGAGGTCCCATGTCCAAGCCCCGCCTCGCCCTGCATTGGCAGATCCTCGTTGGAATGCTGCTGGGCATGGTGGCGGGGCTGCTTGTGAATGTGCTCCAGGGCCCCATTGACGCGGCGATGGCCAGCCATCCCTTCGTGGCCGGGATCGGCCAATTCACCGCCTCGGCCAATGGTTTTGTGGGGGACCTCTTCTTGCGGGGGCTGCGCTTCATCGCCGTGCCCATCGTGCTCTTCAGCTTGATTGTGGGGGCGAGCAGCCTCAACGATCTCAAGAAGCTCAGCCGCATCGGCGGGCGCACCATCCTGATCTACCTGTCCACCACGGCCTTTGCGATCAGCATCGGGCTGGTGGCTGCCAACATCGCCCAGCCGGGCACCTGGCTGTCGGCCGAGCTGCGCGACCGCCTGGCCTCGGGGGCGGCCGCCGCGGTGGAGGGCAAGGTGGCCGCGGCCCAGGCCCCCGACACCTGGGCCACCCTGCTGGACCTGGTGCCCCAGAACCCCTTCGCCGCCCTGGCCGAGGGCAATATGCTGCAGGTCGTGTTCACCGCCCTGGCGGTGGGTGTGGCCCTGACGCTGATCCCCAAGGAGAAGAGCCAGCCCATCATCCAGGCCGCGGACGGGCTCAACGACGTCATCATCAAGCTGGTGCAGGCGGTGATGGTGGTGGCGCCGGTGGCGGTCTTCTGCTTGATCGCCAAGGTGATGGCCACCATGGGCTTTGAGGTGCTGGGCGCCTTGCTGGTCTACTGCTTGACGGTGCTGGGCGGCCTGCTGGTGGTCACCTTCGGCTTCTACCCGCTGGTCTTGCGCTTCTTTACGGGAATCAAGCCCAAGCGCTTCTTTTCGGCGATTGCCCCCGCACAGCTGCTGGCCTTCTCGTCCTCCTCGTCCTCGGCCACGCTGCCCGTCACCATGGAGTGTGTGGAGGAGCGGCTGGGGGCCGGGGAAGACGTCACCAGCTTCGTGATCCCGCTCGGCGCCACCATCAACATGGACGGCACGGCGCTCTACCAGGGCGTGGCCGCGCTCTTCATCGCCCAGCTCTATGGCATCGACCTGAGCTTTGGCGACCAGGTCACCATCGTGCTGACCGCCACCCTGGCCAGCGTGGGCACGGCGGGGGTGCCCGGGGTGGGGCTCATCATGCTGGTCATCGTGCTGCAGGCCGTGGGCATCGGCGATGACGCGATGAAAGGCGGCATCGCCATCATCTTCGGGGTCGATCGGCTGCTGGATATGTGCCGCACCACCACCAATGTCACCGGCGACTGCATGGTGGCCGCCGTGGTGGCCCATGCCGAGGGGGACCTGGCCAGCGAGGCGGCGGTGGCGGCCCGGTTGGCCAGGCTGGAGGGCGGCCCGGTGGACGAGAACCCCTGATCAGCGACGGCGTCGCAGCAGGTCCGCCCCCAGCCGCTGCACGATGCGCGGCCCGATATGCCCGGCCATGGCCAGGCCGACGCCCCTCGACCACATGGGGTTCAGCGCCTCGTAGCGCGCCCAGAAGGCACCCCGGCGCTCCGGGGGCGGGGGCGCTTCGGGCACCGTGGGAAGGGGGACCGTGCCCCGCTGCAGGTCGGCGTGGGGGCCCCCAAAGCGCCGCAGCAGGTGCAGCAGCACCCGCCGGATCCCCTCGGGGAGTCCGGGGTCTTGCAGGCTCCACAGGGGGTCAAGCAGGCGGGCACCGGACCGCATGCTGCGCGGGTAGCCGATTCCCGCCATGGTCAGGGGGCGCCCCCGGGCGGCCGCCAGCACGCGCCCCAACACCGGCAGCCCAGCCCGCAAGAAGAGGGGGTGTCCGCGAAAGGCCGGTTCAAAGAATCCATATTCTGGCATCAGCATCCACTCGGGCCCCCCCGGCACCGGCTCCCAGAAGAAGCTGGTCATGCCCCGCAAGGTGCCCTGCGCATCGGTGAAGAGCAGCACCTGCTGGCAGCCCGCGACGAAGCGGCCAAAGCGCAGGCGGTCTTCCTTGGGGTCCACATGGGGCTGCAGATCGAAGATCCGGCCGCGCAGCCGCCACATCTCGTCCACCGTGGCGGGGTCGAGCAGGCGGCCAGGAGCGCGGCGGGCGCCAAGGAAGGGCTGAGGGCGGGACATGCGCGCCGCTATCGCGCCATGCCGCCCCACACCCTTTCTTGACGAACCGCAGGTGTAAGCCCGCGGTCCTCCTCTGCGTTGCCGGTTCCGCCGACACCGATCGCGACCTTGGAGCCCCCATGTCCCGTCTGCTTCCCTGCTCTCCCCTCGCCGCCCTGCTGCTGTCGGCCTGCGCCGTCTCTGCCCAGCCGCCGCCCGAGACCTGCACCGACGCGCCGGAGCTGCTGGGCTTTGAAGAGGCCCCCGCCCCCCACGTCCGCTACGGCGAGATCGGGCTGGCCGCCGATGTGGCCAATGGCGTGCAGACCTGGTTTGCCGAGCACCCGGGCCGCCGGCTCTATGTGCAGCTGGACCGCCCGCTGCTGCGTCCTGGCGAGACCCTGTGGGTGCGCAGCTGGGATCTGGGCGTGTTGGGGCTCTCCGGCGCGGGGGCTGCGGCGGGCATTCGCTACGAGCTGCTGGACCCCCGGGGGGCGGTGGTGCAACGCAAGGACGTGAAGCAGGCCGAAGGCGGCGCCTTCAACGATCTGGACATCCCGGCAGAGGCGGCCGGCGGCGCCTGACCCTGCGGGCCACCACCGCCGGTGGCGAGCAGCTCGACCGGGTCTTCATCGTGGACCGCTACCGGGCCCCCCGCATCCGCAAGGAGCTGGACTTCGCCCGCGAGGCCTATGGGGCCGGCGAGACCGTCAACGCGGTGGTCACCCTGGCGGGCAGCTCTGGCGGCCCCCTGGCCAACCAGCCGGCTCGCGCGATTGTGCAGGTCGATGGCGAAGAAGTGGCGCGTCTGGACCTGATGACCGACGCCGAAGGCGCGGCCCTGGTGAGCTTTGATCTGCCCGAGATCCTTCACCGCGGCGATGGCCTGCTGACGGTGCTGGTGGACGATGCCGGCGTGACCGAATCCATCAGCCGGGCCCTGCCCCTGGTCCTTCAGGATCTGCAGCTCAGCTTCTTTCCCGAGGGGGGCGACCTGGTGGCGGGCCTGCCGGGACGGGTCTATTTCGAGGCCACCGACGCCCATGGCCAGCCCGCCGATGTGGCCGGCCGCATCGAAGACGACCAGGGCAATGTGGTCAACCACTTCCGCAGCTTGCACGACGGCTTGGGCCGCGTCTCCTTCTTGCCCGAGGCCGGCCGGTCCTACCGGGCGGTGATCGAGGAGCCCGCCGGCGTGCAGCGCCCGGTGGCCCTGCCCGAGAGCCGGCCCGAGGGCTGCGTCCTGCGCAGCTATGACGATGTGGACGGCCAGGCGGCGGCCCTTCGGGTGGCCGTGCGCTGCACCGTGCCGCAGCTGGTGGTGGTGGTGGGCACGCTGCGCGAGCAGGTGCTGGATTCGGCCCTGGTGGAGGCCGGTCCGGACCAGCCGGCCGTGGTCTATCTGGAGCCCGAGGAGCCCAGCGTGGCCCGCCGGCAGGGGGTGGCCAGGGTGACGGTCCTGGACAGCACCCTACGCCCCCTGGCCGAGCGCCTGGTCTACCGGAATCCCCGCCAGCAGCTTCAGGTCGAGATCCAGGCCGACCGCGACCGCTATGGCCCCCGGGACGAGGTCAGCCTCACCGTGATCACCAAGGACGCCGATGGGCGGCCCATTCCCGCAGAGGTCGCCCTGTCGGTGGCCGATGACACCGTTCTCAAGCACGCCGACGACGAGCGCGGCCACATCCTCAGCAGGCTCTACCTGGAGCCCGAGATCGAGGATGAGATCGACGATCCCGCCTGGTATTTCGACCCCGACGAGCCCGACGCCCGCAAGGGCCTGGACCTGGTGCTGGGGGCCAAGGGCTGGCGGCGCTTCGCCTGGCACCAGGTCTTCACCGGGGCCCCCAATCCCCCGGCCCTCGCCGACGCGCTGCCCCTGTGGCAGTCCGAGGAGGCCGCGCGCCAGGCCCGGCTGTGGACCCCCCAGCGCCAGACCGTCTATGTCGATGCCCAGGGCCGCCGGTCCAGCGCCAGCGCCTATGCGGCCTGGCGGGACTACAAGAGCATGGGCCTGGCCCGTCGGGCCGCTGGCCTCGCTGGCCTGATCGGCACCAGGGGCGAGGCCCAGGTGGTCGGCGCGGGGGGCTTGGGCATGCAGGGCACCGGCATCGGCGGCGGGGGCGCGATGCCCGATGTCGCCGCCGGGCCAGGCTTTGCGGCCCAGCCCCCGGCGGGCGCCGTCCTCATGGCGAAGGACGCCGAGAAGAAGGCCAAGGCCTTGAACCGGCGGGCGAGCAAAGGCGACGTGGCCCAGGAGGCGGGCCTCGCCCGGCTGGACAATGTCGCGATGCCCGTGGAGGAGGCCGCGCCCCCGATGGCGGCGGCCGCGCTGCGCGACCCCAGCCGGATCCCCCGTCGCCCAGCCGGCCCCGGCCCGCGACCTGGGTGATGCGGACCGCCTCTTTGACGCCAATGGCGCCGATTTCGGCGCGGCGGTCGCGTCAGGGGCCCCAGCCCTCCGGGCCAACCGCGAAGCTGCCCGAGCCGAGCCCGCCGGAGCGGAAGCAGAAGACATCGGCGGTGCCCTCGCAATGGGTCGGGCGCGGCCGGCGCCCATGCCGCCGCCGCCGCCGCGCGCCCCCGGCCTGGGCCGGCGCGGGCAGGCCGGCCTCGCGCAGCTGGGCTACCTCGAGCCCGTGCCCACCCAGGTTCGCGCCCTGCAGGTGGAGATGTGGGCCCCCGTGCGGGAATTCCCCACACCCCGCTACACCGGCCCCCGGCCCGAGGTGCGCAGCGACTTCCGCGAGACCGTGCTGTGGGCTCCCCAGGTGCAGACCGACGCGCAGGGGGTCGCCCGGCTGCGCTTCCCCCTCAACGACGCCGTCACCACCTTCCGAGCGACGGCCGAAGGGCTGGGCGCGGGCATGGCCGGCCGCGCCGAGCTGGAGATCCAGAGCCTGCTGCCCTTCACGGTGGACGCCCGCCTGCCGGTGGCCCTCAGCTATGGCGACCGCCTGCTGATGCCCCTGAGCGTGCGCAGCGCGGTGGATTCTCCACTGGATGTCAGCTTGGCGGCCAGCTTTGGGCCGGCGCTCACCCTGGAGGGCGAGGCCCTGGCCCCCCTGCACCTGCAAGCCGGCGAAGACCGCACCCTCTTCATCCCCCTGCTGGCCCAGGATCGGGCCGGGCGGGTCCCCGTCACCCTCAGCGCGACGGCAGAGGGCCTGTCGGACCGGGTCGAGCGCAGCGTCGAGGTGGTGCCCCGCGGCTTCCCCCGCAGCTTCTCCGCCTCGGGTGATCTCGAGGCGGATGTCGCCCACAGCCTCACCCTCGGGCAGGTCGTCGAAGGCAGCCTGGTGGCCAGCCTCGACCTGCACCCGGGCCCCCTGTCCACCCTGCTGGATGGTCTGGAGGGCCTGGTCCAGACCCCGGGCGGCTGCTTCGAGCAGACCAGCAGCACGAATTACCCCAACGTGCTGGTGCTGGACTACCTCCGCCAGAACCGCGTCTCCCCGCGTCTTCAGGTGGATCGGGAGCAGGTGCTTCAGACCGGCTACCAGCGCCTGGCGGGCTACCAGGTCAGCGAGGGCGGCTTTGAGACCTGGGGCAGCGGACCCGGCAAGGAGGCCCTGTCGGCCTATGGTCTGCGCCAGTTCACCCGCATGAAGAAGGTCTTTGGCGGCGTGTCCGACAGCCTGCTGAACCGGGACCGCAGCTGGCTGCTGTCGCGGCGCAACGGCAAGGGCGGCTACGACAACTCCGGGCAGTCGGCCCATGGCTATGGCAGCGCGCCGGCCGATGTGCTGGACACCTACATCACCTGGGCCCTGGTCACGACGGGCACGCCGGGGCTGGACACCGAGCTGAGCAAGATCAGCCGCCTCGCCGCCAGCAGCGACGACGCCTATATCCTGGCGCTGGCGACCTCCACCCTGGCCCACCTGGGCAAGGCGTCGGCGTCGGCGGTGGCGGGGCGCCTGGCGGCGATGCAGGCCGACGACGGCAGCTTCCGGAAGGCCGAGACCAGCATCATGCGCAGCGGCGGCAACAACCTCACCGTCGAGACGACCGCCCTCGCCACCCTGGCCCTGCTGCAGACCGGCGGCCACACCGGGGCGGTGAACAAGGGCGCCGAGTGGATTCGCAGCCAGCGCCAGGGTCAGGGCACCTGGGGCGCCACCCAGGCCACGGTGCTCAGCCTGGAGACCCTCACCGAGGTGGCCAAGGCCAGCGCCCGCACCCGGGGTCCGGGGTCGGTGACCGTCTATGTGGACGGCAAGAAGGCCGGCGAGGCCAGCTGGCCCAAGGGCCAGAAGGATGGCATCGAGATTGAAGGTCTGGCGCACTTTCTGGACGAGGCCGGCGGCCATCGCGTGACCATCGACTACGAGGGTGAGGAGCCCCTGCCCTACACCCTGGGGGTGCGCTGGCGGGACCGGGTGCCGGCCAGCAGCGACCAGGCCGCCTTGGAGCTGCAGACCCGCCTGTCGACCGCGCAGACCACGCTGGGCGAGAATGTGCGCCTGACCGCTGAGGTCATCAACCGCACCGACGCGGAGGTGCCCAGCCCCATCGCCCGCATCGGCCTGCCTGCGGGCCTGGAAGCCCAGACCTGGCAGCTCGAAGACATGAAGAAGCGCGGCGAGATCGCCTTCTTCGAGACCCGCGCCCGCGAGGTCACGCTCTATTGGGACGGCTTGCACGCCGGCGCCCGCCACAGCGTGAAGCTCGACCTGGTCGCCGCCTTGCCGGGCAGCTTTGCCGGCCCGGCCTCCAGCGCCTACCCCTACTACGACGATGACTTCAAGGGCTGGGCCGACGAGCTGCAGGTGGTCATCGCGCCTTGAGGCCGAAATCGCGCTGCGGGCAGGCGCCGGTGGGGATGACCGCGGCCTGCTCGCAGCGGCCGCAGCGTCGCCCCTTGCCCGGCGCCGGGGGGCGGGTCTCGATCAGGCTTCGCGCCGTCTCTGCGCTTTCCCGGCGGGCAGGGGCTGGGGCGCCCCCGCGCCGGGCTTAAGCTCGAAGACCGCCAGCTCCGGGGCCACCCCCATGCGCGGCGGCCAGCCGGTGTGCCAGCTCCCCCGGTGCACATAGGCCCAGGTCCCCAGCTGCAGGAAGAAGCCCTGGTCCCGGGCGCCCAGGAGGCCGACCAGGGTGGGCCGCAGCCCGAACATCTCGGCTCCCACCTGCCCGCCGTGGGTGTGGCCCGACAGCACCAGGTCAAAGCGTCCCGGAGGCAGCCAGGGCCCCAGACGCGGGTCATGGGCCAGCAGCAGGCGAAGGGCCGCCCCCGGCGAGGGGGGATGGGCATCCAGGGCGGCTTCGAGGCGCTCCCGGGCGAAGCGCCAATGAAAATCCACCCCCAGCACCTCCACCGCCTGGCCCTGCAGCCGGCCCGACCAGCGCTGGTCTACCAGGTAGATCAGCCCCCGTTCGGCCAGCGCCCGCCCCAGCGCCTCGCTGACGGGCAGGTCGTGGTTGCCGGGGCAGATCAGGACGGGCCGGGGCAGCGCGTCCAAGGCATCCACCAGAAAGCCGAAGTCCCCTTCGGAGAAGGGCATGACCAGATCGCCGGTGATCACCACCAGGTCGGGGTCCTCGGCACAGGTGCGGTCCACCAGCCGCCGCAGATCCGCCGCGGTCATCACCGGGCTGGCGTGCAGATCCGAGAGCTGCACCACCCGCACCGGCGCCTGGAGATCGGGCAAGGGCAGCCGGTAGCGCCGCACCCGGTCCCGGTGGGTCGCGGTCCACAGGCTGCCCCACAGGGCGAGGCCCAGGGGCAGCAGCAGCGCGGGGCCAGGCCACAGCGGGTGTGCGCCGGTGGCCCCAAGCTGGCGCAGCAGCAGGATCGCGGGCGCCCAGAAGCAGAGCAGCAGGCCGGTCCACAGGCCAAAGGCGTGGGCGGGCTGGCTGAGGGCGGCCAGGGGCCACAGCCGCCCCACCGGTCGGCGTCGATCCAGGATGAAGAAGAGCCCCCACACGCCGATCTCGCCCAACAAGAGCGCAGCGCCGAGGGCGCCCAGGCCCGGCCCCGACAGGCCCGCGAGCCGGGCCCCCGTCCACAGCGTCGGGTAGATGCCCAGGGTGCCCAGCACCACGGCGGCCACAAAGTGGTCGTTCAGGGTGGTGCCGCCCCGGTAGACATGGCGCGCCGTGGCCAGGGCAAATGCGGCGAAGATAAGCCAGGCGACCGCAATCACGCCGATCAGGGCACCGTGACCGAAGACGACACCCCGCCCCCTGCGGTCACCCGCCAGCTGCCGCTGGGTACGTCGCCAATCGTATAGGCGAGGTCAAAGGTGCACATGCAGTCACAGGGGTCACCCACGTCGGTATAGACCATATTGATGTCGGTGCCGGTGGGCCGGGCCTCCACCTGCAGCACCATGCAGCAGTTGCCTTCGAAGCGCTCGTGGCTGACGCCGATGGCATGGGCGCCCCGCAGGCTCGCGGTCAGGCGCGGTGGATCGGCGTCGTCGCTGCACTCGGACACCGCCAGGCCGCTGACGGGGAAGGTGGCCGTGGCCCCATCCGACCCGTCTTCGCCGTCGCCCCCATCCTCGCCGTCGGTGGCGTCGGTGCCATCGGTGGCGTCGGTTCCATCGGTTCCATCGGCGCTGCCATCGGCGCCATCGGCGGGCGCTCCGGTCTCATCGGCCTTGTCGCCGCAGGCGAGGGCCAGGAGCACGCAGAGCAGAGCCGGTCGGGCTGGATGCATGGGGACTCCCTTGGGGCGGATCTGCTGCCCAGCTTAGCCTCGGACCCGGCCAGCCGGCGGGGTGACCAGCCGGCGCTCAGACGTTGGCTTCTTCGCCGAAGACGTTGATGATGCGCACCGACACCCCGGCGCCCAGCACGCCGGCCTGGCAACCCAGGCGCCGGTGTTCGGGCACGCCCTTGGCGGCCTTGGTGGCGGCTTCGGCGTCGGTGAGGGGGGTGAGGTGTTCGGCGCCGCTCAGCACCTCGATCTGGCAGGTGCCACAGGTGCTGTCGGCGCAGCCCGTGGCGATGGGCGCCGGCCCCCGCCCGCTCGCCAGGACCAGGCTGTCGCCCACCTTGGCCTGGGTCTCGTAGTCCGTGCCATCGGGCAGGACGAAGCGCACGCTATGGCGCACCACGGGCGGGCGCGCAGGCTGGGAGGGCGCGCGGTTGAGCAGCTTCTTGAGGCGCGCGCGGATGCCGAAGGGGGTCATGGGGGGCTCCTCGGGGTTGTCCGCCTTTAGCACCCTGGATGCGCGCGGTCGCGGCAGAAGCTGCGGTCCTGAGATAGCCCCGGCCGATGCCCCGCTGGACCGCCATCGCCCACCCCGGCCTCGAAGCCGTCGTCGCCCGAGAGCTTCAGGGCGAGGGACTGGACGTCGCGGTCGAGCCTGGGGGCGTGATCTTCGACGCGACCCTGGCCGACGGCGCCGCCCTGGCCCACCGCCTGCGCTGCCCCGATCGCCTGCTGGTCGAGGTGGCGACGGGCACCGCGCGCAGCCTGGACGAGCTGGCCACCCTGGTCAAGAAGGCCGATTGGACGCCTTTTCTGCGCCCCCATGGCCCGGTGGGTGTGCACGCCACCAGCCGCAAGAGCCGGCTGCACCACCGGGGCGCCATCGAAAAGAAGGTGGGCTTTGCGCTGAAAGACGCGCTGCGGGGCAGCGGGCCCGCTGCGGCCGAGGGCAGCCCGCCCCAGCGCGTGCAGCTGCGCCTGGACGCCGACCAGGCCAGCCTGTCGGTCTGCGCCGGGGGAGAGCTGCTGCACCGCCGCGGCTGGCGCTCCCTGGCCGGCAAGGCGCCCCTGCGCGAGAACCTCGCGGCCTCCATGCTCCTGGCCGCCGGCTGGTCGGGGACGAGCCCTCTACGACCCCTTCTGCGGCAGCGGCACCCTGCTGATCGAGGCGGCCTTGTTGGCGCAAGGCCGCAGCCCCTTCGTCGGCCGCAGCCTGGCCTGCGCCACCTGGCCCGCATTGGGGCGCTGGCGGCCGCCTTCGACCCCCCCACGGCCCCTGGACCTGCCGCTGGTGGGCTCGGACCACGAGCCCCGCGCATTGGACGCCGCGCGGGAACAGGCCCGCGCCGCCGGGGTCACCATCGACTGGAAGCTCAAGGATGTGGCCGACATCCACCCGCCCGCTCAGAGCGGCCTGCTGGTGGCCAACCCGCCCTATGGCCACCGTCTGGGTCAAGATGTGCGCGGGGTCTACGACGCCTTCGGCTTCAGCCTGCGCGAGCGCTTCGTGGGTTGGCGGGCCCTCTTCTTGGCGCCGGCCGAAGACCTCGCCCGGCGGGTGCACCGGGACGCCCACTGCCTCACCATCTTCTCCAATGGCGGGCTGCGGGTGGGGCTCTTTGCGGTAGAGGGCTGACCCCGGTCCGAATCTCGGAGCCTTGTCATGTCGGGCCTGAAAGAAGCGTTGAAGCTGCGTTGTGGCGTGGTTGTGCCGGGCCGCCTGGCCCTGGCTCCCCTCACCAACACCCAGAGCCTGCCCGATGGCTGCTTGGGGGAAGACGAGCGCCGCTGGCTGCTGCGGCGCGCCCGGGGCGGCTTCCCCTGGATCAGCACCTGCGCGGCCTATATCAGCGACCAGGGCAAGGCCTGGGAGGGGCAGCTGGGGGTGGCCGAGGATGCACACCTGCCCGGGCTGACCCGCCTGGCCGGGGATCTGCGCGCAGCAGGCGCCGTCGCGGTGGTGCAGCTTCACCACGGCGGCGCCTTGGCCAGCCTGGCGCCTACCCGCCTGTCCACGGTGGATGCACCGGGCCAGCGCGGAGCCACCCCGGGCGACCTCGCGCAGGTGCGGGCGGACTTCGTGGCGGCCGCCTTGCGCTGCGAGGCCGCGGGCTTTGCCGGGGTCGAGGTGCATGGTGCCAACGGCTACCTGCTCACCCAGTTCCTGGCGCCCTTGGACAACCCGCGCACCGACGCCTATGGCGGCGATCTGGCGGGCCGTGCGCGCCTGCTGCGCGAGGTGCTGCAAGACATCCGGGCGGCGGTTTCGCCGGGCTTTGCCGTGGGGGTGCGCCTTTCGCCGGTGGACCTGTGGTCGCAGCGGGGCCTGCGGCTGGCCGACAGCGTGCAGCTGGGGCGCTGGCTGGCCGAAGACGGGGTGGACTGGGTGCACCTCAGCCTGATGCAGGCCACGGCGAGCGCCCCCGAAGACCCGTCGGGGCCCCCCATCGCGACAGCCTTTCGTGCGGCCCTGCCGGGGGATGTGGCCTTGCAGGTGGCGGGGGCTGTCTGGACCCTGGCCGACGCCCAGGCGGCGCGGGCCGCGGGCGCGGACCAGGTGGTGCTGGGGCGGGCCGCCATCATCCATCCCGATTGGCCAGAAGTCGCCTTTGATCTGGCCTTCAGTCCCAGCCGCCCCCCGTGGCCCCTGCCGGCCCTGGTGGCGGCCGACGTGGGCACGGGGCTGCAACGCTACCTGCTGGCGCGCCCCGGCATGGTGCTTGGGGGCGCGCTCTCCCGAGGCTGAGCGCGATCGCCGCAACGCGGGCCTGTAAGCCCGGGGAACCAGCCACCGTTGTCGGGGTCCAAGGACCCGGAGGTGGCATGGGCGCGCTTGTGGCCAGTGACCGCGTGGCCGGACGCCTGGCGTCCGCTGCCACCACCCTGGGCCAGCTCGCCCTGCTGTGCCTGGGGGTTCACCTCGCGGCCGACCGCCTCGACGATGTACTGCTGGAGCTGATCCTCGCCCTGCAGGCCGGCCTGGACCTCGCCCTCGCGGGCCCCTTGCAGCGGCTGGCGGGCTGGCTGGGCCTCGCTCCAGAGCGCCTGCTGCTGTGGGAGCGCCTGCCGCTGGCCCCGCTGGCCGCCGGCCTGGCCCTGGCTGTCGAGGTCTTCAGCGTCGGGCTGCTGGCCACGCGCTTCTTGCTGACCGATCGCGCGGCCCGCCCCAGCTGGCGGGGCTGGTGGCAGAGCCGCAGCCTGGCGGCCCTGCTCATGCCCCTGAGCCTGGCCGGCGTGCTGGTGGCCGGGAGCTGGTCCATGGCCATGGCGGTGGAGGATCTGCTGCCCGCCTCGGCCCTGTCGCGGGCGATTGGCGCCCTGGTCGGCGGCCTGGCGCTGCTGCGTTTTGGCCTGCCCGCCTGGCGCCGCGCCGTGGCCGCCTTGGACCCCCACCGCCCCTTCTTCGAAGGCGCCTTGCCCGCCCTCGCCCTGCTGCCCATCGGCGGCCTGGCCTGGGTGCACGGCCTGCCGATCTGGGGCCCGCTGCAGGCCCTGCTTCAAGGCGGGGGGCCACCATGAGGGGCTGGGCCGAGCTGCTGCTCTGCGGCGGGGTCCTGGCGGCTTGCTGGACCCGCACGCCGGTAGGAGATCTGGGGCGAGCGGCCCTGTCGGCGCTCGTTGGAGATGAAGTCGAGGTCGATGTTCTCGCGAGTTTCCGCACCCAGCTGCCCGCCCCGCTGGAGCAGGCCCTGGCCGTCGCCCTCGCCGAGCCCGCGGTCCCGCTGGATGCGGCTCCGGGCGCCTTTCATCCGGGCATCCGGCTGGCCATTCGCAGCCACCTGGGCGATGCCGCCCTGGCCGAGATCGAGGCCCTGGAGATCGACGCCCCCGAGGCCGCGCTGGAGACCTGGGCGATCGGGGCCGAGGTCCGCGAGCGGGCCATCCGGCGCGCCGAAGCCGCCGGCGCTCCCCACCCCGAGCGCCTCGCCAGCCACGCGCCCTACCTGCCCGCCCGCACCGCGGCCATCGCCCAAAACGCCGTCTCCGACACCCTCTCCCTGGCCACCGTGCTGGACCTCGCCTGGCCGGTGGACCCCGCCGCCCGGGTGAGCAGCGGCTTCGGCTACCGCGATCACCCCACCCTCAAGACCCGCAAGCTGCACGAGGGGGTCGACATCGCCGTGCCCATCGGCACCCCGGTCTTTGCCGCCGCGGCCGGCGCGGTGAGCCGTGCCCGCGAAGATCCGGTCAACGGCTGGCATGTGGTCCTGGACCACGGCAACCGGGTGAGCACCGCCTACTGCCACGCCAGCCGCTTGCAGGTGCAGCGGGGCCAGGCGGTGGCCCAGGGCGACCCCCTGATGGAATCGGGCAATAGCGGGCGTTCGACCGGCCCTCACCTGCACTTTGGTTTGCGCATCGGCGGTCGGCCGGTGGACCCGGCCCCCTTCCGCAGCCGCGCGCCGGGGCCCCGCAGCTGAGGCTCAGGCCTCCGGGGGGATCTTCACCACCAGGTCGCGCAGGCCCATGCCCTCGACCACCAGGAAATAGCCGCCAATGCCCACGATGAACCCGAACTGGGTGAGGTGCAGCACCAGCGCAAAGGTCGCCGCCAGGCTGTCGGACACCCCCCACAAGGACAGGGCCGCCCGGCAGAACAGCTCGTAAGCGCCAAAGAAGCCCGCGGTGGGCAGGGCGGTCATGCCGCTGATGGTGATGGTCCAGGTGGCCCAGGCGGGTCCGATGCCCACCGGCAGCCCCTCAAAGGCGGCCATGCAGAGCCCGACGGCGCTCACCGTGACGGCCCACACCAGGGCCGACAGGCCCAGCAGCCCCAGCGCCCGCAGCGGCTGCCGGGCGAGATCGAGGAAGCCCTCGCGAAAGCGCCGGGTGAAGCCCCCCAGCTTCTTCCCCAGGGGTAGCTTTTCGAGCAGGCGGATGGCCGGTTCGCCCACCAGCACCAGCAGCAGGCCAAAGACCATGCCGGCGCCCACCACCACCGCCGCCGCGACCTGGCCGGCCTCCACCACATCCACGCTGCTGCCGCTCACGGCCACCTGGATGCCGCTCTCGGGCAGGTCCACCACCAGGCTCAGCCCCAGCAGCATGAAGAGCAGCAGCGTCAGGTCGAGCAGGCGCTCCAGCACGATGGCGGCGAAGCTGCGCCCGAAGGGCACCCCCTCGCGCTCCATCAGCAGGTAGGGCCGCACCAGCTCGCCCAGCCGCAAGGGCACCACGTTGATGGCCAGAAAGCCGATGGTGTTGATCGCGAAGATGCGCTTGTAGGGAACATTGTGGCCAACCAGCAGCTGCAGGCGCCAGGCCCGCAGCACATGGGCGGCGAGGTAGAGCAGCATCACCGGCAGCAGCAAGGACCAGCGGGCCGACGCCAGGGCCGACAGCGCGGCATCCAGCTCCAGGCCCCACAGCGCAACCACCATGCACAGGGCGGTGACGACCAGCACCACCGCGATCTTGATCTTCACGAAGATCCCTTCTGCCGCCGGCGCAAGAAGAGCCAGCCCTGAAGGCTGTTGTCCAAGGCCTGGTCGGCCTCCAGCCCGTAGAGGGCCGGGGGCACGGGCCGGGTGACCTCGGTGCCAAAGAGGCGGTCCCAGATCACCAGCGTATTGCCGTAGTTGCCGTCGCAGAGCGCCCCGTCGCGGGTGTGGTGCCAGGCGTGAAAATGCGGGTTGTTGAAGAGCCGGTCCCACAGGCGGGGCAGCGGACGGCTGAGGTCAAAACGAAGGTTGGCGTGCTCGAATGCGTCCATCAGCACGCCGATGGTGAAGGCGCCGGGCACCGCCCAGGGCGCAAAGCTCGACGTGTCCAGCAGCACCGTGAACAGGAGGAAGGGCACCAGCCACAGCTGCAGGAAGTCCACCGGGTGCATGCGCAGCCCCGTGGTGCTGTCGATGAATTCCGCCGAGTGGTGAACCCGGTGAAAGCGCCACAACCAGGGCACGCGGTGCCCGGCGAAGTGCAGCCAGTAGCGGCTGAAGTCCAGCAACACAAAGCTCAGCAGCAGCTGCAGCGGGGGCCAGGTCAGCCAGTCCATCGGCAGCAGGCCAATCTTCAGGGTGGATGTGGCCGCACCCAGGGGCAGGCCCAAGAGCAGGAAGATCAGCAGCCCATTGGCCAGATTGAGCAGCAGGTCGCGGTTGATCAGCGGCACGCCCCGCACCCGGGGCCGCATCTGCCCGGCCAGCAGGAAGAGCACTATGGCGGTTCCCTGCACCAGCACCCGCATGCTTCCCTCCGAAGCCTCGGCCTAACCCAGGGCCTCCGCCCGTCCCCTCAGATGGGGGTGAGGCGCAGGCCGTCCACCACCCGGGCGGTGGGGAAGGTGGCGTCCAGGTCCAGGCAGTAGGGGTTTCCGTCGGGGCAGTCGATGCACTCCAAGCCCACATCGGCCACAAAATCGCAGGCCGCGCTGGCCTCGCTGCCCAGCTGCAGCAGGGGGCCCAGGTTGCGCGTGTCGATCTGCCCCGTCATGCGCGCCCCGCCAACGGCCGTGCCATCGGCCGACAGGGTGCCTTCCAGGTTGAAGTCGTAGAATACGATCTCGGTGCCGTCATAGATCAGGGGCACCGCGCTGGCATAGGCCGAGAAGTAGGGCCGGCTGCGGAAGTCCGCCTGGCCGAAGTACCAGGTCTGCCGGGTGAGCAGCTGCCGGATGCTGCCGGTGGTGCCGTCCACCCAGCCCTGGGCGCCCATCAGGCCCAGGGTGTCCACATTGGCCTCGACCACGCCGATCAGCAGCGGCTGGTCGAGGTAGTTGCGAATGATGCCGCCGATGCCCGGGGGCCGCTCATAGGTCGCATCCCCCAGGGGCAGGTGGTAGGCCGCGCCTTCCAGGCTGTCGGGCTCGACCGTCAAGGGGCTGCCGAAGCTGCTGGTGGTGAAGCGGATATCGGCGGGGTCCTGGTCCGGGCAATAGGGCACCGTCAGCACATACTCGGTGCTGGCATCCAGGGGATTGAGCGGGATGATCGTGGCGTTGAGCCGCGGCTCGTCCCAGGTCACCTGCACGGGCTCATAGCTGCCGTCGGCGCCATTGAGCGCGATGGCGGCCCCATAGGCGTCCTCGTTGAAGGTCACGCGCAGCGGGTCGCGGTAGTAGACCCCGGCGGCCGCGTTGACGGGCCGGCTGTCCAGCACCTGCACGGTGCAGACCTCGGGATCGCTGCTATCGGGCTGAGGGAGCGCGCTGTCGTCCAGCCGAATGGCCTGGGTGGGCTTGTCGCAGGCGGTCAGGGCCACCAGCGCGCCCAGCAGGGCGCCGATGCGCAGCGGGGTCCTCGGAATGCTCGACATGCGGTCCTCCATCGGTCCAGGGTCCGACCCGCGCAGCTTAGCCCCAACAACGCCTGTCTGGCGGCGCGCCATCCCGCGGTCGCGCGGCTTCGGGCTCAGCGGGTGCTCGCGCCGGAGTCGCCGACCCCGTCGCTGCTGTCCACCTGCACATCCAGCATATACCAGGCCAGCGCGCCGCCGCCGGCCTGCGGGCGCACCCGCAGATACCATGTGCCCCCGTCGTTGGTGGTGTATTCGAGCAGGGGGTCGAGGTCGGTGCTGTAGTCGCCGGCCACCTCCAGCAGGGCCAGGGTGCCCCCGGGCTCGTAGAGGGCGAGGTCGGTATTGACCGGCGAACCCTCGTTCCAGGCCACCACCCGTGCGGTGATGGTGGACTTGCCCGGCGGCAGCTCCAGGGCGAAGAAGTCCTGGTCGGTGCTGCTGTCGATGAAGCCGCAGGCCTGGTCGCCCGCCGCCACGGGCTCGGGGGTGGTCAGGGCGTTGTTGCTGTTGTCGCCTTCACCCTCCTCCTCCCAGAAGCTGCATTCTACCGGGTCTTTGGTCATGTTGGCGACCAGCTCCCACTCGTGGGTGGAGCTATAGGACGGCACCTCGTCCAGGACCTGGAAGGTCCAGGTGGTATTGGCCTGCACGGGCAGGACCAGGCGGGCGTCGGTGCCCGAGGGCACCAGGGTGCTGCTGGCGTCGATGACGTCCACCTCGCCGAATTCGTTGATGCGCTCCGATGTCGCGACCAGGGCGACATCGGCGGTGCTGCCGATGTCGGAGGCCCGCACCCAGACCCGCATCCAGCCGTCCTCGGTCACCCGCGAGCGGAAGAACTCCACGTCGCCCTGGGTGTCGAGGTAGCCGCAGGCCCAGGCGCCCAGGGGCAGGTCCTGGGCCTGGGATTCGTTGTTGTTGGGTTCGACCTCGGGCACGGAACAGGGGGGCGGCGGGCCGGTGTCGCCGTCGCCGCTGTCGGTGACGTCGGGCGGGTCGGGGTCGGGGTCGTTGTCGTTGTTGTTGCCCGGCAAGTCGGGCGTGCAGCCATTGCAGCCTGCCAGGAAGGACAGGCCGGTGAGCAGGAGAAGGGCGACCCGATTCGACATGCTGCGCTCCCGGAAGGCCTCGGTGGAGGCGAGGCGTCCGCGCCACACCCCAGCATAACGACTGTAGACGCTGCCCGTGGCTGCGAGATACCGTCCTTCCATGCGACACCTCTCCTTCTGCGCCCCCATCGTCCTGGCCTCCACCCTCGTCGCGGGCTGCACAGGCCCCGAAACCGAGATTCGGAAGCTCACCCCGGATCTCGCGGTGGTCACCCAGTCGGGAACGCCGGACACGGTGGACTTCGGCGGGGTGGTGGTGCCCTACCAGGCCGATCAGACCTTCCAGATCCTCAACGCCGGCAAGGCCGACCTGATCATCGACAGCATCGCGCTGGCCGGGGATGAGGGCGGGCCCTACACCATCGACCCCGAATCCATCACCATCGGCAAGGACGACAGCGCCGCCATCGGCGTGCACTTCGCGCCGGCCAGCTTCCTCCGCTATGACCGCACCATCGTCATCTCCAGCAACGACCCGGTCAACCCGGAATATGAGCTGGTCTTGCTGGGCGAGGGCGTGGATGGGCCGGTGCCCGACATCGCCTTGTCGTCGGGCTCCCTCGACTTCGGCACCGTGACCGCGGGCACCGAGGCCACCGAGTTCATCTCGATCCGCAATGTGGGCGATGGGCCCCTGGACATCGACAGCATCGAACAGACGGGCTCGGGCGCCTTCAGCATCGCATCGGGGCCGGTGAGCGGCGGGCAGATCGCCGCCAATGGCGAGACCGCGCTGATCGTGTCCTATGCCCCGCTGGCCGAGACCGGCGACAGCGCCACCTTCACCATCAACAGCAACGACCCCGATGAACCCGCCATCGACCTGGTCGTGGTGGGCAATGGCGGCAGCGAGGACGAATACCCCGTCGCCGTCATCGACTGCCCCGGGGCCGGCGAGGTCAACCCGCCCGTGCGCATCGACCTCGATGGCACGGGCTCCTACGACCCCAATGGCCTGGAGCCCCTCAGCTACTCCTGGGAGATCCTCAGCAAGCCCTTTGGCAGCGCCACCGGCGTCAACGAGCCCTATGCCGGCTTCACCAGCCTCTTCGTGGACCTCGCCGGCCAGTGGGAGCTGCAGCTCAAGGTCACCAACAGCGTCGGCCTGATCTCGGCCCCCACGCGCTGCAGCTTCCTGGCCGAGTCCGAGGAGCAGATCCACGTCGAGCTGACCTGGGACACGAATAACTCGGATGTGGACCTGCACTTCATCCAGGCCGGATCCAGCTTCTTCGATCAGGACGGCGACTGCTGCTACTGCAACCGCAACCCCAACTGGGGCAGCTCGGGCGGGGACGATGACCCCCGGCTGGCCCTGGACAACCGGGCGGGCCTGGGTCCCGAAGCCACCAAGCTGCGCAACCCCGAATCCGGTGACTACCTCGTCAAGGTGCACTACTACGAGGACAAGGGCGGCGGCACCTCCACCGCCACGGTCAAGGTGTGGCTCAATGGCGGCACCTCGCCCTTCTGGCAAGGCAGCAAGGTGCTGACCAGCAACCAGGTCTGGGATGTCGGCGTGGTGCGCTGGCCCGACGCCGTCTTCGTTGAAGACTTCGCCGACCCCTACCTGGCCACCCGCACCCGCTGCCAGTAGGCCCGGGGCGGGCCGCCGGCCTCAGTCGTCGAACCAGATGCCCTTGAGCACCCAGGTCGGCGTGTCCACGATGCCGTGGCGCTCCTGGTCCGAGCAGACCTGGTCCACCGCGCCCAGCAGCTCCACCACCGGGCAACGCAGGCGGTGGGTGCCGGCATAGCCGAGGGTCTGCTTGGCGTCCTTGACCCAGACCCGCGCCTGCAGCTCGATGATGCCGGTGACCGGGTCCAGCGTGGGAAGGTCCACGAGGTCTTCAATCTCGACCAGAGTGCCCAGGTCGGGGAAGATCATGTTGCGCGACCGGTTGCCCGGCCGGACGATCAGGTTGCCCACCCACAGGCTGCCGTCGAAACACTCGTGGCCGCTGGGCCGCGCGTCGTTGCGCAGGGCCGATTCCACGCCCTGGTAGACCCCGCCCAACATGCCCTCGCGGATGAGGGTGATGGCCACCGCCGGGATGCCCCGGTCGTCGAAGGCCCGGGTGGCATAGCCGCCGGGAACCAAGGCGTCGTCCACCACATGGAGCTGGTCGCTGCCCACCCGGCGGCCGGCCCGGTCCTTGAGAAAGCTGCTGCCCTGGTCGATGCGTTCGGCCCGGAAGCTGCGCACGATGCGCGGAAGCAGCTCTGCCACCACCTTCTGGCCCAGCACGACGGCGGTGGGGCTGCTGGGCAGATCGGCGGGCAGATCCAGGCTCTCGACGCGACGGCCCAGGCCCACGCCGATGGGCTTGCTGGCCACCTCGGCGAAGTTGCGGCTGGTGATCTGCTCGGTCAAGACGATGTCGGGGTGCTTCTTGTGGCGGGCCGACCCGACAGCCGGTAGCGGCTGCTCTCTTCGCTGAGATGCGCCCCGTTGGTCGCAGCGAGAACGCGGCTGTGGAGAACTTCTTCGTAGAGGAAGGGGCCGGGGACCACCGTGGCCCTGAAGGCGGCCAGGGCCTCCTCATTCCAATCGATGGCCTCGTGGCGATCGGAGTCCGTGAGGTTGGCCTGGCGGCGGTCGAGGATGCCCAGACCGCGATCCTGCACGTCGAGGTGGGGCGGCGGACCGGCGTTGTCCTGGGCCTTGGCCTTGCGGAGCTGGGTGAAGGTCTTGCTGAGGGCCTTGGCACCCACGGTCGCCGGGTCTCCGGTGTTGACCGAGCTGACCGTCGCGCCAGAGGCCGCGGTCAACCGGATATGCACCGCGCTCTCAGTCTCGTGGCTGAGCGCTCGGGACGTGGAGCTGAAGCTCCGGCGGTCCGAGGTCACAATCAGGACTTCGGCGTGCGCCGCACCATCCATGCGGGCCTGGCGCACCAGGCTTTCAGCGAGCTGCAGCTTCTGCTTCACGGTGCTTCCCCTTGGAGGACTACTTGGACCCCCTAATCTTGCTCGGGCTGCTCGGCCTTGGCTGCGCCAGCGCCGAGTCTCCTTCCCAGCCTGCCCCACCCGTGGCCCCCCTGCCGCCAACGCCGGTCTCCACAGAGGCCGAGCGCCTGGTGGTGGTGGGGGATCTGCACGCGGACCTGCCGGCGACCCTTGCGCTATTCTCGGCCTTGGGGCTGGTGGATGGCGCGGGGCGCTGGTCCGGTGGCCAGGCCATCCTGGTGCAGACCGGCGACATCACCGACCGCGGCCCCGACAGCAAAGAGCTGATTGCCCTGATCGATCGGCTGGAGGAGGAGGCGGCCGCGGCGGGGGGTCGGGTGGTCGGCCTGCTGGGCAACCACGAGGTGATGAATCTGCAGGGGGACTGGCGCTATGTCTCGGAGGGCGACGTGGCCGACTATGGCAGCGTCGACGCCCGAAAGGCGGCCTTTTCGCCCACCGGCGAGGCCGGCGCCTGGCTGCGAGAGCAGGACGCCATCGCCCAGGTGGGCAGCACCCTCTTCTTGCACGGCGGGCTGAGCGAGCGCTTCGCGGCATCGACGGTGGCCCAGCTCAACGAGCAGGTGCGGCAGGCCATCAATGAGCCTGGTGCGCCCATTCTCGGCGAAGAAGGCCCGCTGTGGTACCGGGGCTACCTGCTGGCCGACGAGGCCGTGGCTTGCGCCGAGCTGCAGCGGGTGCTCACCCTGCGCGGGGTGCGGCGCATGGTGGTCGGCCACACCACCCAGCGGGACGGCCGCATTGCGGTGCGCTGCGGCGGTGCGCTGCTGGGCATCGACACCGGGATCTCTGCCCACTACGGCGGGCATGCCGCCGCCGTCGAGCTTCGCGCCGGGGACGCCTGGGCCTGGTATCCGACGGGCTGGCTGGACCTGCCCGACCCCCGCTGAGGATCGGCGCGCGGGCTCCCCGAGGCCCGGGATCCCACGTTAGGGGGGGCTCCCTTTCGCACCCCGCAGGCCCCCCATGACGCTGACTGGCTATGTCGAGAAGATCCTCGCAGTCCTGAAGACGCGGGGTGTCCCCGCCGGGGCCGATCCAGACGTCTTCGGCGCCTTCGTGCGCGGCGTGGGGCGACAGATCCGGCCGCCCTTTGCGGCCCGTCACTCCGCCAGCAGCGCCCTCGACCTCATCGAGGCCGCCTGGACCGCCGCGGCCCGCTCGCGCGGTTCCAAGCCCGCGGTCGAGGTCAGCCACCACGATGGCGTGAGCCGACTGGTCAGCGTGATGCCCGACCAGCCCTTCATTGTGGACACGGTGCGCCTGGCGGTGACCAGCTTTGGCGGCGTCTACCTGGGCAGCTTCAACGTCGTGTTGCCGGTGGACCGCGACGAGAGCGGCGCCATCGTGGGCGTGGGCCGGCCCGACGCCCCCACCGAGAGCGTCGTGCTGATGGAGGCCGAGGGCCTCGAGGTCGCCGGGCTCAGCCGCTTCGGCGCCACCCTGCAGGGGCAGCTGCTGCTGGCCTCGGCCATGGTCAGCGACTTCCAGGCCATGATCGACGTGGTGGACTCCTCGGCCTTCCGCTTCAGCCGCGCCGCCGACCGCACCCCCGATCAGGCCGCAGACCTGCGCGAGACGGCGGAATTCCTGCATTGGCTGCTGGCCGACAACTTCGTCTTGATGGGGGTGGTGCACGAAGACACGCGGCTGGGCTTCGCCGCCGACCGCTTCAACGCCGTCTGGTCCACCGACAGCCTGATGCAGTGGCCCGACAGCCTGTCCACCCAGGTGGTGGCCGTGCGCAAGGGGGCGCACGCATCCCCCGTTCACCGGGCGGGCCGGGTGGACGAGATCGTCGTTCGCATTCCCAACGCCGGCCCCGGCGCCGACCGCGCCCTCTACATCCAGGGCCTCTTCACCTACCGGGCCGTGACCCAGCCCAGCCGCCATGTTCCGCTGCTGCGGCGCATGCTGGCCGAGATCCTGCGCAGCCAGGACAGCAAGCCCGGCAGCTACCGCTACAAGGGCATCGGCAACGTCTTCGACTCCTTGCCCACGGAATTCCTGTTCACGGCCAGCCTGCCCACCCTCACCGAGATCATCGACAAGGTGCTCGAGGCCGAACAGGAGCACGACGTCCGCGTCTTTGTGGCCCAGAACCCCAATATGGACGGGGCCTTCGTGGTGGCGGCCATGCCGCGCAACCGCTGGTCGGACCGCCTGCGGGCCGATGTGCAGGGCATGCTGCTGGATACCACCGGCGGCACGGTGACCGACCACGGCGTCTTCTTTGGTCGCTACCAGACCATGCTGGTGCACTACTACCTCACCGATGTGCCCCCGCTGGGTGCCGAGCTGCGCGACCAGATCTCGGCCGCCATCAGCCAGCTGGCCACCCCCTGGCAGACCCGGCTCTACCGGGCCCTGGTGGAGCGATTCGGCGAGGATCGCGCGGACGAGCTGATTGTCGAGTATGGCAACGCCTTCGCCGACATCTACCAGCAGGTGTCCACCCCCGACCGCGCGGCCCATGACGTCGAGATGCTGGAGCGCCTGAAGGGCGGCACCACCATCGAGGTGGACGTCTTCCGCGACCCCAAGGGCCGGATCAACATCCGGATCTTTCAGGCCACCGACATCATCCTGTCCGACATCCTGCCCGTGCTCGATGATTTCGGCGTGAGCGTGGTGGACCAGTTCGCCGACGAGGTGCACCCCCTGTCGGGGCCGGCGCGGGTCATCGACACCTTCCGCCTGCAGGGGGTCTGGGGCCTGGACGACGGCCTCATCCTGGACCGCGCGCCGCACCTGATTGATGGCCTGAAGGCCGTCTTCGGGCGAAAGATGGGGGCCGACGCCCTCAACCGCATCCTGATGCGGGCCAATATCCCCTGGCAGGCGGTGGACCTGCTGCGGGCCTACAACGGCTATGCCCGGCAGCTGGGCCTTCGCTACACCCTGTCCCGCGTGCAGGAGATCCTGCTGGCCCAGCCCGACCTGGTGCGGCTGCTGTGGGAGTTCTTCGAGGCCAAATTCGACCCGGACCTCGCGGCCGGTCGGAACCGCCTGATGGCCACGGCCAGCGAGTCCTTGCTGGACGGGCTGCGCCAGGTGGGCGACCACGACCAGGACATCACCTTTCGCACCCTCTACAACCTCATCGACGCGTCGCTGCGGACCAACTTCTACCGCACCGACCGCATCGCCCACTACATCTCCTTCAAGGTGGAGTGCGCCAAGGTGCGGCAGATGCCGCTGCCGCGGATGATGTTCGAGATCTATGTTCACCACCGCGACGTCGAAGGCGTGCACCTGCGGGGCGGCAAGATCGCCCGGGGCGGCATCCGGTGGTCGGACCGCGAAGACTACCGGCGCGAGATCCTCGATCTCGTGACCACCCAGATGGTCAAGAACGTCCTCATCGTGCCCGAAGGCGCCAAGGGCGGCTTCTTCATGAAGCACAGCAAGGGCGACCCGGCCACCCGCCGGCAGCGGGCGGACGAGCTCTACCAGATCCTCATCCGCGGCCTGTTGGACCTCACCGACAACATCGTGGACGGGCATATTCAGGGCCCGCCGCGGGTGGTCGCCCACGACGACCAGGACCCCTACCTGGTGGTGGCTGCAGACAAGGGCACGGCCCACCTGTCCGACACCGCCAACGGCCTGTCCGCGGCCTATGGCTTCTGGCTGGGGGACGCCTTCGCGTCGGGCGGCTCCAATGGCTACGACCACAAGAAGGTGGGCATCACCGCCCGCGGCGGCTGGATGACGGTGCGCCGCCACATGGCCGAGATGGGCGTGGACCCCACCACCGACACCTTCACCTGCATGGGCATCGGCGACTGCAGTGGCGACGTCTTCGGAAACGGGGTGATTGAGCACGACAAGATGAAGCTGGTGGCGGCCTTCAACCACCTGCACATCTTCATCGATCCCAACCCCGATCCCGAGTCCACCTTCGCCGAGCGCAAGCGGCTCTTTGACGAGGCCAAGGGCTGGGAACACTACGACACCAGCAAGCTGTCGCCGGGGGGCGGCATCTTCAGCCGCCGGGCCAAGAGCATCCAGCTGAGCCCCGAGATCCAGCAGCTGCTGGGGGTGCTCAAGACGGAGCTGCCCGTGGATGTGGTCATCCGCCTGCTGCTGCGCCTCAACGTCGATCTGCTGTGGAATGGCGGCATCGGCACCTATGTCAAGGCCAGCAACGAGACCCACGCCGACGCGGGCGACCCGACCAACGACGAGATCCGCGTCAACGCCACCGAGCTGCGCTGCAAGATCGTGGGCGAGGGCGGCAACCTGGGCTTCACGCCGGCGGGCCGGGTCGAATTCGGCCTGCATGGCGGGCGCATCAACACCGACGCCATCGACAACTCCGGCGGCGTGGACATGTCGGACCACGAGGTCAACCTCAAGATCCTGCTCAACCCCATGGTCAAGGCGGGCAAGCTGGGCTTTGAAGAGCGCAATGTGCTGCTGGAGACCCTCACCTCCCAGGTGGCCGACGACGTGCTGGCCAACAACGACCGCCACGGCCGCCAGCTCTCCCTGGACCAGGTGCGGGCCCTGCGCGACCCGATGTTCTTCTCGCGCACCATCGACTGGGTCTGCCGCCACAGCGGCACCACCCGCGCCGCCCTGGTGCTGCCCAGCGACGACGTCCTGGCCCGCCGCGCGGCCAGCCGGCAGGGCCTCACCCGGCCCGAGCTGGCGGTGATGCAGGCCCACGTCAAGATGCACGTCTTCAAGGCCCTCAAGGACACCGACCCCTCAGCCATTCCCGGCTTCGAAGACAAGGTGCTAGACTACTTCCCCGCCAAGGTGCGCGAGGGCTGGCCCGACGCCATCCGCAGCCACATGCTCAGCCAGTCCATCGGCATGACGGTGGTGACCAACGAGGTCATCGCCGACAGCGGCGCCCAGTTCTTCCCCCTGGTCTCCGAGCTGACCGGTCGCCCCGAAGGCGATGTGGCCCGCGCCTGGTACAAGGCCGCGGAGCTGGTCGATCTCGCCGAGCTTCGCCGCAGCCTGGACGCGGGCAGCGCCTCACTGGACGTGCGCTACCGCGCCTGGGTGGCCATCAGCGACGCCCTGACCGGCCTGGTCACCGTGTGGTTGAGCGCGGGTGAGCCCGGCCCCGACCACGAGGATCTCGACCAGATCCGCAGCGCCTTGCGGGCGATCAGCCGGGCCCGCGGCACCGCCCACGAGGCCCGCATCCAGCAGCGCGCCGACAGCCACACCGCCCTGGGCATCAGCCCGGCCCTGGCCAAGAGCATCGCCTTGCTGGGTGAGCTGACCAATGCCCGCGAGATCGCGCTCAGCCACCCCGCCGGCGACCGCATGGCCAGCAGCGTGGTGCGCTACCTCGCTGTGGGCGAGGCCAGCCGCCTGCTGCCTGCCGTGCGCGCCCTGGAAAGCCGCCAGGCCGAAGGCGGTTGGGATCCCGTCGCCATCGGCATCCTGCGCAATCGCTACATCAAGCTGCTGCGCGACCTGGTGTCGGTGGTCACCGTCGGCCCGGAAGTGCGCCTGGGCATCGACCGCGTCGCCACCCGCCTGGGTCGCGAAGAGCTGCGCGAGCTTCAGGACCTGATGGACCACATCCTGGGCGAGCGCCCGGCCCTTGCCGCCTTGCTGGTGGCCGAGGAGCGGGTGCGGGCCTGGACGGTTCAGCTGTCGCGGGACACCGGCGGCGTGCGCCTTCCCTCGCTGGCGGATGACGACGAACACGATGGGGTCGAGGTGGACGACTCCGACGCGACGTGAGCCGCTGGGTCTTTCTGCGGCATGGCGAGAGCACCGCGAATGCCGACCGCCTGTTGAGCGGCTGGAACGATGTGCCGCTGACCGCATTGGGTCGCGCCCAGGCCGAGGCCGCCGGGCGGGCCCTGGCGGAGCGGGCCTTCGGGCGGGTGATCAGCAGCGACCTGTCGCGGGCGCGGGACACCGCCGCCCTGGCGCCGGCTGCCGCCCGGGCGGCAGGGGCCCCGCCGCGCCAGCCATCGAGCTGGACGGGCGCCTGCGGGAGCGCAACCTGGGGGCCTGGCAGGGCCTCGGCTATGACCTGCTGCGGGAGCGCGGCTTCATGGCCCGGCTGCTCACCTGGCAGGGGCGCCCGCCCGGCGGAGAGAGCCACGCCGACCTGGCCTGGCGCACGGTGTCGGCCCTGAGCGCGATCTCGGACGATGGGCACAAAGATGTGCTGCTGGTCTGCCATGGCGGGGTGATCCGCACCTTGTTGGGCCTGCTGGATGGCCTGCCGGGCGAGGCCATCGGGCGAAACCGGATCCCCAACGCCGAGCCCCTGGTCCGGGACCTGTCGCCCGGCGCCTGGGGGCGCATCTTCGCGGGCTTGGAGGCCGGCGCCTTGCCCCGGTGCCCCCGCTGATCCCCGCCGGGGCGGGGCTGGTGCTGGCCAGCGGCTTCCCGGCGCCGGTCCTCTTGCCGCCGTGGGCGTTCCCATCGCCGCCATCCGCCCGCCCTGCATCCCCGAGGCGCCCGAGGCCGGAGAAGACGCCACGGCCTATGTGCGCCGCCTCGCCCAGGACAAGGCCGCCGCCGTGTCGGCCCCCGGCCGCTGGGTGCTGGCCGCCGATACCACCGTTCACCGGGATGGGCGCCTCTTCGAGAAGCCTGCCGACGCCGCCGACGCCCGGTCCATGCTGCTGGCCCTCGCGGGGGGCTGGCACACGGTCAGCACCGGCTGGTGCTTGCGCTGGTCGGGCCCCGACGCGCCCGCCGACGGTGTGCTGGCCGTCGAACACTCGCAGGTGCGCTTCCGGGACTTCGGCCCCGCCGAGGCCGCGGCCTATGTGGCCCGGGGTGAGAGCCTGGACAAGGCGGGTGCCTATGGCATCCAGGGCCAGGGCGCGGCCCTGGTCGCCGAGGTGCGCGGCTCTCACAGCAATGTCGTGGGCCTGCCCATGGACGCCGTCGTGCCCGCCCTTCACCGGGTGGGCCTGCTGCCCGCCCCCCCTTGATGGAGCGCCCATGTCCCCTGCCCCGCTGACCCTGGCCGACCGTCTGGCCGCCGTTCGGGCCCGTCTCTCCGCCGCTTGCGTCGCAGCGGGCCGCCCCGTGGATTCGGTGCGCCTGCTGGCCGCCTCCAAGACCCGCGACCCCGTCGAGATCGCGGCCTTGCATGCCCTGGGCCAGCCCCTCTTCGGAGAGAACCGCGCCCAGGAGATCCGCGACAAGGTGGATGTGGTCAATGGCCTCGCCCAGGCTGCCGACCGTCCGGCCCCGGAGTGGCACTTCATCGGCCACCTGCAGACCAACAAGGTCAAATATGTGGTGGGTCGGGTGAACCTCGTTCACGCCGTGGATCGCCTGGACCTCGCCCAGGCCCTGTCCGAGCGCATCGCGCGGGAGCGGGCCGAGGGCCGCGCCCTGCCCGATCTGGGCGTGCTGGTCGAGGTCAACGTCTCGGGCGAGCAGAGCAAGGGCGGCGTGGGCCCCGACGGGGCCCTGGCCCTCTGCGCCGCGGTGGCAGCCTTGCCGGGGCTGGCCCTGTCGGGGCTGATGACGATGCCACCCCACACCGAGGACCCCGCCGACAGCCGCCCCTTCTTTGCGGCGCTGGCCGCACTGGCCGCCCAGGGCCGGGCGGCGGGCCTGCCGCTGAAGGAGCTCAGCATGGGCATGAGCGGCGACTTTGAGCACGCCGTGATGGAGGGCTCGACGATGGTGCGGGTGGGCACGGATCTCTTCGGGCCCCGGGGCTGAATCCGCCGGGTCGACGCGACGGGGCTTGACGCTCCGCGGCGGGTGCACACACTGCTCTCGTGCTGGGACGGACCCCGCCGAAGTTGGCCTCCAGGCCACCCTTCGCGGTGCAGACACGCGCCCGGCTCAACCCAGAACCCGCTTCGGCCCTCCTCCGGGCCCGAGGCTCCCCCCTGTCTGCGGTATCGAACCGCGAGGAGAAGCCATGCTGCCCACCTTCAAGGATTGGAACCGTCACTTCAACGACCTCGACCTGCTCTTCGGTTGGGCCGGCGCGCGCCCGGCACCCCGGCCGGCTGTCAGCGGGCCCCGATTCAACCTCGAAGAGACCGAGGCGGCCTGGCACCTGCACGGGCTGCTGCCGGGATGGAGTGCGGACCAGGTCGAGCTGACCGTGGAGGACGGCAGTCTGCTGCTTCGGGGTCAGCACCCCGCCGACCTGCCCGAGGGCTATCGGCCCTTGCGCCGCGAGCGCGGAGAGCAGCGCTTCGCCCGCAGCCTGCGCCTCTCCGATGACGTCGATGTGGACAATATCTCCGCGCAGTTCCGCAACGGCGTGTTGACCGTGCGCTTGCCCCGCAAGGCCCCGCCCCAGCCCCGGCGCATCGCCGTCGCCGTGGCCTGAAGCGCGCCCGCCCTGCCTGAAGATCCGCACCAATGGAGGAAGCCATGCAAGCCCAAACCCAGACCCCTTCCGCGTCCACTCCCCTCAACCCCGGCGCCGAGCACCTGCCGGTGGTGCGGCCCCCGGTCGACATCTTCGAGAATGACCAGGCCCTGTTGCTGGTCGCAGAGCTGCCCGGCGCGACGGCCGACACCCTGTCGGTGCAGCTCGACCGCAACGTGCTGCTGATCGAGGCGACGGGCTCCTTTGAGTCCGGCGAAGGCGAGCTGGTGGCCTGCGAATTCGCCCCGGTGCGCTACCGGCGCGCCTTCACCCTCAAGGCCGATGTGGATGGCGACGGCATCGCTGCGGTGCTCAAGGACGGGCTGCTCAAGGTCACGTTGCCCCGGGCGGCCAGCAGCCAGCCCCGGCGCATCGCGGTGACCGAGGCCTGATTCAGTCGTAGCTGGTGGTGGGGCCGGCCTCGATGACCTCCAGGTCGCCCACCAACAGCCGGCTGAGGCTGTCCAGGTCGGCCCGATCCCAAAG
>JAGYJW010000043.1 GCA_018401435.1 Deltaproteobacteria bacterium | reverse complement strand
CGAGCACCGCCGCCGCGCCCAGGCCGCCCGCCGCGCAGATGCCCAGCACCGCCGTCTCCAGGCCGTCCCGGTGCAGGGCCCGGGCCGCGGTGGTCACCATGCGGGCCCCCGTGGCGGCAAAGGGGTGGCCCAGGGCCAGGGAGCCGCCCCAGCGGTTGAGCTTGGCGGGGTCCACCTCGCCCACCGCCTGGTCGCGGCCCAGGCGCTCGCGGGCGAAGGCGGTAGACCGCAGGGCCTGGGTCACGCAGAGCACCTGGGCGGCGAAGGCCTCGTGGATCTCGACGAGGTCCACCTCGTCCAGCTTCATGCCCGCCCGCTGCAGGGCCAGGGGCATGGCCAGGGCCGGCCCGATGAGCAGCTGGTCGGCGGGGTCCACGCCCACATAGGCCCAGCTGCGGAAGGCCGCGAGCGGCGTATAGCCCAGGGCCTTCGCCTTCTCTTCGCTCATCAGCAGCACGGCGCCGCCGCCATCGGTGAGCGGGCTGCTGTTGCCGGCGGTCAGGGTGCCGCCGTCGCGCTGAAAGACCGGCCGCAGCCGGGCCAGCTTCTCGATGCTGCTGTCGGGGCGCACCAGGTCGTCTTCGCGCACCGTGCGGCCCTCGGCCTCCACCGTGCAGCGCTCGCCATCCAGCAGGCCCGCCGCCAGGGCAGCCGCGGCCTTGTGGTGGCTGTCCACGGCGAAGGCGTCCTGGTCTTCGCGGCGGATGCCGTTGCGGGCGGCCATGCGCTCGCAGGCCTCCCCCATCAGCTCCCCGGTGCTGCGCTCGGCGATGCGCGGCTTCTGGGGCAGGATCTCCGAGATGGGGGTCATCTGGCTGAGCACCTGCAGGTAGTCCTTGACCCCCGCCTTCTTGCCCAGGGCCAGGGGCGCCATGGCGTGAACCAGGCGCTGGCCCACCATCACCTGGGCGTTGCTGGTGCTGTCGGACCCCCCGGCGATCACCACATCGGCCTCGCCGCGCTCGATGGCCGCCGCGCCCAGGGTGATGGCCTGCAGGCCGCTGGCGCAGGCCCGGCTGACGGTCATGGCCTCGACTTCGGGGGGCAGGCGCAGATCCAGCACGATCTCGCGACCCACATTGGGGGCCCCCGAGGGCAGGATCACCCCGCCCCAGACCAGGGCGTCCAGCTCGCGCCGGGGCAGGTCGAATTGGGCCATCAGGGCCGATACGGCGGCGGTGCCCAGCGCGATGCTGTCCTGCTTGAGCAGGGCGCCAAAGGCCCGGGTGAAGGGGGTGCGCTGGCCGCCGACGATGACGGCGCGCCGAGAGGGCGCATTGCGGGAGACGGGCATGGGGACCTCGTTTTCGAAGAGGGTTCAGGCGCCGATGAAGCTGCCGCCACAGACCCGCAGCGTGGTGCCGCTCAGGCCGGCCGCGCCGGGGCTGGACAGAAAGAGGATGGCCTCGGCCACATCCACGGGCAGGCCGCCTTGGGACAGGGCCGACAGGCGGCGGGCGACCTCGCGGATGGCCACGGGGATGGCCGCGGTCAGCCGGGTCTCGATGAAGCCCGGGGCGATTGCGTTGACCGTGATGCCCCGGGCGGCAAAGGCTGGGGCCAGGCGGTGCAAGGCCCCCACCAGCCCCGCCTTGGACGCGGCATAGTTGGTCTGCCCCATGTTGCCCGACAGGCCCGCGATGCTGGAGAGCAGCACCACGCGCCCATTGTCGGCGATCAGCCCCCGCTGATCCAAGTCGGCGGTCAGGCGCAGGGGCGCGGCCAGGTTGACGTCGAGGGTGAGATCCCAGCGCGCGGGGTCCATGCGGCCCAGGGTGCGGTCGCGGGTCACACCGGCGTTGTGCACCAGCACGTCGATTGCGGCGATGCCCTGGTCGGCCAGCAGGGCGGCGAGGATCTCGCCGGCCTTGGGGTCGGTCACATCCAGGCCCAGGGGCAGGCCCTTCAGCTCGCGGGCCAGGCCGGCGGCGGCCTCCAGATCGTCGGGGCGGTCCACCACGATGACCTTGGCGCCCTCCTCGGCCATGCGCCGGGCGGTGGCGGCGCCGATGCCCCGGGCCGCGCCGGTGACCACGGCCACCTGCCCGTCCAGGGGCCGGGTGAAGGGGGGGGCATCCGGGGCAGGCACCGCCGGGCTGAGGCGCAGGGTCTGCAGGTCCACAAAGGTGGAGCGCGGGCTCAGCAGCCAGCGCAGGGCGGGCTCGACCTGGTCTTCGGCGTCCTCGCCCACGGCGATGCGGTTGACGGTCACGCCCTTTCGGCCCAGCTCCTTGCCCAGGCTGCGCACGAAGCCGTCCAGGGCGGCCTGGGCCGCGGCGGCGCCGGGGCTGCGCTGCTCTTCGGGCAACAGGCCGAGCACCACCACCCGGCCGTTGCTGCGCACCGCCCGCACCAGCGGGTGGAAGAAGGCGTAGAGCTGGCGCAGCTCCTCGGGGGTGGACAGGCCGCTGCCATCAAAGACCAGCAGGTCGGGGCGCAGGTCCTCGGAGGGCGCGTCCACAGTGGTCAGGGGCCGTCCCCAGGCCTCGGCGGCCTCGGCGAAGGCGGGCTGGGCCTCGTCCAGGCCCACCAGGGTGGTCTGGGCTCCGGCGCGGGCCAGGCAGCGGCTGATTGCGCCGTGCAGCAGCCCACTCTGGGCGCCTCCCACCGCGGCGATCTTGCCCTCCAACGGTCGGTCGGTCCAGGGGCCCCGGGTGCGGCGCAGGGGGGTGGGCATGGGCAGGCCCGCCTTGGACAGCAGGCTGCGCGCCGTGGGGTTGTTGGCGAGGTTGACCAGCAGGTCGGCCATCAGGGGCTCCGAGGGGGGCGGGTGGTGACGCTGCCCAGCATCCAGGCCGGCCCGCCGGGGGCGGCGGCCACCCCCAGGCCTTCGACCGATGGGTCGGCGCCATCGGAGGGGAAGCTGTAGAGGCGGGCGGTGGCGGGCAGCACCAGGGGCTTGGTGAAGCGCACGTCGAAGATGTGGACACGGTGGACATCGCCGGCCAGGCGGTGCCGAATGGTCTGCTCCCAGGCCCAGCCCATCGTGGCGAAGCCGTGCAGGATGCAGCTGCGAAAACCCGCCGCCCGGGCGGCGAGTGCAGAGACGTGAATCGGGTTGACATCGCCGGTCAGCACGGCGAAATCGCGGCCGGCCCCGGACTTGAAGCGGCGCTCGGCGCGCTCGGTGGCGTCCACGGGCACCACGGGCGGGCTGCGGGGGCTGCGGGCCTCACCCGGGGCCCGCGGCAGGGGCACCACCGCGAAGATGTCGGCCACCAGCGCGTCTGGGCTCTCGTCCGTGCCGGTGATCAGCTGCTGGTGGATGCGCGCCTTGCCCGGCTCCTCTCGCAGGTCTACCAGGCGGGCGGACAGGTTCAGGGGCACCCCGCTGCGCAGGGGTCCGCGCACCGTCAGCCGGCAGCCCTGGTTGAGCACCTTGGTCAGGGGGTAGGGCAGGCCGTCCAGGGTGCGGGCCAGCAGCGGAAAGCCCCACTGGGGGAAGAGGTGGGGGGGCACATGGTCGGCGTCCCGCTTGGCATCTCCCCCCAGCCAGCGGCGGTAGTCCGCGATCAAGGCGGCACTTCGCGCTGGGACCGTGGCGGTGATGGGGTCGGTGGGCAGGCGCGGGCCCGGGCCCTGGGGTCTCTGTCCAAAGGCGGCCTTCCAGCCCACGGCGGCCAGGCCGGCCAGCACCGGGCCCTGGGACAGCAGGTGGCGGAGGGGGGCGCCCATCTACTTCGCGGCCTCGGCGGCAGGGGCCTGGGCGAGGCGGGCCAGCAGGCGCTCTCCGCTGTGCTTGATCCGGCCCAGGTTGTCCCGCGCCCGGGGCTCGGCCCGCTCCACCCAGCCTTCAAGAATGGGCCGCCTGCCTTCATCCTTGGCAAGCTGGGCCCACAGGACCTCGGCGATGGCCGCATCCGCGAGCAGGCCCGCGAGGCGCTCGGCATGCAGCAAGGCGGGGCCAAAGTCGGTGCGCGGGTCCCAGTCGTCTACCAGCCGGTCGCGCCAGCGGGCCAGGGGGGTCTGGGGCAAGGACAGCACCCGGGGGCCGGCGATGCGCTGGATCAGGTGGCGCTGGGCCTGCAACGCGGCCAGGCGCAGGCCGGCGACCCGCCGGTAGAGGGGATCGCGGTGGGTGCGGCTGTCCAGGCTGGCGCGGGCGGACTGGCGCACAAAGGCCTTGGGATCCCGCAGCAAGCCCAGCAGGGCGTCCTTGGTGGCCATCAGGGCCTGGATCTGCGTGGTGCCTTCATAGATGGGCAGCACCAGGCTGTCGCGCAGCAGGCGCTCGGCCCCATATTCCGTGGTGTAGCCGGCCCCGCCATGAATCTGCAGACAGCGGCGGGCCATCTCCACCGCCTTTTCGGCGGCCAGCATCTTGAGCAGGGGGGTGGCGCTGCGGCTGGCCCAGGTCAGGGCCTTGACTTCGGCCTCCAGGGCGGCGGCCTCGGCGCTGCCGGGCGCCACCAGGTAGCGCAGCTCCAGGCGCTTGCGTTGGGTCAGCTCCTCCTGGAAGGCGGCGTGCACCGCCAGGGCCCGCAGGCCGCACACATCGGTCTGCATCTCGTCCAGCCAGTCGGCGATCAGCTCGTGGCGGTCCAGGCTGCGCCCCATCGAACGCCGGCCGGCGGCATAGGACCGGGCCATGCGCAAGGCGGCCTCGCACAGGCCGATGGCCTCGAAACCCACGCCGATGCGCGCATTGTTCATCAACAGCAGCATCAGCTTGAAGCCCTCGCCGCGCTGGCCCACCAGCTCGGCCGGGCAGCGGTCGAAGCTGAGGGTGCAGGTGGCCGACCCGTGGTGGCCCAGCTTCTCTTCGATGCGCTCCAGCGTGATGTTGCGGATGCGGCGGCCATCGGGGCCGTCCTCCCAGGCCTTGACCAGGAAGAGGCTGAGTCCGCCGAGACCTGCGAAGGGGTCGTCGGGGTCCTTGGCATCTTCGGTGCGGGCGATGACGAAGTGGTACTTGCCATGGCCCGAGGTGATGAAGATCTTCTGACCGCTCAGAAGCCAGTTTCCATCTGCATCTTGTTCGGCTTTGGTGCGCAGGGCGGCCATATCCGACCCGGCGTCGGGCTCGGTGATGTCCATGCAGCCCCAGGCCTCCCCGGCGGCGATCTCTTCGATGGCCTTGGACCAGCGGGTCGAGAGGATCTGCCGGCTGTCGGGGTCGAAGGTCGTGCTGCCTTCGAGGGCCGAGTACATCAGCAGGGCCATGGCGATGCCGCCATGGAAGCTGTGGTGGGTCATCACCGACACGTCGGCCCGGCTGAAGACCTCGGCCACCAGCATGTAGATGACCAGGGGCGCGTTCATGCCGCCGAATTCCCGAGGCACGCACAGCCCGTGCAGGCCCATGGCGGCGATGGCGTCGAAGAGCTGGTCGTGCTCGGGCGGGCTGACCAGCTCCCCGTCCTCCACTCGGGCGTGGGCCCGGTCGAGGAGGGCGGCCCGGGGCGCGATCTCGTCGGCGGCAAATGCGCCGGCCATGTGCAGCACCTCGGTCCAGGTCTGCACCGCGTCTTCGACCGACTGGTAGCCGCCGGCCTCGGCCTGGGCCGGACCCAGGCCTCCCAGCTCGACGTGGGGCAGCAGGCGGGCCCAGTCGATACCCCGCTCGACATACCAGCGGAGATCGGCGTTGTCGTCGTAGAAGCTCATGGTGTCCCTCCCTCGGGCTCGGGGTGCAGGCTGCGCTTGATCATGCGGACCAGCTCGCCCACCAGGCGCTCGCGGGCGCTGTCGGGGTCGCCGCCCAGCACGCCGGCGGCCACCTCGGCCGCGGCGAAGCTGCTGATCAACAGGATGACGACCTCGATGACCCAGGCTTCGGGATCGACGTCGGCGCGCACCCTTCCGGCCTGTTGCCCCTCGCGCACATAGGCGGCGAGCAGGGCCAGCCAGGGCCGCAGGTGGCCTTGCAGGCGGTCGCGCAATTCGGTGGGGTCGTCCACCACCACCCGGGTGAGCAGGCGGGCCCGGTCGGGGGCCTGGCTGAAGAACCAGACCACCTCACCCAGCACATTGTCCAGGCGGTCCGCCCCGCTGCTGGCGGCGTCCAGCACCCGGGGCAGGGTCTGCCGCCACTCCAGCAGGACCTGGTCCACCACGGCGTCCTGGAGCGCCTTCTTGGTGGGGTACCAGTAGATGACGCTGGGTTTGGCCAGGCCGACGGCGTCGGCGACGGCCTGCACGGTGGTGCCGGCATAGCCGCGGGTAGCAAAGAGCCGGCCCGCCTCTTCGAGGATGCGTTCCTTCATGGGGGGCATCTACCAGCTGGTAGAGAGCCTGTCCAGGCCTCAGCTGCTGGGGTGCAGGCGGGCCACCGCGCCGATCGCCTCGTCCACCGCCGCCATCAGCTGGTGCAGCTGAAAGGGCTTGAGCAGGAAGGGCACCGGTCCCGTCTGGGTGAGCCAGCCGGGCACCGGCGGCGCCGCCATATTGCCGCTGGTGAGGACCAGCGGCAGGCCGGGGCGCATCTGGCGCAGGCGGTGGGCCAGCTCCACGCCGCTCATTTCCGGCAGCCCGCAGTCCACCACCGCCACATCGAAGGCCCCTGCGTCGCTGCGCAGGTGCGCTGTCGCCTCTGTCGCGTTTGATGCCAGCGTATGGCGGTGGCCCGCCCGGCTCAGCAGGCGGCCCAACACGCGCTGAATCAGCAGATCGTCCTCTACAACGAGGATATGGAGGACCCCGCTCTGAGGTGGTGAGACGGGAAGCTGGCGGTGTAATGTCATTTGTGTCGAGTATACCCGTGGCGACGCCTGAGCAGTCCGCTCCCCCCCTTACACAGCGCTTTCTTCGCCTCGCCACCGGGGCTGCGGCCCGCGGGCCCGCGCCGCGCTAGCCTCTGCCACCCCCCCCTCTCCCTGCTTTGGAGACGCCGCTGCTGCCGGATCCACAGACGGGCGCTGGCGCCCTGATCGTCCTGCCCACCTACAACGAGGCGGAGAACCTGCCGCGCATCCTGCCGGCGATCCATGCTGTGCTGCCGGCGGCGCGCGTGCTGGTGGTGGACGATGAGAGCCCGGATGGAACCGGGGCGATCGCCGATGGGCTGGCGGCGCGCGACCCCCGTGTCGCCGTGCTGCACCGATCGGGCCCCCGGGGCCTGGGACCCGCCTACCTGGACGGCTTCGCCTGGGCCCTGCGCGACCCCACCGTCCTGGCGCTGGTGCAGATGGACGCCGACCTCAGTCACCCGCCGGCCACCCTGCCCGCCCTGCTCGCCGCCCTGGCCGACTGGGACCTCGTCCTGGGCTGTCGCTATATGCCCGGCGGTGGCGTGGCCGACTGGGGTCTGCACCGGCGCCTGCTCAGCCGGGCGGGCAACCGCTACGCCCGCAGCGCCCTGGGCCTGCCCCTTCGGGATCTCACCGGGGGCTTCAAGTGCTTCCGGCGTTCGGTCCTGGCGCGCTTGCAGGAAGAAGGGCAGCTCTCACGGGTGCGCTCTGCCGGCTACGGCTTTCAGATCGAGCTGACCTGGCGGGCCTGGGGCCAGGGCTGGCGCATCGGCGAGCTGCCCTTCGTCTTTCCCGACCGCTTGGTAGGCACCAGCAAGATGAGCGCCGCCACCCTGCACGAGGCCCTCTTCGAGGTGTGGCGCATGCGCCGGGATCGGGACTTCGGGCGGGGCTGAAGCCCTCAGAGGGGCCGCAGCCGACCCCAGACACCCCCCCCTGGACGCAGGGTCACCAGGGGGTCGGGAACGGGCACCCGGGCTGTGTCGACCTCCAGTTCGAAGGCCCTCAGCAGCGCGCCCAGGATCACCATGGCTTCGGCCTCGGCGAAGCGATCGCCGATGCACTTCCGCGCCCCCACCGAGAAGGGAAGATAGGTGTGGGGGTGAATCTCGCCCTTGCGTTCTGGCGAGAAGCGCTCGGGGTCGTAGCGTTGCGCGTCTACCCAGTGGTCGGGGTGGCGATGCAGCACCCAGGGCGACACCATCACGATGGCGCCCTTGGGGATGATGTGGCCGCCCAGCACCGCACCCTCGGGGCAGCGGCGCTCCAGCATCCACACCGGCGGGCTCAGGCGCAGGCTCTCCAAGAAGAGCTGCTTGACCCAAGGCAAGCGGCCCATGGCCCCAAAGTCGATGGGGCCGGTGGGGGCGTTGGCCTGAAGCTCGGCCGTGGCGCGCCGGGCCAGATCGGGCTGCTGGCCCAGGTGCCACAGGGTCCAGGCCAGGGCGTTGGCCGTGGTCTCGTGGCCCGCCATCAGCATGGTCACCACCTCGTCCCGAAGCTCGGCATCGCTCAGCCCCGTGCCGTCCTCCTCGTCCACCGCATCCATCAACATGCCCAGCAGGTCGGCCTTCTGTTGGCCGCTGCGCCGCCGGGCCGAGATGATCTCCTGCACCACCCGGTCCAGGTCGGCCAGGGCGGCCTTCATGCGCTGGTTGGCCGGCGTGGGGATCTTGTGGGCGAAGGGCAGCGGGTTGGTGACCAGGCGGTCAAAGCCCTTCAGGGCCTCGGTGGTGGCCCGAGCCAATTCGGCGCTGCTGTCGGTCAGGTCGATGCCAAAGAGGGTCTCGCCGGCGATGCGCAGGGTCAAGCGCGTCATCTCGGCGTGCAGGTCGATGACCGCCCCACCGGTGGCCCGCCAGCGCAGGACCGCGTCTTCGCAGGCAGTGTTCATCGTCTCGACAAAACCCTCCAGGCAGCGGCGGTGAAAGGCCGGGTTGGCGATGCGACGGTGGCGCTTCCAGACCTCGCCCTCGGCCGTCACCAGGCCTTGCCCCAGCAGCAGCGACAGGACGCGGTAGCCCGGCGCGTCCTTGGTATAGGCGCCCGTGCGGTCCATCAGCACGCTGTGGGCCAGGTGCGGGTCGCTCACCGTCACGCAGCGAATCGTGAGCAGGCGGAAGGACACCACGTCCCCGTGCTTCTCCCGCGCCTCGTCCAGCAGGGCCAGGGGGTCGCGCGCCAGCTTGGGCAGGTGGCCCAGGGGGCTGCGGCTATGCCAGACGGGGGTGGTCACCTGGGGTGCGTTCATGGGGGCCTCCTGGTTAAGCGAGCGATCACTCATGTTATAATGTGAGCATAAGCTCAGTTCCGCTCGCTTTTGGAGATTGTTCGCCATGAAGTCGAAGTCCCGCTTGCAGCCGCGCAAGGCGCCGACCCAGGCCCGCGCCCAGGTCACGGTGGCCGCGATCCTGGACGCCACCGCTCAGGTTCTGGTGACCGAGGGCCTGGACAAGGCCAGCACCAACCGCATCGCCAAGGTGGCCGGCGTCAGCGTGGGCTCCCTCTACCAGTACTTCCCCAACAAGGAGGCCCTGGTGGCCGCCGTGGTGGACCGCTACGCCCAGGAGGAGATCGACCTGCTGGCCCGCAGCATGGCCGAGCTGGTGGACGAGCCCGTGCGCGTGGGCGTGCCCCGCTTCATCGCCGCCATGTTGGACAGCCACGCCCGCGACCCCGCCCTGCTCAAGGTCATCCTGCAGCAGGTGATGCACCTGGGCATCGACCGGATGGCCGGCGTAGAGGCCATGGGCCACGCCCTGGTGGCCGCCTGGATCCGCGACCGCCAGGCCGAGCTGGATGTGCCCGACCCCGATGCGACGGCCCAGATCCTGGCGACCGCGGTGAGCGCCGTGGCCCATGCGCGGGTGTTGGGTACGGTGACGCTGGATCGGGCCACGTTGGAGCGGGAGCTGGGGCAGATGGCGCTGCGGATTCTTGGGGCGGGTGAGGGGGCGAATTGTGGGGGGGTGTCTAATGGGCGTTATCAGCGTGGGACAAGCCTTGGAGGTGGGGGCCGGCCGCGGGTGGCTTGTTGCCGTGCCTGCCTTCGTCTACTTGGGTGTTGGACGACATGACTGCATCTCGCTAGTGGCGGGGCTCGGTTCCGTTCAGTTGGCAACCCACTCAATCGCTCCGGCGTGCAGCGCCCCTTTCCATCTCATACCCGCAAGTTCGATCTGCCGAACGCTGTCCGGCTTGTTCACTTCGATGTGCTCCTTCACCGCTTCGAAGGTCGGGCCTTCTGGGCGGTTGCACGCCAGCCAATAGCCAAGTGCGTCGTCTACTTCTGACTGGTCTGGCTCATCAAGGAACCACTGCAGAAACGGCGCCTGATGCGCAGCGTTGATTCTAGTATTCCCTATGGGAGGGGTGGCCACAGGGCTGCCGACCCATACAAGGTGTCTAGTGCCTTCTTTGACTGTGCCGGCCTGCAGCTGGCCACGCAACGCTCCTAACCGTGTGTGACCCTCAACCAGGTGGAGTCCGTCCCCCAGACCCAGTAGGATTCGCTCGACCATCACAGGCGGCCGGACCCAGGTTTGTCGGGTCTTCCACGCCATACGGACCTCCTCGCTGTAGGCAGAAAGGAAGCGGTCAACGTCCCCATTTGCATTTCGGCAGTGGGCTTCTACCTCCGCACACCGCTCACCGACGACAACGTGGGTTGATGCCTCTGTACCGCCCCAGCTGGAACTTGACTCTCCCCACCGCCGCGTAAAGAGCGGCAACCAGGAGAGCCCGTGCCCCGGAAAACCCCGCCGCAACTTCACCACCGACCAGAAGGTCGCCATCCTCCGCCCGCCACTTCGTGGACAAGGTAGCGATTTCAGATCTTTGCGTCGAGTACGACCTGCAACCCAGCGTCTTCTACTACTGGCAGAAGCAAGCCTTCGAGAACCTCGCCGGCGCGTTCCAGCCGGCGGTCACCACGCTCGCGGGAGAAGTGACCTGGAGCGCGAAGTGGACGCGCTCAGGGCGAGGCTCACCAAGAAGGATGGCGTCATCGCCTCCATCAGCGAGGAGTACGTCTCGCTAAAAAACGCTGGGGAGCCCTCAGAACAATCGTTGGGTCCCGCCCGACACGCGGGACTCCATCGTCGACTTCGTGCGCACCTTGTCCGAGATCACCGAGATCCCAGCGCCTCCGCTTCATCACCTGGATCGGCGTCCAGCGCGGGAAGTTCTACGACTGGCAGAAGCGCTACGGCAAGGCCAACGAGCACAACGGCCTGGTCCCCGAGACCACTGGCTCGAGCCGTGGGAGCGCGAGGCGATCCTCGCCTTCCAAGCCAAGCATCCACTGGAGGGCTACCGCCGGCTCACCTTCATGATGATCGACATCGGTATCGTCGCCGCGTCGCCCACCACGGTCTGGAGGGTCCTGAGCCAGGCCGGCGTCATCGACCGGTGGAACAAGCGGCCTCGAAAAAGGGCAAGGGATTCGTGCAGCCTCTCAAGCCACATGAACACTGGCACATCGACATCTCCTACTTGAACCTGGCCGGCACCTTCTACTTCCTCTGCTCCGTGCTCGACGGCTACAGCCGGGCCATCGTCCACTGGGAGATCCGCGAGACCATGACCGAGAAGGAGGTCCAGGTCATCCTGCAGCAGGCCCGTGAGCTCTACCCAGAGGCCTCCCACGCATCATCAGCGACAACGGGCCGCAGTTCATCGCCCGCGATTTCAAGGACTTCATCAAGCTCACCGGCATGACCCACGTGAGGACCTCGCCCTACTACCCGCAGTCCAACGGCAAGATCGAGCGCTACCATAGAACCATCAAGGGCGACGCGATCCGCGTCTCGCCGCCCTCCACCCTGACGAGGCCCGACGCCTCGTCACCAACTTCGTCGAGCACTACAACACCAGCCGTCTTCACAGTGCCATCGGCTACATCACCCCTACGACTTCCTCCAGGGCCGCCAGAAGGCCATCCACGCCGAGCGCGACCGCAGGCTCGAAGCCGCACGCGACCTTCGCGCACAGCACCGCCAGGCCGCACGACAGGCTCCCATCGACAACGCCGCCCCCTGGCCCCAGAGCCGCAGCCCAGTCCCGGCTGAGCACCCTTTCCGTCTGCATGCCGGCTGCCCTTGACCGGGACAACCGGATCCTCAATCTCAATCGTCGCCGCAGCGCTGTGGGCGGCGGGCAACCCCGACAGCCGCTGCGGCCCTGCAATGGTGGTCGCAGGGGTTGTCCAAGGGGCTGTGGGCAACCCTGGGTGACGTGGGCAGCCCCAACAACGGCTGATGGGTTGTCCATAGCCCGGTGCCGTCCATAGCGCCCCGAGGAGCCACTAAGGGGTCTACCCGGAAGGTTGAGAAGGTAGGGCGCTACGCGCCACGAGAGCCCCTTGGAGCGGGCGTGCAGCCAACCACTGAGGCAAGCGTGTCGACAACCCCTCGCCAGCCCTCCCCCGGTTTGTTACACCCACCACCCGAGAGTCGGATTCACGCTGGGCCAATACACGCCCTCGCACCAGAGCCACACGCCGGTGCCCGGAACGAATGAGCTGCAACCATAACGCGCTGTTGCACCTGCGGCCGACTTCGTCGGCCGCAGGTGCAACAGCAGTTACGCGCACTCGGAAGCGTTGCAGGCCACGACCGAATGGAAGCACCGCGCCGCAGCGAAAGGGAATGCCACATCAACCCGTGGCGCTGGACCCGCGGCCCCGCGCGGTCAGCCCAGCCGCAGCGCCGGGTCGCCATTGCGCACCTGCAGGCAGAAGCTGCCGGGGCCGGTCATCACCACGCGCACGCGAACCTCGGGGCCCGGTGAGCCCATGGGCTCGCCGCGAATATAGCCCTCGGCCAGCAGCCCCTTGAGGTTGAGGAGGAAGAAGCCGACCTCGTGGACGGGCGCCTTCTTGCTCTCTCGCCACTGCAGGTGCATCAGGTACGGGCTCTGGCCCACCTGCAGAACACGGTGGTGATGGGCGTTGTCATCTTGGCGAAGGGTCCACCTGTAGGGGCGGCGGTCGCCGGGGCCGGGCAGCCGCTGCATCAGTTCTCGGGCCATGTCGTGCTCCATGCGGCGGTGCGCGCCATGCGCGGGCTCAGCGTAGCCCGTGGGGCCCCCTCAGCCCGCAAATCCCAGCAGTTTGCCCCCCTGGTAGATGACGAAGCTGCACACCCAGGCCAGGGCCGTCATGTAGACGAAGAGGAAGGTGGGCCAACGCCAGCCCCCGGTCTCGCGCTTGACGGCGGCCAGGGTGCTCATGCATTGGCAAGCCAAGGCAAAGAAGACCATCAGCGACAGGCCCATCAGGGGCGTGTAGGCGGCGGATCCGTCGGGCTTCTTGGCGTCGCGGAGCTTCTCGCGCAGGCTGTCGGTCTCCTCGTCCACCTCTTCGCCCAGCCCGTAGACGACGCCCATGGTGGAGACGAAGACCTCGCGGGCGGCGAAGGCGCCGACGATGCCCACGCCGATCTGCCAATCGAAGCCCAGGGGGCGGATGGCGGGCTCGATGAATTTGCCCAGGTGGCCGGCGGCGCTATTCTCGATCTGCTCGGCGCGCCAGTCGGCTTGGACCTCGGCGCTGGCGGCTTCCAGACCGCCCAGGGGCTCGGGGGTGCCGGGAAAGCGCAGGAGGCCCCACATCAGCACGGTGCAGGCCAGGATGACGGTGCCGGCCTCTTTCAGGAAGACCTTGCTGCGCTCGATCATCAGGCGGAAGACGGATTTGGGCAGGGGCAGGCGGTAGGGGGGCAGCTCGAGGATGAGGGGCACCCGCTGGCCCTTGAGCACGGTGCGGCCGATGACGCCGGCGGCGAGCAGCGCGACCACCACGCTGAAGACATACATGGCCACCATCAGCAGGCCCTGAACGGGCATCGCGCCCCACTCTGCAGAGGGCGCAAAGAGGGCGCCGATGACGAGCGTATAGACGGGCAGGCGGGCCGAGCAGGTCATCAGGGGGATGACCATCATGGTGAGGGTGCGGTCGCGCTTGCGCTCCATGGTGCGGGTGGCCAGGATGGCGGGCACGGCGCAGGCAAAGCCCGACAACATGGGGACAAAGGCCCGGCCATGCAGGCCCAGGGCGCGCATGATGCGGTCCATCAGATAGGCCACCCGGGCCATATAGCCCGAGTCTTCAAGAATCCCGATGAAGAGGAAGAGCAGGAGGATCTGGGGCAGGAAGACGATGACGCTGCCCACCCCGCCGATGATGCCATCCACCAGCAGGCTGGTCAGGTGGCCATCGGGCAGCAGGCCGCCCACGCTGGCGCCCAGCCAACCCACCGTGTCTTCAATCAAACCGATGGCGGGATCGGACCAGGAGAAGAGGGCCTGGAAGACCACCAGCATGAGGCCCAGGAAGAGCGCAAAGCCGACGACCGGGTGCAGCAGCACCTTGTCGATGCGCTCGGTGAGGTTGCGCGCGGGAGGCGGGCGGTGGAGGTCGGCGGCGTGGGCGTCCAGAAAGGCGTAGCGCGCGCCCACCAACTCCAGATCGAGGTCGCGGCCGGCGCTTTGGGCGCTGGCCCGGCGCTGGCCGACGGCAGCCCGCAGGCCGGGGTCGAGGCCCTCCAGCTCGTCCTCGTCGTCCACCGACAGCAGGGCCCAGCGGGCCAGGGCGGCGTCGTTGGCGTGGGCCGCCCGCCAGGGGGCCGGCAGGGCGGCGATCACCGCTGCGACGTCGGCTTGCGCGGCGGGGGGATAGACCACGGGCGCCTGGCCGATGGGCGGCGAATCCAAGGCCCCGAGCACCGCCTTGCGCAGGGCGGCGATGCCCAGGCCGGTGCGGGCGCTGGTGGCCACGCAGGGCACGCCCAGCAGGTGCGAGACGGACCGCGGGTCGGGCGGGTCGTCGCCAGCCTCGTCGTAGAGGTTCAGCGCCAGCACGACCGGCAGGCCCAGCTCGATGATCTGCAGGGCGAGGTAGAGGTTTCGCACCAGCTTGGTGGCATCCAGCACCACCAGCACCAGGTCGGGCCGGGGGTCGCCGGCCAGGCCCAGCAGCGCATCCAGGGCGATCTGCTCTTCGGGGGAGCGCGCCGACAGGCTGTAGGCGCCGGGAATATCGACCAGCTCGATCCGGGTGACGCCTTCGGGGCCCCGCAGCTTGAGTTCGCCGCTGCGGCGCTCCACGGTGATGCCGGGGTAATTGCCGACACGGGCGTTCTGGCCCGTCAGCCGGTTGAAGAGCAGCGTCTTGCCCACATTGGGGTTGCCCACCAGGGCGACCAGGGGGCGCCGGGTGGGGTCGATCCGAGCCGGCGCCTCGTGACAGCTCACCGGGCGGCCAGGGCGCTGCCCTCGCGCTCCACGGTGAGGGCCTGGGCCTCCTGCCGCCGGATGCTCAGCCGGCCGCCGCGCACCGACAGGTCGAGGGGATCACCCAGGGGGGCCACGCCCACCACCGTGACCAGAGTTCCGGGCACCAGGCCCAGCTCCATCAGCCGCCGCCGGAAGGCCCGATCGCCGCCCACGTGCCGGATCTCGACAGGGGCATGCAGGGGGGCGTCGGTGAGGCTGCAGGACATGGGCCGCTCCGGTCCAGGCACCTGAAAATGATAATCGGTTTCAGAATGATGGCCAAGGTCTTGCGCTGCTGCGGCCCCAGTCCTGACGGCGATCAGCCCTCCGGGTTGACCGGATCCGAGCAGGTGGTGCCGGCCTCGATGTCGGCGCGGCTGTCGGCGATCCCGTCGTCGCAGAGCTGCTGGTAGAGGGCGCTGCGGGCCTGGCAGTCGCCGCAGCTGCCGGCGGTGGCGTCGGTGTCGCCATAGCTGCAGGTGACCTCTCCGCTATAACATTCGGGGCAAGCCTGGTTTTCGCGCGCAAGGTCGCAGGCGTCGCCGCCCTCTCCGGCGGAGTCGTCGTCGTCGCGGTCGCCACAAGCGGGGGTGAGGAAGAGGCCGAGGGCGAGCAGGAGCGTGCGCATGGCTGGACCGGGGTGGTGGGGCGTCATCATTGTAGGCGCGGTCTGCGCGGTCTGCGCGGTCTGCGGGTGGCATCCTGCGGGGCCGGGATGGATAAAAAAGGTGCCAGGTGTCGCATGTTGTATGATGAAGTGCAGCTCCCCACCTGATGGTCGGTTGCACGGTGGCCGTGCCGCATCCGTGCATCGAAAACGGAGTGATGGTGATGATCTGCGTCCATTGGGTCGCCCCCTCGATCTGGCACTCGTCGGCGAACCCGGCAGTTGGGGGCAAAGCCCAGGTCAGCACCGGTGTGGGGCATGGGCGCCCATGCAGCATGTCTTTGGCGGCGCTTTGGGGCGCATGGCCCAGGAGCCTTGAGAATGCTCAACATGCGACACCTGGCACCTTTTCAGCGTTCCGCCCCACTCCCCCTCACCCCAGCCCAAAGCTCCCCCACCACACGGCCACCCCATCCCGCCGACACACCCGCTCCCGGCGCGACAGCGCGGCCCCGCGCGGTGGCGCAGCAACGGACTTCCAGCCGGCAAAGAGCCCCTCGATCAACCGGGCCAGGGCCGGGACGTCCGTGGCGATGGTGACCACCCCGCCGGGGCGCAGACAGGTGGCCAGATCGGCCACAAAGGCCGGGGTCCACAGCAGGTGGCGGCCGTTGAGGGCGGGGGTTGGAAAGCGCACATCGACGCGGTCCACCCGCTGGTGAAGCAGGCCGCAGGACAGCAGCGTGCGGGCGTCCAGGCGCAGGGGCAGGCAGTTGTCGGGCGCGTTGGGACGCACAGCCAGCACCTGCTTTTCGCGGATCTCCACCCCCAGCCAGCGCCAGGTGGGAAAGCAGCGGGCGTGGTCCAACAGGGTGATGCCGTGGTCAAAGCCGATCTCGACGGCCAGGGGGCCCGGCTGGTGGATGAAAGCGGCGAGCTCGGCCTTCAGGGGGGCGTATTGCGGCAGGTCCAACAGCAGGCTGCCGCCCATGGCCCCGGGCACCCGGCTTTGGTGCTGCCGGGTGGGCGTGGGCGGCGGGGTCCAGCTGTCGCGATCGACCATGCGGGGACGCTCAGACGAAGAAGTCGGGGGTCAACTCGGCGCCGGGAATGACGCTATAGCCGGACAGATCGGTGATGCCCTCGCTGGCCAGCACCTCGTCGTCGATGAAGAAGTTGCCCGAGCAGCTCTTGGCGTCCCGGGTGAGGATTGCCCATGCAGAGTCGCTGAGCACCTGGGGGATGCGGCTGCTATTCATCATCTCGTCTCCGCCCAACATATTGCGCACGGCGGCCGTCGCGACGGTGGTGCGGGGCCACAAGGCGTTGACGCCGATACGGCCCTTGAATTCGCCCGCCATGCCCAGCACGCACATGCTCATGCCGTATTTGGCCATGGAGTAGGCGGTGTGGCCCTCAAACCAGCGCGTCTCCATGTTGAGGGGGGGCGACAGGTTGAGGATGTGCGGGTTGGCGGCCTTGAGCAGGTGGGGAACGCAGGCCTGACTGCACAGATAGGTGCCCCGGGCGTTGACCTGGTTCATCAGGTCGAAGCGCTTCATGGGCGTCTGCACGGTGCCGGCCAGGAAGATGGCGCTTGCGTTGTTGACGAGGATGTCGATACCGCCGAATCGGGCGACGGCCTCGGCGACGGCGGCGTAGACACGGTCGTCGTCGCGCACATCGACGATCAGGGGCAGGGCCTGGCCGCCAGCGGCCTCGATCTCTTCTGCTGCGCTGTAGATGGTGCCGGGCAGCTTGGGGTGCTCCTCGGCGGTCTTGGCCGCGATGACGACGTTTGCGCCGTCCTGGGCGGCGCGCAGGGCGATGGCCTTGCCGATGCCGCGGCTGGCGCCGGTGATGAACAGGGTCTTGCCCTTGAGGTTGCGGCTGGGGCTGCTGGGCAAGGAGGGGGTGGCGGTGGACATGGGGGCTCCGGGCCGGGGGTGCCTCTGGTTATCCCCTTTTGCGGAGGGGGACCGGCGTCGCGCGACCGGGTGGGAGGCTGAGATTGCGCGCCAGAACGGTGAAGACGCCGAGTTGAAATAGACGGGTCGCGCCCTTCCCAGGGCCCTGGCCTGCGATAGGCTGGCGCTGTCCCCTCGCCCACCTTTCGGAGGGTCGGGACCGGTGGTCGCGATGCGGCTGGACCTGCTCAACCTCGTCTTGGTTTTGGCGGCGGCATGGGGCGGAGGCCGGCTGGCCCAGCGCCTGGCCCTGCCAGCTGTCCTGGGCGAGATCGGCGCGGGTCTGCTGCTTGGGCCGCCGGTGCTGGGCCTGCTGCAGACCGGGCCGGCCTTGGAGATCCTGGCCGAGGTGGGCGTGCTGCTGATGATGCTCTTCATCGGGATGGAGACCGACCCCAAGGACCTGCGCCGGGCGTCCTGGGCGGGTCTGTCCATCGCGGTGGGCGGCTTCCTGGTGCCCTTTGTGGGCGCGGCCCTGGTGGCGACAGCCTTTGGGTCGCCCCCGCTGGCGGCGACCTTCGTGGGGGTGGCGGCGGGCGTGACCTCGCTGGCCACCAAGGCCCGGGTGCTGGTGGACCTGGGCCTGACCCGCACCCGCCTGGCCCACGTCATGATGTCGGGGGCGGTGTGGACGGATGTGGCCTCCCTGCTGTTCTTTACAGCCTTGCTGGGCGCCTTTCGGGCTTCGGGTGCGGGTGGTTCGGTCGAGCTGGCCGGCCTGCTGGACCTGGGCGCCCGGGCCCTGCTCTTCTTTGCCGGGGCCGGGCTGCTGGGCGGCGTCTTGCTGCCCCGCCTGGGCCGCTGGCTGGTGGCCGAGGGGAAGGCCAACCGCACGGCGAGCATCACCCTGGTGCTGGTCTTTGCCATCGGCCTGGCCCAGCTGGCCGAGCTGGCGGGGCTTCACGGCATCATCGGCGCCTTCGTGGCGGGGCTCTTCCTGCGCCACGATCTGCTGGGGCGGCAGCTTGCCGCCGATCTGCGGCAGGTGGTGCACGACGCCGCCCTGGGCTTTCTGGTGCCCATCTTCTTTGTGACGGTGGCCTTTGATCTGCGCCCGGCGGTGCTGATCGAGGATGCCGGCCTGGTGGTCGCCCTGGTGGCGGTGGCCAGCGTGGGCAAGGTGGTGGGCACGGCCCTGGCCTATCTGCCGACGGGCCGGGGTTGGCGCGAGGCCCTGGTGGTGGGCGCGGGCATGAATGACCGCGGCGCCGTCGAGATCATCATGGCGGGGGTTGCCCTGCAGGAGGGCCTGATCGACGTGCGCCTCTTTGGCGTCTTGGTGGTGTTGGCGGTGGCGACCACGGCCACGGTGCCCGTGCTGCTGCGGGTGGGGGTGGCCTGGCTGGGTCGGCACGGGGCGGACCTGAGCGTGGACGATGGGCGCCTGGGGCTCATTCTGGTGAGCGCAGACGCCGGGGCGATCCGGGTGGCCGAGAGCTTGCGGGGTCAGCAGCCGGTCTGCCTGGTGGACAGCAGCGCCGAGCACTGCGCCCGCGCCCGAGAGCTGGGCTTTGAGGTGGTGCAGGGAGACGCCCTGGACGAGATGGTCCTGCAGGCGGCCGGCGCCCAGGACGCCGCGGCCCTGGTGGCCATGACCTCCAACCCTGGTTTGAACGCCTTGGTGGCCCAGGTGGCCCGGCGGGCCTTCTGCGTGCCCGAGGTTTATGTACAGACGGCAGAAGACGGTGCGGACGAGGCTGTGTTGCGGCACCTTGGCGCCCGGGGTTTTCGGGCCGACCGCGGCCTCAGCTTCCCGCGGCCTCGGCCCACCACCGGCGCCGCCTGAGGGCACACCAGCCGCTCACAAGGGCTTGACCACCTCCTTTCAACCTGACCTACGGGCGCCGGGTGACATTGCCTGCGGCCCCCGAGCGCGGAAGGAATCGCCGCTCGATCCGGGCCGACCGCTCTGGTTGTTCAGAGTCCCCTCGCGGCCCCGCGCCGCACCTTGGAGTGCGCCATGCTGAGCGCGTTCTTCTTCATCGCGTCTGTCTCTGTCGTTCAGGCTGCCAGCGTGCAGCCCACCGAGCCCGTCTCCCTCGACCGGGGCGTCCAGGTCGCGCTGCCGGGCGGGTGGACCCTGGACTCCGCCAACCGCGAGACCCTGCTCGCCCTGGGGCCCCGCGGGTCGGCGGCCTGGGTGGCGGTGGGCAACCTGCAGGTGGACGTCGATCCGGCTGCGGCCAACGCCGTGGGCCGGCGGGCCATCAACCGGCTGCGCAGCGCGGGCTATGACTCCGGCAAGGTGACCCGGGCTGAGGTGCGCACCGAGGGAGACCTGGCGGTGGCCCTGGTTCGGGCCGAAGGCAGCGCGCCCGGCAAGCCCGACGCCGTCGCCCTGATGCTGTCCTGGCCCGTCGAGGCCGGCATGGTGCATGTGGGCGTGCGCGGCCCCCTCGCCGACGAGGCCGTGCTGGCGGCCGCCTTGGAGCGCTGGAAGGCGGCGGTTTCCGGTGGCAATGCGCCGGCGGACCTGGCCTCTCTGGGGGGCGCCTTCATCGGTGAGAATGGGGTGGGCGTGACCCTTCCCGCGGGTTGGCGCAAGCCGCTGCAAGGCGAGCTGGAGGCCCTGAACCCCGCCCTCAAGAATATCGGCATGGTCGAGCTGGACCCGTCCCGCTGCTGGATGGCCATGACCCCCACCATCCTGGACGAGGCCGACCTGGTGGTGGGCTGCGTGAAGGACCTTCAGATCGGCGTTCTGGACGAGCACTCCCTGGGCTATGAGGAGGAGTCCATTCGCGGGCAGCTCTTCGGGTCCAAGGCCACGTCGCGCGAAGCGGGCGAGGCCGTGACCCTGGGCGACCGGCTGAGCATCTTCTATCCGATGCCCTCTGATGGGCACCAGGACGCGATCATGGCCATCACGCCCTTTGGGAACCAGGCCCTGATGACCTATGGCCTGGTGCGCGAGGTGGAGGGCCAGACGGCGCGGTCCACCGTGGAGGCCCTGCTGCCCACCGCGGTCTTCCCCGGCGCAGACAACGGCGCCCCCCAGATCGCCGCCACCGAGTGGATCTCCTACGGCCTGCGCGCCCGCCTGGGGCTGGTCAGCCTCGTGCTGTCGCCGGCCCTGGCGGGGGCGGTGCTGATGTGGCAGCGGGCGGCGAAGCGGCAGCGGGAGTTGGCCCTGGCCGACGACGTGTAGGCCGCTGCTTCAGGCGATGGCCCTGCGCATGAGGCGCTCCCAGGCGGCGTCGGGCAGGCCCCAGCGCAGGGCCCGGCGCCAGCCCGTGGTGGGGCCGATCGGCACTCGGGCCGGGGGCTCAGGATCGGCCAGCAAGCTGACGATTCGGTCAGCGACCTCCTGGGGGTCGCCGGCCCGGTCGGTCCACTTTGCGGCCTTCTCCTCCATGCGGCTGACGAAGGCGGCATAGGGGCTGTTGGAGTGCAATAGACCGCCGTTGAGATGGGCGCACGCCTGAGATGGTGCACCTCCGGTTGCGGGAGCGGGACACCGACCGTTCGGCGCTTGGGTCGTCGGAGGCCCGATCCACCAGAATTCCGCACGGTCGCATCCGCGGAATGTGCAGGACCCGGCCTCGGTTCCCGGGTCCCCATCGCCGATCAGCGCCCGACCCCAAAGTGTTCCACCTACAGGAGGCGCGACCTGCGTACCTGCTGTCGCGGGTGGCGCCGTGACTGCAGGTGGCAAGAACCGAAGAGTCGTGCAATTTTCCACGAATTGCCTTGCCCCCCCCCGAGTGCGGTATTTCCTGATCGTTGAAGCGCAAGTCGCACCGAACCTTTCCCCTCTCCTCCAAGGAGACTTCTCATGATGATGACAAAGCTCGTAGGCCGATACCGGATCACCTCAGGGGCCTCGGGTGCGCAACGGAAGTGGGCGCTCGACCCCACCGGTGCGAGCAGTTCTCATAGAGGCCTCCTATGGAAGTGAAGCACAGCCGAGCCCCCAAGGCCCCCACCACCAGACTGGAGCGGGCGGTAGCAGCCTTCGCTGCGTGTTTTCTGCTGTTCTCCATCCTGGTGTGGGTGGTACTCCTCATTCGCCCATTCAATCCGGTCTACCTGTGGGTGTATCGGATGTTGGGGCTGATTGAGCCGGGCCTGCGCCCTGGGTAGCGGCCTCAGGCGATGGCCCTGCGCATGAGGCGCTCCCAGGCGGCGTCGGGCAGGCCCCAGCGCAGGGCCCGGCGCCAGCCCGTGGTGGGGCCGATGGGCACCCGGGCCGGGGGCTCAGGATCGGCCAGCAAGCTGACGATCCGGTCAGCGACCTCCTGGGGGTCGCCGGCCCGGTCGGTCCACTTTGCGGCCTTCTCCTCCATGCGGCTGACGAAGGCGGCATAGGGGCTGGCTGGGTCGGCGCTGGCGGCGGCCACCACGCGGTTGCGCTCGAAGATGTCGGTCTTGAAGGGGCCGGGCTCGACCAGCACCATGCGCAGGCCAAAGGGGTGCAGCTCCAGGCGCCAGGCCTCGGTCATGCCGGCCACGGCGTGCTTGGAGGCGGCGTAGGCGCCCAGGCCCGGCATGGCCATGCGGCCGGCCATGCTGCTGATTTGCAGGATGTGGCCCCGGCCGGCGGCGCGCATGGCGGGCAGGGCCCGCTGGGTGAGGGCCCACAGGCCAAAGACGTTGACCTCGAAGAGGCGCCGAAGCTCGGCCTCGGAGACGTCTTCGAGGGCGCCGCCCAGGGGCACGCCGGCGTTGTTGACCAGGCCACCCAGCGCCCCGTGCTCGGCCTCGATGCGGGCCAGGACCCCATTTCGGTCGGATTCGCTGCAAACATCGAGCTGGACGGGAATCACGGGCAGATCCCCTGCGGCGTCGCGCAGGGGGCCGGCAGTGCTGAGATCCCGCATGCCGGCATAGACGGTGTGGCCGGCGCGGGCGCGGGGCGACGGCGGCCAGCAGGCCAAAGCCCGAGCGGCAGCCGGTAATCAGGACGACCATGGAACCTCCGGTTGGCCGCCTATCTCGGCGCGGCCGCGGGGGTCGTCCGCCGGTCGGAGGCGGGGCCGCGGGACGGCGCCCGGATAGACGCGGGTCCCGTCCACGGAGCCCCGTGTCCTACGTCCCCGACAATCCCCTGATCATCCAGGGTGACCACAGCATCCTGCTGGAGGTTGCGAGCCCCCGCTTCGAGGAGGCCCGGGACGCCCTGCTGGCCTTCGCCGAGCTGGTGAAGTCCCCGGAATATGTGCACACCTGGCGCATCACGCCCTTGTCCCTGTGGAATGCCGCAGCCGCCGGCCACAGCGCCGACGAGGTGGTGGGCACCCTGACGCGCCTGGCCAAATTCCCGGTGCCCGAGAACGTGCCGGCCACCATCCGCGAAAAGATGGGCCGCTACGGTGCCTTGCGCCTGGTGCGCGATGGCGAGTGGCTGCGCCTGGAGGTCGAGGACCGGCTGCTGCTGGACGAGGTGCGCGGCATCAAGCCCCTGGCCGACCTCTTCGGCGAGAGCGATGCCAGCGGCCTGTCGGTGCGGGTGAACCCGCGGCGCCGGGGCGAGCTCAAGCAGGCGCTGACCGCCTTCGGGCACCCGGTCGAGGACCTCGCCGGCTACGACGATGGCGAGAGCCTGGAGATGGCCCTCTCCCCCACCTTGCCCGATGGCCGCCCCTGGAGCCTGCGGGACTACCAGGTGGAGGCCGTGGACGCCTTTCATGGCGGGCCGGGGGCGGGCTGTGGCGTGGTGGTGCTGCCCTGCGGCGCGGGCAAGACCGTGGTGGGCGTGGCCGCCATGGTGCGCCTGGGCATGCGCACGCTGATCTTGTGTACCGGCCACACGGCCCTGCGCCAATGGAAGGCCGAGATCCTGCGGCGCACCACGCTCACCGAAGACCAGATTGGTGAATACACGGCCGAGGTCAAGGAGATCAGGGCGGTCACCCTGACCACCTACCAGCTGCTGACCTGGCGGCCCGACCAACGCAGCACGCCCCCCCACATGATGCTCTTCCACGGGGCGCGCTGGGGGCTGGTGATCTACGACGAGGTGCACCTGCTGCCGGCGCCGGTCTTTCGCGAGGTGGCCGAGCTGCAGAGCCGCCGGCGCCTGGGCCTGACCGCGACCCTGGTGCGCGAAGATGGTCAAGAGGCCGATGTTTTCGCCCTGGTTGGCCCCAAGCGCTACGATATGCCCTGGAAGCGCCTGGAGCTGCAGGGCTGGATTGCGACCGCCCGCTGCATCGAGGTGCGGGTGCCCCTGGGGGACGAGGACCGCGCCCGCTACATCGCCGCCAGCGCTCGCGAGCGCTTCCGCATCGCCAGCGTGAACGCCCGCAAGGGGCCCGTGATCGAGACCCTGCTGGCCCGCCACGAGGGCGCCCAGGTGCTGATCCTGGGCACCTGGCTGGACCAGCTCGAATTCCTGGCCCGCCGGCTGGATCTGCCGGTGGTCACCGGCGAGACCGCCAGCAGCGATCGGGACCGCATCTTCAACGATTTCCGCGAAGGTCGGCTTCGTTGCTTGATCCTGTCCAAGGTGGGCAATTTCGCCATCGACCTGCCCAACGCCTCGGTGGCCATCCAGATCGCGGGCACCTGGGGCAGCCGACAAGAAGAGGCCCAGCGCCTGGGGCGGGTCCTGCGCGCCAAGGAGGGCGACAACCAGGCCGTCTTCTACAGCCTGGTGACCGAGGACAGCCGCGAGCAGGAGATGGCCGAGCGCCGCCAGCTCTTCCTGGCCGAGCAGGGCTACCCCTACCGCATCGAGCACGTGGCATGACCCGCAGCATCAGCGTTCTGGAGGTCTCGGACCCCGCCTTGTGGGAGCGGTTGGAGGCGGAGCTGCCCCTGGAGGGCCTGCTGGGCGAGCAGCTCTCACCCACCCGCCGGGTGGCCCTGCCCGCCTTCGAGAAGCAGGCCCTGCCGCAGCTTCAGGGCCGGGTGCTGGTTCGCTATGCCCGGCGGGATCCAGCCTCGCTGCAGCAGCACCAGGGGGAGCTGCTGGCCGCCATCGGTCGCTTGCCCCCCCGCACCCGCGCGGTGCTGCACAGCGCCCAGCGCCACGCCTTGGATGGGGTGGTGGTGGGCATTCACGCCTGGGACCCCATCCTGGACGCCCACCATGTGCGGGCCTTGCATGGGGCCGCGCTGATTCGGGCCGAGGGCCTGGGCGAGGGCGAACACACCGTCGGCCGCTACCACCTCGACCCGGACCTGCCGCCACCCCCCGAGGTCGCCTATGACTTCGCCGAGGCCGCCATGGACGAGACCGAGGACCTGTCGCCCCCCGGGCCGGGTCTGGCCGGCATCCTGCACGACGCCGCCAGCCTGGCCGCCGCATTGGACGCCGTGGCCCCCCGGCGCACCCACAAGGGCAGCCTGGGCAAGGTGGACGCCCGCAACCTGGGGCGCCGCCTGGCCGACCCCTCCCTGGCCGAGGACGGCGCCTTTGAGGCCCACCCGCGCTGGGGCCTCGCCCTGCGCGCCCTGGAGGCCCTGGGCGCGGTCTCCATGGACCCCTTCACCCGCACCCTGCAGCTCGACCTGGGGCTGGACCAGACCCTGTCGGGCGAGACCACCGACGCCATCGAGCGCTTCGTACACAAGCTGCTGGACCGGGATCTCCACCCCCTGGTGCCGGCCCTGCGGGCGGCCTTGCGGGCGGCGGGCGGAGGCGCCGTGGACCAGGTCATCTTCCTGGACCTGCTGCGCGAGCAGCACCGCGACGTGCTCTTTCCGGCCTGGGAGCGGGAGGGCCAGCCGGTCTACCCCATGCTCGAAGACGAGCGCGGGCGGCGCTATGACGACGATGGCTGGGAGCTGGTGGAGACCCGGCTGGTGGACCGCGCCCTGCGCCTGCTGGCCCGGGTGGGCCTGGTGCGCCGGGCCGATGGCGTCTTCGCCGCAACCGAAGACGGACGGCATTGGGCCGAGTCCCACGACGGCCCCCACCCGCCCATCTGGGTGAGCAGCGACCTCGAGATCATCGTGCCGCCCGGGGCGCTGACCGCCTGGGAGCGCTTTCAGATCGAGCGGCTGAGCACCTGCCGGTCCCGCGACGTGACCGACCGCTACCGGCTGGACCGGGACGGCCTGCGGCGCTGGCTGGCCGGCCACGATCTGGACGAGGCGCTGGATCTGCTGCGACGGCGGGCCCCCGGCCTGCCCCCCAATGTGGTCGAGACGCTGCAAAGCTGGGACCGAGCGGCCCGGCAAATCGTGCTGACACGGGGGCAACTGGTCGAAGATTGAGACGCGAGCGCCCGGTTTCGGCGATAGAAGGCACCATACTCGTGTACACCCCAACGGAGCTGGACACGCTCCGCGCGCAGCTGGCGCGCCTCGAAGACCTCAACCGACGCCTGGCCGAGGTGGAAGGGGCCAACTCCGCCCAGCGGACGCTCATGACCCGCATCTTGGAGGCGGTGTCCGGCGGCATCGTTCATGTCGGCGCCAAGGGCGCTGGGCGCAGGGCCATCTTCACGGCCATCCCGGCCCCCATGGATGGCGGCGGCGGCGCGGCGTTCACCTTCGTTGACATCACCGAGCGGCAACGCTGCATTGGCCTGCCCCTTGGGCCATGCCGCCGAGCACCGCGTGCGGGTGGTGGACGACGAGGCCGGCCTGCGCGAGGTCATCGGCATGGGGCTGCGGCGCTGCGCGGTCACCGCCGTGGCCTCGGGGCGAGAGGCCCTCGACGCCATCGGTGCCCAGTCCTTCGACGTGGTGCTGCTGGACCTTGTCATGCCCGATCTGTCGGGCATGGAGCGTTGACCGCGTGGTGCTGATCACGGGCGGCGCCCAGACGGCCGAGCTGCGGGACTTCGTGGCCCAGACCCGGCTGCCCCGCCTCAACGAGCCCTTTGGCCTGTCCGAGCTGCGGCGCGTCGTTCAGTCCGTGGCCGACCGCGCCAGGGCCTGACCCCGCCCGTGCCCCCAGATCCTGGCTTATGGGCAGCATCTGGCCCCACCGCGGGTGGGCGGGCGTGCCCAACTGCGCTGCAGGGGATAGCCGTCCGACCCTGGCCCATGCCCCATCCCGTGCGCCGCGTCTCTGCGAGGTCTCCATGCACGTCCTGGAAGTCATCCTGATCCTCGTCGCTACGGCGGCTGGCATCGCCTCCTTCAGCTGGATCGCCTGGACCCGGCGCCTCAAGCATGTCTGGCCCAAGCGCGGCGAGATCAAGATCATCAACAAGGCGGGTCTGTGGCCCGGCATCGCCGAGGTGGTCTTTCAGACCAAGGTGATCGCCAACCGCCCGGTGACGGGCTTGTTCCACCTGCTCATCTTCTACGGCTTCGTGAGCTTCGGTGCCAAGAGCGTCACCCACGCCCTCAACGGGCTGCTGGGGTTGGAACATCCCATCCCGATGGGCCCGCTGGACTACCTGATCGACGTCTTCAGCGTGCTGGTGCTGGCCGGCGTCGTGTTCATGGCCATTCGCCGCTACTCGGTGATGAAGAATCAGCTGACCCACATGCTCGAATCGGGCATCGTGCTGGCGCTGATCGGCACCTTGATGATCACCTACATCCTGGAGCGCCCCTGGGGCGGGGATCTGGGCCTGGTCGGTCCGGCGGCCAAGGTGAACTGGTGGGTGCACTTCCTCATCCTGTGCGGCTTCCCCAGCCTGATCGCCTATGGCAAGCACTTCCACCTGATCGTGGGCCCCATCAACGTGGTGCTCAAGCACATGGTGGAGGTCCCCAGCGACCGCCTGGTGCCCGGCTCCGACCTGGACATGGGCGGCGACGACGCGACGGACGCGGACTTCGAAAAGGAGCTTGCCCGGGTGGGCATGCCCAATGGCGTGTCGGACTTCAGCTTCCACACCCTCTTCGACCCGGCTGCCTGCATCGAATGCGGCCGCTGCAACGACGCCTGCCCCTCGGCTGGTGCCGGCCTGAAGCCGCGTGACCACTTCGTGCTCGCCTTCCGCGACCCGGCAACCAATAGCGAGAAGCTCCAAGAGCTGGCCCCGCCCGACATCGTCGCCACCTGCACCCAGTGCCGGGCCTGCGACACGGTCTGCCCCGTGGGCAACCGCCCCAGCAAGGCCGGATTGGAGCTTCGCGGCCGCATGACGGCCGAAGGCGTCTACCCGCCCCGGGCCCTCAAAGAGGGCGGCGCCGGGCCCGTGAGCGCCTCGGGCAACATCTTTGCGGCCGACCCCAGCGATCGCGCCCGGTTCATCGAAGACAGCAACATCCCCTACTTCAACCCCGAAGAGCACGAGCTGCTCTTCGTTCTGGGCTGCCAGGGCGGCTATAGCCCCGATGTGCGCCCGGTGGTGGTCGCCACCGCCCGCCTGCTCGAAGCCGCCGGCGTCAAGTATGGCGTGCTGGAAGACGAGACCTGCTGGGGCGAAGGCGTGCTGCACGGCGGCGGCATCATGGAGGAGTGGCCCTTCTACAAGGAAGAGCGCGTGGACTCGCTGAGCGAGGCCCTCGGCGGCAAGAACGAGCGCACCATCCTCACCATCTGCCCGCACTGCCGCGACAACATCGGCGTGCAGCTCTCCGCCGCCGCCCAGCAGCAGGGCAAGGCCCCCTTCACCGGCATGCGCAGCCACGTCAACTACCTGCTGGAGCTGGTCAACCAGGGCAAGCTGCAGGTGGATGCCAGGGCCGAGGACATGGCCGTGCACCACCCCTGCAAGACCATTCACCACGACGAGCAGGGGGACTTTGACGCCCTGCTCAAGACGGCGGGGGTCACCGGTCACACGGCGGGCAACAGCCCAGAGATCCCGCGCTGCTGTGGCGGTGGGGGTGGCGGCTTCTTGTGGGACAGCCCGGCCAAGGTCAACAAGAACCGCTTCGAACAGCTGATGGCCGAGGCCAAGCAGAAGACCATCGTGACGGGCTGCCCCGGCTGCCACCGCATGCTGGCCGTGGCCAAGGACGAGGAGACGAAGCTTGCGGATGTGGCGACCGTGTTGCACGATCGCCTGCGCGCCCCTGTGGACGCCAAGTAGGAAGACCGCAGCCGAATGACCGGCGGCGGCACCCGTCGATCGACCGGCCCTGAAACCAGGGCCGCGCCTGGGGCATCCCGGGCCCTTCCCCGTCCCGGAGATTCGATGCTGCGCTCTTGCCTTCTCTCGCTGCTGGTCGCCTTCGCCCCTGCTGTCGCGCTCGCAGAGGATCCCGCTCCCGACGCCGCTGCGGCCGAGGCTGCGGCACCCGCCCCTGCGCCGGTGACCTATGCCGTCAACCCGGCCAAGGGCCTGACCTATATCCGCGTCTACAAAGACCCCGACACCCTCGCGTCGGGCCTCTCCCACAACCACGTGATTCGCGCCGCCGGCCACTCCGGCAGCTTCACCTGGAATGCCGCCGACCCCGCCGCCTGCCGGCTGGAGGTCACCCTGCCGGTGGCCCAGCTGGATGTGGACGATCCCGGTCTGCGCAAGAAGCTCGGCATTGAAGGCGAGCTCAGCGACGGTCAGCGGGGCGACGTCAAGAAGAATATGCTCGCCAAGGAGCAGCTCGACGGCGCCACCCACGCCAATATCAGCTTCAAGTCCCGCGGCTGCAGCGGTGATGGCGCGAACTTCCAGGTGCAGGGCGACCTCAGCATCCGGGGCAAGAGCAAGCCGGTGGTGCTGAAGGGCAAGCTGGTGGCCGATGGAAGCAGCTTCGCGATCTCCGGCAAGCTGCCCCTGAAGGCGACCGAATTCGGCTTCGAGCCCTTCTCTGCCATGTTCGGGCAGCTCAAGAACCTCGACGCCATGGACCTCACGGTCGATCTGCAGGGCGACGCCCGCTGATCGGGGTCAGGGTCGCGCTTCTCCGCGCCGGGTCTCGGGGAAGCTGTCGTTCTGCTGGCGCATTGTGGGGGCCCCGAATGGAGCCCCCATGCCCCGAATCGCCCCCAAGCTGCTCTGGCTCGGCCTGCTGACTCCCACCCTCTTCGGCTTTGACTTTGCCAGCAAGCGGGCGGTGGTCCAACAGCTCGGGCCGCGCGATGTCGTGCCGGTGCTGGATGGGTGGCTGGCCTTTGTTCACGCCGAGAACCCGGGCGCGATGTTCTCGATGCCCCTGCCCTTGCCGCTGATTGCGGTGGCTGGCGTCGTGGTGCTGTGGGTGCTGCTGCGCATGATGCGCGCCTTGCCCGACGCCGCGCGCCTGCCGGCCCTGGCCCTGGCCCTGCTGGCCTCGGGGGCTGCGGGCAACCTGGCGGACCGCCTGGGAGATGGCACGGTGACGGACTTCATCCAGGTCTCGGCGGCGGGCAGCGCGGCGGCCCCCTGGCTGGTGGACCGCTTCGGCACGGCCACCTGGCCCATCTTCAACCTCGCAGACATCTGGCTGGTGGTCGGTGTCGCCATGCTCGCGGTGATGCCCCGGTCCTGGATGGAGCGCGCGCCGGCCGCCGCCCCGGCTTAGGATCGCCGACCGGCCTGCCGAGGACTCCGATGCCCGCTCCCGACGCCCCCGCCTCCGACCTGCCACTGAACACCCGCTTCCGCCTGGGGCAGGTGATCACCGCAGAGCAGCAGGCCTTCTTCGACACCCATGGCTTCCTGGTCTTTGACCGCGTGGCCAGCGCCGACGAGATCGCGATGATCGAGGCCGAGGTGGAGGGCATTCAGGAGCGCTGGCTGGCGGAGGGCCGCAAGAAGGTGTTTGGCATCCCGCTCTTTGCCGGCGTGGACCCCGACGGGGCGCCCTACATCTCGCGCTTTGCCTTTGCCAGCATGTTCTCGGACCGCCTGCGGTCCTTCGTGCTCGGTCCCCGCTTCGAACCCATCCGCCGAATGGTGGGCGAGGACGCCCGGGTGGGCCACGACGAAAAAGACGGGATGGTGATCAACCGCTATGTCAACGTGCCGGGCAGCGGCTACCGGTCCTTGGGTTGGCACACCGACGGGCTGCGGGATCTCGCCTATCTGCGCATGCCCCAGGCCATGTTCAACGTGGGCCTGCACCTGGACAAGGTGACCGCCCAAGATGGGGGCCTGCGGCTGATTCCCGGCACGCACCGCCAGGGCTTCTTCAAGATGTGCTTCGCCAAGGGCTACTTCTGGGACCACCGCCCCGACCCCCGCGAGGTCGCCGTCGAGACGGAGCCCGGCGACCTGACGGTGCACGATGGGCGCCTGTGGCACCGGGTGCAGCAGTCGCCCAAGACCGGCTGGGAGAGCCTGCGGCGCAGCATCTATGTGCCCTACCAGACCGGCCCCCACGAGCCCAAGTCCGAGGCCAGCAAGACGCCGATCTACCACAGCTTTGGCGCGGCCACCCGGTCGCTGCGCCGGTGGTCCAAGACGCGCCGCCGCTCGGGCTGAGGGCGCTGTTGCGCGGGGCCGTCGCCTCAGCCGCGATCGGCTGGGGCCGGCAGATCTCGCGTGGTGAGCGAGGGGGCTGGAGGGCCCTCGATGGGGGCTGCCGCCCCACGCATCAGCCAGCCGGCCACGCCACCACCCAGGGCGGCCACCACCAGCAGCAGCCAGATCTCGGCAATCAGCCAGGTCATCGAAGGCTCCGAATCAAGGTGAGGCGCGCCCGCGCCGGGCTCGCGCTGCCGGTTGCATCGGCGTCGCTGCCCGCCAGCCGAAGCTGCCCGGCAGAGACGCCGCGGGCCAACAAGGCCGCGTGGACGGCGCGGGAGCGCTGCCCGTCCAACCCGTCCTGGCCGCCGGTCACCGCGATCTGGAGGGTGATGTCGGGGCGGGCGCGCAGCCTTGTCGCGAGGCTGTCCATCTGCTCGCGGGCCAGCCCGGTGAGGGTGACCTGGTCCCGCGGGAAGCGAAGCGTGGGAAGGGCCAGGGGCGCCTGCAAGGGGGCCTGCAGGGTCGCCCGGCTGCCCGCCAGCCCGTCCGGCTGCCCGATCCGGCCTTGGCGCCGGACCCGCCGCCGCTGGCGAAGTCGGGCTCGTCGGGCACAGCGGCCTGCTGCTGCCAGGCCTGCCAGTAGGCGGCGTCGGGCTGGGGCAGATCGCTCCGACGGTCGCCCTCGCGGGTGCGAACCAGCAAGGCGGGCTCGATGGGGGCAACGGCTGAAACGCCAGGTAGTTCCTCAAGAACTTTTATGGCCCGCATGACCTGGTCCACCGAGTCGGCGGTGCCTTCGAGGGCTGCCCGCCGGCCGGTCACCCGCACGCGCAGCCTGCTGTCCACCGCGCGAACCGCCTGGTTTGCGGCGTTGTCCAGCTCTTCCTGCACCCGTGGGGCCTCTTTGCGGGCCACGCCAAACAAGATGATGCCGCCGCAGACCAGCACGATCAGCCACACGAGGAGGGGTGCTGCGCCGCGTCGGCTTCTGGGGCGAGTCGGGGTCATCGGGGGCTCCAGCCGTCGCGCCAGCCTACCCCATCAGGGCCCCGGAGGGCGACCGGGGGCGGCGTCCAAGCCGCGCCCCCGAGCCAGGCGGTCTTCAAAGGCCTGCTCCCGGTCACGATCTCCAGAGGGAACAAAGTAGAAGGGCCGGAAGACCGCGAGGTCCTCGGCCACCTTTGCGTCGTCAAAAGTGTCTATATCAGCGATATAGGCGTCCAGGTAGGCGGGCATATCGGGCACCACTGCCCCGCGGGCGCGCAGGGCCTCCACCACCGCCGGCCGGTAGACCAGCAGCCGGGCCTTGACCCCCTGGCCCAGGTCCACCTCGGTCATGCGGGTGAGGGGCTGGACCACCCGGAAGCTGAAGGCGAGGTCCACCTGGCGGCTGCGCAGATAGGGCACGGTGGCCTTCAGGCCGTGGCCCACCCGCGCGCCATCCGGGGGGGGCATGCGGGCGATCTCGTAGTCGGTCAGCCCCACATGGCCTTCGATCGCGGTGGGCACATCGCCGTAGTACATCAGCATGGCCTGGGTGCCGTAATAGACCACCCGCAGCGGGATGCCGGCCGTGACCTGCCGAATGACGGCGCCTTGGCGTGCGGCCTCGTCCACCCAGCTGCGAGGATACCAGGCGCGCTCTTCGACGATGCCATTCCAGGCCTCCCCCGTCACCGGATCCAGCTCGGGCGGCGGCGGGGTGAGGGCGGTGCCGGTGGCCAGCAGCGCGCCCACCGCGAGGCGGATCCGGGCTGACCCCAGGCCGAGCAGCGCCAGCTCTGCCGCCAGCAGCAAGGGGGGCGTCCAGGGCAGGCAGAAGCGGGCGAACATGAAGTCGCCCCCACCCGCAGCACATGCACGATGAAGGGCAAGGTGAGGGCCAGCAGCACCAGCGGCGCCCGCGCCCCGTCCCATCCGGGCGCCAGCCCCGCCCGCCGACGGCCCAGGACCAGCCCCAGGGCCCCCAGGGCCCCGGCCGCCACCACCGGCCAGGTGCGCAGGTAGAGGCCCACATAGAGGGCCCCCTGGGCCCAGCGGGGGCCATCTCCGGCCTTGGCATACCAGGTATTGGGGAGCAGATCGCCATAGAAGGCTTGCTTCCAGCTCAACCAGGGCGCCAGCACCAACACCGTGGGCCCCAGCCAGGCGGCGAGGTGGCGCGTGCGTGCCGGTCCCGAAACCGTGGCCACCAGCCCGCCCAGGCCCACCACCAGCGCGCCTTCGGGCCGGGTGAGGGTGGCCAGGGCGCCCACCAGCCCCAGGGCCGCAAAGGCCCCTGGCCCCCGGGCCTCGATGGCCAGCACCGCGCCGCCCAGCAGCAGCAGGCCAAAGAGGCTGGTCTCCAGGCCCGATGTGGCGAAGATCTGCGCGTGGTGGATGCCCAGCCAGCAGAGGGCGGCGACGGGCAGCCGCAGCACCCCCGAGGGCGCCGCCCGACCCCCCGCCCAGGCCAGCAGCAGGGCCGTGCCCGCGAAGCCGCCCAGCCCCAGCAGGGGAGAGAGGGCCTCGGGCGCCAGCCCCAGGGCCATGCCGCCGGCCAGCAGCAGGGTCCACAAGAAGTTGGTGTAGCCCTCGACCGCTTCTCCGGCGTTGAAGACCAGGCCCAGGCCATCCACCAGGTTCCGCGCGTAGCGGAAGGAGATGAAGGCGTCGTCGCAGATCCAGGTGAGCGCCGCCGCCCGCGCCAGGGCCAGGCCCAGGGCCAGCAGCAACAGCAGGCGGCCGGCAGCGGCGGGGTCGAAGCGGCGGGAAGGGGGCGTCGGGTCGGCCATGGGGCGGCCGAAGGTAGCACGGCCTGCGCTGGCCCTCGGCCTCCCCTGCGATTACGGAAGGCGCGCAACAACAAGCGACACATGCTGCGCGCCTGCTGCCCGCCCCCGATGCCTTCGCGTCGCGGCCCCGCAGCCCAAGCCGGCGCCCCGCACAACCATGACTCCGCGCCCACGTGGGTGCGATGATCCGGAGACCGAGTGAACGACACCAACGAGACCCCCCTGGACCCGACCCCCGCTGCGACCGACCTGGCCGAGGACGATCTGGTCCTCCCCGAAGCCGAAGCGCCCACCCAGGCTGCCGGCGCCAGCGACAGCGACAGCAGCGATGACGAAGACGACGACGACGCGGCCGTCTCCGACGACACGGTGACCGTGTCCGACTACATCACCGACCGCGCCTACACCGACTTCCCGCTGTCCCCAGAGCTGATCCAGGGCATCCTCGAGAAGGGCTACAAGGTCGCCACCGGCGTCCAGGCCGCCACCATCGAACCCGCCATCGCCGGCCGCGACCTCGTCGTGCGCTCCAAGACCGGCACCGGCAAGACCGCCGCCTTCTGCATCCCCATGATCGAGCGCATCGCCGCGGGCGCCCGCGCCCCGCGCGCCATCGTGCTGGCTCCCACCCGCGAGCTTGCCCGCCAGGTGGCCGAAGAATGCGCTGAGTTGGCCAAATACAAGGACCTGCGTGTCACCGTGATCTACGGCGGCGTGGGCTTTGGCAGCCAGGAAGACGCCCTGCGCGAAGGCACCGAGATCGTGGTGGGCACTCCCGGCCGCATCCTCGACCACATCCGTCGCGGCAACCTCGACCTCTCCGGCTGCGAGTTTGCGACCCTGGACGAGGCCGACGAGATGCTGGGCATGGGCTTCTACGAGGATGTCACCAAGATCCTCGACCACACCCCCGACACCCGCCAGTGCCTGTTCTTCAGCGCCACGGTGGACAAGCGGGTTCGCAGCCTGATTCACCGCTACGCCAAGAACCCCCAGGACATCCGCCTGTCCACCGACACCGACAAGGTCGATGGCATCACCCACGTCCTGTACGAGACCACGCCGGACTTCCACAAGGCCCGCGCCTTGCTGGCCATCCTGGACCAGGAGGAGCCCACCTCCGCCATCATCTTCTGCAATACCCGCGAAGACACGGCCACGGTCGCGACCTACCTCGCCCGCCAGGGACTCGACGCTGAGCTGATCAGCGGCGAACTCCCCCAGAGCAAGCGCGAGCAGGTCATGAACCGCGTCAAGAACGGCGAGACGCAGTTCCTGGTGGCCACCGATGTCGCTGCCCGCGGCATCGACATCTCCGACCTCAGCCACGTGGTCAACTACTCCCTGCCCGACGACCCCGCGGTCTATATGCACCGCACCGGCCGCACCGGCCGCATCGGCAAGAAGGGCACGGCCATCTCGCTGTCGGGCGGGTCCGACCTCACCACCCGCGGCGTGCTGGAGAAGCAGTACGAGATCGGCTTCGAGTACCGCAAGCTGCCCAGCGCCGAAGAGGCCGCCAAGGCCCGCGTGGCCCGCCAGGCCAAGGCGATCCGGGACGCCAGCCGGTCCATGGCCTTCGAGGGCTATATCGGCACCGTGCGCGCCCTCAAGGATGCGCCCGACGGTGAGTTCCTGCTGGCCGCCGCCCTGCGGGGCTTCTTCTTGTGGGACCGCATGCGCAAGACCGCCAGCGGCGAGTCGGCCGACAGCGTCGGCGCCTTGGAAGAGGCCCGCGAGGAGAAGCGCCGCGAGCGCAACGACCGCGACCGGGGCGGCGACCGCGACCGGGGCGGCGACCGCGGCGGCGGCAGCCGGGACCGCGACCGGGGCCCCCGCAGCCGGGACCGCGACCGCGACCGCGCCCCGCGCAGCGACCGCTCCGAGCGTCCCCGCGCAGCGACTCCGGCCCGCCCCGGCAGAGCAGGCCGCCGCTCCCGCTCCCGCCGCCGGCGGCACCAGCGACGCCTCGGACGAGGCCAGAAGCGCCGCCGCCGTCGCCGTCGCAAGCCGGGCGAGGTGGCAGCGACAGCGCGCCGGCCCCCGCCGCCGAGTAGCCCTCAGGGCAGGCGGTAGACCCGCAGCTCGCCGACGGCCTCGCCGGCCCCCAAGAGCAGGGGCTGGCGGTGGTCGGGGGGCAGCGGCGTGATCTCCACCAGGCCCGTCGCCCCGGCGGCCCTCAGCCGCGCCGCCCATGCTGCAGCATCCTCCCCTCGCCCATTCTGCAGGGGCAGGGGCGGGCGGCTGCCCGGGGCCACCGCCGTCTCTTCAGGAACCGGCCCATTGAAGCTGGCCACCGGCCGGTCCAGGGCCAGGGCCAGGATGGCGTGCTGGTGCGTGGACAGCAGGGGAGTGCCCGGCCACAGCAGGGTGGGCCCCGCGGGCAGGGCCTGCACCAGGGCGGCAGCCCGCGGCGGAGCCCGCCACCGGCCAGCGCCCGGGCGACAGCAGCAGGGCGTCCACCAACAGCGCCAGGGTGAGCAGCGCCAGGCGTCCCCGGTGCCGCCCCACCAGCCGGGCGACACCCAGGGCCAACGCCAGCTCCACCCCCGTGAGAAAGCGCATGGTGGCGCCCATCTGCTTGAGTCCCGGCAGCTTGCCCACCAGGAGCCAGGGCAGGGGCAGACCCGTGTCTGCGCTGGGGCTGAGGTGCAGGCTGCTGCCCAGGGCCAGCAGCAGGCAAGTCGCCCCGGCGCCGGCGATGGCGCGCACCGATGGATCCTTGCGCCCCGTCCACAGCCCCAGGCCGCCGCCCACCACCAGCGCCAGTCCCAGGTAGGCGCCCGTGGCTGGGGAGCGCGGCCAGCGCCGATCCGGCGCCTGCCAGCCGGCGGCCCCAGCCCCGTGTCCAGGCCGGGTGCCGGGGTGAGCAGCGCGCTCAAGCTGGCCGGCGCGGGGCGGTCGGCGTCCGCGGGCCGGGTGCGGCCCAGGTCCTCCCCGGGCGCCTCTGCCGCCTGGCTGCCGAGTAGAGGCCGACCGGCAGGGCGCACAGCGCCGAGACCAGCAGCACCGGCAGCAGGGCTCGCCTCCCCGGGACGTGGCGCCGGCCAGGGCGAAGGCCCCGGCCACCACGGCCTGGTAGGGGCTCGACCAGGCGGCCAGCGACAGGCCCAGCGCGCAGAGCAGCAGGCCCCTTGGCCCGCCGCGCCGCGCCCCCCATCCCGCGAGCAGAATGGGGAAGAAGACCACGTTCTCGGGCTGGCCATTGCCCAGGAAGAGCAGGGTTGTGGGGGCCAGGGCGGCCCCCAGCGCCAGGGCGGCGCGCGCGGGGCCTCGGGCGCCTTCGGCCCGGGCCAGGAAGAAGACCCCGACCACCTGCGCGGCCAGCAGCAGCACCAGGGCGAGGTTCAGGGCCGGAACCGGCGCCAGCACCGCTTGAAAGGGCAAGGCCAGCAGCAGCAGGGGCCAGGCCACCCGGCGCACGGGCACGCCCTCGGGAAAGTCCAGGGCGAAGAGCCGGCCGGGGTGGCCGTGGGCCGCCAGATCTGCCGCCATGACGCTGTGCAGGGCGGAATTCGGGTCGTGGGGCAGGGCGTCGGGGAAGAGGGAGAGGGGCCAACGCAGCAGCAGCGCCAGGCCCAAACCCAGCAGGGTGGCCAGGGCCAGGGGGCGCAACCAGGCAGCGGAGGGGGCGCGGGACACGGGGCGCTCGGGTGGGGTCGGCCCCAGGCTACCCCGGCGCGCCCGCCCCGCTGGTGGCCTTCCCCCTTGCAGAGGCTCACAAACCGAAACCCAAAGCCCCACCTGCGCGGCGTCCCATCGCTTAGAGTCGAGCCTCAAACAAGAGATTCGATGCGCCCCCTGCCCTGCCTGCTCCTGATCTGTGCGATGGCCTGCGCGCCCCGGTCCGGAGTGCGAGGCCTCGCCTCTGCGGTGGAGGACAGCGGGCTGGAAGATTCCGGCAATGAGGATCGGGGGCTCGTTCTTGACGCGGTGTCCTGGCGGCTGGCCTGGGATGAGGCGGGGCTGGAACCCTCCGAGAGCGGCGGGCTGGCCCTGCGCTCTGCCCATGGCGCAGAGCTGGAGATCGACGAGGGCTGGCTGGTGCTGCCCTTGCTGGTATTGGAGGGCTGCCCCACGTCGGCGGCCCGCGCGCAGCCGCCGCCCCATGGCCTGCCCGACCACCCCTCCGCCATGACCCAGTCCGTGGCCCTGTCGCTTGTGGACCGCACGCCCCTGGATCTGGGCAGCCACGGCTTTGACGCAGGGCCCTTCTGCGCGGTGGGCATGGGGCTGTTCCGGGCCGATGGGTCCACCGCCGGGCTCCCGGCGCAGCCGCCCTTGGAGGGCCTCAGCCTGTCTCTGTCGGGTCGGGCCCGCCCCAGCGCCAGCGCCGAGTGGACGTCCATCGCCTGGACCAGCACCCTGCCCGCCGAGGTGGACCTGCCCCTGGAGGGCGCGGCGGCAGGGGCCGCCACCCTCGAAATCCGCCTGCAGCCCGCGTCCCTGCTGGACGGGGTGGATCTGCAGGACGACCCCGCGCGCATCGCCCGCGACCTGCTCGACAACCTCGCGCAGTCCGCCACCCTCACCGCAATCCCCAGCCCCTGACCGGAGCACACCCATGCATTCATCCCGCACCGTCTTGTTCGCCTTGTTTTGGGCGGCCGCTGCCGCCTGCTCAGGCAAGGACGACGATTCTGCAACAACGGGCGGCACCGACGGTGCGGACGGAGAGGATGGCAGCGATGGCAGCGACGGCAGCTCGAGCGGCGCCTGCACCGACACCGACTATGCCGACCTGCCCGCCTGCAGCGCATGGTGGATGAATAGCACCGAGACGGCGGCTGTCCTGGCTACGGACGGCACCGACGCCCTGGTACATGTCCAGTCGGTGGAGCTGACCACCGTGGGGGGGTGGACTACCTCGCGGTGACCTCCTTGGGCCTGCCCTCCTACACCTTCACCTTCACCCAGGACGATATCGACACCCTGAATGGCCGACCCCTGGCGGCCACCGACTTCCTCACCGGTCAGACCACCGCCACCGTCGGCCAGACCATCGATTTCGGCGAGGACATCGGCTATGACAGCAGCGGCTGCACCCGCGGCGAGACGGACGAGGGGGCGGGCTTCTGGCCTCCCGGCCCCGAGTGCCCCGAGGCGGTATCCACCACCATGAATCTGCCCGTGACGGTCACCCCGGCCACCGAGACCTGCTGGACCGGCATCAACAGCATGGGCATGCTGCTGAATGGGGTGGCCATCTTCAACTGGAGCGACGGGTTCAGCTACAACAGCGAGTCCACCTGGTATAATCTGGCTCAGAAGCTGGAACTCTACGATCTGGGGGTCTGTCGCGGACACGCCGCGGGCGGCCTCTACCACCAGCACCTCGACGCCCCCTGCTTTGAGGCCCAGGTGGGCGAGACGGGCAGCGGCCACTCGGCGCTCTATGGCTTCGCGGCGGACGGGGTGCCTCTCTACGGACCCTATGTCGCATCGGGCCAACGCGCCCAGTCCTGCTGGGTGACCCGCGACTACGATGACCCCTCCGACAGCCTGGGCTGCGGTGGGACGGGTGCCCGGGATTGCCTGTTGGTGGACCCCCTCGACCCCACCCAGGGCACCACGGCGGCCTCCCACGACGGCCCCAGCACCTCGGGCACCGTCACCTCCTTGTCCGGCAACCGCTTTGTTGCAGAGACGGGCTTGTTCTTCGAAGACTACTATTTTGATGCCGACTGCGCGACGGGTGGGCTGGCCTATATGGACGAGCACAACGGCCACGAACACGACGACCTGGGCTACCACTACCACATGACCGAGAGCTTTCCGTATATGTATGGTCCAACCTACTATGGCAGCCTGGACGACAACACGCTGGTCTCCTGCAGCAGCAGCCCCTACCCCTCCATGGGCGGCGGCGGCATGGGCGGCCCCTGAAGTCGGTCGCGACGCGCTAAGCTGAGGCGTGCTCGACCTCGACCGCCTCCGCCGCATCCACCTCCGCCGCGTCCCCCGGGGCCAGCGGGTGGTCGCGCCCCTGCTGGGCCTGGACTACCGCTTCCCCCGGCGCACCACCATCGTGGTCGAAGGCCTGGAGCGCATCCCCCAGGACCGCTCCGTCTTTCTGGCGATGAACCACACGGATCGCTACAACTATTGGCCGCTGCAGTACTTCATGCACCGCGAGGGCCTGCGCTACACCGCCACCTGGGTCAAGGGCAAGTACTACCAGAAGCCGCTGATGGCCTGGTTCATGGACCAGACGGGCAACATCCCCCTGCCCAGCCGCGGCTATGTGCTGGCGGCCGAGTTCCAGCGGGGCAGCGGCCGGGCGCCTTCTTCCGAGGAGTACCGCGCCTTGAGGGTGCTCGCGGAAGGCCGCCAGCCCGACGCATTGCCCCCCGCGGTGGCCGACTGGCTGGACCAGCAGGGGGGGGCGGCGGCCTGGGGGGAGGCCCAGCGCGCCCTCTTCGCCCAGATGATGGCCGAGGTGATGCGCATCAACCGCGACGCCTTCGATGTGGGCCTGCACCTGCTGGTCTTCCCCGAAGGTACCCGCCGACGCCGCCTGGGCCCCGGCCACACGGGCCTCATCCAAGCCGCCTGGCACCTGGGCGCGGCCATCGTGCCCATCGGCTGCAATGGCAGCGATCGGGTCTACCCGGGCGACAGCCCGTCTGCGGGCGGCGGGCGCATCGTCTACCGGGTGGGTCTGCCCCTCGAAGCCGACGGCCCCGAGCTGGGCGGCCTGCGGGTGACCGAGCCCTATACGCCCTTCACCCTGGAGGCCAGCCAGCGCCATGGCGCGGCCTTTCAGGCGGGCACCGACGTGGTGATGCGCCACATCGCCCCCCTGCTGGATCCCGAGTACCAGCCCGATCCCGAGGCGGATCGCGCCGCAACCGAGGCCGGCGGCGCCGAGCGTTTCTTGTAGGGGGGGCTATCCGCCAAGGGGTGGGCGCCCGGCGGGCGGGTGTCCTCGCCCGTGCCTGAGGTCGCGCAGGTTCAAGCCGGCATCGACGCCGGGGCGCACCTGGGCGGCCTTGTTGCTGAATTCGATGGGCGAATCGTCGGGGCTGGGGATGACGGCCAGCGCGGAAGAGGACGCGGGGCTGCGCCCCGGTATCCGGTTGTCGGGGGCCGCTCGTGCGGATCTGCGGCCCCGGGGGCCTCAAGTCGGGCTATCGGCTATCCGTAGGTCCAATAGACGCGATCGCCCCTCGTTCTGGAGCCCCCATGCCCGTCGGCATCGGCAACGCCGCCTCCACCGCCTCTCTGTCCCGCACCGGGCAGACCCTGCAGACCCAGCTCCAGCAGATCTCCAGCGGGCAGCGCATCACCCGCGCCGCCATCGACCCGGCAGGACTCGGCGTCTTCGTCGAGCTGGACACCGCAGGGGCCTCCAACCGCGTGGCCATGCGCAATGCCAACGACGGCCTGTCCATGCTGCAGACGGCCGAGGGCGCCACCAGCAGCATCACCGACAGCCTCCAGCGCATGCGCGAGCTCGCGGTGCAGTCCAGCTCGGGCACCCTGAACGACGCCCAGCGCGGCGATATCGACAATGAGTTCCAGCAGCTCCGGCAAGAGATCGACCGGGTGTCGGGATCGACCCGCTTCAACGGGCGCAACCTCGCGGACGGCAGCAGCGCCGATGTGGATGTCCAGGTGGGCACCGACAACGACGCCGGCAGCCGCGTGGGCATGGGCCTGACGGATCTGTCGGCGGCCGGCCTGGGCGTAGACACGCTGTCCTTGAGCACCCAGGGCGGCAGCCAGAGCGCGCTGGACGCTTTGGATGCCGCGCTGGACACCGTCAGCAGCGAGCGGGCGGGCCTGGGGGCCAGCAGCAACCGCATGGAGTCCGCCCTCCGCTACGGCGAGGCCCGCGGAGAGGCCCTGGCCGAATCCGCCGGTCGCATCATGGATGTGGACTACGCCAAGCTGCTCTCGGAACAGACGGGCAGCGCGCTCATGCAGCAGGCGGGCATCTCGGCCCAGGTCCAGTCCCGCAACATCCAGCGCACGGCGATCCTCGGGCTGCTCTGACCCGGACACGGATTCTGCTGCTGTGGCCCCCCTCTTCGCGGAGGGGGGCTCTCTTGTTTGCGCCTGGGAGCGGAGCAGTATACTATGAAAATGAAAGTCGTTTTCAATAGCGACCGATCCTGGTCCTCCCACCTTGCCGCCCACGGGCGGCTGCTTCTTGCACTTCAAAATGAAAACGAATATCAAGTTCATCTTGATGGAGCGCACCCCCATGAGACTGCTCGCCCTGACCCTCTCCCTTGGCCTCTCCCTCCTGGGCTGCTCTGGCGGCGAAAAAGACGACAGCGGCCTGGCCGATGGCGCCGATGGCAGCGACGGATCGGATGGCAGCGACGGATCGGATGGCGGCGACGGTGGCGATGGCGCCAGCGGCGACCGCTACGACTTCGTCGGCGCCGCTTCGGGCCAGGACTCGGTGTCCTATGGCGGCCAGGTCTTCCGCCAGCTGCTGATCGACGACATGAAGGGCCACCTCGGCGGTCTCACCGCGCGGCTGGATGGCGGCAGCTTCTACCCCGAGGCCGGGGATGTCACCGCCGAGCTGGAGTTCTACTTCGAGTTCGACAGCGCGGCTTATGGGGCCTTGGAGCACGGCGTCTCGGTCAATGGCACCCCCCTGCAGACCACCTATGACGCGGTCTCTGCCGACAAGGGCCTGGTGGGCAAGCTGGCGGGCAATGATGCGGTCGGCCAACACAAGGACTGGTCCACGGACTTCGTGGGTTGGGAGGCCGAAGGGGTCAGCAGCCCCGAATCGCTGCTGCGCCACTGGTTCGCCCGCATCGACGCCCAGGCCGTGGCCTGGTCGCTCGGCGATCTGCCCCTCGACCCCTCGGGCCAGCCGGTGCCTGCCGTCTATGTGACCGCCCAGGGCGTGGACCTGCAGCAGCTCACCGAAAAATTCCTGCGCGCGGCGGTCGCCTTCAGCCAGGGCACCGACGACTACCTGGACGATGACATCGACGGCAGCGGCTTGCTGGCCGATCACAGCGCGGTGGTGGAGGGCAAGCCCTACACCGCCCTGGAGCACGCCTGGGACGAGGGCTTTGGCTATTTTGGCGCTGCCCGCGACTATGCGGATTGGTCCGACGCCGACATCGCCGATTTGGCCAACCGCGACGTGGACGGTGACGGCTTCGTGGACCTGACCCGCGAGGTCAACTGGGGCCACAGCACCAACGCCGCCAAGCGTGACTTGGGGTCCAATGTGGCCACCGACTACACGGCCGAGGCCTGGGCGGGCTTCCATGGCGGGCGCAAGCTGCTGGCCGAGACCGCGGGCCGGCCGCTCACCGCCGACGAGCTGAACCAGCTGCGCGGGCACCGCGACCGGGCCGTCTTGGCGTGGGAGGCCTGCATCGCCGCGACGGTGGTGCACTATATCAACGACACCTTGCAAGATATGGGCGCCATCGATACCGACGCCTACTCCTTTGGCGACCACGCCAAACACTGGAGCGAACTCAAGGGCTTCGCGTTGGCGCTGCAATTCAACCCGCGGTCCCCCCTCAGCGACGGCGACTTCGCCACCCTGCACGCGCTGATCGGCCAGGCCCCCGTGCTGGAAGACGCCGGCCCCGCCGCGCTGCAGGCCTACGCCGACGATCTGCGAGAGGCCCGCGCCCTGGTGGGCGATGCCTATTCCTTTGCTGCCGACAACCTCGGAGACGACAATGGAGAGAACGGCTGGTAGGGCCTCTTGGCTGGCGCTCGGTGGGCTGGCTGGCGTCGCAGCGCTGCAACCCCTGGCCTGCCGGCCCGACGGCCAGGCCCAGGGTGGTCCCCTCGACCAGGCCCAGGCCGATCTGCTCGCCCAGGTCGGCCCGGGCTTGGTCGAGCCTGCCCTGGCCCGCTTCGAGGCCGACGCGGTCGCCTTGGAGCAGGCGCTGTCGGCCCTGGCCGCGTCCCCCCAGGACGCCACCGCGCAGGACTCCGCTCGGGCCGCCTGGACCCAGGCCTTTGCCACCTGGCAGGAGCTGGAGGTCATGCAGATCGGGCCGGCGGGCTCGTCCTTGACCGCCCTGGGCGGTCAGGATCTGCGTGATGAGATCTACTCCTGGCCCACCGTGAACCCCTGCCGCGTCGACCAGGAGACGGTGGAGGCCGGCTGGGACGATGCTGGCTGGTTCACCGAGAACCTGGTCAACGTCTATGGTCTGGACGCGATCGAGTACTTGCTGTGGGCGGGGCCCGAAAACGACTGCCCCGGGCAGGTGCCCATCAACGCCGAAGGCGACTGGCAGGCCCTGGGAGAGGCCGGGGTGGCCGCCAACCGCGCGGCCTATGCCCGCGCCCTGGCCGCCCACCTGGTAGACCAGGCCGGCGATCTGGCCGATCGCTGGGCCGCGCAGGGTGGGGACTTCTCCGGCGCGCTCACCCGCACCGACGGCGCCCCCTACAGCAGCAGCCAGGAGGCCCTCAACGCCGTCTTTGACGCGCTCTTCTACCTGGAGATCCGCACCAAGGACCGCAAGCTGGCGCTGCCCCTGGGCCTGCTGCCCTGCGGTGCGGATGACTGCGCCACCACGGTCGAGGCCCTGCCCAGCGGCCAGGGGGCCGCCGCCATCGCCGCCAACCTGCGGGGCTTCCGCAGCCTGTTCACCGGCGGGGATGGGGTCGGCATGGACGATCTGCTGGTGGAGCTGGGGGAGGACGCGCTGGTGGACGAGGTGTTGGCCGATGTGGACGCCGCCATCGCCCTGGCCGATGCCCTCGACCTGCCCCTGGACGAGGCGGTGGAGACCCAGCCCGAGGCGGTCGCGGCCCTGCATGCCGCGGTCAAGGCCGTCGCAGATGACCTCAAGGGCGATGTGGCCACCGTGCTCACCCTGCAGGTCCCCGCCGAGGCCGCGGGGGACAACGACTGAGCGAGGGCGCGCCGGCGCTGCGCCGGAGGACCGCCGCAGCCGGCCCTGGGGACGGCGGCTCTTCGCATGCCCGATCCGCCTGTCTGTGCCGGGTCGCTACGATCGCAGGCGGCTTTGGAGTAGGCTCGGACCGTGCTGGCCCTCCCGCTGATGCTCTGCTGCCTTGCCGCCCGGGCGGACGAGGTGCTGCTGCGCCTGGAGGGTGAGGTGCCCAGCGACGGGCCCGACCACTTCTTCCTGCCCTTCGAAGTGCCCGCAGGGGTGGCCGAGGTCGAGATCCGTCATGGCGGCCTGCCCCTGGACCCCGACCAGCGGCTGGTGCTGGATTGGGGCTTGGACGGGCCCGATGGATTCGTGGGCTGGGGGGGCGGCAACAGCGAGCCCGCGGTGGTGGCCGCAGACGCTGCCAGCCGGTCCTACCGGCCGACCGCGCTGACTCCGGGCACCTGGCAGGTGGTGGTGGGCAAGGCCACGGTGCCGGCCGCCGGGGCGACCTATGCGGTGGACATCTTGCTGCGGGACAGCCAGACCCTGGACCCCCAACCCGAGCGCCAGCCCTACCGGCCCCAGGAGTCGGCCGCCGGTTCCGGGCGCTGGTACGCTGGCGACCTGCATGTGCACAGCCGCGAGAGTGGCGATGCGACGGCAACCTTTGACGAGATCGCCCAGCTCGCGCAGGCCCGGGACCTGGACTTCGTGGTGCTCAGTGACCACAACACGGTGTCGCAGGACGACTTCATCGTGGACGCCCAGGCCCGCTGGCCCGATCTCCTGCTGGTGCCCGGCATCGAATTCACCACCTATGCGGGCCACGCCGGCGCCTTTGGGGCGACCGCCTGGGTGGACCACCGGATCGGACAGCCCGGCGCCACCCTCGCGGCAGCCGCCCAGGCCATCCACGACCAGGGCGGCTTGCTGGTGGTCAACCACCCCAACCTCGCCCTGGGAGATGCCTGCATCGGCTGCGCCTGGGAGCAGGATCTGGACCCCCAGGAGATCGACGCCATCGAGATCATCACCGGCGGGTGGGCGCCGGTGGGCGGGCTCTTCTTCGACGCCAACATCGCCCTGTGGGAGTCCTGGATGGCCGCGGGGGCCCGGGTCGCGCCGGTCGGGGGCAGCGATGACCACCGGGCGGGACAGGGCACAGGCGCCACCGACAGCCCCATCGGGTCACCCACCACCTTGATCTGGGCCGACGCGCTGACGGTGGCGGGGCTGCGGGCCGGGCTGGTGGCTGGCCGCACCGTGGTGAAGCTGCAGGGGCCCGACGACCCCATGCTGGAGCTTTGGCCCCAGGCGCGGCCCGCCCAGGGGGAGGATCCCCTGGACGACGGGGTCTTCGTCGCCACCGTCACCCGGGGGGCCGGCGCGCGCCTGCAGTGGCTGAGCGACGGCGTTGTGATTCGCGAAGATGAAGTCACAGACGATATTTTCGAGGCGACAATCTCTGTGGACGCCCCGCCCGAGGGCCTGCGCTTGCGCGCGGTGCTCACGGTGGATGGCCAGCCCCGGGTGCTCACCGGGGCCTGGTGGGTGCAGGACGCCCCCTCGGCCGACAGCGGCGGGGATCCGCCTGACGACGCGGCCCGCTGCGGCTGCGGGGGCGGTCTGGCCATGCTGCTGCTGTGGCCGGCCTGGGGCCTCGCTGCGGCGGGAATGCGCCGGCGCTACAGGCCGTTGAGGTAGCCGGTCAAGGTGTCGTCGGTGGCGATCATGCCGTCGATGACCATGTTGAGCGCCATATCTTCGGGCACCGGCGTGTCGCCCAGGCTGGCGGCGATCCAGGTGGTCTGCAGGCGCCGGGTCTTGCCCTTGTAGGGCATGTTGACCCCCAAGAAGTACTGGTAGTGCACGCTCAGCCAGTCCTTGTTGACGTCGGCCTCTTTGCGCAGCCAGGTGCGGTAGATGACGGTCGGGCCGTCGTCGGTCTCGACCCAGCGCCACTGGCTGCGGAAGTCCACCGTCAGCTCCAGGCCCAGGGGGTAGTTGTTGACGGACAGGGTGCGGGCGGCTTCGGTGTCGCACTCCTGGCGCACAAAGCAGCGGGGGTTGCCGTCAAAGGTTCGGTCGAAGCTGAGGTATTCACCCTCGAAGACATCCATCTGGTCGTCGAGCATCATGGCCACCTCGACATCGTGCAAGCTGGCCTCGATGGTGGTGGCGACCGAAGCGCCCACCAGGCCCTCCAGATCGCCGTTGCGGCCGTCGGCCTCGTTGGCGGTGGCCCGGGGCAGGTTGTCCACGGTGTAGCCCTCGCGGGCCTCGTCCATGCGGCCGTCCAGCCAGGCCGACAGGTTGTTGACCCCCACCTCCAGCTCTTCGTCCGTGCCCACCTCGACCTTGCCATAGAGCCAGGAGGTCAGCTCTTCGAGCTGGGCGGGCGCATCCGGAGGCGGCCGGCAGCCCGTGGACAGGCTGAGGGGCAAGGCGAGGGTCAGGGCGAGACGGAGGGGCGTGGCTGCCATGGTCGGCTCGGGCTGGAGTTCGCAAGTGGCCTGGATGGTGAAACCCGCTGCTTCCCTCCCCTATGCCCCGTTTGCCAGCCCGCGTCTTCCAAGGGCGCTACACTGGGTGGATGTTGCCGACCCTCACCCTGCTGTTGGCCTGCGGCGCCTCTGCTCCTCCCCTCAGCCCGCGGGTGGCCGGGCCGGCCACCGTGCCCACCGTGCCCGGCGACCCGGACCGCAAGATGGGCTCGGCCGAAGACGGGCTGCTTGGCTTCAAGTCCGCCGATGTGGACCAGGTGCTGTCCTGGTCTGTCGCGACCGCTCCCCTCGCAGCCGAGGCCCAGCACGAGATCGACCTGGTCGAGGAGGCCCTGGAGGGCGCGGTGCAAGGCAGGGCCCGCCCCGAGCCCGGCAAGGCGGCCGGTCAGCCGGCCTTGATCTGGACGGTCGATGGCGGCACCACGCACTTTGTGGGCCTGGCCTTCGATTGTGCGGGCACCCGGGTGATCCTCACCACCTTTGGGCCCGACGCCCGAAAGGTGCGCAGCCAGCACGCCCGCTCCCTGGCCGGCGCGACCTGCGGTGCCCCTGCGGCCCCCTGATCGGCCTCCGCGCTCATCGGCCTTGAAAGTGCGGATCCCGCCGTTCCAGCAAGGCGGCCACGCCCTCCTGGTGGTCTTCGGTGAGCTGACTGAGGGCCTGGTAGGTGGCGGCCAGCTCCAAGGCGTCTTCGATGGCTAGCCCTTGGCTGCGGTAGACGGCGCTCTTGGCCAGCTGCACCGAAATCGGCGGGTTGTTGGCCAGCAGCGTCGCCAGGTCGCGGGTTGCGCCCTCGAGGTCATCGGCGGCCACCACCCGGTTGACCAGGCCCATGGACAGGGCCTCGTCGGGCTGGATGATCCGGCCGGTGAGCACCAGGTCCAGGGCCCGGGGCAGGCCGATCACCCGCGCCAGCAGCGCGGCGCCGCCATCGCCGGGGATCAGGCCAACCTTGACGAAGGTGGAGCCAAAGCAGGCCCGGTCGCTGGCGATGCGCAGATCGGCCATGCAGGCGAGATCGAGGCCCGCGCCGATGGCCGGGCCGTTGATGGCGGCGATGACGGGCTTGTCGAAGCGGGCGAGGCGGCGAGGGATGGCCTGGATGCCGCGTCGGTAGCGCCCCCGCAGCTCCATGGCCTCGCCCTGGAACATGCCCGAGCGATCCCGCATGGCCTTCAGATCGCCACCGGCCGAAAATGCAGATCCTTCGCCCGTGATTGCCACCACGCGCACATTGGCATCGGCGTCGGCGGCGTCCAGCCCGGCCCCAAAGGCCTGTAGCATCTCATCGGTCCAGGCGTTGCGGGCCTGGGGGCGATCCAGCACGATCCAGCGCAGGTGCGGCTGCTGGGCGTCGTCAACGCAGCGGACCCCGGCGTCGGTCATGGGCCTACCAGCGGACGGGGTTGGTGGTGGCGCCCCACCAGCCGGTATTGCCGGGCAGCGGCCCCTGGCGGGTGAGGCCGCCGAGGTTGGCGTTGATCTCGACCCAGTCGCCCGCGTCGGTGAAGCCGTAGAGGTCGCCATAGGCGTAGCCCAGGCCAAAGACCCGATCGACCTCGGTCTCTCCGCGAATGCCCATGCCGCCGTCGGGGTCCACCACCACCAGGCGGTCCGGATCGCCGCGGTCCACGGCCCACACCGTCCAGTAGAGCAGCCCGTCGGGCAGGCCCACGATGTCGCCGGAGGTGGTGTAGGTGCCGGGCTCGACCAGGGTGCGCTCGAAGCGGCCGGTGCTGGTATTGACCAACCAGACGCCGGCGCCCGCACCCACCATGCGGCCATCCGATACAAAGGTCAGGCCGTGCAGGGCCTCGGGCAGCGCGGCCACGAAGCTGGTCTGGGCGGTCAGGGGGTCGATCCGGTAGAGGCTGTCAAAGGTGCAGCCCCAGAGGGCGCCATCGGGGTCGATGGCGATGTCGGTCATGGCGGTGACATCGGTGAAGGCGCCGATCTCGACCAGCTCGCCTTCGGGGTCCCAGGACCACAGGCGGTCGCCCTCGTTGATGTAGATGGGCTCGGTGGCGGCGGGTTCGGTGGTGCCGGTGTCGGTGCCGGCGTCGCCGCTGTCCTGCGGGTCGGTATCTGCGCTGCCATCATCGCCGAAGATGGGGTCGTCGTCTTCGTTCCCGGGGTTGTCCTCGCCCTTGCCCGAGATCTGGTAGTCGCTGCAAGCGGCGGCGAAGACCAGGGCGAGGGGGACCAGGCGGGCGGGCGTCGACAGGCGCATGGGAACTCCCAGGAGGACGGGCGGCGTGCACTCGCCGCATGGGTAGCGCCGCAGCCGGCGCACCCGCCACCCGAAGCGCCGGATTGTTGCAGGGCCGTCGCCTGGATGGGGAGGCCGATCAGGCCGGCAACAGGGCCGCCCGACGCAGGGTGCCGTCCCGGCTGAAGCGGATGAGGCCGGGCTGGTCGTGGGGCACCCAGGCGCCGCAGCTGCCCTCCACCACATGGGTGCGGCGGGCCTCGGGCTCGTAGACCACCATGTGGTCGATGCTGGCGGTGTAGACGTGCAGCGTCATCAGGGGCTGATCGGCCCCGTCGTCGGCCATGGAGTGAATGAGGTCCGGCCCACAGGCGAGCACGTCCCCGGGCAGGACGGCGTGGCTGCGTCGTTCGGCCAGATCATCGCCTTCAATGCCCCAGACCTGGTGGTGGGCCCGGCCCTGCAGCACCTTGACGGCGCCCACCGCCCCGCCGTGGTCGTGGGGGGCGCAGGGCTGCCCGCGGGTCCAGGTGGCCACCATCACCTCCAGCATGGGGGTGGCGAGGATCACGCGGCGGCCGTAGGGGCGGTCGGGGTCGGGCAAGGCGAGCAGGGCGCGCTCCGCCGGGCTCAGGTCGATGCCCTCGACCAGGGCGCGCAGGTCGTTCAGACCCAGCTGATCGCGGCGGGACAGGGCCTCACAGGGCGACAACAGGCTGCCCGCGAGGTCGGGCGCGGTGGGGTGGGTCATGGGCTCTGCTCCTCGTCGTCGTCTTCGGCGCGGTCGCCCGTCTTGCCGGTCCCTGCACCCGGGGGGACGGGCACACCGGGAAGATTGTAGTCCGGAATGGGCCAGCTGAGGCTGGCGGGGCTGCCTTTGGGCCGCCCGTCCTCCAGCCAGTCCACCAGCCAGGCCGACAACAGCGCGCGCCCCCGGTAGTTGGGGTGCTTGAAGTCGTAGAAGTCCTCGTCGGGCGGACGGGGGGCGTAGCTCAGGTTTGTGGTCCGAGCCCGCCAGTCCAGCCAGGCCGGCGCTGCGTCCCGATGCACGAAGCGGGCCTCGTACTCCTGGCGGGGCGGCAGGTGCACCAGGGCCAGGGTGGCGCCCACTGCCGCGGCCTTGGCCTCCATGCGGCGCACCCCGCGCATATTGAACTGCGCGTCGCTGTAGTCGCAGCAGTCCGGCGGCAGGTAGATGATGTCTTCGGGCCCCGCGTCGCGCTTCTTGTTGAGGTAGCCCCGGCGGGTCTCCAGGGTGCGGAAGCGGAGGTTGTGGCGGGGCCCGGTCTTCTTGGGGCGCTTCCACCACCAGATCGTGTCTTCCAGCACATCGGTGGCGCCGGCCATGACCTCCTCGTGCCACTGCCAGTAGCCAAAGGGCAAGGACGAGGCCTGCTCCAGCTTGTCGGCCAGGGTCCAGCCGTCCACATGCCAGAATTCCGAGGCGGGCACCGTGTACATCATCACGTAGGGGGGCAGGTCGGTCCAAGACACCCAGCCCCGGTGGAAATTGGCCTGGGTGACGTTGTGCACGATGAGGTCGCCCTCTTCGATGGGCAGGGCGTCGAGCAGGCCCGCCAGCACGCCAGCCGCCCCCCGAGAGACGCCGAATTTGCGCACCCGATAGGGGGACCCCCGGCGCTCCAGCTCTTCGTTGATACCGTCTTCGTCGAAGCTCTCGCGAAGAATGGAGGAGCCTACCAGCCAGGCGATCTGCCCGCCCTCGTGGCGGCGCAGGGCGGCGGGCTTCAGGCGCTCGGCCTTCCACAAGGCCCAGCTGGGCGGCAGATTGCGGCCATAGGCCACCAGTGGGTTGTGGGGGCCGTAGCTGGCGGCCACCAGCAAGAAGAAGGCCAGCGCGCCCGCAGCAACCCCATAGACAAAGCGCACCGCCTGGCGGGTCTCGTCTTCGGTGGGCTGCGGCGGTGGGGGCGGGATGGCTTCGGGCACGGGGCCTCGGGGTCGCCGGCAAGATGCCGCGCCGGGCGGCGGGTCGCAAGGCGGCGGCCGGATAGGCTGCCCTGCCCTCGGATTGGAGCGCGGCCATGACCCCCCTCAGCGACGCCCTGGCCTGGACCGTGGCGACCCAGGCCCTGCTGGCCTTCCTGCTCGGCATGAATGTGGTGCGGCTGCGCTGGAAGCTGCGCATCGGCCTGGGGGACGGAGCGCAGCCCGCCATGATCCGCGCGGTGCGGGTTCACGCCAACTTTGCGGAGTGGGTGCCCCTCACCCTGCTGGCCTTGCTGGTGGCCGAGCTTCGCGGCGTGAGTGAGCCGTGGATCGGCGCTCTGGGCCTGGCGCTGCTGCTGGCCCGGCTGGGGCACGCCTATGGCCTGAGCCGGCGAAGCGGCACGTCCAAAGGTCGCTTTCTGGGCACAGCCCTCACCTATACGGTGATGCTGCTGGCCGCGCTGCTGGCGCTGTGGGGCTGAGCCCTTCGCGGCAGCGCGGCAACCCGATCAGAAGTCGCGATCTTCGCGGATCTTGACCGGGCGGCCGCGGATGATCGCGCCACGCATGCGATCCATGACATGGCCCGCGGCGTCCGCCCTCACGTCCACCAGGCTGAAGCGCCCCAGCACGCGGATGGCGCCGATATCGGGGCCGCGAAGGTCGGTCTCGCCGGTGATGGCGCCCACCAGGTCGCCCGGCCGCACATTGGCCTCGCGGCCGATGCCGAACCCAGGCGGGCCCACTGGATGTTGGGGTCGCGGGGGTGGGCCGCCGGGCGGGGCCGTCGTTGCCGCGGGGCGGGCCGTCGTTGCCGCGGGGCGGGCGTCGCCGCGGGGCGGGCCGTCGTTGCCGCGGGGGGGCTGATCGTGGCCGCGGGGGCCGTCGTGGCCGCTGCGGGGCCGCCGAACTGCCGGTGGCCGTCATTGCCGCGGGGGCCGCCGTGGTCCTGGCGCGCAAAGCCCCGGTCGGTGCCGCCGGCGTTGAGGTCCTTGTCGTCGCTCGCGTCCAGGTCGGGGGCGGTCTGCTCATGCTGCATGCGCAGCAGGGCGGCCACGATGCGCTCGGGCTCCTCGTCCAACAGCAGGGCCTGGGCGGTCTCCATCCAGGGCTCGAGATCGCCGTTGTCCAGCGTCTCCTTGGTCTGGTCCAGCACCCGCTGCAGCTGGCGCTCCCGCAGATCGGCCACCTGGGGCACCGGCAGGAGGGTGATGGGCGTGCCGGTGTGGTCCGAGATCTGGAAGAGGAAGCGGCGTTCGCGGCGGGTGATCAGCGAGACCGCCATGCCCGACCGTCCGGCCCGACCGGTGCGCCCGATGCGGTGCACATATTGTTCGGCCGAGCCGGGGAGGTCATAGTTGAAGACGTGGGTCAGGTGGGCGACATCGATGCCCCGGGCCGCCACGTCGGTGGCGATGAGCAGGTCGTTGGCGCCCCCGCGCAGGCGGCCCAGCACCCGCTCGCGCAGGCTCTGGGAGAAGCCGCCGTGCAGGGCCTCCACCCGGTAGCCGCGGGCGGCCAGGGTGTCGGCCAGGCTGTCCACGTCACCGCGGGTGCGGCAGAAGATGATGGCGGCCTCGGGGGCCTCCAGGTCGAGGATGCGGATCAGCGCGGCGACCTTGTCTTCGCGGCGCACCACGCAGGCCACCTGGCGCACCCGGGGGCCGTCTTCGGTGGCGGCCTTGCGGGCGACGGTGATCTGCTGGGGGTCACGCATCGTCTTCTTGGCGATGGCCTGCAGCCGGTCGGGAAAGGTGGCCGAAAAGAGCGCGATCTGGCGGTCTTCGGGCACGGCATCCAGCAGGACCTCGATGTCCTCCTGAAAGCCCATGTCCAGCATCTCGTCGGCCTCGTCGAGCACCACCATCGAGATCTCGTCCAGGCGCAAGGTGCCCCGACGCAGGTGGTCGATCGCCCGGCCGGGGGTGGCCACGACCACGTCCACGCCGCGGGTCAGGGACTTGAGCTGGGGCCCGAAGTCGGCGCCGCCATAGATGGGGGCGACCCGGGTGCCAAAGGGCTTGCCGTACTGGTGCACGGCCCGCGCCACTTGCAAGGCCAGCTCGCGGGTGGGGACGACGATCAGGGCGCGGGGCGCGCGGCGGGCGGGCTGGTCCGCGAGGCGCTGCAGCATGGGCAGGGTGAAGGCGGCGGTCTTGCCGGTGCCGGTTGCGGCCTGGCCCAGCACGTCCCGACCGGCGAGAAGCACCGGGATGGCGGCCTTCTGGATGGGGGTGGGCTCTTCATAGCCCAGGGCGGCCACGGCCTCTGCCAGCAAGGGGTTGAGGCCCAGCGAGAGAAATCCATCGGGCTGGGCGTCGTCTTCGTCGATCTTCACGGGTGCTCCGGTCACACTTTCGCGCCATGTAGCCGGTCCTGGGCCTCCCGCGGCCAGATGGCACCGGAGCGCCACATAGGCGGCACGCGGCGCGGGAACCCTTCGCGGGGAATAGGGTCGGTGAGTGCTCGGGAGTGCCCATGCCGCTGCTGCTGCTGACCCTCGCCCTGTCCCTGCCGGCTTCGGCCGCCAACGCCGAGCACCCCGCCGAAGTCGCGGGGGATGCCGTTCTGGCCGATCTCGCCGCCGGCCGAGCACAGGCCGCAGTTCGGCGTTTGCAGCGCAAGATCGCCGAGACGCAGGATCCGGCTCAAGCCGCCGCCTTGCGCTGCGTGCTGGGTCCGGCCCTGCGCCGCGCGGGCGATCTGCGCGGCGCGATCGCGGTGCTCGCCCAGGTTCCCCAAGACGCCGATTGCGGTCCCCGGGCGGCCTTCGATCGGGCCGACGCCCACGTCGCCTTGGGGGAGCTCGATCTCGCCGCTGCGCTCTATGCCGAGGTGGGCGGTGACCGCCTGGGACCGGGCCGGGATGCTGCCGTTGCCGATCGCCTGGGTCTGCTGATCGCCAAGCTGCGGGCGGCCGAGGCCCCCGATGGGGACCAGCCCCCCGACGCCCGCGCCCGCGAGCTGGCCCTCTACAGGCTGGCCCTGGGCCTCACCCTGCCGCCCGAGAGGCGCCTGAACCTCGCCTTGGAGGCGGGTCTTCGCGAGCTGGACAGCCGCGCCCGCCCCGGACACCCCGGCGGTGGCCTGGGCGATGCGGTGGCGGCTGTGCTCCAAGAACGCCTGCTGGCCGAGGATCTGGACCCGGCGGTAGAGGTGGACGCGCGTCTGGTGGCCGCCCGCCTGGTGGGGGGAGCGCGCGGTCTGGAGCTGCTGGCCCGCGTTCCCGCCGGAGTGGATCCGGGCGAGCTGGCCCGCGCCCGGGCCGAGTGTGCCCTCGCCATCGACCTGCAGGCAGGCCTGGACGCCCTGGAGGTGGCCGCCGCCTTGCGTCCTGCGGATCGGCCGCTGCAGCGGCAGCTCGCCGAGCGCCTTCAGGCCGCGGGGCAGTCGGGGCGGGCGCTTGGTCCCCTGGCGGTCCTGGCGGCCGGCGACGACGAGGCCGCGGCCTGGGCCTTGTTCACCCTGGGCCGCCTGGAGCGCAGCCTCGCCGATGATCCCGTGCTCGGCGCCGATGCCGCCGTCCTGCGCCTGAAGGAGCTGGTGCGTCGCTTCCCCGCCAGCCCCCTGCGAGCGCAGGCCGAGAGCGCGCTGCTGGAGGCCGCCCTGGCTGCCCCCCCGCGCGGCCCTTTGCGGGCCGGAGACCCCGCCGTGACGCCCAGCGGCCGCTACGACGCCTACCTGGCCGGAGCACCCCGGCGCCGCCCAGCGGTCCCGGGTGGCTTGGGAGGCGGCGGAGGCCACCCGGCAGGCCGGCGACAACGCGGGCGCACGGCAGCGCTTCGAGGCCCTGGCCGCCCGGGGCGAGGCGGTGGCGGATAGCGTGGCCTCCCTCTTCGCCTTGCGGGCCGCAGCGGACGGCGGAGAGGCCGCCCTGGCCTGGCTGCAGGGCCTGGGACGCGGCGCCGGCCCCCAGGCCGAGGCCGCCCGCAATGAGCTGGTCCTGCGCCAGCTCCCCAGCCTGTCCCTGGAGGCGGGCACCCCACCCGGCCCCGATTCGGCCTTGGTGTCGGGCGCGGTTGGCTCACGGCGTGAGTCGGCAGTACAGCTTCATCTTCGCAATATCGACGAGCTCACGCTGCGCCTGCACCGCATCGACCCCGAGGCCCTGCTGCGGTCGGGCGGGACCGCCTGGGACCTGCCCGATCTCGATGTCGCGGTCATCGCCCCCGACCGCGAGTGGACCGCCCGCCTGGACCCTGGTCAGCCCGGAGTGGACCGCGTGGTGGAGCTACCGGTGAAGCTGCCCGCGCCGGGGCTCTACGCGCTCACGGCGGCCACGCCCGGCGAACAGGCCCAGGTGGTGCTGCGCTCGGGCAACGGCCGGGTGATCGCCCGCGGGGTGGGGGAGGATCTGGTCGTGGGCGTGTTGGATGGAGATCGCCCCGACCCCGGCGCCCGGGTGCTGGTGGCCGCCGGCGACCGGGTGATCGAGGTGAAGGCGGACCGCGGCGGGGTGGCGCGCTTGAAGGTGCCCGAGGGCCAGGCCCGGGTGCTGGCCCTGGGCACAGGCGGGCCCTCGCTGGTCGATCTCAGCTGGTCGGTGGCCGAGGCAGAGGACGCCTTGGAGCGGGTGGTGGATCTGGACCGGCCGGCGGTGGCCTCGGGCGACCGCCTGGGCTTCCGCCTGGTGGGGCGCAAAGCGGGACAGCCAGTGGCGGGCACCTGGACGCTCTGGCTGAAGGCCCGGGGGGTGGATGGCAGCCCGATCACGCTGCAGGCGGACGCTCGGGGTGCGGTGGTGGGCGAGCTTGCCGTGCCAGTGATTCCGGCGGGTCTGGCCGGCGGCCCGATCGAGCTGTGGGCGCGGGGGCCGGGCGAGCAGTCCGGCCGTTCGGCGGCCCAGGTGCGCCTGGTCGAAGCTGCGGGGCCGGGCGCGCGACGCCTGTCGGTCGAGACCCTTCCCTCGGGAGAGGTGATGGCTCAAATCACCGATGATCAAGGTCTACCCATTGCTCACGCGGTTGTAGAACTCAACCGCGGCGCGCTCACGCAGACCCGTCGGACCGATGCGCGGGGCCGCCGGGGGCCCCTCCGGCGTGGCTTCGGGCACCAGCTCGACAAAGACCATGCCGCCAAAGGGGGCTGGACCCAGCCGCGCGATGGCCTGCGCGGGCTCACCATCGGTGGCCAGCCGCCAGCTACCCTCGTCCAGAACGAAGTCAGCGTGCTGCTCTTCGGTGACCCTGCGCGCGATTCCGGCCATGCCGCCCCCCGACCGATCGCGATCGGCCAGCTCCAGGATCAGGGCCTCCAGGGCGGCGGGATCCAGGTCGAGGTCCAGGCCATCGGCGATACAACAATGCAGCAGGTAGGGGTGCAATTCGGGTGCGCGCCGCAGCATCACGGCCAAAGCGGCGCCATAGCGGGGGTTGAGCTCGGTGGGGCGGAAGCCGTCCACCGTGAGGATGCCATCCACGGTGAAGACGCCGCGGTAGCCCACCGTCTGGCGCAGGTGCCGTCCGACCTTGCGGGCCACCTCGCGCATGGCCGCGCGGTCCTCGGCCGAGGGGTCCCAGAAGCTGGCCGCCCGGGAGTAGCGCAGCTGGCCCTCGGCGCCTCGCAGCACCACCATCTCCATGGGGCGCAAAGCGAGCACGGCATCGTCGAAGACGACCCCGTGGATGCTGCAGGGCACGCCCTCCAGAAAGG
>JAGYJW010000042.1 GCA_018401435.1 Deltaproteobacteria bacterium | reverse complement strand
GGGGCGCTTTCGCCTGGACGCCCCCCCCGACCCCACGCGCCCGCGCGTCATCGCGACCGGCGCCGGCCACCTCTTCGCGCAGGATGTCCCCTGGGGCCTCGCCTGGCCCGAGCAGCTCGCCGCGGGCCTGGGCCGCGCGGGGCTGCCGGTGGAGGTGTGGAACCTCGCGGTGCCGGGCTCCACCATCCTCTTCGTCGAGCGCGGGCAGCTCGACGCCATCGTGGCCGCGCGGCCTGCCCTGGTCGTGCTGGGCCACGGCGGCTTCAACGAGGCGCTCTATGCGGGCATCCCCGAGGCCTGGGTGCTCCACCCCGATCGCCCGGCGGTCAACCTGGTGCTGTCGAGCGCCCTGGTGCGCTTCGTGCTGCTGCGGGGCTCGCGCCTGGCCCGGCACCTGGTCGGCCGCCCGCCCACGGTGAAGGTGCCGGTGCCCACCTTCTCTCGATCGCTCCGATCGGTGGTCGCCCGCCTGCGCGGCGCCCAGATCGAGGTCGTCCTGCTCCAGCAGGTGGTCATCCATCCCGACATCGAGGGGGTCTGGAGCCTGGCCGAGATGGAGCCCTTCCGCGCCGCCGTCGATGCGGTGGGGGCCGAAGCGGGGGTGCCCGTGGTCGACCCGGCCGACGCCTTCACGCCCCCCCTCACCGACTGGTTCGAGCGGCAGGAGTACTACAACGCGGCGGCCCACGCCGCGATCGCGCGCCAGCTCGAGCCCGTGGTGCGGGCGCGGGTCCCGGATCCTCGCCGCCGATGAGCCCACCGCGCCTTCAGGGCGGGCAGGCACCCTCCCCGAGATTGCTGGCTGCGCCGCTATACTGGGAGCACCCAGAAACGATTACCCAATTCGAGGAGGCGTGGGCCCCGATCGGCGGAGAACAGCGCGGGCTGCCGGTTGTTCCGTGGTATCCTGCTTGTGCGTGGCGCGCTGAAATCACCCAGGCCCGCCTCCAGACCTATCCACCGGGGAGCGACCCATGTACCGCCACGCCCGCGCTTTGGCCTTCCTGCTTCCGCTTCCACTCGCGCTGACGGCCTGTGACGAGTCGGCCCCCGAGCCCGTGGCTCAGGTCCCCGACACCAAGGTGCTCGACGACCACGCGTGGGCCGCCGACCTGGTGGGGCAGAGCCGCCTGACGGCCCTTGGCGAGGTCTACCGCAACGACTGCTCGGGCATGGTGGAGGCCGCCTATGCCCGCGCCGGCACAACGCTGTCGGGATCCAGCAAGGACCTCTACGAGCTGGCCTCGGACCGCGGCCTGCTGCACAGCCACAAGCTGCCCCAGGTGGGCGATGTGGCCTTCTTCGACGACACCTATGACCGCAATGGCAACGGTCGGCGCGACGACGAGCTGACCCATGTGGCCGTGGTCGAGAGCGTCGGCGCCGACGGCACCATTGTCATGGTGCACAAGGGCAGCAGCGGCGTCACCCGCATCAATATGAACCTCAAGCGCCCCGACGATCGGCGCGACGAGGCCGGCAACAGCCTCAACGACTACCTGCGCGCCCGCAGCCGCCGCGACAGCGGCCCGACCCTGACCGGCCAGCTCTGGCGGGCCTTTGGCAGCTTGTGGGCCTTGCCCGACGAGGATCGGGCGGTGGCCGACAGCGACTGAGTCAGGCCGGGCGCCGCCGGCGCCAAAGCAGGCCGGCCAGGCCCAGCAGGCCGAGGGCAGCCGTGCCCGCCGGTGCGCCCGAGCTGGCGCAGCCGCCGCCGCAGCCCTTGTCTTCAACCGGGGGCGTGGTCTTGCCGCCGTCGTCGCCGGGCCCGGTGTCTACCGTCCCGTCTCCGCCGTCGCCGCCATCGCCCGTGCCGCCATCGGCGCCATCCGTGCCATCCGTGCCATCCGTACCATCGGTGCCGTCCGTACCATCGGTGCCGTCCGTGCCGTCGGTGCCATCCGTGCCCCCGTCGTCGCCGCCGCCGATGAGCGCGGTGTTGAGGGTGAGGGGCACCAGGCGGGGCTGCAGGGTCTCGTCAAAGACCACCACCAGGGTGTCGTCGCGCCAGGTCATCCAGGGCCGCTGGGCGCCCTCCCCATCCCCGTACTCGGTGAGCTGGAGCGACTGCAGCACGTTGAGGTTGCGGTCGAAGACCTGCACCCACACGTCGCCCTTGTCGGAATTGTAGATGATGCCTGGCGCCCGGGCGAGGTGGGCCACGAGGTAGTAGTCCCCGATGCGCAGCGCGGCCTGGGGCCACTGGGTGGTGTGGTCGTCGGGCACGACCGTGTCCACCACCTGGCTGCGATCGACGGGGATCATCCAGTCCCGGTAGAGCTGCCAGAGCAGGGTGAAGTCGTCGGGTGAGGTGCGAATCTCCCAGAAGTAGCCGCCATCCTCGTCATAGATGATGCTGGCCCCCGACACCGGCGGAAAGGTGGGGTGCAGCTCGGAGTGGCTGAGGTTGCAGTCCTGGTCGAAGAACAAGAAGGGGGTCTGAAAGACCTCGCCCTCGGTGTGCGAGGCCGTGCCGTCCATGGGGTTGTCCGCGGTGGCGCCGCCGGTGCAGACCAGCGGGGCGTCGTTGTAGCGGTACTCGGGGTCGGACTCGGCGATGGTCGCGCTGCACAGGATGTTGAAGTCGGCGTCGTAGCGAAAGAGGTAGGCGCTGTCGTTGGGCACCGTGATGTTGGCCGACGCGACATGGAACCAGGTGCCGTCGGGGCAGCGCTGAATCATGTGGTCGACCAGGCGTTCCGGCCAGTCGTTGACCAGGCGGATCTTGGGCGTCGTCACCTGGAAATCCGCGGTCATCTCCATGATGTTGTAGGTGTTTCCACCGGTGACGAAGAGGGTCCAGCCGTCATCGGCGCTATTTGGATAGACGCGGGCCCAGTTGCCGCTGAGGGCCAGACCGTCACTGGTCAGCAGGTCGATCTTCTCGCCCACGTCGAGGATCAGGTCCTCGGCCAGGGCGGCCGGGCTGAGGGCGAGCAGGAGCCCACACAACAGGGCGGAGGGGCGGGACCGGCGCAGGCGGGGCATGGACGAACCGAGCAGGGGACGCCCCATTCTACCGTAGCCGCCGAGATCGTGCCTCAGATCCCGCTGCCAGCCCACCGCGCGGGGCGCTCAGAGTTCGGGCACCGCGCAGCTGCCGGTGGGATTCCAGCCCAGCGTGTGGTCGGTCTCGCTGTCCACGATGGTGAAGGTGCCGTTGTTGTTGGCCCAAGCCGGGCAGGTGCTGTCGGGCAGGTTGCGCAGGGTGGCCCGGGTGAGGGTCGCGACCTGGGGCTGGGAGGGGCTGCCGGTCAGGCGCACGGCGCCGGCTCCGCCCGACCCGTCCACGACGAAATTGCCAAGGCAAGACGCGGCGTCGTCATAGTCGTAGAAGAGGTGCAGGCCATTCCAGGCCCCCGCGGCGCTGCTGCGGCCGCCCCGCAGCACGACGGGATCCGCCGTGGTGGTGGCGCAGTCCATACCGCCCAGGATCAGCCCGGCGGCGCCCTCCTGGCCGATGCTGAGCTTGTCGCCGTTGTCGGCGAAGAGCAGCTCGGTGCCGCTCTCGATGGTGAGGATGGCCGGCGCATCCGAGGAGCCCGAGACATCGACCTCACCCGTGATGAAGTAGCGCATGCCCAGGTTCTTCCAGGTGCCGCTGCTGCGCACGGCGCTGTTGCCCGTGACGTAGATGAGGTCGTAGGTGTCGTCTTCGCTGTCCAGCAGCAGACCCTCGCTGGGGATGCTGGCCACGGCCCGGGCGTCCACCGTCAAGGGGGCGCCGTTGTGCCCCATGGACTGCACCACCAGGCTGTCCCGACGGAAGGCGCCGGTGCGGTTGAACAGCAGGCCGTTGCTATAGGAGCCGAAGACGGTGAGATGGTCGGCCAGCAGCTCCGTATCCTCGATCAGGATGCTGCTGTTCCGACTGCCGGCATATTCCACCCGGGTGTGACGCAGGATGAACTGCGCAGGGTCGGTGCCGCGGCGCGCGATGATGCCCACCCAGCTCCCCGGCTCCTGGGAGCCCAGGCCGGTGAAGGTGACCGGGTTGCCCTCTTCGCCCAGCGCGATGAGCCCCGAGGCGTCGCCATCGGTGGAAAGCTCCAGGCCCTGGTTCTGGTCAAAGGCGACCGTGGTGCCGGGGCCGATGGTGAGCACGGCCGGGTCGAGGGGGCGCCCCACCACGAAGGTGTCGCGCACGCCATAGGGCAGGCCCAGGTTCTCCCAGGTCACCGAGGTCTCGAGTTCTCCGCCCGAGATCTCGATATAGGGCTCGGCCTCGCTGGCATAGCTGCTGCCGAGGTCCAGCCCGGGCAAGGTGTGGGCGTTGGAGGCCCGGGCGCAGGCCGGCGGCCCGAGGGTGTCGGCCACATGGATGTCGCGGCTGCCTTCTGCCAGCCCGGCGCCGCTGCGAAGCTCGACGCCGCAGCCCGCCGAGCCCTGCACCTCGAGGCCCTGCACATCGACGGTGACATCGCCCACCAGCACCATGGACAAGGCGCCGTTGGTGGTCTTTCCGCCATTGACCAGCACCGTGTTGTGAATGCTCGCCTCTGCCGTGTCTTCGGCCAGGCGGATGCCCAGCCAGGACCCAGGGAGGCCGTCGTCGGCCTCGGGGCGGAAGCGCACCGGGTTGGAGGGGGTGCCGTCGATGCTGAGACGGGAGGCCTGGCCCAGCTCGCCCACGGTGAGCCCGAAGCCTTCGCGCACATAGATCTCGACCCCCGCCTCGATGGTGAGGTGGCCGCCATCCACCTGCAGGCTGCAGGCGATCAGGTGGGGGTTGTCGTCCTGGCGCCAGGTCTCGTCTGACGAGACGACCCCGCAGTGTTCGGTGTAGACCAGGGCGCTGCCGTCATCGCCGTCACCGCCATCCGCGCCATCGCTGCCATCGGCGCCGTCGGCCGCGTCCGCGGGGACCCCGGTGTCCGCGCCCAGGCCGCAGGCGCTGAGGCCGAGTGCTGCAAGAATGGTCAGGAAGCAACGGGCGGGTGAGGTCTGCATCGTCGGGACTCCTCGCTGGCCTATCGGCAGGATCGGGCCCCGCCCGTATGCTGTCTATCCTTGAATCGTCGAAGGGTGCAGCCGCCGGTCGGCCGGTCGCCCCCCCCCTACCTCCCGCCCAGGAGGGCCCCCTGGCCCGACATCCTCTCGCCGGCCTGATTCCGGTGGCGCCAGACCCCAACGACCCGACGGGCCTGCTCTTCGTGGGTGGACGCATCAGCGAGGAGGGCATCCTGGCGGCCTATGCCAACGGCTTCTTCCCGTGGACCGGCAGCGATCCCATCCCCTGGTGCAGCCCGAATCCCCGCGCCTTGCTGCTGCCCGGCGCCCTCAAGGTCGGCCGCAGCCTGGACAAGCGCATGCGCAACGGCGGCTTCTCCTTCAGCTTCGACCGGGCCTTTCCCGAGGTGATGGCCGCCTGTGCAGCCCCGGCCCCGCCAATCCGGCACCTGGATCACCCCCAACCTGGAGGCGGCCTGGGGCGGGCTGTGGCGCCGCGGCCATGCACACTCGGTGGAGGTGTGGTCGGGGGAGGACCTGGTGGGGGGTCTCTACGGCCTGGCCCTGGGCGCGGCCTTCTTTGGCGAGAGCATGTTCCACCGCCAGCCAGACACCAGCAAGCTGGCCCTGAAGCTGCTCTGCGACCGCATCTTCGCAGAGGGATACCACTTTGTGGACTGCCAGGCGATGACCCCGCACCTCGCCCGCATGGGCGCCGAAGCCGTGCCCAGGCCCCGCTATCTGCGCATGCTGCGCCTGGCCCTGGCCGAGCCGCGCCCCCCTGGGGCCTGGGGCTGAGCCGCTGCCCTCTCAGCCAGCGGTGGCCACAAAGGGGCCCATCCACAGCGCGTCCAGACCGGCCTGGACAAAGGCCCGCACGGCGTCGCTGGGGGTGTGCACGATGGGCTCCTCGTGCAGGTTGAAGGAGGTGTTGACCAGCACCGGCGTGCCGGTCAGCTCGCCCACCCGGGTGAGCAAGGCGTGCAGGCTGGGATTTTCGGCGGCGTGCACCACCTGGGGGCGCGCCGTGCCGTCCACATGCACCGCCGCAGCGCAGCGGGCCCGGAAGTCGGCGTCGCAGCCGAAGCAAGCGGTCATGAAGCGGGCGGCGTCGGCGGCGGCGTCGAAATTCGAGAACCAGCGCGGCGCGTCTTCGGCCCGCACCATGGGCGCAAAGGGCATGAATTCGCTGCGGGAGAGCTTGGCATTGAGCCAGTCGTTGATGGCGGGGTCGTCGGGCCGGGCCAGCACGCTGCGGTTGCCCAAGGCGCGGGGCCCCCACTCCATACGCCCTTGAAAACGCGCCACGACGCCTCTTTCGGCGAGAATGCCCGCAGCGCGCTCCACATCGGCGGCCACGCCGCCCACCGGGGGCAAGGCGTCGAAATCCCCGATCTGCAAGTCTCCTCGCTTGAGGGCCTTGTGCAGGTCGGACCGGGGGAATTCCGCACCCAAGAAGGCGTCGGCCAGCCGGTGGGGGGCGGTGCCGGCCTGGGCCAGGGCCGCACCCACCGCGAGGCCGCCATCGCCCATATGGGGCACCACCCACAGGCTGTCCACATCGGCCAGCTCGTGGATGCGCTGGTTGAGCTTCACATTGGCGAAGACGCCGCCGGCGACCGCGACATCCCGGCAGCCCGTGCGATCCACCCAGAAGGTCACGAATGCGGTCACGGCCTCTTCCAGCACCTGCTGGGCTGCGGCGGCGACCTCCTCGCGGCTGTGGCGCAGGATGTCGCGCCAGTACAGATCGTCGGCGCGATCCGGCGGGCTGATGGGCACCCGGGAGAAGCCCGGACCCTCAAAGGCCATGCGCCGCCGCAGCTGCCGCAGCAGCGCCGGGGGAGGGGTGGCATAGGCCGCGAGGCCGGTGACCTTGCCCTCGTGACGGACCGGCTTGAAGCCCAGCAGCTCCGTGATGCGGCTGTAGAAGGTGCCGATGCTGGCCAGCCCCGACTGCCGCCACAGCCGGTCCAATTGCCCGTTGTCTGCCAGCGATGCCGTGGCCGTCGTGCCATCGCCCATGGCGTCCACCGTCAGCACCAGGCAGCGATCCCGGGGCTGGGTGCGGTAGGCGGCGTGGGCGTGGGCGTCGTGGTGGTCCATCATGCGCACGGTGGCGCGGCTGAAGGGACGCTTGGACAGCAGCCGCTTCTCCAGCAGGGCCTGGCTGGCGTCCACCTCGATGGCATGCAGCCCCGTCTTGCGGAGAATGGACTGGTAGACGATATAGGCGTGCAGCAGCGGCGAGAACTGGCCGCCCGCCCGCGCGCCATGGTGCAGGCCGGGCAGGGCCCGCAAGGCGGTCGAGGGGGTGAAGCCGCTGCCCACCACGATGCGGTCCACCTCGCGCTCTTTGACCCCGGCGACGGCCAAGGCGCTGTCCATGGCCCCCCACGGAAAGGCGCCGGACAGCTTGACCCGGTCCACCCGCTCCTGGTTGACGGCAGAGACCAGCCGCCCGTCGATGACGACGGCTGCGCCGCTGTCGTGGTTGTCTGCGAGGCCGAGGACGATCATGCCGCCATCATAAGGCGACGCGGGCCATCTGCCCGCTCCCCCGAGCGCCCTGGGCGGGTGCTAAGCTAGGCCCCCATCTCCACCGGCCAGACCATGCGCCCGCTCCTCTCGTCCCTGCTGGCCTGCGCCTGCCTTGTGGCCTGCTCCGCGTCGGGCAAGGCCAACCCCCTGGGCCCGCCCGACGGCGCCACCGACGGCGCCACCGACAGCGGCTGGGAGGAGCCGGTGTTGGGCGAGGCGCTCACCGAATTCAGCGTGGCGCGGGATCCCGACCGCCCCCTGGTGGTCTGGATCACCCTGGCGGCCGAAGTGCCGGGCACGGCCACGCTGCAGGCCAGCAGCGAGGGCGCCCCCACCCGGGACATGCCCCCCTTTGCCATCGGCCCCAGCCCCGTCACGGTGCCCTTCTTGGGTCTGCGCGCCGACCGCGACTACGCCCTGGACCTGCAGGTCAGCCTGGACGATGGGCGCACAACCAGCGGCTCGGCCGAGGTGCGCACCGGCAGCCTGCCCGCGGACCTGCCCCCCATCGACGTGCGCGCCCTGCTTCCCGACCGCATCCAGCCCGGCTTCGTGCTGGTGCCCCTGTCGAAGTGGATCGGCGGCCCCATCCCAGACTGGGGCTATGTCCTTGGTTTTGACGAGGAAGGCGAGGTCTGCTGGCTCATCTCCACCCAGATCTCCTCCACCTTCGATGTGCAGGCCGACGGCACCCTGCTGCTGACCGAGCTGGTCGACAACGCCGTCGCCGTGGACCCCCTGGGCCGGGTGGTGCACCGGCTGCCCGTGCGCGAGCACGGCATGGACACGGTGCACCACGACTACCTCGCCTTCCAGAATCCGGACGACAGCGCCGAGACGCGGCTGCTGCTGCTCAGCAGCGAGATGCGCAGCATCGACGGCTATGACGATGGCGCGGGGGGCACGCGCAGCCACAATGTGGTGGCCGATGTCCTGGTCGAGACGGACTGGTCGGGCGCGATCCACCGACAGGTCCACCTCTTTGACCTGCTGGACCCGCTTCGCACCTTGCCAGATTTCGACCTGCCTTTTTGGCAGATCGATCCCTATGGGCCCGGCCCCGACCCCAAGGATCTCAGCCACGGCAACGCCTTGCTGCGGTTGGATGAGGGCCGCACCTGGCTGGTGAGCCTGCGCAACCAGGACTGGATCCTGCAGATTGACCGGGACAGCGGCGCGCTGCTGAATCGGCTTGGCCACGAGGGCGACTTCACCCTGACGTCGGGGCGCTGGTTCTCGGCCCAACACAGCCCAAAGCTGCGCCAAGACGGGCACCTGCTGCTCTACGACAATGGCGCGAACCGCCCCGGGGAGTCCCTGCCCAATACCCGCATCGTGGAATTCGCCGTGGATTGGGAGGCCCGCACCCTCACCCAGGTCTGGGAGTGGCGGGGCATCAGCCCCTATTATGTGCCCGCAGCCGGCGATGTGGACGTGCTGGCCAATGGCAACCTGCTGGTGACCGACGGCGGCGTCGTGGATGCGGTGCGCACCATCGACGGCCAGCTCAATGTGCACCTCACCCCCCGCTTCGTGGAGCTATCGGGGGAACCCGGCGCCTTCGAGGTGGCCATGGAGGTGGTGGTGGGCAATTGGGGGGACTTCGACAGCCCCGGCTACATCGCCTATCGGGGGGAGAAGGTGTCCAGCCTTTATGGGAGCGGGGGCGTGGCGGCCGTCTCGCGCTGATCGGCCCCGGGCTCTGTCGCCAGCAGATCGAGCATCTCGGCCACCGAGGTCAGCTTCACGCGCACCCGGCCCTGCAGCTTGCCGGCCAGCTGCTCGGCGGCGTCGATGCGGCGCCACTCGTCGAAGCTGACCGCGCGCACGCCGCGGGCGTCCAGGAGCGCGGCCACATCGGTGTCGGGGCGCAGGGGCGGCTCCGCCCCAGGTGGTCCTCCCACAGGCGGGCCACCGTGTCTTCGGCGTCGGGCTTGCTGGTGCCCACCACGCCGGTGGGCCCCGCCGGGCCCACCCCACCACATAGTGGCCGGGAGCGGCGGCCCCCGGCGCCGCCAAGACCCGGCCCGCCTCGCTGGGCATGCGCCCCAGCTGCGGGTCAAAGGGCATGCCTGGGATCTGCAGGCCCCGGTAGCCGATGGCCGTCAAGGCCAGCTGGCAGGGCTCCTCCCACACCTCGCCGGTGGGCTGGGCGGACAGGCGCCCCCCACGCGCCACCAGCGCGTTGCGCGCCAGGCGCACCGCCCGCAGCCGCCCCTGATCGTCCCCGACAAAGGCGATCGGCGACACAAAGAAGCGCAGCCGGATGGATCGCGGGCGATCCAGGGGCTCCCGGCTGGCCTGGCGGCTGAGCAGCTCGATGTTCTTGCGCACCGCCGCGTCGGCTTCGTCGGGGTGGGCCTCGGCCACGCCATCGGCGCCCACCCGCAGGTCCAGGCAGGGCAGCTCGGCCAGCTCGGCCAGCTCGGTGGGGGTGAAGGAGGCCTGTTCCGGGCCCCGCCGGCCCAAGACATCCACCGACCGCACCGCGCTGCCGCGGAGCTGGTCCAGGGCATGCTGCGCGATGTCGGTGAGGGCCAGGCGCTCGGGGTCCTGGCTGAGGATCCGGGCCACGTCGATGGCCACGTTGCCATTGCCCACCACCACAGCCTTTTGTGCACGGCCAAGGGGGTAGCTGCGATCGACGTGATCCGGGTGGCCGTTGTACCAGAAGACGAAGTGCGCGGCCGAGGCCACACCGTCCAGGTCCTCTCCGGGAATGCCCAGCGTGCGCGCACCTTCGTGGCCATTGGCCCAGATGGTGGCGTCATAGAGGGACTCCAGATCGGCCACGCTGAGATCGCGGCCCACCTGCACATTGCCAAAGAAGCGCAGCCCCTCGGTGCGTGCGGCCTGGCGGTCATAGGAGCGGGTGACGGCCTTGATATTCTGGTGGTCGGGCGCCACCCCGCCGCGCACCAGCCCAAAGGGGGTGGGCAGGCGGTCGAAGAGATCGACCTGGACCGGGAAGTCCCGCAGGCGATGCAGGGCCTGGACGGCGTAGAAGCCCGAAGGGCCCGAGCCGACCACGGCGATTCGCCAGGGGCGCCCTTGGGCTGGGGGTTGCAGGGACATGCAGTCTCCGGGTGAGGGGACCAGCCCTCCTGTAGCCCGCTCGGGCGTGGGCAAGCGGCCGGGCTACCTTGTTGCTTCCGCCCTTCTGCCGAGCCTGTATGCACCGCGCGCCCTTCGCCCCCTGCCTGCTGCTGGTCGCGTCCTGCGGCCCCGGACACCCGACGGGTGCGGCGGGGGGCGCTGCGCTGATCGCGGACTTCGAAGCGCGCCACGCCCAAGCCCAGCTGGATCTGGCGGTGGCACCCGACGCGACGACGCGCCACGCGGCCCTGGCCCAGGCATTCGTGGGTGAGGCCCTGACCGAGCGCTTCCGCCGGGCTGAATCCGCCGCCCGCGATCGCCAGGATGCTCATGCCAAGCTCATTCTGGACGAGGTCACCCATGAACGCACCGAGATCGTCGGCTCCTCGTCCCGGGGGGTTGAGCTGGAGGCCCACTGGCGCACCCGGGGGTCCCTGGAACACAGCGGACACATCCACCCGCGCCACCTGCGGGCCACCGCGCGCTTCTGGGTGATTCCCGCTGACACGGGCTGGCGCATCGCAGGGCTCAGCCCGGTCGACTGGGTGGCGCTGCCCTCGGCGGCGCCCACGCCCGTGGCCCCCGACCCTCCCGAACCCCGATAGGGCACAGCGATGCGTTGGACCGACCAGCTTCGTGTGGCGGGCCGCCTGGCCGCAGCCACACCCGGACGCACCGGGGCCCTGGCCCTGGGGCTGGCGGTGGCCCTCTTTCTGCCTGGGCTGACGCTGCTGCTGGGCCAGACCCTGCTGGACCGGGTGGAGGCGCGGCTGGATGGCGCGCCGGTGGTGCTGGCCCGGGCTGGCGACCCCTATGGCCTCTGCCTGTCCACCCTGGCCTTTGTGGGCGCGCCGCCGCCGGCCCTGCCCTGGGGCGCCCGGCGACCGCTGCTGGACCGGGGCGATGTGCAGGTGCTGCCCCTGCCGGTGCGGGCCGGCGGGTGCAGGGCCTGCCGCTGGTGGGGGTGGGCGCCGACTGGCTATCGGCCTGGGATCTTCCGATCCGCGAAGGACGGGCCGCCGCCCTGCCCGGCGAGGTGGTGGTGGGCGCCACGGCCGCCCGGCGCCTGGGGCTGGCCCCCGGCGACCGGGTGCAGGCCGACCCCGACGACCTCTACAATCTGGGTGGCCCCGTGCCGCTCCCCCTCACCGTGGTGGGCGTCCTGCAGGGCAGCCCCTTGCCCGAGGACGGCGCCCTGTTGACCCCGGTGCAGACCCTCTGGGCCCTGGATGGCGCGCTGCACGGCCACGCCGAGGCCGCGACGGGGGCCGACCCCTGGAGCGCCCTCCACCTCCATGGCGATGTCGATGAGCAGCCCATCTCCGCCTTTGTGCTGCGCCCGGCGAGCCCCCGGGCCCGGGATCTGCTGCTGGCCGAGGTGGACGCCCTGCCGGACCGCATGGCCGTGCAGCCGGGGTCGCTGTGGGCGACGCTGGTGGAGGCCGCCACCCTCCCGCGACGCCTGGCCCTGGCCTGGTTGGGGGCGGCCAGCGTCGCCCTGCTGGCCCTGACCGGGGTCGTGCTGGACCTCAGCCAGCGCAGCCGGGCGCCCACCCTGGCCCTGCTGCGCGCCCTGGGGGGCGGACCAGGGCTGATTCGGGGCCTCTTCGCCCTGGAGCTGGCCCTGCTGGCCCTGCTGGGCGCCGGCATGGCTGGACTCGGCCTCGCTGGGGTGGCCCTGCTGCTGCGGGTAGCCGAGGCGACACCATGATCAAGTATATCGGTTCAAAGCGCCGTCTCGTCCCAACCATCACCGCGGCGGTCCAGGCCCTGCCCGAGACGCGGCGCGTGATCGACCTGTTCAGCGGCAGCGCGCGGGTGGGGCAGGCCCTCAAGGCCGCCGGCTACCAGGTGCTGTCAAATGACCACAACGCCTACGCCGCCACCCTGGCCCGGGGCCTGGTGCAGGCCGACGCCGAGACCCACGCGGCCGAGGCCCAGGCCCAGCTGGACCGGCTGGCCGCCCTGCCGCCCCGGCCGGGCTGGTTCACCGAGACCTTCTGCGAGCGCAGTCGCTTCTTTCAGCCCCACAATGGCGCCCGCATCGACGCCATCCGAGAGGGCATCGCGGCCCTGGCGCTGGAGCCCGAGCGCGAGGCCGTGCTGCTGACCGCCCTGATGCTGGCGGCCGACAAGGTGGACAGCACCACCGGCGTACAGATGGCCTACCTCAAGCAGTGGGCGCCCCGGGCCCACAAGACCCTGGAGCTGAAGCTGCCGCCGCTGTTGCCCCAGGCCGCCGGGGGCAAGGCCCAGGCCACCGAGCTGGACGCCGCCGCCGCCGCTCGGCAGCTCAGCGGGGACCTCGCCTACCTCGACCCGCCCTACAACCAACACAAGTACCTGGGCAACTACCACGCCTGGGAGAGCCTGGTGCGCTGGGACCAGCCCGAGGTCTTTGGGGTGGCCTGCAAGCGGGTGGACTGCAAGGATCGGCGCAGCGCCTTCAATTCCAAGCCGGGCATCCACGCAGCCCTGCTGGATGTGGTCGAGCAGATCGACGCCCGCTGCCTGCTGGTCAGCTTCAGCGACGAGGGCTTCATCCACCTCGACCAGATGCTGCAGCTGCTGTCGGGCCGCGGGCGGGTCCGGGTGCTCAGCCAGGACACGCCGCGCTATGTGGGCGCCCGCATCGGCATCTTCAGCCCAGGGGGCGAGAAGGTGGGCGCGGTGGGCCACCTGCGCAATACCGAACGCCTCTTTCTGGTGACCCCGAGGGACCATGTCCTGCTTGAGAACGGCTTGCATTGGCACGATCCTGGCGACAGCGGCCTGCGCTGAGGCCCCGGCGCCCGTCCCGGCACCCGCCCGCCCCACGGTGCTCAGCCTGAGCCACCCGGCCGCCTGGCTGGTGGACCGGCTGCTGCCCCCGGAGCCGCCGACACGGCCTTGCTGCTGGACGCCGGGGCCGATCCGCCCAGCTTCCAACCTACGGCCGCGCAGGTGCTGCGGGCCAGCGAGGCCAGCCTGCTGGTGGCCTCGGGGGCCGGCTACGAGGCCTGGGTGGGGGCCGCCAGCCTGCCCCTCAACCGGCTGGTGCTGGCGGCCGATGGCCAGCCCCTCATCGAGATCGCGGGCCTGGCCCACGATCACGGCGAAGGCGGCCTGCACAGCCACAGCGGCCCGGACCCGCACCTGTGGATGGACCCCGCCCGCTACGCCCGGCAAGGCCAGCGTGTGGGCGCGGCCCTGTCGCGGATCCTACCCGACCGATCCGCCGAGATTGAAGCCCTACAGCTCATTCTGGAAGAGGAGCTGCGCCTGCTTGGGGCCGAATGGGAGGCCGCCTGCCCGGTGCTGCGGGGGCGCCCGCTGGCCGCCAACCACCCCAGCTTCACCTACCTGGCGGAGCGCTGCGGGGTGGCGATCCAGGTCATCGACCTGGACCCGGAGCAGCCTGTGGGCGAAGCCGCCTTGGCCGCATTGACCGGCTGGCGCCAGGGCGATGCCCGCGCCTTGCTGCTGTGGGAGGCCGCCCCCACTGCCGCGGTCGCGGCCCAGGTGGGCGGCCTGCAGCTCACCCTCGACCCCCTGGAACAGCCGGGCCCAGGCGGTCGCTACGACTACCTGGGCCAGGCAAGGGACAATGTCGCAAGGCTCAAGGCGCTGGGCGCGCCCTGAGCGCCGGGCCGGGGCTCAGCCCTGGTCGCCGGCGGCCTTCTTGGCGGCCTCGGCGGCCTCCTTGGCCTTGGACTTCTGGTAGGCCTTCAGCTCCTTCTTGTCGAGCTGGGACACGTAGAGGCCTTCCCAGTCCACCACCTCGTACTTGACGCCCATCGCGTCGAGCTGGGTCTTGGCGGATTCGACCGGACCCACGATGGTCACGATCTCGTGGCCGTAGCAGGGCTTGACCGCCGCCGCGAGGGCGTCCTTGTCCACATCGGCGAGGTACTGCGGGTAGTCGCGGATGCTCTCCATCTCGCCGGGACCGGGGGCCAGCAGGGCGTCCAGCATCTGGTCGCCGGACTGGATGCCGGTCACGCTGGTGCGGGCCACATTCCACTTGTTGGTGGCCACCATGCCCTCGTCGAGGTCACCGGTCGCGGTCTCCTCCACCAGGTCGAACATGGTCTTGACGCCGAAGCCCACGCCGGAGTTCTGGATGACCGAGGCGATGATGAGCTCGGTGGTATTGCCCCAGAAACGCCGGGGATAGCCGTAGGCGCCATAGGTCAGGCCCTTCTCTTCGCGCAGGCGCTCAAAGGCCAGGAAGGAGAGCAGCTCGCCCATCACCTGCAGGGTGGGCTGGTCCTTGCGGCCTTCGTAGGCCAGCTGGCAGGAGAGCTGCACCTTGGACTGGGTGGCGATGGGCTTGTCGAAGAGCAGCACCTGCCGTTCGGGCTGGGTGACCGGTGCGGGGGGCGGAGAGACCGCGCCGGGCTGGCTGCTGCCCCGGTAGGTCCAGGAGCCGAAGAACTCGCGGGCCAGCTCTTCGGCCTCCTTGATGTCCACCTTGCCCACGATGACCAGGCGGGCGTTGGCCGGCTCCCACTTCTGGTAGGTCCAGCTCTTCACCTCGTCCAGGCTGGTCTTGGCCAGGGCGCTGTAGTCGGTGGGCTTGGCCCAGCGGCCGTAGGGGTGGTCGGGGAGGAGGCGCTCGTAGCGCAGGCGGCTGGCCCAGGTCTCGGGCTGCTTGCCGTCCTTCTTGACGGCGCCGGCCCAGCTCTTGAGGGTGGTGGACTTCCTGGCCATCTGCCAGTCGTAGTCTTCGACGTGCCAGCGCATCTTGTTGAGCAGGGCGTCCACATTCCGGGAGCTGCCCGAGGCGTAGATCATATTGCCGCTGCGGAAGACCGACCCCGCCACCGCCATGGGGTTTTCGGTGGGGTTGCTGTTGGAGTCCGTCGCCGTGCTGTAGAGGCGGCTGGCCAGCCGGTCCAGCATGTAGCGGGGGGATGAGGAGTCATCGCCGCGCACTTCCAGGCCCACCTTCACCAGCGGGGCCTCGCCGTGGTTCATGACCACCACCTCCAGCCCGTTGTCCAGCTTGAAGATCTTGGCCTTGGAGAGGTCGGGCACCACCGTCACGCCCTTGATGGCCTCGGGGGTGAGCACGCTGGGGTCGAAGAGCTGGCGGCTGCGGTCGTCCTTGGCGCGGTGTTCACCGGCGACCTTGTTGTCCTTGTCGGCCTCCGACGCGCCGGCCTCCAGCCGTTCGCGCTCTTCTTCATCGATGGGCTCGATGATCATGCGCGCCATGCGGTCGCGGGTGATGTATTTGCCGGCCAGCTGGCGCGCGGCCTCCATATCCATCGTGTTGTAGCCGGTGATGGTCTCGGAGAAGAAGCGCGGGCTGCCCGTGTAGTGGGCGTGCTGGCTCACGAAGAAGGAGCGCCCATAGAGCGACGCGACGTTGTCGGTCTGGCCCAGGACATCGGCCATCGCGCCCAGCCGGGCCTGCTGCAGACTGCGGTCGTAGAAGGGCTTGAAGACGGCGTCGATGGGCTGGGTCTGCATGTAGAGAGCGTCGGCCACCTTGTCCAAGAGGCGTTCGGGGGTGTCCTTGGACAGGGCGCCCTGTTCCACCATGCACATCAGGATGGAGCCGCGCTTGTCGGCGTCCACAAAGCAGCCCAGGCCCTCGATCTCCTGCTCCTGGGAGAGGGGGTCGTAGCTGGGGTCCAGGGTGACGCCGATATAGTTGCCCAACATATTGGCGGCGATATTCATGTTGACGTCTTCGGGGCAGTAGCCGCTGGGCAGGGCCCAGGCCGCGATGACGGTGGAGTTGTCCACCATGCCCTTGACCTTGATGGTCTCCCGGCTGGCCAGCTCCATGGGCGGCTCGACCTTGTTGGCGCAGTCCACCCGGGGCTTGGCCGGCTTGCTGGCAGACTCCTGAATATAGGGCACCAGCGTCTTTTCGAACCAGTTGCCGAAGTATTCGGCCCGCGCGGCCTCGTCGGTGAGCTTCTTGTAGGCGGCGGCGTCGGCCTCGGCCATCAGCAGGTGTTCAACGCCCTGGAAGGCGTCCAGGATCATGTTGAAGCCCTGGCCCTCGGACAGGTCGAAGTCGCCCACCATGGCGATGGTGGCGAACTCGGGGCGGTAGTTCTCCTGCACGTAGCGCTGAACCGTGCCCAGGTCGATATTCTTGATGGTGTCGTGGTTGCCGATGGTGGTGTTCCGGTAGGAGTGACCATCGGGGTAGAGCAGCTTGGGCACATGCAGGAAGGCGGTGCGGATGGCCGCCGACCCGTTGGCGCCGGACTCGTAGCCCATGCGCAGCTCGTTGCGGACGATGGACTTTTCGGACTCGATGTCCTCGGCGGTGACGCCGGCCACGCCGTCTTCCATGCGCAGGGCCTCGATGCGCAGCAGGGGCACCGCGGCGTCCACGGGGGCCACCGTCATGTAGTTGGTCCATTCCCGGCTGGTGGAGGCGTTGAGCACGCCGCCCAGCTGGTTGATGACGTCCCAGTTCTTGGGCAGGTCGCCGTGCTTGGCCCGGAAGGCGAGGTGTTCGACGGCGTGGGCCACGCCCTCGGTGCTTTCGCCGGCGGCGTTGGTGCCGTCGTAGATGGAGCCCCGGTCGAACCAGTTGGTCACCGACACGATGGGCTGGGTGTGGTCCTCCTGGAAGAGGATGCGCAACCCGCTGGGGAAGCTGTAGTCCACGTTGTTGATGTTGTATTCGTCAAGCTGGAGCTGGTAGGTCGCCTTGGGGACGGTGGCGGCCAGGGCGGAAGAGCCGAGGGCGAGGAAGGCGAGGGGCAGGAATCCGAGCTTGTTCATTGTGGAGGCTCCAGTGAAAGGACCAGCGGGCGCAGGGGGGGCCGAGAGGCGCCCCGATGGGGAGGGGGCCTTAGCACGAAACCCGCCGTGGTCACGGCTTCGCGCACGTTAACCCAGGGGAAGCGCGCTGCCGTCCGCCCGCGCGCGTGGCCAGGGCGATGCCGGGGCGATAGCCCGCCCCCCATGCGACACCTCATCAGCGCCGGTCTCCCCTACATCAACGGCATCAAGCACCTGGGCAACCTGGTCGGGTCCATGCTGCCGGCCGATGTCTATGCCCGCTTCCTCCGCCAGCAGGGCGAGGAGGTGCTCTATGTCTGCGGCACCGACGAACACGGCGCCCCCGCGGAGATCGCCGCCGAGCAGGTGGGCCAGGATGTCGCGGCCTTCTGCGACGAGCAGAACGCGCTGCAGTCCGACATCTACCGCCGCTTCGGCATCCAGTTCGACTGGTTCGGGCGCACCAGCCGGGCGCCCAATCACCGGCTCACCCAGCGCATCTTCCAGCAGCTCGACGCCAACGGCTATATCGATCGCAAGACGCTCGAACAGTTCTATTCCATCGACGACAAGCGCTTTCTGGCCGACCGCTTCATCACGGGCACCTGCCCGCATTGCGGCTATGACAAGGCCCGCGGCGACCAGTGCGAGAGCTGCACGCGGCTGCTGGATCCCACGGATCTGATCTCCCCCCGCAGCACCCTGTCGGGCAGCACCAACCTCGAAATCCGCAGCACGGACCACCTCTTCTTGCGCCTGACGGCCCTGGGCCCCAAGGTGGCCGAGTGGGTGGGCACCCGGCAGGGCTGGCCGGATCTGTCCCTGCAGATCGCGGGCAAGTGGCTGACCGAGGGCCTGCAAGACCGCTGCATCACCCGCAACCTGAAGTGGGGCGTGCAGGTGCCCGGCTACGAGGAGCTCGACCTGCGCTTCTATGTCTGGTTCGACGCCCCCATCGGCTATATCGCCGCCACCGCCGAACGCGCCGAGGCCATGGGCCAGCCCGACGAATGGGAGCGCTGGTGGCTGGGGGACAGCGCCCGGGACGAGGTGCGCTACACCCAGTTCATGGGCAAGGACAACCTGCCTTTTCACACGGTCATGTTCCCCGGCATGCTGATTGGCGCCAGCCCCGACTGGAAGCTGGCCGACGTCATCAAGGGCTTCCACTGGCTGGACTACTACGGCGGCAAGTTCTCCACGAGCGAGGGGCGCGGGGTCTTCACCGACGCCGCGTTGGAGCTCTACCCGGCCGACTACTGGCGCTATGTGCTCATGGCCAGCTGCCCCGAGAGCAGCGACAGCACCTTCACCTGGGAGCAGTTCGCCGGCACCGTGAACAAGGATCTCGCCGGCGTCCTTGGCAACTTCGTGAACCGTGTTCTCAAGTTCTCCCAGGGCAAGCTGGGCGACAGCATCCCCAGCGGCGGAGAGCCCGGCCCGGCCGAGGCCGCCCTGGTGGCCGAGGTGACCGCCAGCATCGCCGAATATGAGCGTTGCATGCACGCCTTGGAGTTCCGGGCCGCCATGCGCGAGCTGCGCCGCCTGTGGACGCTGGGCAATGGCTACATCAACGACGAGGCCCCCTGGACGGCCATCAAGACCGACCGCGACCGCGCGGCGGTGGTGGTGCGCACCTGCTTCAACCTCATCCACCTCTACGCGGTGGCCTCGGCGCCGATCATGCCCGACATCTCCAGCAAGCTGCTGGCCGCCGTCTGCAAGCAGGACGCCCCGCTGCCCCCGGCCTCCTCGCTGGTGGGACTCGATGGGCTGAAGGGCGGGGACCCCTTCGTGGTGATCCCGCCGGCCATCGACAAGATCCCGCCCGAGGCCGTCGCCGAGCTGGAGGCCCGCTTCGGCAGCGACAAGGTGGCCCCGGCCGAGGCCTGAGCCCATGCAAGACCTCGTCGATCTGGACCGCGCGGGCCTGGCCGACCTGTTGGCCGGTTGGGGGCAGCCCGCCTTTCGGGCCAGGCAGCTGCATGGCTGGCTCTATGAGCGCGGCGAGGCCGATTTTGGCGCCATGCTCAACCTGCCGGCCCCCTTGCGCCAGCGCCTGTCCGAAGAGGCCACCGCGGGCACGCTGCAGGTGGCCACCGAACAGACCAGCCGAGACGGCACGATCAAGCGCCTCTATCGGCTTCCCGACGGCCAGCTCATCGAGTCGGTGCTCATGGTCTATGCCTCGGGACGGCGCACAGCCTGCATCTCCAGCCAGGCGGGCTGCGCCATGGGCTGCGCCTTCTGCGCCACCGGCCAGATGGGCTTTGCCCGTCACCTGACCGTGGGCGAGATCGTCGAACAGGCGTGGATCTATGCCCGCCAGCTGCAGGCGCGGGGCGAGCGCCTGAGCAATGTGGTGTTGATGGGCATGGGCGAGCCCTTCCACAACTACGACGCCGCCGTCTCGGCCATTCGACGCATCATGGACGACCTGGGCATTGGCGCGCGGCACATCACGGTGAGCACCGTCGGCCTGGTGCCCGCCATCCGGCGCTTCGCCGAGGAGGGCTTCCAGGTGGGCCTGGCCATCAGCCTGCACGCCACCACCGACGCCCAGCGCTCGGCCATGATGCCGGTCAACCGGCGCTGGGACATCGCGGAATTGATCGCGGCCTGCGCCGATTACCAGGCGATCAGCGGCCGGCGGGTGACCTTTGAGTGGGCGCTGATTGACGGCGAGAATGACAGCGAAGCGGAGGCCCATCGCCTGGGACAGCTGCTGCGCGGCCTCAGCTGCCACGTCAACCTGATCCCGCTGAACCCCACCGGCGGCTATGCCGGCGGACCCACCCGGGCCGAGGTGGCGGCGCGCTTCGTCGAGGTGCTGGAGAGCCATGGCATCCCCGCCACCGTGCGCGTGCGGCGGGGCATCGACATCGACGCGGGCTGCGGCCAGCTCAAGAGCACGGTGCTGAAGCGCCAGGCCCCCTGAGCCGCCTCACCCTGCGGGGGGGCCCATCGCCCGCCGCTCCAGCACGACGTCGGCCTCCTCGCCCTCCGGGTCGAGCACCGTCAGCTCGACATCGGTGCCGGTCGGCCCGGTGACCGTGTCGATGAAGCGGTCCAGGCCCCAACCCTGCACCGACTCGCCCTCCACCGCCAGGATGACGCTGCCCGCCTCCAGGCCCGCGTCCCAGGCCGCCCCGCCCTCATTCACCGCCACCACCCGCACCCCCAGCGGATCCAGCCCGATGCTGACCCCTACGCCGCCCTTGGTCTCTTCGGGCAGGATCAGCTCCACATCCACGTCCTGGTCGGCCAGCACCACCACGTCCACCGGCGGGCTGTGGCTCTGCCAGTAGCCGTCCTGCCGCCTGCCGAGCACGGTGCAGGGCCCCGGAGGCGCCGGTAGGAAGAAGCTGCCCTCCTCGTCGGTGAAGGTGCTGACGCCGCAGCCCCAGACCTGCACCCGACCCTCGGGCAGGCCCTCGGCGTTGCGCACATGGCCCACGATCCCCGAGGCCAGGGGGCTGAAGGCCAAGGTGGCCAGCAGGCAGCGCGCGCCGCCCCCCGGCGCGGCCATCCACTGGATCTGCAGGGGCTGGTAGCCGATCAGCTCCACCCGACCCGAGCCCTGCAGCTCGTCGAGCTGGGGCACATAGAGCAGGCCTTCGACGACCGCGGCCGCCATGCCCACCTCGGGCGCAGCGTCGCTGAAGAGCCCCCCCGCCGTGCCCGAGGGGACCCCCTCCGTGGGGCAGAACAGGCCCCCAAACTCGCGGGGAAAGTCCGGCTTTGGGGACGCTTCGGCCTCTGTCGGCAGGGCACTTTGCACCGGCGCGGAGGCCACCGAACCCGTCGCGGTCGGCACCGTCCCGGTGTCCACCTGGACCTGGAGCGGGCTTCGCACCATCGCCACCCGGCTGGGCGGCGGGGGCGGCGCGGGCCGGGGCCACAGCGCCCACAGCGCCAGGCCCCCGCCCGTCAGGGCGAGGGCCAGCCCGATGCGACGGGCGCCGGACACGCTCAGGCCAGGACCTCCATGCCCGCGTCATCGCCCGCACCCGGGTCGTTGACCAGCATCTGCCAGGCGGTGTTCACGCTGCGCTTGATCTCATCGCCGCTCTTCATGCGCCGCAGCGCCCGCGCCATATAGGCGGGCCGGTAGTAGAAGCGCAGATAGGCCAGCCGGCACCAGCGCTGGATCTCCGCGTCGGTCATGTCGCACATGGGGCGCGGGATGTCCTCGTCGCTGCCGCTCAGGATGTGCTCGCGCCAGTAGTCGCGGCCCGTCTCTTTGAGCAGCAGGGTGTACATCTCGGTGGCCGGCATCGGCGTCACCTTGGAGAACTGGGCGTAGTCCAGGTCCAGCTCCAGGGCGAGCCGGATGGTCTGCCGGATGGTGGCCTCGGTCTCGTGGGGGTTGCCCACCATGAAGTAGCCGAAGGTGTTGATGTTGTGGGCCTTGGTGCGGCTCACCACATCCCGGTACATCTCCAGGCTGGTGCTCTTCTTCAGGGTCTGCAGGATCTCGCGGTTGCCCGACTCGATCCCGTAATAGATCCGGTTGCACCCAGCCTTTCGCATGGCGGCCAGCACGTCGTCGGTGATGCAGTCCACCCGGGTGCGCGCCGCCCAGACGATGTCGAGCTTGCGGCGCTGGATCTCGTCGCAGATGGCGATGACCCGGTCCTTTCGGATGGTGAAGCTGGAGTCGAAGAAGTCCAGCTCTCGAATGCCGAATTCCTTGTAGCAGATCTCCAATTCGTCCACGACATTGTCGGGGGACCGGGCGCGGAAGGGCTTGCTGCCCTGCTCGCAGAAGATGCACTTGTAGGGGCAGCCGCGGCTGGTGATGAAGCAGCTGAAGTTCTTGTACTGGCTGATGAAGGAGTAGTAGATGCTGTTGTCGATGAGACCCCGCGCGGGGAAGGGGCTCTCGTTGACGTCGCAGTCCGGCGCCTTGGGAGTGACCACCACGGCGCCGTCGGGCTGCTTGAAGGCCACGCCGCGCACCCGCGACATGTCGGCGCCCTTGACCAGGGCGCGCAGCAGCTCGGGCAGGGCGATCTCGGCCTCGTTGGTGACTGCGTAGTCGATGGCGTCGTAGGTCAGGGTCTCGCGCGGGTAGATGCTGAGGTGCACGCCGCCCACGATCACCGGCACGTCCACCTGGGCGCGGATGGCCTTGATCCAGTCCATGGACTGGAAGAAGAGGTAGGTGGTGAGCGTGTAGCCGACATAGTCGGGGCCGAAGCGGCGCAGGCGCGCCACGGTCTCGTCCAGGGTGAGGCCCTCGGCGTGGGCGTCGATGAAGAGCACCTCGCAGCCCGCCCGCTCCAGGATGCCGGCCACATAGAGCAGCGACAACGAAGGGAAGATGCCGTAGTTCTCCTTGACCGTCTTGATGCCGGGCTCGTTTCGGACCGGGCCATAAGGCGGGTAGACCAGGGCGAACTTCACGCCCGAGAGAGCAGAGTCGCTGCGAGGGGCAGGGGCGTTCATGGGTTCACCGTCGGGGTCAGGGCTGCTCTGAGGTTAGCGCAGGACCGGGCCCGCGGTAGCGCGCAGGCCCGACCGGGGCGCGTCAGTCGGAAAAAGCTGCCGTCTCTCCGGGCGATTCGGCCGGGCCGGCAGGCGGCAGGGCGGCGGCCGCGAGCAGCGCCTCCAAGCGGCGAATCCGCGCCTGGGCCTGCTCCAAGACCACGCCGGCCTCGCTCACCTGGGCCTGCAAGCGGGCGCGCTCTTGCTGTGTGCTGCGCAGATCGCGGACCAGCTCAGCGGCCTGGCTTTCGGCGGCGCTGCGGCGGGCCAGCTCGGTGGCCAGGGCGCGTTCGAGGTCCGACAGCTCGCTGCGGGCAGCGATCAGCTCGACCTCGGCGGCTTCGGCCCGCTCCTTCTGGCTGCGGGCGCTGGCCTGGGCGCCGTCGCGTTCGGCCTCGGCCTGGATCGCCCGCTCGCGCTGCAGATCGCTCTCCTGGCGGGCGCGATCGCGTTCGGCTGCCCGGGCCAGGCTGTCGGCCTGCCAGGTCGCGGACTCCGCCAGGGCGAGGTCCAGGGCCTGGGTCACGGCCTCGGCCTCGCGGCGAGAGGCGCTGAGATCGTCGGAGGTGAGGGCCACGGTGACCAGGGCCTGCTCCTCGCGGGAGCGCGCCGCCTCAAAGCGGCCCTCGGCGTCGGCGGCCGCCCGCTCCCACTCGCCGGCCTCGGCGCGGGCGGCCTGCCCCTGGGCGTCCAGCAGGGCGATCTCCTGTTTGAGACCCCGGGCCACCAGGGCCGAGGTGCCGATGGCCGCCAGCAGCACCAGCACCGACCCGGCGGCGCTGGCTTGCAGCCGATGCCGGCCCAGCCACAAGCGGGCCACCAGCAGGGGCCGATCGCGGTCCAGGCTGGTCGGGCGCCCGTCGGCGAGGGCCTCCAGGTCCTCGGCCAGGGCCTGGGCCGAGGCGTAGCGGTCCTCGGGCCGGCGGCTCATGGCCTTGCGCACCACCCGGTCCAGCATGGGGCTGACCGGCAGGTGGGACGCAGTGAGCTGATCGAGGCTGGGAGGCGGATCTTCGCGAACCTGGGCCACGATGTCCAGGGCGCCATTCTCGGCCCCCGGGCGCGGCCGATAAGGCGGACGGCCGGCAAAGAGCGCATAGGGGGTGGCGCCGATGCCATAGACATCGAGCGCGGCCAGCAGCAGCCGGTCCTCCACCGCGTCCAGGTCGATGGGCAGGCCGGCGGCGGCCTCGGGCGGCATATACTCGGGGGTGCCCAGGATGATGCGGCGGCTGTCGCCCGGCAGCACCACCCGCACCGACCCGTCTCCGCCCAGATCGGCCACGGTGAGCCCGAAGTCGGTGACCTGAGCGCGCCGGGACCCGGGGCGGACCAGGATATTGGCGGGCTTGATGTCCCGGTGAAAGATGCCCTCGCGGTGGGCGTCGGCCACCCCGCGGGCCACCTGGGCCATCAAGCGGATGGCCTCATCGGCGCTCTCGGGCAGGCGCTGTTCCAGGGTGCGGCCCACCTGCAAGGCGGCCGGCTCCCCCGGGTCGATCTCCCCCGGATCGGGGAAGGCCGCGCACAGCTCCATCGCGATGAAGCCCAGCTGGTCCTTCTCGAACCAGCCGGCGTCCTTGACCCGGATGACGAAGTCGCTGACCACCCGGCTGGCGGCCCGGGCCTCTCGCATCACGCCGTCGAGCAGCGCGCGACCCCCACGCCCTCGCGGGGTGAAGAGCTTGAGGGCCACGGGCATCTGGAGACGGAGGTCCACCGCCCGCCACACGGTGGCCGAAGCCCCGCGCCCCAGCAGGGCCTCCAGGCGGTAGTCGCCCAGCCGCCGCCCCGCGAGCAGGGGCACCTGGGGCGCCTCGACGTCGGCGGGCGCGGGCTCTCCGACGTCCTGGGGCACGCTGAAGGGGAAGGTGGGCGAGGCGCCGGGCTCGTCGCTGAGGGCCACCAGGGTGGGGCGAGGCTTGCTGCGCGGCATGGACCTGAATGGGAGCGAGCGGGGGAGGGCGACAGGCTGGACCTGTCAACACCTCTCCTACTCCATATCTTCCCCGGGCGGGGGTGGGCGCGGGCGCGGCCCCGTCGCGGGGCGCTCTTCGGGCAGGGGCAGCGCGCCCATGCGGAGCCAATCCAGCAGCCACCAGTGCAGGCCCTCGGTGCTGCCCCGCACCAGCCGCAAGGCGTCGATGAAGCTGTGCACGGCCTCCAGGGGGCCGTCGTCGCGGCCGCGCCAGAAGGCCATGGACCGAGAGAAGCGCTGCAAGGCCGTCGATGGGGCGGCCTTGGCCCGCTCCAGCAGCTCGCCCTCCAGATCGCGAAGCGTCGCCGCGCCGCCATCCAGCCGGTAGAGCCGGATGGGCTCGTCGCCCTGCCGCAGCCCCGCGGGCGGGTAGCGCAGCGGCAGGCCTGCCAGGTCTGCCTCCCAGTAGCTGTCGGTATTGTCCCAGTTGAAGGGCACGCAGATGGGGTCTTCGGGCTGCACGGACCTGCGACGGGGGTCGGTGCGGGCGTGGTCCAGGCGCTCCCGCAAGGCGCGCTCCGAGGGGCTCTCCAGGTCGGCGGGGGCCTGAAAAGGGACCCCCTCCACCACCTGCCGCAGCAGCTGCGCCAGCACCAGGCGCAGGGCCTGGCCGCCGTCGGGACCGGACAAGGCGCGATCCAGGCGCTCGCGGGCGCGGCGCAGGTCGGGATCGTCCTGGGTCCAGCCCTGGGACACGGGCAGGCCGGGCCAGGGCGGCGGTGGCTGGGCAAAGACGGGGGGGCGACCCAGCCCCTTGTCGTCCAACAGCACCCGGGCCAGCGGCGGCACCCGGCTCTCCCGTTGCAGAAAGGGATTTCCGGGAAAAACGGTCAGTTTTCGTCCGGCTACATCCAGTACATAGAACCAGCCCAGCCAGGCCTGCCCGCGCAGCTCATCGGGGCCATAGAGCAAGGGCTCGTCCAGATCCTCGGGTTCCGGCCGCCGCTTGCGCTGGGGGAAGCTGCGCCAGCCCCCCGGCGCCAGGAAGACCAGGTCGTTGGCCAGGCTTGCGAGGTCACCCTCGCGGTCGAGGATCTCCATCAACAGCGCGTTCCCGAGATTCCACGGCTCGCTCGCGAGGTCGTGGGTGACCCCCAGGAAGCCCCGCGTGGTGGCGGCTGCGACGATGGCTCGCGCGCTCATGGGCCTTCAGGGGCTTTCGAAGAGGGCGAGCTGACGCTGCCCGGCGCGACCCCGGTAGGCCTCGGGGGCCCCGGGGACGGGCGCCCCATCCAGCCAACCCTGGACCATCGCGAGCACCGCTTCCTGATCTGCCTCAGACGAGACATAGTCCAGATCCCGCGAATCCAGCACGAAGACGGGCGCATCGACGTAGCGGTCCCACAGGTTGTAGTAACGACGCCGCAAAGAATCCAGGTACTCCCCCTCGATCACCTGCTCGGCCTCGATGGCCCGCCGCGCGATGCGGTTTCGGATGACCTCGGTCGGCGCGTCCAGGAAGAGCACGAAGTCAGGGGCGGGCAGGTTGCCGCCCAGCAGCCCGGCGAAGCGGTCATAGAGCGCCATCTCGTCGCCTTCGAGGGTCTCCTCGGCAAAGAGCCGGTCCTTTTCGAAGAGGTAGTCGGCGACGATGAGGGCGTCGGGCAGCTCACCCCGCGCCAGCTGCACCTGCTGGGCATAGCGGCTGGCCAGGTAGAACATCTGGGTGGGAAAGGCGAAGCGATCGCGATCGGCGTAAAAGGCCGCCAGGAAGGGGTTGTCGTCCCATGGCTCCAGCACCAGGCGGGCGTCCCAGCGCTGCTTGAGCAGCCGGCAGAGGCTGGTCTTTCCTACGCCGATCAGGCCTTCGATGACGATGAAGCGGGGGCGGGGCACGGGGGGCTTCCAGGGGTCGGGCGACTGGGGCGAGGCATCCGGAGCGCGGCATCCGGTGGGGCCAGGATGGCTCCGCAGCCTACCGCGGTCAACGCGGCGGCGGGGATCCATCGGCGCCCGAAGGCTGCCCACAGGCCGGCAGCTCGACATGGGCGCGGTCCACCGCCAGATAGGCGCTGCGGGGGGGCAGCGCAAGGCCGGCGCAGGGCCGCGGAACGAGCCCCGGATCCAGCTGGAAGATGCCGATTCCACCTATGCTTTGGCCATCCGGCCCCCGCTCGCCCCCCACCCGGTGCACCTCGGTCCACCGCCCCAGGGCCGAAGGCGGCGGCGGCCGATCGCTCAGCAGGTAGGTGCGCCAGTCGGCCGGACTGCCGTCGGGATCGTGGCGGGGCAGCGGGTGGTAGAGGCCCACATCCTGGAAGATGCCCCCCAGCAGCGCCCCCGCTGGGGCCTGGGCCGCCAGCCAGCCGCCCAGCTCGGCGAAGTGTTCGGCCCGGGGGCGCTCGGTCCGTTGTTCGGCGGCGAGGCTGCGCAGCCGGCCCGGCCAGGCCAGGACCAGGACCAGCAGCGCGGCCCCACAAAGCCCCCGGAGCCACCGGGGGGCCTGGGCCAGGGCATAGAGCAGGCCGAGGAGGGCGAGGGGCACCAGCAGGGCCACATGGCGGCGCTGGGACCAGATGAGGAGGGCCGGCAAGGCCGTGAGCAGGGGCAGGCCCAGGCCCAGAGCGGCCCGTCGCGCCTGGGGTCGCCACCAGGTCAGGGCGGAGAGGGCCAAGGCGCTCAGCCCCAGCAGGGCCCAGGCGTCGGCCGCCAGGGCCAGGCTGCGGCGCAGGTGCCAGCCCAGCTGCCCCAGCCGATCCCCCGTCAACAGCAGGCGCCCATAGGCCTGCCGCTGCTGGGGCCGCAGCTCGCGCAAGAAGGACAGGCCCTCGGGGGAGTCGGCCGTCAAGGCCGCCAAAGCGCCGCCCGCCCGGTCCGACCAGGGCAGCTGCGTGGGCAGGGGGCCCGGCAGCACGCCCACCAGCAGCGGCGCCAGCCACCACAGGGCCAAGAGGGCGAGCACCCGCGGCCAGCGGCGGCCCGGCCCCGTCGTGGCGAGGGCGAGCCCGCTGAGGGCCACCAGGGGCAGGCCATGCTCGCGCACCAGGGGCAGCAGGCCCGAGCCGACCACAGCGACCCAGGCCGCGCCCGCGGAGGCCGGGCTGAGGGCCAGGGCCAGGCCCACGGTCACCAGCATCAGGCTGGCCAGGGCGTCGGGCTGCAGCTGCTGGCTCCAGGCGACCAGGTCGGGACTGGCGAGGAGCAGGGCCACCGGCGCCGCCGCGAGCCGCCCCAGCCCCAGGGCCCGCAGCCCCGCATAGGCGACGCCCGGCAGCAGCGAGGCCGCCACAAGACTCACCCCGAGGCCGGCGGCCACCAGGCTGGCGCCCAGGCCGTAGAACAGGGCAACCAGCGCGGGGTAGCCCGGCGGCACCAGGGGATCGGCGCCCACCCGCAGGTCCATGGCCGTCAGCCCCCACAAGGCCGCGTCGGTGCCCAGGGCCCCCCACAGGCCGTTGCCCAGGCGCCAACCCAGCAGCAGGCTGAGCGCCAGCAGCGACAAGGCGGCGGCCAGAACGAGGTCACGCCGGGTGAGGGGAGCGACGGGCATAGCGGCAGCCTATCGCGCCGCTCTGACGCAACGCTGACTTGGGGGGACTTGCGTACGGCACCGGCCCGGGGCCATCCTGCACCCTGATCGGAGGTCTCCCATGGTCCCTTCTCTGCCCCGCCCCACCCTCGCCCTCTCGCTGGCCGCCGCCCTCCTGTTGGGCGCCGGCTGCAATTCCGGCAAGGGCTCGGTGGAAGGGGAAGGCGCCGACGGCGGTGACGGAGGCGACGGCAACGACGGCAACAACGGGCTGACCGGTGACAACCCGGTCATCTTGGAAGGCACCATCTACTGCACGCCGGGATCCGACAGCTCGGGCTACCTGTTCTTCATCAATATCCAGGCCGATGATCCGCAGGGATCCTACACCATCGCTGATCTCGGAGGCTGGTTCGGGGCCACTGACCTGAGCGGTGACATGGTCTTTGAAGAGCCCAATGGCATGGCCTGCCGGGAAGGTGAGTGCGTGCACTCCTTCAACGACGGCCACTACCCGCCGGTGACCTGCAGCACCCACGCCGACTACATCTTCCTGGCGTCGGTGGAGGACACCGAGGGCCACAGCAGCGAAGTGACCGAGCTGACCTGGGTGGACTGAGCCGGTCGGGCCACCGGCCCCCCCGCGCGGGTTAGCGAGGGTCCTGCCTTGGAGGACCCATGGACACCCGGAACCTCGGCCGCAGCGGCCTGCGCGTCTCGCCCCTCTGCCTGGGCACCATGACCTTTGGCGAGGCCGACGCCAACAGCTTCATGCATGGGGTGGGGGCGTCGGCGGCCGACAGCCACGCGGTGCTGGAGCGCGCCCTGGAGGCGGGCGTCAACTTCATCGACACCGCCGATGTCTACGGCCAGGATGGGCTGAGCGAGCGCGTCATCGGCGACTGGATCGAGGCCACCGGCCGCCGCCACGACCTGATCCTGGCCACCAAGTGCCGCTTCAACATGCCCTATGGCAAGGGCGCCAGCCGTCACCACATCTTGCGCGCCTGTGACGAGAGCCTGCGGCGGCTGAAGACCGACCACATCGACCTCTACCAGGTGCATATGCAGGACCTGGACTGCCCGGAGGAAGAGACGCTGCGGGCGCTGGACGATCTCGTGCACCAGGGCAAGATCCGCTACTTCGGCGCCAGCAATTACGCGGCCTACCGCCTGGTGGATTCGGTGTGGACCAGCCGCAGCCTGGGGCTCACGGGCTATGTGTCGCTGCAGATGCAATATAGCCTGACCGAGCGGGCCCTGGAGCGGGAGCATGTGCCCCTCTGCGCCCAACATGGGCTGGGCATCCTGCCCTGGTCGCCCCTGGCTTCGGGCTTTCTGACGGGCAAATACCGCAAGGACAGCCCGCCCCCCGAAGGCGGCCGGCTCACCCGCTGGAAGCAGCGCCTCGCAGGCTTCGACACGCCGCGCAACTGGGCGATTCTGGCGGCGGTGGACGCCGTCTCTGCAGAGCTGGAGGCCAGCCCGGGGCAGGTGGCCTTGGCCTGGCTGCTGGCCCAACCCACGGTCAGCTCGGTCATCTTTGGCGCCCGCACGGTGCAGCAGCTCGAAGACAACCTGGGGGCCGCCACCCTGCAGCTCAGCGCCGACCAGCTTGCCCGCCTCGACGCCGCCAGCGGGCAGGATTGGGGCTACCCCTATGACTTCATGAAGCGGGTCCAGGGGCGCTGGTAGGCCCTTTGCAACGGGGCTTCCGCGCACACCGATCCCCCCGCACCCTTCTACGCAAGACGGTGTAAGGAACCCTGGGCCCCCGGCGTTGTCCTTGGCCCAGCGCTGGAGTGCCGTGTCCCCCGCCTTGATCCTCGCCCTGCTCCTTCCGTCCTTGGCCCTGGCCCAGGCCGAGGAGTCCGTGGTGGTGATCCCGCTGGCCGACCTGCCCCGCCCCAGAGAAGCGCCAGAGCGCCCGCCAGAGCGCCTGCTCCCCGGTCGGGCCTGGCTGCGCGTCCAGCCGGGGGACAACAGCCGCATCCAGCTGTCGGTGCCCCTCTTCGTCACCGAGGCCGGCTGGGTGGACCTGCCGCTGCTCGACGAGTCGGTGGCCCTGGACGGCGCCAGCCTGGATGGCCGCCCCCTGCAGCTCAAGGCGGTTGGGGGGCACTACCGGCTGGCGGCCCTGCTGACGGCGGGCAGCCACCGAGTCGAGCTGAGCGGCAGCGTGGCCAGCCCGGGGGCCGCCTTGCACCTGTCCCTGGGCGGCCTCAACCGGGCGCCCCTGCAGCTGACCGCCCAGGCCCCAGGCCTCGACTTTGAAGTCCAGGACGCCGTTCCCGCAGGCAAGGGCAGCTGGGACCTGCCCCCGCGGGGCGCCCTGGATCTGAGCTGGGCGCCGGCCCGGCCCCCCTCGCCCCGGCCGCGGGTGGTGACCATCGCCAGCCACAGCGCCTTGCGGGTGGACGAGGCCGGGGTCGAAGGCAGCGCCCGGCTGCGCTACCGCGTGGCCAACGGCGACCTCGGCGAGCTGACGCTGCGCCTGGGCGGCGTGCAGGACCTGGTGGCCACCAGCCCGGCCATCGCCTCCACCCGCATCCAAGGCGACCGCGCCATCGTGATCTTGAAGGAGCCCCTGAGCGGCGAGCTCGAGGTGGCGCTCAGCTGGCGGGCGGCCTCCCCCGGCGCAGAAGGCGCGCTGGCCCCCATCCCCGTGCCCGAAGACGGCCGGGTGGAGAGCTGGGTGAGCCTGGTGCGGGGGGACGACTCGGTGCTGCTGCCCGAACCCGGCCCGGGCATGGAGCCCGTGCCCGAGCGCCGCCTGCCCGCCCGCGCCCGGGGCCTGGTGCCCGGCGAACCGCTGGTCAGCTACCACATCCCCGCCGGGCAGGCGCCCAACCTGCGCTGGCGCCGCCTGTCCTTTTCGCCGGTGGACGCCCCGCCCACCCTGGTGGATGAGGCCAGCTATGTCGTCGTTCACGCCGAACATGGCCGGGCCTGGATGCGCGCCACCTGGCAGGTGCGCAACGACCGCAACCCCTTTCTGCGGGTGGCCGTGCCCGAAGGCTGGCAGGTCTTCGGGCTGCGGGTGGCCGGGCGCACCACCGAACCGGTGCGCGCCGACGATGGCCGCCTGCTCATCCCCCTCGAAAAGTCGGTCGAGACCCTGGATGGCCTGGTCGCCTTCCCCGTCGAGCTGATGCTGGTGGGGGACGAGGCCGCCTGGGATCCCAAGGGCAGCCGGGCCATCGCCACCCCCGCCGTGAACGCGCCCATCGCCTATGCCCGCTGGGAGCTGCGCCTGCCGGCTGGGGTCGAGACCCGAGAGGTCACGGGCCGGCCGACGGTGGTGCAGCAATGGACCCCCAGCGACCAGGCCATGGTCATTGGCCGGGGCACCCGCATGGACGCCGACCCCATGCCGGCGGGCACCGACCATAGCTCCGACGGCAAGGCCCTCAGCCAGGAGTATTGGAACCAGGCCTATTCTGCCTATAAGGCCAACCGCTTTGACGAGGCCGACCAGCTCCTGGAGCAGTCGCTGTCCTATGACTCGGCCAACAGCTCGGCCCAGTCCCTGCTCAAGAATGTGGACGTCCTGAAGGGTCGGGCCAACCTGGACAGCGATGAGGAGCTGGCCGCCAACCGCGTGCGAGAGATGGCCCGGGCCCGCACCAGCGGGGTCGAGCTGGAGCAGGCCAACCGCGAGGCCGCCTATGAGCGGGCCCTGCGAGAGGGGGACGAGGACAAGGCCCAGGCCGAAGCCGAGGTGCTGCTCGCCCTCACCGAACAGCTCGCCGCGGTCGAACAGACCGAGGCGGTGGACCAGAAGGCGCGCCTGGACGACTACCGCCAGCGGGTGAGCAAGAAGGCCGAGAGCCGCGGCCCCGACACCGGCAAGTCGGGCGGCCGGGCCGAGAGCAGCCGCAGCAGCTCCACGACCAGCAGCTTCGCCACCTTGATCACCGACGAGGAGTCCCCCCCCGAAGAAGCGGAGGCCATGGACGTCGATGCCGATGGGGCCTATGGCTGGGCGGCGGGCGACGACGCCGTACAAGAGGCCGAGTACGGCGACCATGGCTACTTCGAAGGTGTCGAAGGAGGCGTCGAAGGCGGGGTGGTCGGCGGCGTGTTGGGCGGGGTGATGGGCGGCGTCTTGGGCGGGCAGGTGGCCCGGGACAGCAGCGGCGCGGATTCCAGCCGGGACTTTGGCGGCGCGGTGGGCGTGGGCCGCGGCGGCGGCGGGCGGGGCAAACACAAGGAGTCCGACGCTGCCTTTGGCGGCGGCTCGGCCAACCAGAACACCGATGTGCTGGATGGGCTGATTGCGGAGCCCAGCACGATCTACACCTTTGACGACGCCAACAACATCAGCGGCGAATTGCTTCAGCCCCAGGGCAGCACGGCAGCGTCGGACCGCAAGCCGGTGGACCCGGCGACCCTGGCCCTGGAGTCGGGAGAGCTGGCCTTGATCCTGCCAGAAGAGCGGGAGAAGACCAGCGAGAAAAGCGACAAGAGCGAAGAGGCCGCGCGGCTCTTCGCCACGCTGGCCAGCCCCGAGCCGGCGCCGGCCGCAAGCCCCGCGCCCATGCCCCCGGCTGCGGCCCAAGCGGCGCAAACCGAGGCGATCATCGTCGATCGGTCAGTGATGGCAGAAGAGTTGGCTGTGGTCACCCGCTACCAGCGCTCCGCCCGCAGTGAAGCCATCGACGACGAGAGCGCAGACCTCGGGACTGTTCTCACCCAGGACACCCTGCAGCACATCCCCGCAGGCCGCAGCTACCAGTCCGTGATCCAGGCCAGCGCCGGGGTGTCGGCCTACTTCCAGCAGGGCAGTCTGCAGGTGACGCGCCCGCCGGGCCCTCCGCCCCCCCACCGCCGCCGCCGCCGCAGACCTTTCCCCTTCGCGACCCCATCGCCGCGGCCCCCATCCACCTGGACGTCGCCGTTGGACCCGCCGCGGCGTCCAGCGGTCGCGCCCGCGCACCCCCTGCGGCCACCCGCCCCCACCGCCACCGCCTGGGGCCTCGACATCCCGGCGGCCATCGAAGCCTCCACCCTCTCCCTCTCCATGCCCGAGACCGGCTCTGGCCTGCTCCTGGAGCAGCGCCTGGTCCCGGCCGACGAGGCCCTTGAACTCGACCTGCGCTACCGCACCCGGAGACGCCCATGACCCGCATCCTCCCCCTCCTGCTCGCCCTCAGCCTGGCCCTGCCGGCCCACGCCCAGGACATCCCCGCGGCGCGGGTGGTCCTGCCCTGGTCGGACTTCAAGTCCCTCTACGAGAAGGGCCTCGCTCCCAAGGACATCCCCGAGGCCGCCCCCCAGGACTACACCCTGAGCAAGGTGCTGCTGGTGGGCAAGGCCGGCGAGGAGGCCGCGGTCTTTCAAGCCAGCCTGCGGGTGGATGTGCTCAAGGCCAAGGGCTGGGTGAGCGTGCCGGTCCTGCCGGGCCAGGTGGCCCTGCGCAAGGCCACCCTGGGCGGGCGGGACGCGCCCCTCTATTTCGACGGGGGCTGGTACTACCTGGTCACCGACAAGAAGGGCCCCCTGGACCTCCAGGTGGAATTCGCCGTCAGCGCCTTCGAGAGCGCGGGCGAGCATGGCTTCTCCTTCCCGCTGCCCCGGGCTGCGGCCATGGAGGTGGAGCTGTCGGTGCCTGGCAAGGACCTGCTCGACTTCGAGGTGGCCGGCGCCCAGCAGGTGCAGACCAGCGAGCGGGGCGGCGACCGGGTGATGAAGGCCCTGCTGCCGGCCAAGGGCAACCTCGCGGTCACCTGGCGCAAGGCTGCGGACCAGCCCGACGCTGCCGAGCCCGAAAAGGCTGTTCAGGCGCGCCTCTACGCCGAACACCACGCGCTCATCGGCGTGGCCGAAGGCGTGCTCACCGGCAGCAGCGCCATCCACTACAGCATCCTGCATGCCGGCGTGGACACGCTGCGCTTCAGCCTGCCCCTCGACGTGACCCTGCTCGACGTCAAGGGCAAGGGCGTGGGGGAATGGAAGCTGTCGGAGGTGGGTGGCCGCAAGCAGGTCGACGTGCAGCTCAACTTCGAGGCCACCGGCACCTACACCCTGCAGGTGGACTATGAGCGCGCGCTGCCCGAAAACGGGGGCCAGGTGCTCGTTCCCGACCTCCAGGTCTCAGATGTCGAGCGGGTGAAGGGCTGGGTGGGCGTCGATGCCCGCAGCAACCTGGAGATCCAGGCCGGCGCCTCTCAAGAGGCCCGCGTGGTGGACGTCCGGGAGCTGCCGCCCGCCATCCTGGGCCAGACCGACTGGCCGGTGCTGCTGGGCTTCACCTACCGCAAGGCCGGCTGGGCCATCCCCCTCGAGATCAAGCAGCACGCCGAGGTGGACATGCTGGTCACCATCATCGACCAGCTGGCCGCCACCACCGTGCTCACCCCCGATGGCCGCCGCATGACCCAGGTGACCTGGGCCATGCGCAACAACCGGGCCCAGTACCTGCGCATCGACCTGCCCGAAGGTGCTGTGCCCTGGAGCGCCTTTGTGGGCGGGCGGGCCGTCAAGCCGGCCAAGGCCGACGATGGCAAGGTGATGATCCCCCTGGCGCGCAGCCAGACCGCGGGCGGCGACCTGGCCCGCTTCGCCGTGGAGCTGGTCTATGTCGAAGATGGCGCCGCCCCCGATGACCGGGGCGCGGGCAGCTTCTCGGCCCAGCTGCCCAAGGCCGATGTGCCCGCGACGGCGGTGGCCTGGACCATCTACGTCCCCGGCGGCGCCAAGATCCCCAAGAAGAGCGTCGAGGGGTCCTTGCGGCAGGTGTCGGCCTATACCGCCATCGATCTCGGTGGCGTGTCCCTGCCCGAGGCCACCGCCCAGGTGCAGCGCCAGGCCCAGATGCAGTTCGACAGCGAGGCCACAGCCGCCGGCGTTCAGCCCGTGCGCGTCACCTTGCCCCTCGACGGCTACCCCCTCTACTTCGAGAAGCTGCTGGTCCTGGACGAGGATCTGCAAGTGGGCTTCGACTTCAAGGGCGTCGGCCGCTGACGCCGGCTTGCAGGGGGCCCCTGCCTGTCCGACGCCCTTTCGATGGACGATTCAGGCCAAGACCTCGCGCCTCTGATTCGACGATCGGCGGCCGCCCTGGGGCTGGTCGTCTTGTCGGTGGTGGTGGGCTTCTGGCTGCTGGGTCATCCCGGCGCCTTTCTGGCCGACGCCGACTCGGAGCTTCCGGTCAAGCTGTGGGCCCACCGCCCCCTCTGGACGCAAGCGGGCTGGCTGGGGGGTGCGGTCGCGGTCCTGAGCTGGCCCCAGCCCGGGCTCCTCAACAATGCAGAGCTGGCAACGACGGCCTGGTTTGCGGCCCGGCGCCCGCTGATGGGCGAGGCCTTCGCTTGGAATGGTGGCAACTTCTGCACCCTGTTGGCCACCGAAGACCCGCCGCCCGTCTTTGGCCTGCAGGCTCGGGACCCGCGCCGATTCCACAGCGATCTCCGGGCCCTGCGCGACGATGGCTTCGTGGGCATCGTGCTGAACCCGACCCAATACAAGAGCGCCGCCCACGCTGATGCGGCGGGGCGGCTGCTGTCGGCGCTGGGGAGGCCCATCGTCGCCGGAGATCAGCGGATCTACCGGCTCAATCCAGCAGGTGCGGTCAGTACTCGACCGTGACGTCGCAGGCCTCGGCGTCGCCATATTGGCACTGCTCGGCGCCCGAAGACTGGGAGGAGCTGACATCCACCGTGCTGCCGTCGTCGCAGGTCACGGTCACCGAGCCGTCGGCCTGGGTGCAGTAGGTCTGGGTGCCGCCATCGCTGCTGCGGGTGTAGACCGTCTGCGAATAGCAGCCGCCCGTGTTGGTGGTGGTGATGCCCACGGCGCATTCGGTGCCGTTGGAGGCCGTCAGCACCGTGCGGATCTGGATGTTGGACACATCGCTATAGTCGGTGGTGGTGACGGCGTTGGCGCCGTTGGCCCACTCCAGGGTGACATCACCCGTGGCGGTGGCCACGCCCTCGCATTCGCCGGAGGGGTCGAAGCAGTCGGCCATGAAGGTCTCGACGCAGGTGCCGGCGTAGGGGTTGTAGCTGCTGTCACCGCAGTCGCCCGAGGCGGCCGCGCCATCGGCGCCGTCGGTGCCGTCGGCGGAAGAGCCGCTGTCGTCGCCCTTGTCGAAGCAAGCAGCGGTCAGGGCGAGGGCGAGGAGAGAGAGGGGGGCGAATCGCATGGTCTGCTCCGGTCTGGGACCAGAGCCGACCTAACGCGCGCCTATTCAAGGTGGGGAGCTGCGGCCCCCCGGATCAGAGCACGCCTTGGGGACGGGTGGCATACATCACGTCCAGCAAGGCCTCATAAAGCTGCTGATCGGTCTGGATGCCTGCGCGGTCTTCGAGCTGGTCGAAGATCTCCTTGGCGCTGTACTGGTTCTTGAGGGTCTGCAGACTCATGTCGTCGTCCAACCACGCTTGCACGGCGGCGACGGTCACTTCAAAGGGCATGGGCACTCCTGGGACCCCCCTCTGCTAACGGGGCCGGGCGCTCAATGGAGCGCGCTGCGAGCCAGCTCGGCGAGACGCAGCACCCCGTCCCGAATCAGCAAGGCGGCAAAGAGCCACAGGCTGAGCGCCATGGCCCGCATCACCCACCGGTAGGCGCGGCTGGCCAAGAAGCGGCGCATTCGACCCAAGGCCAGCGCCAGCAGCAGCTTGCTGCCCACCAGCCCGAAGAAGAAGGCGCCCAAGAAGGCCCCAAGCGCCAGCGGGCCCACCGCCTGGGCCTTGAGGGTGGCGGGCGTACCCACCCCCGCCCAGAAGATCCAGGGGTGGGGATTGAAGAGGTTGGTCAGCACCGCGCGCCGCAGGCTTCCGCCCACTTTGGTTCTTTCAACCTCAACCTTTGGCGATGGCGCACGCCAGGTGGACGCGCCCAGCTGGACCAGCACCCCCGCGCCCACCAGGGACAGCAAGGCCAGGGCCGGGGGCCAGGCCGCCGCCCCATGCAGCAGCAGGGCCGTGATCAGCAGCACCGGGCCATCGGTGAGCAGGGGGGCCAGGGCCACCGCCGCCCCCGCCCGGGGCCCGCCGCGCAGCGTCTCCCCCACCACCAGGGCCGACAAGGGGCCCGGAGACAGGCCGCCCGCGCCGCCCAGGCTGAGGCCCAGCAGCAGGAAGGGCAGGGCGTCGCCCGCCGCGCTCAGGCCCGCTTGTCGGCGAAGAGCACGGTCCAGGAGCCGGTTACGACCACTGTATCGTCCTGCTTGAGGATGTCGCTGCGAAAGCGCACCACGCCCTTGCCGCCCTTGCTGCTGGGGGTCAGCTCCTCCACCGTCAGCCGCAGCCGGATGGTGTCTCCGAAGAAGACCGGCGCCTTGTAGTCGAAGCTCTGGCTCATCAGGGCCAGGGTGGTGCCCTCGAAGATGCCCAGGGTCTGGCCCAAGCCGGTGGAGATGCTGGCCGAGAGCATGCCATGGGCCACCCGCTGGCCGAAGGGGGTGCGGGCGGCGAAGCTGGCGTCGGTGTGCAGGGGGTTGAAGTCCCCCGACAAGCCGGCGAAGGCCACCACATCGGACTCCGTGACGGTGCGGCCGCCGCTCTCGAAGCGCTGTCCAAGGGAGAAGTCGCTGAAGAAGCTGCCGCGGGCCATGGGGCCTCCAAGAGGTGGTCAGGGCACCCTCTCTCACCGGGCGCCCCGGCCGCGTCAACGGCTGCGCCACCGCCCCGCCCGGATTCCATGGCGGCGAGGTGACGATGCCGTGACAGGGGGGTCGCGGGGATCCCGGCCTCGATAGGCGGGCCACCCCGTTCCGGTGCCCCGATGTTGCACGCGCCCTTTACGGCCGACCGCCTGCTGCTGCAGAACACGACCCGCGACAAGAAGCTGCTCATCCACCTTCTGTGCGAGGCCGTCATCCGAGCCCCCGGGGTGCCCGACAGCCTCAGCCCCCAAGAGCTGGAGTCCGAAGCCTCGCTTCGGGACGCCGAGGGCGCGTCGGTGCGGGTGGGAGACAAGCTGGTGTGCTTGCACCTGCGGCGCCCCGATGTGGAGGCCGTGCGCATGTCGCTGGCCACCCTGACCACCCCCATGATGTGGACCGATGGCGAGCCCGCACAGGTGGTGGTGCTGCTGGCGGCCCCCCGGGACCGGGCCGCGCGGTAGCCGCTGCGCAGGGCCGCCGCATAGCCGCGTCCTTCCTGCGAGATTACCTCTGCGCCCGCCGCTTGGGCCCGCGCCCGGGTCTCGTCCACGCTGCCGCCATCCACCACCAGGGTGGTCGCAGCGGGCAGGGCTGCCCCGATGGCGGTCACCAGGGCCCCGATTCGGGGGCCTTCGTTGAGAGCCGGCACCAGCACGATGGTCTTCACGCCTGTCGGCCCCCGGGGACTGCGGTAGCGGCCAGGTGGCCGGTGCAAGATGGCGACGACTCTGGCTCAAGCACCGCGCTTGACGCCCGTCAGCGGGTGCGTAGCTCCCAACGGCAACCCTGGCACGGACGGCCCCGGTATCTCCCGGTGTCCCTCCCTGCAGAAACCGCGTCGCACCGGCCGATCTGGCCGGAAGGATGTCCATTGTCCCAGCCCACCGACAACAGCCCCGGTCGCAGCGTCCCCGTCAGCTTTCGCATGCCGCAGTCGTTGCCCGGCCAGCTGCCCTTGCTGCCCTTGCGCCAGGGCGTCGTGCTTCCCGGCGGCGTCGGCCCCTTGACGGTGGGGCGCCCCAGCAGCGTCGCCGCCGCCAACGCCGCGGGCCGCTTTGAGCTGTCAGCCGATGGGGGCGCGCCCAACGACGGCCTGATCGTGATCGCGGTGCAGCGCCGACCGGTGGAGGAGCCGGGCCGGGACGATCTGCTGCCGGTGGGCGTGCTGGCCCGGGTCATCGATGGGGGGCAGTCGCCCGGCCGCCCGCCCTTTGTGGTGGTGCAGGCCCTGGCGCGGGTGTCGCTGGGCGAGCTGACCCAGACCGAGCCCTACCTGATGGTGGATGTGCAGGTGGACGAGCGCGGCTGGCCTGACCATGCGCGCGCCGAGGGCCTGTGGCAGGCGCTGCGGGCGCAGGTCCGCCAGAATGAAGACGAGCTGGGCCTCAACGAGCAGGCCCCCCTGCTGGGCGCCGACCTCCCCCGGCCGCTCTGGGTGGACGCCGTGGCCTCCTTGCTGGAGGCCGAGAGCGACTGGAAGCTGGAGATGCTGCTCACGGCCGATCCCCTGGCCCGGGCCGAGAAGCTGATGGCCCGCATGCAGCAGGCCGTCGAGGTGGCCGAGGCCCGCGAGGCGGTGCGCCAGCGCATCAGCCAGGAGAACCGCGGCCACCAGAAGGAGATGCTGCTTCGCCAGCAGCTTCGCGCCATCCAGGAGGAGCTGGGCGACGCCGACAGCGAGATGGACGTGCTGCGCCGGCGCCTGGAGGAGGCCCCCCTGCCGGCCGAGGTCCGCACCCTGGTCAACCGCGAGCTGACGCGCCTGGACCGCCTGCGGGACGGGTCCCCCGAACGCAGCGTGGCCATCGACTGGCTGCACTGGGTGGTGGAGGTGCCCTGGGACAAGAATAGCGCTGGCGAGACCGATCTCGCCAAGCTGGAGTCCGCCCTGGACAAGAGCCACTTCGGCCTGGACGAGGTCAAGCGCCAGGTGGTGGAGCACCTCGCCGTGCGCAGCCTGGCGGGCAGCGGCCGCAGCGATGTGCTGCTGCTGGTGGGCCCTCCCGGCGTGGGCAAGACCAGCATCGGCCAGGCCATCGCCGACGCCACCGGCCGCAAGCTGGTGCGGGTGGCCCTGGGCGGCGTGCGCGACGAGTCCGAGATCCGCGGCCACCGCCGCACCTATGTGGGCGCCCGCCCCGGCCGCATCGTCGAAGGCGTGCGCCGGTCGGGCACCTCGGACCCGGTCATCCTGCTCGACGAGATCGACAAGCTGGGCAAGGGCTGGCAAGGCGACCCCGGCGCGGCCCTGCTCGAGCTGCTCGACCCCGAGCAGAACCACTCCTTCACCGACCACTACCTCGAGCTGCCCCTGGACATGAGCCGGGCCCTCTTCGTGGCCACGGCCAATGACCTGTCGGGCGTGCCCGGGCCCCTGCGGGATCGCATGGAGGTGCTGCGCATCGACGGCTACACCATCGATGAGAAGGTCCGCATCGTGAAGGACCACCTGCTGGACCGCCTGCTGGTGAACGCTGGCCTGGCCCAGGGCGACGTGGTCTTCACCGACGAGGCCCTGGAGGCTGCCGTGACGGGCTGGACCCGCGAGGCCGGCGTGCGCAGCCTGCAGCGCACCCTGGGGCGCGTCTTCCGGGCAGCGGCTGTGCAGAAGGCCAAGGGCATCCTGCTGGCCCCGCTGCAGGTGGGCCTGGACGATCTGCCCGGCTACCTCGGCAAGCAGCGCTTTCACGACGAGGACAACAGCCGAGACGCCGACCTGCCCGGCGTGGCGACCGGCCTGGCCTGGACGCCGGTGGGCGGCGATGTGCTGACCATCGAAGCCGCGGCCCTGCCGGGCACCGGCCAGCTGGTGCTCACCGGTCAGCTGGGCGATGTCATGAAGGAGTCCGCCCGCGCGGCCCTCACCTATGTGCTGGGCCACGCCGCCGAGATCGGCATCGACCTGGCCGAGGCCCGGCGCAAGGACATCCACATCCATGTGCCGGCCGGAGCGGTGCCCAAGGACGGCCCCTCTGCCGGGGTGACCATGTTCACCGCCCTGGCCAGCCTGCTGTCGGGTCGCCCCGTGCGCCCGGATCTGGCCATGACCGGCGAGGCCACGCTGCGCGGCCGCGTGCTGCCGGTGGGCGGCATCCGCTCCAAGGTGCTGGCGGCCCACCGCCAGGGCATCAAGCGCATCATCCTGCCCCGGCTCAATGGCCTGGACCTGGACGAGGTGTCGCCGCAGGCCCTGGCCGAGGTCGAGATCATCCTGGTGGACCGCATGGACGAGGTGCTGCGGGCGGCCCTGGGTGACATCAGCTTCGGGGCGGCCAACTCGACGCCCCTGGCCCCCACGGCCGAGAGCGTGGCCTGAAGGCTGTCGCAGCCGGCGGCTTCAACGCTGGTTGAAGTCGCCGTAATCCCAGTCGCAGAGCCCGCTCACGCATCGAAAACCGACCGTGGGCGGGCAGTCGCATCGGGGCTCCAGACCCAGGCCGCAGCCGGCGTCCACGCTGCCCCGGATGGTCTGCTGCAAGGTCGTCAGGTCGGCGTCTGTGCGGGCCACCCGGTCGCACTCTTCGGTGCAGCCCGTGCCGGCCACCGGCTGGCCGCAGTCCGAGGCCGTGTCGCAGGCGGCGGCCTCTGCGTAGGCTGCCTCGACGTCCCGCGCAAAGGTCGCGCAGGTGCCGCTATCCGAGGCGGTGAGCCCGCAGGCCACCAACAGCAGCATCAGCACGGCGGGCTCAGTGACCGACCACGGAGCGGGTGGGCCAGTCGATGGTGGCGAAGTGGGTCATGCTGTCTTCGCCGGAGATGGCCTTGGTATCGGTGTAGACCTTGTCCCCGGACAGGTAGATGTTGACCGTCACGTCGTTGCTGCTGCTGTAGACGCTGCCCGGGTAGTCGTGCACATAGACCTGGTAGGCGGCCTCTTCGGGGCGCATGATGTTGATGTTTTCGGGGCCGGTGCCCGGGATGTCATCGATGTCCAGGCTGGGGTCGTCGTCGGTGCCGCTCTCGCCCCAGGACAGGCCGCGGCCCACGCAATTCTGCCAGTTGCAGTCGTCCTGGCTCCACAAGGCGCCGCCGCCGGGACCCTGCATGTGCAGGTCCATATCGTCGCCGCTGTGGGTCCAGAACATCTCCACCCACAGGTCCTGCGCGGGAACGACCTCCAGCACGGCGTAGCAGGGGGCCGACGAGGTGCCGGACTCGTTGGTGACCACCAGCTCGGCGGTGTAGGTGCCGATGATGTCGGCGATGAAGCGGCTGCGGTCGGCGTCGCCATTGGGCATGCCCACCGAGCTGCCTTCGGGCTTGGCGATCAGCGACCACTCCCAGCTCACGATCTCGGCGCCGCTGGGATCGTAGCTCTCGCGGCCGATCCAGGTGACCTCGTCGTAGAGGGCGAAGGCCTCTTGGGGGGCGACCGAACAGACCGCGACGGGCTGCTGCAAGGTGGTGCCCATCATGGCGCCGCGGGTGCTGCCGCCCACGGCGTTTGCGGCGTTGCTGGCCACCCACAGCTCGCCGGACCAGATGGCCTCGATGGTGGGGGCCCAGGTCACGTCGATCACGTATTCTTCGCCCGGATCGAGGGTCATCGCCGAGACGGGGTCGATGGTGAAGCCCTCGCCCAGGGACACGACGCTGCTGATGTCGAGGGCGGACCCGCCGGTATTGACCAGGGCGATGGAGTCCACCAGCACATTGCCGGGCTCGGTGTAGCCGAAGTCCAACGGGTTGGGCTGCAGGGTGAGCTGGGGGAAGACGCCCGCACCCAGCAGCTGCACGATGCTGTCGGGGGCCACCGGGTCGTTGCTGCCCACCAGCACCAGGGCCTCGTCGTCGGCGTTGGTGGGGGTGTAGGTGACGATGACGTCGGTGCTCTCGCCCGGCGCCAGGGTCATGCCCGTGGCGCTGTGGGTGAGGGAGTAGGCGCCGGCCCCGCCGCCGGACAGGCGCAGATCGCCGATGACCAGGTCCTGCACGCCGATGCTGGCGATGGTGAAGACCTGATCGGCCTCTTCGCCCAGGACGAGATCGCCGAAGAGCAGCTCTTGCGGGCTGACCTGGATCTCGGGGCGGTCGGTCGCAGGATCGGACTTCTGCTGAACGTTGTAGTCGCTGCAGCCGAAGGAGAAGGCCAATGCGGCGATCAGCGGGCAAGCTCGGTTCATCGGCAACTCCAGACCACGTCTTTAGCCCAACCTTGCACGGTCCGCGGGCGTCGTCCACAGCGGACCCCGAGGCCGACGCCGACTTGACGGATGGACCGGACGTGGCGATGCTCCGCGCCACTGGAGGAACGGATCATGTGCCAACGCGCACCAGCCCTGCTTTGCGCGGGCATCGCCCTGCTGATGGCTTCGGCCGCCCACGCCGGAGAGCTGGATGTGTCGGTGGCCCTGCCGCCGGCGGCCCCCAGCGCCCTGACCTACCTCGATGTGGTGGCCGGCCCGCTGCCCACCCTGGCCTTTTCGGGGGCCGATGGTTCGCGCTACCGGCTGGGGCTGGTCCTGGCCCCCCTGGGCGAGGGCGTGGTGCAGATCGACGCCGCCATCGACCAGGTCAAGGTCAAGCGCAATGGCGTCGAAAAGGTCGAGCGGGTGGCAACACCGGTGCTGCGAACCGGTGACGGTCAGCCCGCTGAGCTGGCTTTCTCACTGCCCGGCAAGGGCGGGGCCATCGAGATCACCGTAGTGCCCCGGCTCAGCCCCGAGCTCAACCGGCCACCCATGGTCGAGAGAGCCGCCGAGACGGCCGCCGAGACGGCCGCTGACAAGGGAGTCGAGGAGGCGGCGGAGACGCCGGCCGACTGAGCGGCTTCAGGCCCGAAGGCTGCGGGCCAGGGCCGCACCCGCCGCGCGGGCGCCCTGTACCAGGTCGTCCCGGCCCTCGAGCGACCCCAAGGCCAGGATGCCATGGCCCGTGGCCAGCACGATCCCGGCCAGGGTGGCGGCTGCATCGGGGCGGACCTGTGTGGCGATGCGGTCGGTCAGCACGTCTTGGGCCTGGCGTCGGCGGGGGCCCAGCACCTCGCGGTAGAAGCCCGGCGGCGTGCCGATGACCTGGGGCCACTGGTAGACCATGCGAAAGGCGTCCAAGTCGTCGGCATAGAAGGCCACCAGGGCCACCAGCACGTCTTCGACGGCCTGGGCCGCATCGGTGGCCCGCAGGCCGGCCTCGACCAGGGTGGCCGCCTCTCGCGCCAGGATGCCATCCGCCAGCTCGGCCACCAGGTGCTCGCGGGACGGAAAATAGTAGTAGAAGGCGGGCTTGCTGACGTCGGCGGCCTCGGCCACCGCCTTGACCGTGAAGCCGGCGACACCCTCGGCCGACAGGATGCCCCGCGCGGCGTCCACCAGCGCGTCGCGGGCGCGGGCGTGGCGGCGCTCCTTGCGTTCGATGCGGCGCTGCTCGGTGCTCTCCGGCATGGCGGCAGAATAGTCCGTCCGGGCAGCGGGCGCCTGCGGGGGGCCACTGGATTAGGAGGGCAGCAGGAGGCCCGCCGTGCTGCACACCAACGCGCGCTTCGCCCAGGCCGTTGAGCAGGTGGTCGGCGAGATTGAAGCCCAGACCGATGTGGAGGTGGTGGTGGTCGCCGCCCCACAGTCTGGCTCCTATGCCGATATTTCAGTGCTCGGAGGGCTGCTCGCCGCTTGGGTCGGCCTCGCTTTCGCGCTGTGGAGCCCCATTCACCTGCAAGGCACCTGGCTGCCGCTGGAGCTGCCCCTGCTGGGGCTGCTGGCCGGTTGGCTGCTGAAGCGCAGCCCCGGCCTGCTTCGGCGGCTGATCCCGCGCGCCCGTGCCCAGGCCCAGGTCCTCGAAGCTGCCCGCGCCGCCTTCACCGAGGATGTGGTCTATGGCACGAAGCGCCGCACGGGGCTGCTGGTCTACGTCTCTGCGCTGGAGGACCGGGTGGTCCTGCTGGCCGATGGTGGGGTCGAGGCCCACATCCCCTGGGGCGCCCTGAACGCGGTGCGCTGGGGCCCCGGCGCCGATCGCCAGGCCCCCGGGGATCTCGATCACTTCCTGGAGGGGCTGCGGCAGCTGGGGGCGGTGCTGGCCAAGGGCCTGCCGGCGGTGGCGGGGGACAACCCCAACGAGATCAGCGACGCCCCGCGGATCCGCCCATGAGGTCCCCGATTCTGCGCCGGGCGCTGCCCCTTGTATTGTTGCTGGTGGGCGTGCTGCTCGCCCTCAGCCTGTCGCCGGATGCGGCAGCCCGGGTGGGCGGTGGCCAGGGTTTCAGCGGCGGCGGCGGATCCAGCTCGGGGGGCCGGGGCAGCGGCGGTGGCGGCGGCGGCGGCGACCTGATCTACTTCCTGGTCTGGCTGCTCCTGGAGCACCCGGCGGTGGGCGTGCCGGTGCTGCTGGTGGTGGTGGGCGTCGTCTTCGCCAAGCAGTTCATGGACAAGGGAGGAGGGGACCAGCGCTGGCACAGCGGCGAGCCCTCGCCCGTGGTGATGCAGAGCCCCCGCAAGCCGGCGGTGGATCTGCGGGCCCTGCGCGCCGTCGACCCGGGCTTCTCCGAGCCCCTGCTGCTGGACTATGTGCAGCTGGCCTATGCGCGGGTGCAGGAGCTGCGGCCACGGCCCGATCCCGCCTTGCTGCAGACCCTGTTGAGCGAGCGGGCCCTCAAGCAGGTCGCGGCGCGGTCGGTCGGTGTGAACGAAGTCAGGGACGTGATCTTCGGGTCTACGCGGCTGGCCTCGTTGGACGTGGGCCGCCAGTGGACCCGCCTGGTGGTCGAATACCAGACCAACCTCACCGAGGTCACCGGCGCGGGCCCCCGCCAGCTCTTGAACCTGGAGCGCTGGACCTTTCAGCGGGTGACGGGCGCCCCCTCGCCGGGCCCCGACATCATGCGCAGCCTGGGTTGTGCCAGCTGCGGCTCCACCTTGGAAGCCCAAAGCGATGGCCGCTGCCCCAATTGCGACAGCCTGCGGGTGGGCGGCCAGCTGCAGTGGGAGGTGGTGCAGGCCGATGTGATCTCCAGCCGGCCCCTCAGCCGCCCGGAGCTGCACCTGGGGGGGGGCGTCGAGCCCGGCACCCGGTCCCCCACGGTCAAGGACCCCCACCTGGGCGCCCAGCAGCGCGCCTTTGACGCCCGCCACCCCGACTTTGATGGCGCCGCCTTCCAGCAGCGCGTGGCCTTCATCTTCACCGAGCTGCAGGCGGCCTGGTCCGAGGGCAGCTGGGAGCGGGCCCGCCCCTACCAGACCGACCCCCTCTTCCAGGTGCACCGCTTCTGGATCGAGCGCTACGCCCGCCTGGGCCTGGCCAACCGCCTGGCCGATGTGACCGTGCTCAAGATCGAGCTGGCCCGGGTGGACACCGACGCCTGGTTCGAAGCCCTGACCCTGCGCGTCTTCGCCCGCATGCGTGACTGGACCGAAGAGGTCGATGGGGGCAAGGTTGTCGGAGGCAGCAAGACCGAGCCCCGCACCTTCTCGGAATACTGGACCTTCATTCGCGCCGTCGGCGCCGAAGACCGCGGCAAGGGTCCGCGGGATGGTCACCACTGCCCATCTTGCGGTGCGCCGCTGGATCGGGTCGGCATGGCCGGCGTGTGCGGCTATTGCGACAGCAAGATCACCGGCGGCGACTTTGACTGGGTGCTGTCGCGGATCGAGCAGGATGACACCTATGGCCGCTAAATCTCCGCGACATCCAGAGCCCCCCTCCTTGCCCGTGCGCGACGACGACGATCCAGGCCTTCGGGTCTCGGGTCCGCCGGGTGCCCGTGACATCCGGCACGCCGGAGACGACGAGCTGGGCGCAGTCATGGCCGAGGCCCTGACCTTTGAAGGCCGGGTGGATCGCGCCACCCACGGCTTTCACACCTACCCGGCGGGCATGCACCCCGACGCCGCCAAGGTCATCATCGCGGCCTGCCCCGGCGCGGTGCACGACCCCTTCTGCGGCGGTGGCACCGTGCTGCTGGAGGCCATGCTGGCCGGCCGCAAGGCCAGCGGCACGGATCTCTCCCCCATCGCGTCGCTGGTGACCAAGGCCCGCACGGCGGATCCGGCCCTGGCCACCCCCCTGCGGGCGGCGTCCCGGCGCCTGGCCGAGCTGGCTCGCACCACGCGCAGCCCCGTCGAGGTGCCCGAGGCCTGCCGGGACTGGTACGAGCCCCATGTGGCCGAGGAGATCGGGCATCTGCGCGATGGCATCCGGGCGGAGGACGCCACGGTGCAGCCCCTGCTTTGGGCGGTGCTCAGCAGCATCGTCATCAAGGCCAGCTACCGCGAGAGCGATACCAGCAACCGAAAGAGCCCCGTACACCGGCCACCGGGCACCACGGCCATCCTCTTTCACAAGAAGGCGCGGGAGCTGGGCCGCATGATCGAGGGCCTGCCCAGCGGCGCCGAGGTGCTCACCCGCCTGGACGACGCCCGGGTCTGCCCGCCGCCGCCCCACACCTCCCTGGTGCTCACGTCGCCGCCTTATCCCGGCGTCTACGACTACCTGCCCATGCAGCAGCTGCGCTATGCCTGGTTGGGAATTGAGCCCCCTGGACGTGCCTTTTCGGCCGAGGTGGGCAGCCGCCGCAGCTTCCGGGCCAAGGGCCGCGCCGAGGCCTTCCGCGACTGGCGCGAGGACACCGACCGGTGGATCGCCACCCAGTCCCAGGGCCTGCGCCGCAATGGGCTGATGGTGGTCAATGTCGGCGATGGCCTGGTGGGTGGACGCCTGGTGGACGCCTTGTCGCCCACGGTGCAGGCCATGCGCAAGGCGGGCCTCGAGATCGTGGCCCGGGCCAGCGCCGATCGTCCGGACCATGCCCGCAACGCCGTGCGCATCGAACATATGGTGATGGGCCGCAAGCCCTGACCGCCCCAGTTTCGGCCCGGACGCATTAGCCGCCCCCGTCGCCGCCTCCCCAGGGTCGCCATGCACGTCATCATCGCCGGTGACAGCGAAGTCGCCTACAGCATCGCCGAGCTGCTCATGGAGGACCACGAGGTGGTGCTGGTGGGCAGCGGCCAGGGGCCCCAGGCCCGTCTGGACCGCCTGGATGTGGAGCGGGTGGTGGGCAGCTGCACCACCGCGCGGGTGCTCGAAGACGCCCGGGTCAAGCGCTGCGGCGTCTTTGTGGCCGCCACCGACAACGACGAGGTCAACCTGGTCAGCTGCATCGCCGCCCGCAACCTTGGGGCCCGCCGCACCATCTGCCTGCTCACCCGCCCGGGCTTTGTCACCGCCAGCGACAACGAAGAGGCCCTGGCCGAGAGCCTGGGCATCGACGCGGTCGTGCGCCCGGCCGACCAGCTCGCCCGCGAGATCCTGCGCATCGTCACGGTGCCCGGCGCCTTGGACATGGAGCACCTCGTCCACGGAAAGGTCCGCCTGCTGCGCCATGTCGTCGAGGAGGGCGCGCCCCTGGTGGGCAGCCAGCTTCGCCACGTCAAGCTGCCTGCCAACGTCGTGCTGGTGATGAACCGCCGGGGCGAAGAGGCGACGGTGCCCAATGGCGACACGCGCTTTCTGGCCGGCGACAAGGTCACCGCCGTGGGCACGCCCCGGGGAATTCACGAGCTTCGTTACCGCTTTCTGCGCTCCCGCCACCACGGGCGCGACATCGAGAAGGCCACCATCGTGGGCGGCGGCAGCGTGGGCAGCCTGGTGGCCCGCGGCCTCGAGAGCAGCGGCTGGGAGGTCAAGCTCATCGAGGTGGACAAGGAGCGCTGCGAGGAGATCGCCACCCACCTCTCGGGCATCGTGCTCAATGGCGATGGCAGCGACATCGACCTGCTCGAAGAAGAAGGCGTGGGCGAGATTCCCGTGTTGATCGCCGTCACCAGCAACGACGAGAAGAACCTGCTGGTCAGCCTGATCGCCCGCAGCCTGGGTGTGGCCCGCATCATCACCCGGGCCGACCGCCTGTCCAATGAGCGCCTCTTTGAGCGCGTGGGCATCGACGTGGTGCGAAGCGCGCGCGGGGCCGCCATTCGCACGGTGGTGCGGGACGTTGTGGGCGCCCGCCGGAATATCCGGGCAGAGCTGGAACACGGCGACATGCACATCATCGAGATGGAGCTGCCGGGCAGCCACCCGGCGGTGCCCGTCAAGGACCTCCGCGCGCCCATCTTTGCCATCATCGCCGCGGTGGTGCGCGGCAAGCAGGTCATCATCCCCAACGGCGAGACGGTGCTCTTTGGGGGAGATCACCTGCTGGTCTTCTGCTCCCGGGCCGATGGAGACGCCGCCCGCGAGCACTTTCTGTCGGTGCCGGTCAAAGATGGCCCCGCCGGCAGCGACGGGCCGGGCTGACGGGCATGCGCCTCCTGCTGGTCTTGGGCGTGATCGGGCAGCTGCTGCGGCTCTTCAGCCTGTCACTCCTCGCGCCGGCCCTGCTCGCCGCCGCGGATGGCACCTGGCGCTCCTTCTTGAGCTTCGGGGTCTCGGGCGCGCTGGGCGGGCTGATCGGCAGCGTTCTGGCCTGGCGCTACCAGCGCCCGCGGCTCTTTCACCGGGCCGAGGCGATGGCCGTGGTCGCGGGCACCTGGCTGGTGGTGGCCCTGGTCGCGGCCATCCCCTACCTCTTCGCCGGCCTGCCCTTTGACGCTGCGATCTTTGAGGCCATGAGCGGGCTCACCACCACCGGTGCGACCATCCTGGCGGACTTCTCGCTCTATGACCGCAGCTTCTTTCTGTGGCGGGCGATGACCCAGTGGTTTGGCGGCCTGGGCGTCATCGCCCTCTTCGTCGTGATCCTGCCGCGCATCGGGATTGCCGGCCGACAGCTGTTTTTCGCCGAGTCTTCCTCGGCGCCGGGCGAGGATGTGAGCCCGCAGATCCGCAAGGGGGCCAGCAAGCTCTGGGTGCTCTATGTCGCCCTGACCGTCGCCTGCGCCGCGGGCCTGATGCTGTCGGGCATGCCCCTGTACGAGGCGGTGGTTCACGCCTTCACGACCCTGGCCGCTGGCGGCTTCTCGCCCAATGGCGCCAGCATCGCGGGCTACCACAACCCCTCGGTCGAATGGGTGCTGGTGCTCTTCATGTTCCTGGCGGGGGCCAGCTTTCCCCTGCAATACAAGGTCTTTACGGGCAGCGCGCCCCTGGGCTTCTTCAAGGACGAAGAGTTCGTCATGTATGCGGGCGTGACCCTCGCCACGTCGCTGCTGCTGGCCGCCATCCTGGCCGGCGGCCTGCCCGACGAGCCCGCGCTGCGGGCGGCCTTCTTCCAGATCAGCAGCCTGATCTCGAGCACCGGCTTTGCCAGCACCGACTACAACCTGTGGTCGGACTCCGCCAAGATGGTGCTGCTGCTGGTGATGGTGGTGGGCGGCTGCGCGGGCTCGGCGGCGGGGGGGCCCAAGGTGGTCCGCCACCTGCTCGTGGGGCGCCACCTGCTGCGCGAGCTGCGCCAGACCCTGCACCCCCGCGCCGTGATTCCCCTGCGCTACAAAGGGCGCGCCGTGCCCGATCCCGTCATTCGCGCCGTCTTCGCCCTCGCAGTGCTCTATATCGGTGGCTACTTTACGCTCGGCCTGCTGCTGGTCTGGATGGGAACGCCCATGGTGACCGCGTTCACGGCATCTGTCGCCTGTCTGGGCAACATCGGTCCGGGCTTTGACGCGGTGGGCCCCATGGGCAACTTCGCGGCCTTCTCGGCAGCCGAAAAGATCGTGCTGACGGTGGCCATGTGGATTGGCCGGCTGGAGATCCTCACCGTGGTCGCCCTGCTTCATCCCGATGTCTGGCGCGGCATTCGCCTGGGCAGCCGGGGCTCGGAGGCGCGCGGGGGGGCCGAAGGCGACCTGCGCGGTTCGCGGCGCTAAGCCGCCGGCGGGATAGTCCGCGGCGATGCACCTGCTCCACGCCGCTGACATCGAGAAGTCCTTTGGTGACCGCCACGTGCTGCGCGGCGCCACCCTCACCATCGGCCCGGGCGACCGGGTGGGCCTGGTCGGGGTCAACGGCAGCGGCAAGAGCACGCTGCTGCGCATCCTCTCCGGCAAGATGCCCCAGGACCACGGGCGGCTGGACCGGGTGGGCACCCAGGGCCTGCTGGAGCAGATCCCCGATCTGCCGGGGCAGACGGTGCAAGAGTCCCTGGACGAGGCGGTGGGCTGGCACGCCCGGCTGCTGGCCGACTACCACGCCGCCTTGGATCGCCAGGACCTGGGCGCCGCCGCCACCTTGCAGGAGCGGCTGGACCGCGAGGGCTGGTCGGTGGCCCACAAGGTGGCCGGCATGATGCAGCGCCTGGGCACCCCGCCGGGGGATGCCCGGCTGGAGCGGCTCTCCGGCGGAGAGAAGCGGCGCATCGCCCTGGCCCGGGTGCTGCTGGAGCAGCCCGATCTGCTCATGCTGGACGAGCCCACCAACCACCTGGACGCCGACACCTGCGAGTGGCTGGAGGGGCTGCTGGCCTCCTGGCGGGGCGGCGTGCTGCTGGTCACCCACGACCGCTACCTGCTGGAGTCGGTGGCCACGCGCATCGTCGAGATCGAAGATGGCGAGACGGTGGCCTACGAGGGCTCCTACACCGACTATTTGATCAGCCGGGCCGAGAGACAGGCGCGGCTGGAAAAGGCCGAAGACAAGCGTCTGGCGCTGATTGAGCAGGAGGCGGCGTGGGCGGCTCGGTCGCCGGCGGCCCGCTCCACCAAGCAGAAGGCGCGGCTGCTGCGCCTGGATGCCCTGCGCGACCAGCGGGCCCTGCTGCGGCGCTCCGACTTCGACCTGGAGTTGAAGCCCACCAGCACCCGCAGTGGCCCGCTGCTGGAGGCCCGCGGGCTCAAGATGGGCTTTGGCGGGCGCACCCTGATGCGGGGGCTGGACCTGGTCCTGCGCCCCGGCGAGCGCCTGGGCATCCTGGGCCCCAACGGCGCCGGCAAGAGCACGCTGCTGCGCATCCTCGCGGGCGAGCTGCAGCCCCAGGCCGGCGAGCTGGTGCGGGCCCCGCGCCTGTCCGCCGCCGTGCTGGACCAGCACCGCACCGGCCTGGATCTCGACCAGACGGTCTGGGAGGCGGCGGGAGATGGCAACGACCACGTCTTCGTCAACGACAAGCCCGTGCACGTCGCCAGCTTCCTGGAGCGCTTCCAGTTCCCGCGCGAGATCTTCGACCAGAAGTGCCGCGCCCTGTCCGGTGGCGAGCGCGCCCGGCTGCTGCTGGCCCGCCTGGTGCTGCATGGCGCCAACCTGCTGCTGCTGGACGAGCCCACCAACGACCTGGACCTGATGACCCTGCGCATCCTCGAGAGCGCGCTGCTGGAGTACGAAGGCGCGGCGGTTGTGGTCACCCACGACCGGGCATTTCTGGACCGTGTCTGCACCGGCGTCCTGGCCTTTGAAGGCGAGGGCCAGGTGGTGGCCTATGCCAGCCGCCAGCAGCACACGGCCGCCCTCAAGGCCCGGGAGGCCGCCGCGGCGGCCGCGGCCCCCGCACCCGCGCCGGCTGCCACCCGCGCCGCATCCAGCGAGCGCAACAAGAAGCTCAGCTACAAAGAACGCCAGGAATTCGAGGCCCTGCCCGCCCGCATCGAGGCCCTCGAAGGCGAGCTGGAGCGCCTGCACACCCAGCTCTCCGACCCCAGCCTCTACGAAGGCGGCGGAGAGCAGGCAATTGAGGTCAGCCGGCGGGCCGAAGCCCTGCCGGCCGAAATCGAGGCCCTCTACGAGCGCTGGGCCGAGCTGGAGGAGCGGGCGGGCTGAAGGGTCCGCGCGCTCCGCCGCATCACTTGATCCAGACGCTGACCTGGAACTGGCCGCCGACCGCGAGGCCGATGGTGTTCTTGGAGGGGTCGTCCTTGAGGTCGGGGGCGCTGGCCACGCCCAGCTGCGGGATGACATACATGCCGAAGCCCATGCCCTTGCTGGCCTGGGCCCCCATGCGCAGGCCGCCCAGAAGCGCGAAATGCGAAGGATCAAAGCCGGTGTTGGTGTCGATGGTCAGCTGGCCGCCGGGCTGCATCACGCCGACGATGTCCCCGCCGTCCTTGTCGCCCTTGACCGGCTTCTTGGCGACGGTGGCGTAGACGCCCACGCCCAGGTGCACCGAGTTCTTCTCGTCACCGTTGGCGTCGGTCTCCTTGTTGGTGATGGCGGCGATGGTCTCGAGCGCATCAATCTGGATGACGACGCCGTCGGTGCGGATGTCGAGGGTGGGGAGCTGGTGCAGCCCGCTGTAGTTCTGCCAGCCGCGGGTCTCGTACTGCATGCCCTGCTGGTGGGTGAAGCCGATGCCGGCGGCATTTGCGTCCACCGACAGGAGGCTGAGGGCGGCGAGGGCCGAGAGGGGGGCGAGGGTGCGGACGATGGAAAGGGACATTGCAGCTTCCTCCGAGGGAGTTTGGGGAACTTCGTGCAGCATCTTACATATGCCATGGACATGTCAAGGCGTTGTGCCTTCGCGATGACCCTCCGAGACACCGGCCGCGCAGGACCGGCGGCGCGCCCCTTCGCGGTAGACTGGGCGCCCCCCTTGGAGGGACCGTGCCCGGCATTCACGACTCGCCCACCGACGATCAGGTCTCGCTGTCCTTGCAGCGGCGCATCGCCCACCAGCTCGACGCCCTCGGTGACGAGGCGGTCGCGGCCCTGCTGGCCGATGCGGTCTACCTGGAGCGCCGCCGCTTCGCCGAGGACCGGGACAAGCTCAACGACGACGACCGGGCCGAACAGCGCGCCATCGAAGCGGCCGCCCGGGCGGTGCATGGGGCCCGCGCCGAGGTGCAGGCTGCCTTGCTGGGCCTGGTGGACCGCTACGCCCACGAGATCCACAACCGCTTCTCCAGTCGCACCCACAAGGTGGCCGCCAACATCCTGCCCGGCGCGCTGACCCGGCTGCTCACCGCTGCCCACCCCGCAGACCTGCTGGGGGCGGACTTCGATCCCGGCAGCCGCATCGAGGTGGGGGGAGATCTGGAGGGTCTTCGCCGGCTCTCGCGCAGCCACACCCTGATCCTGGCGCCCACCCACCTCAGCAACCTCGACAGCCCCATCCTGGGCTACGCGCTGCACCACGCCGGCCTGCCGCCCTTCATCTATGGGGCCGGGCTCAACCTCTTCGGCAACCGGTTGATGGGCTTCTTCATGGCGCGGCTGGGCGCCTATACCGTGGACCGCCGCAAGCGGCACAATCTCTACAAAGAGACGTTGAAGGCCTACTCTGTGGACGCGCTGGGCCGGCGCTGCCACTCCTTGTTCTTTCCTGGTGGCACCCGCGCCCGGTCGGGCATGGTCGAGAAGAAGGTCAAGAAGGGGCTGCTGGGCACCGGCCTGGAGGCCTGGCAAGAGGGCTTGGAGACTGGCCGCGATCAGCCCGAGATCCTGGTCGTGCCCTGCACGCTGAACTTCGCCCTGGTGCTGGAGGCCGAGACCCTGATCGAAGACGCGCTCAAGGACGAGGGGCGCGCCCGCTACATCATCTCCGACGACGAGTTCAGCCAGCCCCGGACGGTGGCCAGCTTTGCCAGCCGCGTGCTCAACCTCGATGCCAGCGCCCATGTCTGGTTGGGGTCGCCCCTGGACCTGATGGGCAACCCGGTCGATGGCGAGGGCCGCAGCCTGGACCCCTCGGGGGCGGTCATCGATCGGCGCCGCTATGTCACCAATCGCGACGGAGAGGTGGTCCGCGATGCCCAGCGCGACCGGGTCTACACCGAGCAGCTCGCCCAGGCCATCGTGCGCGCCTGGCACCGGGACACCGTCGCCCTGGTGACCCATATCGCCGCCTTTGCTGCCTGGAACCAGCTCGCGCGGCGGCACCCCCGCAGGGGCACCTGGCAGCTGGTCTTCTTGGGGCCCGACGAGCGCCGCCTGCCCCGGAATGAGCTGCTGTCGGCCATTGGCGCGGTCTTGGAGCAGCTGGAGATCGCGGTGGCCGCGGGCCGCATCCGCTGCGCCTTGCCCACGCCCCAGGGCCACCAGAGCCCCGCCGAGGCGGTGCTGGACCTCGCCCTGCACCACTTCAGCCGCTTTCACAGCCGCCCGGCCCTGGAGCTTGCTGGGGCCAGCCAGGTGCTTGTGGACAGCCGGCTGAGCCTCTACTACGGAAACCGGCTCAGCGGCTTTGGCTTCGAAGCGGCCGCCCAGTGGGCCCCTGCCTCCTGAACCTCGGAAAGCGAGCAGCACCATGCAGGTCGGAATTGTCGGAAGTGGAGATTGGGGGCGGGCCCTCGCCACCCTGGTCGCCGAGGCCGGTCACCAGCCCCGGGTGGGCTACCGGGGCAAGCCCGCCCGAGGCTTTCCGGGTACGCCCAACCTGGGCGCCCTGGCCCGCGAGTGCGACCTGCTGCTGATTGCCGTGCCGCCCTCCGCGGTGCGCGAGGTGGTCCAGCAGATGCGGCCCGGCCCACAACACCGGGTGGTCATCGCCGCCCGCGGCCTCGAGCCCGGCACCGGGCGCTTCCTGAGCCAGGTGGTGCTGGAAGAGAGCGCCGCCCTGCGGGTGGGCGCCCTGTCGGGCCCCGCCCTGGCCGCCGAGGTGGTGGCGCGGCGGCCCAGCGCCCTGGTGGCGGCCAGCGCCTATGACGAGGTCTGCCTGGTGGCCCAGCAGGCCCTGCATTCGGCCATCTGCCGGGTCTATACCAGCGACGATCTGCTGGGGGTGGAGCTTTCGGGCGCGGTGGTCAGCGCCTTGGCGGTGGCCGTGGGCGTGACCGACGCCCTGGCCTTCGGGGTGGGGGTGCGCGGCGTGGTCATCACCCGGGGCCTGGCCGAGGCCCGCCGCCTGGGCGCCGCCCTGGGCGCCAAGGACCGCACCTTCGCCGGCCTGGCCGGGGTGGGCGCCTGGTGGCGGCGGCCAGCCACCCCGACCACCCCGGCTACAAAGCCGGCGGCGAATCGTGGCGGGCAACGCGCCCGGGCCGGCCGTCCTGGAGGCTTCCTCGGCCATCTTGTCCCTGGCGGCGCGCAGCGGCGTCGAGATGCCGCTCACCCAGGCCGTCGCCGCCATCGCGGCGGGCAAGCTGCAGCCCCGGCTGGCCATGGACATGCTGATGCGCGGAATGAAAGGACGAAGAGGTCGGAGGAGCAGGTCGAGGAGCAGGTCGAGGAGCAGGACGAGGAGCAGGTCGCGGGCCGCGCGGCGGCGATCTCGGCCCGCAGCAGCACTCGGCCACCGGCCGCCGGGTCCTCGCTCAGGGGGGGCAGGCTGTCCTTCTTCCGGGTGTCGAGACGGCGCATCGGGCTGCCGTCTGCGTGGGCCACCAGGGCCACCCGCTCCTTGATCTGCAGGCCGATGTGGAAGGCCTCGCCGGGACCGACCTTCTCCACCCAGTCGGGCTGAATGCCGCCTCCGCCGCCGATCTCTCGGGAGAGGCGCCGGCCGCTGGGCAGGGCCCAGACCTGGTTGGTGAATTGCACCGCATAGCCCTGCTCCAGGTCGGTGCGCAGGGCCTGGGCCAGCCCCTTGCCCCAGGTGGGCTCGCCCACGATCAAGGCGCCGGCGCGCTCCTGCAGCAGGCCCGCCAGGATCTCGGCCGCCGACGCCGTGTCTTCATCTACCAGCACCACCAGGGGCAGGCCCTCCAGCGCGTGGCCCGGCACGGCCTCATTCCAGGGGATCAGCCGCTTGCCGGTCTCGGGGTCGATGTCGGGGCCGGTGTCGGGGGCCACCCGCCCGGCCAGCTGGGCCAGCAGGCCCTCGGCCACGAAGCGGTCGCCGATCTGCACCGCGGCGTTGACGTCGCCGCCGGGGTTGCCGCGCAGGTCGAGGACCATGCCCTGAATGCCGTCCAGGTGGTCCTCCAACAGGGCGTCGAAGGCGGGCTCGGTGAAGTCGCGGAAGCTCTGGATGCGCACCCAGGCCAGCCCGTCTTCGGCCGACAGCCAGGGGTCCCAGGCGTTGTCGGGCCCCCGCCGGTAGCCCTCGACGGTCACCTGGCGCACGCTGGCCCGCGTCAGCTGCAGGTCCTGGGTCTGGTCGCCCCGCTGCAGGCGGATGCCCACCTCGCTGCCGGGCTCGCCAGCCAACATGGCCTCGGCCACCTCCAAACGCTGCTCGGGATCGAGGGCGGGCAGCTCGATCTCGCCGCGCTCGTCGGAGATGCGCACCAGCACGTCGTCCTGGTGGAGGTTGGCTGCCCAGGCCGGCGAGTCGGGCTGGGGGCGCAGCACCCGCACCGCACCCCCGGGCGTGAGGTCGAGATCCAGCCCCACGCCCACGCTCACGCCAGCGTGGTGAGCTGTCCAGGACGCGATCTCGGCGGGCCAGACCGCCCGGGTCCAGGGGTCCAGGGCGCCCAGGGCCCCCTCCACCCAGGTGTCCACCACCACCTCGGCGGGCAGGCCGCCGCTCTGGGCCAGGGCCAGGTCGGCGTCCAGGACCGCCAGCGCCCCGTCCAGGCCCCCCACCGGCAACAGGGCTGGCTGCCAGTCCAGGCCCAGGAGGCCCGGCCAGGCCTGCTGGGGGCCAGCGCCGGCAGATAAGGCAGAGAGCGCGCTTTGTCCGCCCGCGATGGCGCGGTCCCAGGGCACGTCCACCACATATTCGGCGTCGATTCGGGCCAGCAGGTGGGCGGCGGCGTCCCGGCGCACCCCCCGCAGCCCGGCCAGGCTCTGGTCGCGTCGGGCGGGGCTGTAGCGGTCCTGCAAGGCGGCCGCCCGGTGGCGGGCCAGGTAGGCGTCGCGTTGGGGA
>JAGYJW010000041.1 GCA_018401435.1 Deltaproteobacteria bacterium | reverse complement strand
CGCAACGCAACAGCAGCGCCCTCAGGGCGAGAGGTACCCCATTCAGCGCCAGTGCAGCCACCTGCTCGCGGGTGGCGGGGCCTTCGAGGGGCGCGCCTGTCAGCAGCTCCATCAGGATGAGGCCGATGGCCCACACATCGGTGGCGGGGGTGGGCGCCTCGCCGCGCTGCTGTTCGGGCGCCATCGTCAGGGGCGTGCCCCCCCCTGGACCCGCGGGGCCCGAGGCGGCCAGACCCCAGTCCACCACCTGTACCTCGCCGTGTTCCCCCAACATCAGGTTGGTCGTCTTCAGGTCACAATGCACCACCCCGCGGGCGTGGGCATAGGCCACGGCCTCCACCGCAGACAGCAGCAGGCGCAGCAAGGCCATTCGATCCAGCAGCTCCGGCGTCTCGGCGAGCACCTGCCGCAGGCTGCGGCCCCGCACCAGCCGCATGGTGTACCAGGGCGCACCGTCGGGCCCCACCCCGGCATCATAGACGGGCACGATGCCGGGATGCTCCAAAGAGGCCGTCACCGCTGCCTCACGGGCGAGCAGCTCCGCCGCACCCGCCACCCCCACCCGGGGGGCCTTGCGCGCCACCTGTCGGCCCAGCTTGCCGTCGAAGACCGCGCGCACCTCGCCCATGCCACCGGACCCGATCGGTCCCAGATCGATGTAGCGCTCTGCAGGGGCCACCTCGGCCGCATTGTGGGGTGCCGAGGGGGCGCTGGTCGCCGCCGCTGCAGACAGGTGGGGTGCAGAGTCGTGGGGGTCGCGACGGTGCATTCAGCTGCGGTCCTGGACCACATCGCCGGGGTAGCGCAGCAGCTCCAGGTGGCCCGAACCCGAGGCCCGCACCAGGTCGGTGCGCAGCCCCGACGCCCGCAGGCGCGTGCGCAGCCGCGACACCGCCACGTCCAGACGGCGCCGCAGGCTGTCCCGGTCCTCGTCGCCGGGCCACAGCTCCCGGGCCAGCCCCTCCCAGGACATCGCCGTCTCGACCTCGGCCAGGATGCTCAGCATCCGCGCGGAGATGCCGCCGATCACCACGGGGGGCTGCCCCGCCCGCCCGATCTGGAAGGTGTCCCAGCCCGCGACCATCTCCAGGGCCTCGCCCACCCGGCCCTGGGCCTCGGTGGCGTCCACTCCGGCGCGCTCGACCTTCAGGGTGGTCAACCAGAAGGCGCGCCCACCCACCTCGAAACGCTGGCCGGGAGCGAGATCCCGCGGCGCTGCGTCGGCGATGCGCAGGCGCCAGCGCGGCCCCGAGGACCAGATCCAGGCCTGGGCGTCGCGCTCCGTACCCGGCAGCAGGCGGGGCGGGGGACCCACCACCAGGGAGCTGCTGCCCCCCAAGACCTGCCGGGGCAGGCCGTCTCCCTCCAGGGCCGCGAGGGCGTCGGGCAGCTGCACGGCGGTGACCGTCAGCGCCAGCCCCTCCGCAAAGACAAGCTCCTGCCCGACATTCAGGGCGATCTTGGCGGTGGGCTGTCCATTCACCGCGAACATGCCCCGCAGGGCCAGCAGCTGCAGCTCGGCGCCCCGCAGGCTCAGCAAGGCGTGGGCCTCGGAGACCCGCGGATCATCCAGCACCAGGGCGGCCGACGCCATCCGGCCGATCAGGTCGCCGGGCGTGAGCGAGCAGAGGCTGCCATCGGGGAGGCGGAGTTGCACGAAGGCGAGCATGGCCACAGCCTATTGCGGGGACGCGGCACCCGCGCCTTGCGGGCCGGGGCAGAAGCGGGGAGCGCTCCGCAACGGCCGCAGGGTCAAAATCCTGAAGGCTACAGGCGACGGGCTTCGGCTGTGATACTGTCCGCTTCACCCTTGGAGGTCCCATGCCCACGTCTCGTACCGCACGGCAGCATGCCGCTGGTCCCGTCGATATCGCCAGCACTGGCCCCGATTCTGCACCCACCGGCGGCGGCACCAGCACCCTGCCCTTCAGCGGCGGCGATGTGCCCGTGGGCGAGGCTCCCGAGACCTGCTCTGGCGGCAAGTGCGCGCTCGACCTGGGCACCGCAGGCGCCTCCGGCCCCGACCAGATGGCCCACCGCTAGAGAAATTGCGGCGCGGGCGCCCAACGGCGCGCCGGCATGATCGAAGATGAGGGCGCATGCTGCGGTTTTCGCGGTTTGCGCCCTTCGTATTGTGGAGTCCGACCATGCAGGCCAGCCGCAGCCTCGTCCACCGGGTCGCCGATTGGGCCGCCGAGAAACCCGATGCCAAGGCGCTCCGGGCCAAGGTCGGCGGGCAGTGGCGCAGCTGGACCTGGGCGGACTACCACGCCGACCTGCGGGCCGTCGCCAAGGGCTTGATGGTGCGGGGCCACCAGCCGGGCGAGTGTGTGGCCTTGCTGGGCGACAACCGCGCCGAGTGGGTGCTGTGCGAGCTGGGGATCATGGCCGCCCGCGGCATCCCGGCCCCGATCTACACCACCAACACCGATGAGCAGACCCGCTTCATCGTGGACCACAGCGAGGCCCGGGTGGTCATCTGCGACAAGCAGGAGCAGCTTGAGAAGCTGCTGCGCTGTCTGCCCGCCGGGGGCCGCGTGACCACCCTGGTCACCATGGATGAGCTGCCCAACGCAGACGCCCGGGTGATCTCCCTCTCGACGCTCATGGAGGAGGGCCGCGCCGCGAGAGACGCCCCCCTCGACGCCCGGATCGACGCCCTCACCGACACCGAGACGGCGCTGCTCATCTACACCTCGGGCACCACGGGCACGCCCAAGGCCGTGCAGCTCGACCACGGCCAGATGATGGGTGTGGCCGCCGCCATCATGGCCCGCATGCCGCCCCTGGCCCAGCCGGGGGGCTACCGGGTGGTCAGCTACCTGCCCCTCTGCCACGTCGCCGAGCAGATCTTCACCGCCTTCTTCCACCTGCACTCCGGGGGTGAGGTCGCCTTCTGTCCCAACATGACCCAACTCAAGGATTATCTTGTGGAGGTGCGCCCCACCCTCTTCCTGGGGGTGCCGCGGGTCTGGGAGAAGTTCCAGGCGGCCCTGGAGGCCCGACTCAGCAGCGGCTCTGCGCTCAGCCGCAAGCTGGCGGCCTGGGCCCTGGCCACCGAGCTATCGGCCTTTCGGGCCGAGCAGGCCAGCGGGCGCCCCGTCTCCACCCTGTCGCGACGCATCGCCAACGCCCTGGTACTCGACAAGATCAAGCGCGGCCTGGGCCTGGACCAGCTGGTCGCCGCCGCCACGGGCGCGGCCCCCATTCGGCTGGGCACCTTGGAGTTCTTCGCCTCCTTGGGGGTCATCATCTACGAGGCCTATGGCATGAGCGAGACGACGGGGGTGGCCACCTGCTCCCACCTGGGGCGCCCTGTCTTTGGCAGCGTGGGCGAGCCCCTGGAGGGCGTGCAGCTGAGCATTGCGGCCGACGGCGAGATCCTGCTCAAGGGCCGCACCATGACCCGGGGCTATCTGCGGCAGCCCGACCTGACGGCAGAGCTGATTGACGCCGAGGGCTGGCTGCACACCGGCGACCTGGGCGCGGTGGACCCGACGGGCAACCTGCGCATCACCGGCCGCAAGAAGGACATCCTCATCACCGCAGGCGGCAAGAATGTGGCGCCCGCCCGGATGGAGGCCCTGATCCAGGCCATCCCCGGCGTGGGGCAGGTGGTCGTGGTGGGCGACCGGCAGCCCTACCTCGCGGCCCTGATCACCGTGGACCCCGAGGCCCTGGACAGCCTGAATGCCGAGCTGGGCTCCGCTGCCCCCACTGTAGCGACCCTCGGCCGCGAGCCCGCCTTCCTGGCCTGGCTGCAGCAGCGCATCGACGCGGCCTGCAACGACCAGGTCGCCCGCTACGAGACCATCAAGCGCTTCGCCGTGCTGCCCACGGACTTCTCGGTGGAGGGGGGGGAGCTGACCCCCACCCTCAAGCTCAAGCGCAACGTCATCGCCGAGAAGTATGCCCAGGATATCGCCGGGCTCTACGCGCGCTGAAGCCCCCGCCCGCGCGGTCGGGATAGTCGCCCGCGACCCTCGCCCCGGCCCGCCCATGTCCCCGCCCGTCGCCCTCGCCCGCCCCCTCACCCTGCCCAATGGGCAGGTGCTGCCCAACCGCATCCTCAAGTCGGCCATGTCCGAGACCCTGGGCACGCCCACCCACGCACCCAGCGCCGCCTTGCCGGTGCTCTACCGGCGCTGGGCCCGCGGCGGCGTGGGCCTGAGCATCACCGGCAACGTGATGATCGACTGGCGGGCCCTGGGCGAGCCCGGCAATGTGGTGGTGGAGGACGACCGCGACCTCGACGCCCTCTCAGCCTGGGCGGCGGCCGGTGCCTCGGAGGGCGGCGCCATCTGGGTCCAACTCAACCACCCGGGCAAGCAGAGCCCCAGCTTCTTGAACAAGGGCACCGTGGCGCCCTCTGCCGTGGGCTTCGGACCCGAGCTGGCCCGGGCCTTCGGCGTACCCCGGGCCCTGGAAGAGGCCGAGATCGAGGACCTCATCGAGCGCTTCGGCCGCAGCGCCGCGGTGATGAAGTCCGCGGGCTTCCACGGCGTGCAGATTCACGGCGCCCACGGCTACCTGGTCAGCCAATTCCTCTCCCCCCACCACAACCGCCGCACCGACCGCTGGGGCGGCTCCTTGCACAATCGCGCGCGTTTCTGCAGAGAGGTCTATGCAGAAATCCGGCGACAGGTGGGGCCCGACTTCGGGGTGGGCATCAAGATCAACTCCGCCGACTTCCAGCAGGGGGGCTTCAGCGAGGCCGAGTCCGCCGAGGTCATCGTGGGCCTGGCCGAGGCCGGCATCGACCTGGTGGAGATCAGCGGCGGCACCTACGAGGCCCCCGCCATGACCGGCCGGTCGCAGAAGGCCAGCACCCGGGCGCGCGAGGGCTACTTCCTGTCCTTTGTCGAGGGCCTGCGGTCCAGCGTGAAGGTGCCCCTGGCGGTCACCGGGGGCTTCCGCACCGCAGCCGGCATGGAGGCCGCCGTACAGGACGGCGCCGCCGACCTGGTGGGCCTGGCCCGCACCCTGGCCATCCAGCCCGACTTTCCCAAGCAGGTGCTGGCCGGCGACGACCCCACCAGCCTCGTGCGCCCCCTCAGCACCGGGGTCAAGGCGGTGGACAAGGTCGCCATGCTGGATGTCACCTGGTTCGAGAACCAGCTGGCGCGCATGGGCCAGGGCCAGGAGCCCGACCCCGACCTGGGCGGCTGGTCCTCCCTGGCCCGCACCATCTGGGCCCAAGGCAGCCAGGCCTTCAAGATCCGGCGGGCCAAGGGCTGAGGGGCGGCCTCAGCGCGCCCCATAGACCCCATCCGGCCCGGGGAAGGGGCTGCCATCCACCCGGGTGCCGGGGCTGTAGTCGCCGGTGGCCCCGGCGGCGTCGCCATGAACCACCCAGTCGCTGCCGGTGGTCTCGGGTTCGCGCACCAGGGAGGCATCGGCGGCGGCGGGCACGGCCCCGGTGAGGTCGGCGCTGCCATAGGCCAGGCTGGCCAGCACGGTGCTGCCATCCACCGCCACCAGGCTGATGCGGTCGCCGGCATTGGTGAGCCCCAGCCCATACTGGGTGCCGGGGTCTTCGTTGATGACCGTCGCAAAGACGGCGTTTGCCGCCGTCAATGCGCTGACGTCACCCCCACCGAAGACCACCATCGCCTCGCCGGCCCGCAGCGCCGTGCCATCGGGGAAGCGGTGCCGCGGCAAGAAGGGGAGGTCGGTCTCGACCAGGGTGAGGCCGCCCAGGTCCACGGTGGCCCGGCCCATGTTGACCAGCTCGATGAACTCGTCCTCGATGGCATCCAGGCTGCCGTCGCCGTTGGGGTCGCCCTCCACCGTGCCATCGGCCAACAGCTCGTTGATCACCAGATCGCCGGCCTCGGCGGGGGCGGTGGTCACGGTCACCTCGGCCTCGACCTCGGTGCCGCCATAGGCGGCCACCAGCAGGGCGGTGCCGGCCCACAGGGGCTGGCCGACGTCGGCGCTGTAGAGCTTGAGCACCGACTCGTCTTCGGACAAGACGGTGGCGCTTGCGGTCACATCCGTCTCGACGCCGTCGGCGTCGATGGCGGTGACCGTCCAGGTCAGCAGGTCACGGGTGCTGATCTCGGGGGCGCTCAGCGTGAAGCGCAGGGCCGGCGGGTCGGTGTCGGTGTCGGTGTCGGTGTCGGTGTCCGTATCGGCGTCGGTGTCGGTGTCCGTATCGGCATCCGTGTCGGTGTCGGTGTCCGTGTCGGTGTCCGTGTCGGTGTCCGTGTCGGTGTCCGTGTCGGTGTCGGCGTCACCGCCCCCGCCGGCCGTGTCGTCGGCTTTGTCGCCGCAGGCCGGCGCCAGCACGAGGCAGAGGGGGAGAATCAGCGAGAGGGCAGGGGAGAGGCGAGTCATGGGGAGGTCTCCAAGGCTCTTCGTCGGGCCATCAGGGGCAGCTGAGCTGGCCCGGCGAAGAGCCGCCGGCACAGGGGGAGTCCTGCCAATTGCTGCTCACGTCGTCCCCGGTGGGGTCGATGCGTTCGATGCTGATGCCATTGCCCGGGTTGCTGGGGAAGCTGAAGGAGTCCACCAGGGCCGACGCCCCCGCCTCGTAGAGGCTGATGGGGTCGGTGGTGGCCAGGCCCGAACCCAGGGTGTCGTCGTCGGTGGTGAGCAGCAAGGTGCTGCTGGGGATGCTGTATTCGCCGGCATACTCGCCATCGAGGATGATGGCGGTGCCCCCCGCGGGCAGGATGGTGTCGAAGTAGCTGGTGTAGCCGATCAGCGTGTCGGCGGCGTCGCCGTCCCACAAGACGAAGTTCAACAGGTCCACGTCGGTGCTGCCCGCGTTGTAGATCTCGATGAACTCGCCCGTGTCTTCATCCAAGGCGTTGGCCATGACCTCGGTGATGAAGAGGTCGTAGCTGCTGCTGCCGCCGCTGCCGGTGCTCACACCGGCGCAGTTGTCCAGGCCCGGAGAGCTGCCCGCAGCGCAGGTGCTGACCGTCCAGTTGGCGGCCGAGTCCAAGACGCCGCTATAGGCCACACGCTCGATGCTGAGGGCGTTCCCGGGGTTGCTCGGCCAGGTGAAGGCGTCGATCAGCGACCGCCCGTCGGCCTCGTAGAGCAGGACGTCGTCGCTGACGCTCAGCCCGTTGCCCAGCGTGGTGTCGCCGGTGGTGACCACGATCACCCCGGTGGGCACGGTGAAGTCGCCGTTGAATTCGGCATCGACGAGGAGGGCGTAGGCGCCCGCCGCGAGGACCGTGCTGCCGCCCCCATAGGCCTGCAGCGTGTCGTCGGCGTCGCCATCGGTGAAGATCAGGCCCGCGAGGTCCACGCTGGTGCTGCCCGCATTGTAGATCTCGACGAACTCACCCGTGTCTTCATCATCTGCGTTGGCCATGACCTCGGTGATGAGCAGCGGGGCGCAGATGCCGCCGGCCTGTCCGTTCAGGCGGGCGGGGCTTAGGCCACGGCTGCAGGCCGATGCGGCGGAGGCCCAGTTGCTGGAGAGATCACCCAGGCTGTAGTCCAGCTTTTCGACGGAGATGCCGTCGCCGGGGTTGGAGGGGAAGCCAAAGCTGTCGATGACGGTGACGCCATCGGACAGGTACAGGGTGACGCTGTCGGTGGTGCTCAGCCCGTTGCCCAGGGTGCTGTCGCCGGTGGTGACCAGCACGACATCGGTGGGCAGCAGGTAGTCATAGGTGTAGTTGGCGTCGAGCACCAGGGCGTGGGCCCCCGCCGGCAGCAAGGTGCTGCCCGACTGGTAGGCCTGCAGGGTGTCCAGGCTAGCGCCATCGCCCAACATCAGGCCGGCGAGATCGATGTCGCCGCTGGTGGGGTTGTAGATCTCGACATATTCGCCGGTGGACTCCACCGTCGCGTTGGCCATGACCTCGGTGAGGATGAGGTCGGCCGGATCGCCGCTCTCGGGGAAGCAGTGGGCGTCGCCGGGGCTGGAACCGCCGCTGCATTGGCTGGCCCGCCAGTTGCCCGGCGCATCGCCGGTCTCCAGGTCCACCAGCTCCAAGGAGACGCCGTTGCCGGGGTCCTCGGGGTAGGAGAAGCGCGCGATGACGGTGCTGCCATCGGATTCGTAGAGGGTCAGCCCATCGGAGGTGGTCAGGCCATTGCCGATGCGGCTGTCGCCCACGCTGAGCACCAGGGCGATCGCATCTAATCGCCGAGGATCTTCAATAGGTATCGATGATCCCAGCCCGCACGCAGCCTCTTGGTCTTGATGCCCCGCTTGGAGGAGGTCTCCTGCTTGAGGAGGTTGAGTGCGATGCTGCGGACCGTCGCGAGGTTCTCGGCTGCATGGCCCTTCCTCGCTCTGGCCTCGTCCTCTCGGAAGGCGATGTCGAGCACCCAGTGCAGTCCGTTCTCGATCTGCCAGTGCGCCCGGACGATGCGCGCGGCCTCTTGGGCGGCGAGGTCGGGGATGCTGGAGAGGAAGTAGCGCCGGTGGACCGAGGTGTCCTTGCCGAGGGCCGTGCGGTGGGCTTCGACGCAGGCGAGGCTCTTCATGCCCGCCCAGTCTTCGGACTCCGGCAGCCAGTCGAGCTCGCTCGATGTCCAGACCTTCCGCACCTCGTCGCGGTCGTGGGCCTGGGTGGACTCCTCGTGGAAGTCGTGCTGGATGCCGTCGAAGTCCGTGAGGACGCCGTCCTCGAAGAAGCCCTGAACCTCCTGGTGCAGCGTCGGGTGGTTGTCCTTGAGCGCGAGAACGTAGTCAGCCTCCGCCTTGATGATGACGGCCGCGATGGACTTCTGGCAGCCCATCGCGTCGATGGTGACGATGCAGCCCTTCAACTCGAGGGCCGCCACGAGCTCGGGGATGGCGGTGATCTCGTTGGACTTCTCGCTCGTCGGTACCTGCCCGAGCACCAGCCGGTTCGCCGTGGCCCAGGCGTTGACCAGGTGGATGGGGCCTCGGTTGCTCGCCCCGTCCTTGCTCCGACGAACGGTCTTGCCGTCGATGGCGACCACTTCGTCGTCCACCAGCTCGGCGACTGTCCCCACCCACCGCATGAAGCTGGCAGAGAAAGCCTCGGGGCTCAGCATCGAGAAGACACGCCCGATGGTGTCGTGCGACGGGATGCCGTTCGGAAGGTCCAGGATCTTGCGGAGCCACTCCTCCTTGGCCTTCCCGAAGTCCTCGATCTGCACGAATCCATCGGCACCACAGATGACCGCCAGAACGCTCAGGACCAAGATGTCCCGCAGCGAGTGGCGCCGTGTGCGCGCCATGCGCGGGTCGGGGATGTCGTCGAAGGACTCCAGGAGGGTCGGCATGCAGATCTGTCCTGATCCCCACCGATGCGGGGCTTTGGGTGATCTGCCCGCCCTATCGCGCTGGCCCCGTCAAGATGCGATTGCCCTGCGCTGAGCACCGACACGCCCGATGCGATGCTGTAGTTGGATGCATAGTCGGTGTCGATGAGGACCGCATAGGCGCCGGGGGCCAGGGTGGTGCTGCCCCCCGCCCAGGCCTGCAAGACATCGGTGGCGTCGCCATCGGTGAGCACCAGGCCCGCGAGGTCCACGGAGGTGGTGCCGGCGTTGTAGATCTCGACGAATTCCCCCGTGCTCTCGTTGAGGGGGTCGGCCATGACCTCCGAGATCACGAGATCGTAGGTGGAGCTGGCATACTCGTCAAAGCCAATGTCCACACCCGCGCCCTGGGGGCGGCTCTCGCCGTCTTTGTCGGTGCTGGCGAAGAGGCTGCTGTTGCCGGCGTCGATGCAGGGCGAGGTGGAGGCGAGCGAGTAGTCCCCCTCGCTGGGGTTGTTGAAGCGGGGATCGGCCGACAGGTCCGAAGCGGCCGCCGACGCGTCGTTGACATAGTCGGTGCTGTTGCCCCACACGAGGTTGTCGCCCCAGCTTGCCGCACAAGACGCGCAGTTGAGGCCGTAGTAGTTGCTGACGAGGATATTGTTGTAGATACGCTCGCTGCCGCCGCTCCCGCTGGAGATGCCGCCCGTGAGGTAGGCGGTGGACCCCCCGCCATAGCCGTTGGCGATGACGGTGTTGTTGAAGATGTCGCCGCCGCTGCCTCCATAGGTGACAATGCCGCCGACGCCGCCCGAATAGACGAAGCTGTTGGAGATGTCGAAGGCGGTGGTGCCGATGGCGTTGGCCCCATACCAGTTTGCGCCGAGACGGGCGTCATCCACCGTCACCTCATCGGCAAAGTAGGCGTAGATGCCATAGCGGCCATAGAAGGCGCCCACATCGCGCAGGGTGGCGTCGCCGCCGTTGATGACGATGAGGTCATAGGTGTAGGCGGTGCCGCCGGTGGCATAGCCGGTGTCGAAGACGCTGAGGTCGGAGAGCACCGTGTCGGTGGTGAAGCCCGTGAAGACGAAGCCACCCACCACCAGCGTCTCGTCACGGCCAGCGCCGTCCACGTGGACGCCCTCGGCCATGTTGATCTGCTCGACATAGGTGCCGGCCGGCACCACCACCGTGTCGCCGGGGCTGGCCGCGTTGATGGCGGCCTGGATGGTGGTGAAGGCGTTGGGGGGCGTGGGCATGGGCTCGTCCCATTCGCCATCGGCCGCGGGGGCGACATAGAGCAGACGCCCGGTGGGGCCGGCTGCGGGCAGGCCCGGAGCGAACTCCCCCTGGGCGCCAGGGTCGGCGCCGCAGGCGGCGAGCAGGGTGCACAGGAGGAGCTAGGGGCGACGGGACGGGATCATGGGCGTTCTCAGGGCAACTTGAAGGGCAGCCCCTATAGCGTCCCGCGGCTGCGCGCACCTGTGGGCGCGCCAAGGGCGGGCGCCATGCTAGGATCCGGCATGTCCGAGCTCGCCGATCCCCGCGCCCACAGCCTCTCCGACCTGGAGAACCCCGCCCCCCGCTACGTGGTGTGGGAGCTGACCATGCGCTGCGACCACGCCTGCGGGCACTGTGGATCGCGGGCGGTGGTGCCGCGCTCCGACGAGCTGGAGGACTCCGAGCTGCTGGCCGTGGCCGATCAGCTGGTGGCCCTGGGCTCCCGCGAGGTGACCCTGATCGGGGGCGAGGCCTACCTGCACCCGCAGGTCTGCGCCGTCATCGGGCGGCTGAAGGCCGGCGGCGTGCGGGTGACGATGCAAAGCGGCGGCCGGGGGCTCATCCCCCACCTGGACGCGATGGTGGCGGCGGGGCTGGACAGCGTGGGCATCAGCATCGACGGGCCCCAGGCGGTGCACGACACCCTGCGGGGCAGCGTGGGCAGCCACCGGGCAGCGATGAAGGCGCTGCGCGCGGTGCGCGAGGCCGGGCTGCCCATGGCCGTCAACACCCAGGTCAACCGCCTCAGCGCCCCCCACCTGCGCGAGATCGGCGCCATGTTGGAGGCTGAAGGCGTCTTGCGTTGGCGCTTGCAGCTCACGGTGCCCATGGGGCGGGCCGCTGACCGCCCCGAGTGGATCCTGGAGCCCTGGCGCATGATCGAGGTGTTGGACACCCTGGCGGCCCTCCAGCGCGAGGTGGCCGAGCGGGGCCGGGCCGCCGGCGTCCCCGCAGCGCAGCTCATGAGCGTGCGTGTCTCCAACAACCTCGGCTATTATGGGCCCCACGAGGCGGCCCTGCGTAGCCTGCCGGGACGCACGCAGCAGTTCTGGGCGGGTTGCCATGCCGGAAAGCAGGTGATGGGCATCGAATCCAACGGGCGCATCAAGGGATGCCCCTCTCTGCCCACCGTCCCTTATGTTGGGGGCAACATCCGGGACCTCAGCATCGGCGAGATCTGGGAGAATACGCCCGAGCTGCGCTTTGCCCGCGACCGCGACAGCAGCGAGCTGTGGGGCTTCTGCAAGACCTGCTATTATGCAGAGACCTGCATGGCGGGCTGCTCTTTTACCGCCCATTGCACGATGGGACGCCGCGGCAACAACCCCTTCTGCTACCACCGCGCCGCCACCCTCAAGAAGCAGGGCAAGCGGGAGCGGCTGGTGCAGGTCGAGACGGCCGCCGGCCGCCCCTATGATTACGGCCGCTTCGAGATCCGCGAAGAGGCCTGGGTGGACGGCGAATAGACCGGGCGGCCGGTCAGTCGCTGGAGGTCTCGCTGCGGTCGGCCGGCGTGGCCAGGCGCTGCACCTGGGCCTGCTGGGCCTCGGCCGTGATCCCGAAGGTGTTGTCGACGCCGTAGTCGGTGCCGTCCGCGCCGTCGGCGCTGCCCGTCTCTTCACTGCCCGTGTCTTCGGGCTCGTCCTTGTCGCCGCAGGCCACCAGGCTGAGGCCCAGCAGGGCGGCCATGGCGGTGGGCATCACCCGCGAGGGGCGGGCGGTGTTCAGGCCGCAGCCGGGGCAGGTGGGCTGGCTGGCCAGGGTGGGGGTGCTGCAGGAGGGGCAAGCGAAGAAGCGGGCGCCCATGGTGGCCTCCAGGTGGGGAAGCGCAGAGTGTAGCACAGGCAATGGTCAATGCTGGTTCTGGGGCAGGCCATCGGCGATATCGTAGTAGTCGCCCTTGTCCGCCACGAAGATGTGCACCTTCAGGCGGGTCTCTGTGGGCGTGTCGAAGGCCCCCATCGACACCCCGATCCAGTCGTGTTTGACCGTATCGAGGGGATCGAAGAAGAGGGAGCAGCCGCAGGTGGCGCAGAAGCCCCGGCGCACCTTCTCCGACGAGGCATACCAGCGCAGCTGGTCCTCGCCGTGCACCGTGAGCGCCGCCCGGGGCACATCGGTGCCGGCGAGGTAGTGGCCGGAGTGCTTGCGGCAATTCCGGCAGTGACAGGCGTCGGGCGGCGGGAGCGCGCCCTGGACGGTAAAACGCACGGCGCCGCAGAGACAGGATCCACTGTGCATGGTGCTCCTCCTTGGGGGGCTTGGGGTGCCCTGCACCTATCGGCTGCGCCCCTTCTTGCGTCGGCGGCTGCCGCTGCCGGCCCCTCGCCCCGCCGCGCTGGCGCGGGGGCCGGGGATGGCGTCCAGGTAGGTGAAGGGCAGGCTGAGATCGGGCACCAGGGGCTCATTCAACGCGCTCTCCAGGTCGCGGAAGCGGCCGCCGTCGCTCTCGTCGCAAAGGGTGAGGGCGACCCCTTGCCGGCCAGCCCGGCCGGTGCGCCCGACCCGGTGCACATGGTCCTCGGCGCTGCGCGGCAGGTCCACGCTGATGACCAGCCCGATGTCGTCCACATCGATTCCCCGCGACGCCAGATCGGTGGCCACCAGGGCCTTGAGGACGCCGGTCCGGAGATCGGCCAGGGCGGCCGCCCGCTCTGCCTGGCTGCGGTCGGCGTGCAAGGCGGCGACCCGGTGACCCTCTGCTTGCAGAGAGGCGCTCAGGCGCTCGGCCCCGTCGCGGCTGCGCACAAAGAGAAGGGCGCGCTCCAGGCCCTCATCGTGCAGCAGGGCCGAGACCAGGGCGCGCTTGTCCGAGCTGCGCACGAAGGCCACCCGCTGGGCGATGGGCGCCTCTGGCCCCGACCCGGCGCGGATCTCGACCCGATGCGGATTCACCAGCAGCCCGTCGGCCAGCTGGCGCAGGGCGGCGGGCAAGGTGGCGCTCAGCAGCAGGTTCTGCCGCCCCGCCGGCAGCAGGGCCAGGGTCTCGCGTGCCTCTTCGATGAAGCCCTCGTCCAGCATGCGGTCGGCCTCGTCCAAGACGAAGTGCTGCACGCAGTCCAGGCGCAGATGCCCCCCCCGGTGCAGGTGCAGCAGGCGGCCGGGCGTGGCCACCAGCAGGTCCACCCCCTGGCCCAGGGCGCGGATCTGTGGACCCCGCTCCACCCCGCCATAGAGCGCGTAGGACCGTAGGCCCAGGTGCTGCCCCAGGGCGTCGATGTGTTCCCGAGTCTGCACCACCAGCTCGCGGGTAGGGGCGAGGATGAGCGCCCGAGGCCCGTTCTCGGCCTCGCCTGCCGCCAGCAGCTGCAGCAGGGGCAGCGCAAAGGCGGCGGTCTTGCCGGTGCCGGTGGGGGCCAGGGCCAGCAGATCCCGCCCGGCCAGCAGGGCGGGCAGGGCCTGGAGTTGCACCGGGGTGGGCGCGCCCATGGCCAGCTCGTCCAGAGCGCACAGCAGGGGCTCGATCAGGCCAAGTTCGCGAAAGGTGGACACGGGGCCTGCCGGGGTGCGGGGCGGGGAAGGTAGCACGCCCATGGCACGGCCCGGATAGGTGGGGCGGGCCCATCACCCTGGATCCGGATGGCCCGCTCCTTGCCCCCTGGCCTGCGCCCCTTCTTTCTCGATCAGCTCAGCGCCGCAGATCTGGCCGCCTTGCAGGCGCCGGGTGGCACCCTGTCGGCCGCCCGGGTGAGCTTTGCCAGTCGGGACCGGGTGCGCCTGCTGGGGCTGGAGGCGATGGCCGTGGTGGCTGGCGCCGCCTTTGATCCCGAGGACCCGGTGGTCGTGGGGGACTGGGTGCTGGTGTCCCAAGACAGCGACCCGCCGGTGGTCTATCGGCGCTTGGATCGCAGCAGCTGTCTGCGCCGCCGAAAGCCTCTCGGCGGCGTGCAGGCGGTCGCGGCCAACCTCGACCTGGCCTTGATTTGCACCGCCATGGGGGCCGACCTCAACCCCCGCCGGGTGGAGCGCTGGGCGGCCCTCTGTCAGGAGGCGGGGGTGCCCGCCCGGGTGCTGCTCACCAAGGTGGATCCGGGGGCGGACCCCGCGGGCGCCCTGCACGCCCTGGCCCCGCTGGGCCTCTCGGTCACGCCCCTGTCTGCATTGCACGGAGAAGGTGTCGAGACGGTGCGGGGCTGGTTGCAACCCGGCGACACGGCCACCCTGTTGGGCAGCAGCGGGGTCGGCAAATCCACCCTGATCAACGCGCTCTTGGGCGCAACCATCCAAGAGACGGGGGACATCCGCGCAATCGACGAGAAGGGTCGCCACACCACCACCTCGCGGTCTTTGCACGCCATGCCGGGCGGGGCCTACCTGGTGGACAATCCCGGCGTGCGCGAGGTGGGCCTGGTCGAGACCGGCGGTGTGGCCGAGGCCTTCCCAGAGATCGACGCCCTGCTGAGGGCTGCCGCTTTCGGGGCTGCCGCCACCAGGGCGAGGTGGGCTGCGCCCTGGCGGCGGCGGTGGCGGCGGGCCAGCTGGATGGCGGCGCTGGCCGCCTGGAAGAAGCTGGAGGACGAGGCCCGCGCCGAGGTGCAGCGCCGGGTGGAGGGCGCCCGGACCGACGCGCGCCTGAGCACGCAGAAGGCCCGGGGTCGCAACGCCCGCTTCAGTGAACCGGCAAAGCGCCGACCATGAAGCTGACGATCTCCGCCGAGAAGCTCTGTGTCGCGCTGCAATCCAAGGACACGGTCATGGGGCTGCCGTTGAGCTCGAGGCTGGCCACCATGGGCTGGCCGGCCACGCTGCGGGCGATGAGCACCGTGTCTTCGGCGCCGCTGAGCACCAGGCCGCTCACCTCGCCGTCGGTCAGGGGCAGGCGGATGGGCTGGTCGGGCGGCGTCGAGACGCGCACATAGCCCTCCCCGTCGGTGGCCCAGATGCCATCCTCGACCGTGACCACCGGCAGGACGCCCACCCGGGTCGCCTCGACCTCGGCGGCGATCTGGTCGGCCTCCTCGCCATTGGGAAAGGTGACCGTGAGCTTGTCCATGCGCACCCGGTCCGGGGCCGCCTCGTCGGGGGTGTCCGGGGCCCAGGCCGCCGGCTTGCCGTAGTCCACCCGCAGCCCGCTCACGCTGATCTCCATGGCGCCGCCGGGCTGGTCCACCTGCAGCGGGCCATCGGTTTGAAGCTCCAAGGCGTCGATGATGGGCCCGCTGTCGGAGGGGGTGCCATATTCGGTGCCCGAGACCTGCCCGGTCATCACCACATTGCCCGTCTCACCCGCCATGCAGAAGCTGGCGAAGTCCAGCTGGTAGGCGGTGACGCCGTTGCTGTGGTCGGAGGTCACGTCCAGGGTGCCGCCGCAGGAGCCGGTGCTGCCGCTGCCCGCGAGGGGCCGGCGCTCTCCCGCCGCCGTGGCGGCCAGGAGCTGCGGCATCACCGTCTGGAAGGCATTCAGCGCCAGACCCAGGCCGGCCGGGCTGGCGCGTCGGCGCGCCGTCGATCCGCTGTCCGCCACCGTGCAGGTGGGGATCACCGCGGCGAAGCGGTCCATGCGGGCGAGCACCTCGGTCTCATCCAGGGTGATCTGCGAGCCGTAATCATCGTCATCGTCGTCGTCGTCCTTCTTGCAGCCCGGAGCCAGCAGCAGGGCGCCGAGGGTGAGGGGCAGCAGGGTGGGGATTGTCGTCCAACGCTTCATGGGCTCCTCCGGGTTGAGTTGCGGGTCTTGTGTCCCGCATGCCAACATACAGCCCGGTCAGCCCAATCCAAGGGGTCAAGGGCACAGCCACTGATCGGAGACAGCTTCGGGTCGCTATTCTGCCGTGCAGCTTCGCCCGGCGCCGATCAGAAGCGTTTGACCGCGCCCACCAGCAGGTCGGCGCGCACCGCCAGGAAGCGGCTGGCCCAGATGTCGAAGGCCAGGGGCCGCAGCATCAGCCCCAGGTCGTCGCCCAGCCACAGGTGCAGGTCCAAGGCGGGCTGCAGGGCCAAGGACGTGGTGCGGCCCCCCATCGCCAGGCCCAGGGCGAGATTGGGGGCCACCAGCAGGTCCACATCGGTGCTGCTGGGGATCAGCGGCAGGCCCCAGCCCGCCCGGGGGCTGATCTGGAAGGTGAAGAGGCCGCCGCCAAAGCCCTGGTGCAGGTCCAGCTGGGCATAGGGCCCGGCGGGGCCGGGGCTCAGCGGCAAGCCGACGGTCTCGACCAGCTTGAGCTGGCTGACGTGGTTGTCCACCTGCAGGGCCGCTCCGGTCATGCCCCCAACATAGGCGCGATCGAGATCGAAGGCGGCCGCGGGGCGGCTGTTCAGGGCCAGGGGCAAGGCGAGCGGCAAGGCCAGGGCCCGGCGCAGCGGGGGTCGCATGGTGCATCCTCGGGGTCGGGGCCGACCTAACGCGGGGCCGCCCGCGAAGCGTCCGCCCCGGGACGATGCTCGTACCGCTCCCCCCGCGCTGCGAGGCCAATGCCCCCCCTCTTCAGCTTCAAGACGAGGACGACAGCCCACCCTGGCCCGTTGTCTTTCCACCCGACCTGAGGGGGAGGGCGCTGAAGGCCGCGCGAGACGCGCCCAGGGCCTGCGACCGATTCCTGAGCCAGATGCCGCATCCGGGCCTGGCGCGGCCCTGGGCAAGGGGCCTGGGCTAAGGGTCGTCATCCTCTACACCGGTGGCCCCATGGCAGACGACCCGGCAATCCAACAGAAGCGGGCCCAAGCCCGTGTCTTCGAGGCGCTGGCGCGCGGCCTGCAAGACACCGAGCCCAGCGCGCTGCGCCCCCTGCGGGACCTGGCGGAGGACATCTGGGCGCAGCGCCGCAGCCGCCCCACCTACCAGCCCGGGGCTGTGGACCCCGCGGCCCTGCGCCTGTCGGAGCAGCCTGCGGACCTGGCCGAGCTGACCGCGCGGGTGGAGGCGGAGATCCTGCGCCCGGGGCTCAATACCAGCAGCCCCAAGCACTTCGGCTGGGTGCCGGGCGGGGGCACCGCCGCCAGCGCCCTGGGGGATTACCTCGCGGCCCTGGGCAATGGCTATGCGGGCTATAGCGTGCCCACGCCGGGGGCCGTCGCCGTCGAGCAGGTGCTGCTGGACTGGATGCGCGACCTGGTGGGCCTGCCCGAAGGCACCGCGGGGGACCTCTGCCCTGGGGGCAGCCTCGCCAACGCCGTGGCCCTGCACGCCGCCAGCCCCCGCGTGGGGCGGGCCGCCCGGGGCGAGCGGCGGGACCTCGCCCTGCTGCCCGAGGACCTGCTGGGGGTGGTCTACCTGAGCGAGGAGCGCCACCGCTGCATCGACAAGGCCCTGGGGCTGACCGGCCATGGCGGGCGCACCCGCACGGTGGCCGTGGACGCCCGCGGGCGCATGGACAGCGCCGCCCTGGAGGCCGCCATTCAAGCCGATCTGGAGGCGGGGGAGGGGCGGCCCTGGCTGGTGGTGGCATCGGCGGGCACCACCAGCACCGGCGCGGTGGACCCGTTGAACGATATTGCCGATATATCGGCGAAATACCGTGTGTGGCTGCATGTGGACGCGGCCTATGGCGGCGCCTTCGCCCTCTGCCCCGAGGGGGCCGGGCGCCTCGCCGGTATCGAGCGCGCCGACTCGGTGGTGCTCGACCCCCACAAGGGCCTCTTCCAGCCCTATGGCATCGGCGTGGTGCTGGTGCGAGAGGGCCGAAGGCTCTATGCCGCCCACAGCGCAAATCACGCCTATATCCGCGAAGATGGCGCTGCGACCGATAATCTCGACCATGCCATGCAGGATGGAAGCGCGATGTTCCGGTCGCCAGAGCTGTCTCGGCCCTTTCGCGCCTTGCGCCTGTGGCTGAGCCTGCAGGTGCACGGCCTGGGCGCCTTCTCTGCGGCCCTGTCCGCGCGGCTGGCCTATGCCGACGTGGCCTGGCGCCGCCTCGGCGCCTTGCCCCAGATCGAGGTGGGGCCCGCTCCCGACCTCAGCATCGTGGCCTTTCGCCTGCGCTGCCCTGCGGACACCCCGGCCGACGTAGACGGCGCGCTGCAAGAGGCCCTGGTGTTGCGGCTGCGAGGGGAGCACGCGCTCTTCACCACCTCCACCGTCTTTTTGGGGCGCACCTGGCTGCGGCTGGCCATCCTGGGCCTGCAGGTGCGGCTGGACGATGTGGAGGCGGCGGTGGATGCCATCGCCCAGGCCTCGGCAGGCGTCCTGGCTCAGGCGGCCCGCTGAGCGGCCGCCCATTTCATCAATATACCGGCGATAAGCTCACCCGGATCCCGGAGGGCCAGTCCGTCGAGCTGGGGGCAGCGGCTGTGCTGCACCACCATCACCCGGTCTTCGCCCACATCGGCCAGCAGGTCGAGATCCAAGGTGGCGGGGGGCTCATGGCCGGCGGGCAGGGTCCACAGCAGGTGGGCGGGCACGCAGCCCAGGGCCGCGCGCAGGTGCGGATGGGGCCGGGGGCCCGACAGCGCGGGCAGCAGATCGGCGACGCCGTCGATCACCACCGCGCCATGGCCCGCACGGGTGCAGGCCCGCAGCAGGGCGGCGAGGTCGGCAGCGTCGCCCAGGCCCCGCAGGGCGAGGTCCAGGGGGCCCGAGAAGGGGGGGAGGCCCCCGCCGGGGAGCGCGGTGACCAGCAAGGCCACCGGTGCTGCGATCCTTCCGGCGAGGTCCAGGCTGGCATGGGTGAGGGCGGGGCCCGCGTCACCGCGCAGGGCGATGCGCAGGGGGCGGGCAGCAGGGGGCGAGGGGCGCATCGGGGGGCTCCTGGCGACCAGAGGCGCCTCCGGTCACTGCCCCACTCTCACCCTTTTCCAGCCCCGCTGCGTCGTCCAGCCGGACAGCGGCTGTCCGTCGGACAGATTGTGTCCCCTTCTGCCGACCCCATGCTCACCCTTCGCTGTCGTCCTCCTCCAACAGGTCGCTGACATCGGGGATCTCATCAGAGGCGAGGATCTCTTCGAAGAGCACGGCGAGATAGGGCATGGCACACTCCTTGTGTACCGGGAGACGGCGCCAGCGCCCCCGCGCATGAGCCTGGGGCTGTCCGCAATTGTCGCGCCCTGCCGCCGATCAGATGGCCACCCGCAGGCCCAGGTGTCCGCCAAAGCTGCCTTCCAACCCAAGGTTGAGCTGCCCATAGGCCTTGATCATCAGCAGGTTGGCCTGCACCCCCACAAAGGCCCGGGGCACGAAGCGGTCCCCCAGCCCCACGCTGTCCAGGGTGAGGGTGGCGGTGCCGATATGGGCGTCCCGCTGCCCCGCGGTGGCCTGGATGCCGCCGTCCAGCACGGCCTCGCTGTCGGCGAGGTTGTCCAGGCTGCTGTCAAAGCCGATGCCGCCATAGGCGGTGGCCACCAGGATGCGCAGGTTGGTGCTCAGCTCGACGGGCACCGCGCTGGACAGGGCCTGCACCCGGTAGGTGCCGGTAGCGTCCCACCGCAGGTCACCGCTCTCGATTGGGATGGCCTCTTCGAGGTCCAGGGTGAAGCTGCTGTGCTCGTAGCCGGCGGTCAGCGCCAGGCCGCCCCAACGCACGACCTCGCCTTCGGTGGGCTTGACCAGCTGGATCTGCAGGTGGGCGCCATAGTTGAGCAGGCTGCCCGCGAAGGGGTCGTAGCGGGGCCGCGCGGCCATGCCGTTGACGAAGAGCCGGAAGCGCCGGGCGGCGGCGTCGTCGTCGGCCTTCATGCCCAGGTTGATGCCCGCCATCAGCGAGATCTGGGCGGCAAAGCCGCCTTCTGGGATGTCTCCACCGCGGCCGAACTGCGCGCCCACGCCGTTGACCGCAGACCCGAAGCTGGCCCCGACGACGAATTTCTGCAGGTTGCTGGCGTAGTCCACGCCCATGCCGCGGGTGGACAGGGCCGTCGCCCGGGCCATCTTCTCCATGAAAGCGGTCTGGTCGCCCACCTTCAGGTCCTGGTCGATGCTCTGGCTCAGGGTGCGTTCGGCCTGATCCGCATCGACCCCCGCGGCCTGGGCGGCGGCGGGGTCGAACTGGATGTCGAGGCTCTGCGCGCCGGCGCTGCCTCCCAGGCACAGGCCGAGGGGAAAGGCCAGCAGGCGCAGGGCGAGGGTCTTCATGGCAGCTCCGGTTCAGGCGGGGGAGGGGCCGCGGTGAGGCGGGCCCAGGCGGCGTCCAGATCGCCGGCAAAGCGGTCGGCCTGGCCGGGGGCCAACCGGCTCTCTTGCAGCAGCAGGCGCTCGACCAGGCGGGGGGCCTCGGGGCCCTCCAGCTCGACCCGGCCGAACCAACGCAGGCCGGGCAGGGCCACCGATTCGCTGCGCGCGTCGGCTGCGCCGGGCATGGGGCGGCTCAGGGTGATCTCTCCGAGCAGGGGCAGCCAGGTGCCACCGGGGCCCCGCAACAGGCCCGCAGACCCCAGGGCCTGACCCGCGGTCCAAGTCAGCGGGCCGGCCTCTGGGTCCACGCGCAGGCGCAGGCGCACCGGCTGGCCCGGGCTGCCCAGGCCCTCCTGTTCGAGCAGCGTCGCGCCCGGCAGGCCCATCAAGGCGGGCAGGCGGGCCCCCCGCTCGTCCGGCGGGCTGTCGAGCAGGGCCAGGCGCAACACAAGGGCGGCGGGCGGGTTGAGGATGAGGTCCAGGACTCCATCTTCGCTGAGTGACCCCCCAATAGTGGCCGCCGGCGGGGGCGGACTGCGGTCGATGCCATCGGCGAGGGCCTGGGCTCCCCACAGATCGGGGGCCAGCTCTCCGGGGGCGCAGACCGGACAGGTCGGGTCCAGCCAGCTCTCGACCCCATCCAGGCGCAAGCGCACGGCGGCGCGGTCGTGGCCGCCCGGAGAGGCGCCGTCCACCAGCCCCCAGGTGCTGGGGCGCAAGGCCACGGGCGTGGCGTCCAGGCGCAGCTGCCGCAGGTAGCGGGTGAGCAGCAGGGCCTGCTCCCAAGGGGTGGCCCAACCCGAGCCCTTGATATCGGTGAGGGTCCGCGGGTTGAGGTCGCCCCGGGTGGGCAGGCTGGCCGTCCTGGGCCCGCTGCCGCACCAGCCGCAGGACCTCAGGCAGCCGCCGCATCCCCCTTCAGGTTCTTGAATTCGAGGGGCAGGGCGGGTTCGGGCATGCTGGCATGCACCGCGAGGCGGGCCACCGCGTTGAGCACGGCGGCGCGGTCGGGCAGGACCGGGGCCAGCTCGGCTTCACCGAAGAAGCGCGCCGGGGGCGCCGTGGCCGGGCATTGCGTCCTCGGCGGAGATCTCGATGAATGCTTCATCTTCGCGCAGGATGGCCCCACCGGTGCCCTCGGCGATCACCGGCCGCCCGCCACGTGGATGCGCAGCTGGCTGCGGGCCACGGGGCCTGCGGGGGTGGCCAGGCAACGCTCGTCGGCCAGGACCAGGCGGGGCTCCTCCCAGGACCAGCGCAGGCGGTGGTCGCCGCCCTCGGCCAGGGCCGGGAAGCTGCAGCCCCATGGGGTGAGGAAGGCGGCGGCATCGACGCCATCGACCCCGCAGCGGCCGGCCTCGGCGCCGGGGGAAGGCGATCTCGCGGGGCAGAGGCGCCGCCGCTGCCGTCAAAAACTGCTCGGTCCAGCGGCTGCGCCCCGGCCGAAAGGCTCGCCCGCCAGTCGCCGAGCGGTGGCATCCACCTCCGGCGCAGCTCGACCTCGCGGGATTGCGGCTGCCCGGCCTCGGTCGGGGGCGTCGTCGGCCGGGTAGCGGGCGGGCGCGGCGGCGCCGGGCGCCACGATCAGCCGGGCCTGGGCCAAGGCGCCGGTGGCGTCGGCCGCCGGCATCAGGCGGCCGGCCCCAAGGCGTCCACCGGCAGCCGGTCGCCCTCGTTCTTCACCCGCAGGCGGGTCCACTCGGGTGCGCCGCGCCAGGCGGGGGCCCACAGGGTCCAGGGCTCCAGCAGGTCGCGGTCCAGGTCCAGGCGCAGCACCGCCCCTTCGGACAGCTCGGGGAGGTGCAGGATCCAGCCCCCCTCGGTGGGCACCAGGCGTTCGGCACCCAGGCGCAAGGCCCGGGACTCGGCCCGCTGCACCGTCGCCCGCAGCCCTGTCAGCCGGCTGTGGGGCAGATCGGGGACCCGCAGGCGGGCGCAGTCCGGCCGGCTGTCTTCGGCCCGCAGCAGCAGGTGATCGCTGCGTTGTCCCGCGCGGTCGCCCCGGACCTTCCAGGTGATCGTGCTGTCGACCTGAAGCACGGCGCAGGGGCCGGCCCAGGCCGGCAGCAGGGTCCACAAGAGGGGCAACAAGAGGGGCAACAACAAGGGCAGTCCGGCCAGCGGGCTCAGGCAATCCCCCTCCCCCTATCGTGCAAGCGGCCGGGTGCTGGCGCTGCGGGGTCGCAACCCGATACCGGAGGGCACCCCGACCCCGGAGCGCCCCATGATTCGCGAGACCCCCGCGCCCCTTGGCTTCCGCACCGTGCCGCGCACCGGGGTCATCTATGTGATGACCGAGGCCGCCCGCGCCGGCTACCGCCCGGATAGCCCGGACTGGGCCAACCTGGGCCAGGGCGCGCCCGAGACGGGGCCGTTGGAGGGCGCGCCGGCGCGCATCCACCACATCGAACTCACCGATGATGACCACGAGTATGCGCCCGTGGACGGGCTCCTGGAGCTGCGACAGGCGGTCGCGGATCTCTACAACCAGCGCTACCGCCAGGGGCTCAAGAGCCAATATACGGCAGAGAATGTGGCCATCAGCGCGGGCGGGCGCCTGGCCCTCACCCGGCTGGTGAGCACCCTGGGGCGGGTGCATGTGGGGCACTTCCTGCCCGACTACACGGCCTATGAGGAGCTTCTGGGCGCATTCGGCACCTTTGTGCCCATCCCCGTGCTCTTGGACCCCGACCGCCAATATGCCTTTGGTTCAGACCAGCTCCGGGACGAGATCCTGGGCCGGGGGCTGTCAGCGGTGCTGCTGAGCAACCCCTGCAACCCGACAGGCAAACTCATCCACTCCGAGGCCCTGGAGGCCTGGGTGCAGACCGCGCGGGATCTCGGCTGCACGCTCATCTTCGACGAGTTTTACAGCCATTATGTCTACACGGGTCCCGGGGTCACCAGCTCTGCGGCGGCCTGTGTGGACGACGTAAACGCCGACCCGGTGGTGCTGGTGGACGGTCTCACCAAGAACTGGCGCTACCCGGGCTGGCGTGTGTGTTGGACCATCGGCCCCAAGGCCATCATCGAATCGGTGGCCTCGGCCGGCAGCTTCTTGGATGGCGGCTGCCCCCGGCCCCTGCAAAAGGCCGCCTTGCCCCTCCTCAGCCGTGAACTGGCCGATCAAGAGGCCCGCGCCCTGCAACGCTGCTTTCGGGCCAAGCGCCGCCTGATGTTGGAGGGCCTCGACGCCCTGGGCATCCTGGTCAACCATGTGCCCCAGGGTAGCTTCTATGCCTGGGGAGATCTCTCGCGCCTGCCTGCCCCCCTCGACAGCGGCATGGGCCTGTTCCGGGCTGGCTTGGAGGAGGGCGTGATCGTGGTGCCCGGCGACTTCTTCGACATCAACCCGGGACAGCGGCGGCCCGGGCGCAAGGGGCGCTTCAGCGGCTATGCACGCTTCTCCTTTGGCCCCGACCTGGCCACCATCGAGCGGGGCCTGGACGCCTTGGGGCGGGTGCTGACCAAGTCCCGGGGCTGATTCAGGGCGAGCGGCTGAAGAGCAGGCGGTGGTCGTGGGGCGGCGCCTCGGCCACCCGGGGCTGGCTGTGGCAGGTCCAACAATTGGGTCCGCCCTGGGTGTAGGGCAGCAGCACCGTGTTGTCGAGCCGGTCCGGCAAGACTGCAGACACGGCAGCCGGGGGACAAGCCGCGGCATTGGGCGGCGGGGGCAAGGCCAGGGGCGGGGCCTCGGGCGAGCAGCCATCGAGGTCGGCGCCGACGGGGCAACCCCACGATGCGCCCACCAGGACCAGCTGGTTCCATGGGTTTGTGGCGGAGATCTCGCGCAGCAGGGTCGCGGCCTGGGCGCCGGCCGACCCCGCGGGGGCCGGCTCGGGCAGGGCCTGCTCCCGCACGATCTGGCTGGGCTGGTTGCGTTGCACCCCGCTGCTGTCGGGGGCCTGGTTCCAGGTGCAGGCGGGCCCCCGGGGGCTCAAGGCGCAGTCATCCGATGGGGTGCCTCCGTCGAAGAATAGCCAGCCATCGCCATTCTTGCGGTTGTCTTCCGGCCCGGGGGCGTTGTCTCTGCGCTCGAAGCTGGCCCAGGTCCATTGGGGTGCAGACTGGGTGCGGACCGACATCAGCAGGCCCACAAGGCCGACGGTGGCGGCTTTGCAGCGGCGGCTGCGGCTGTCGTAGAGGAAGACCTCGGCCGTGTGGAAGTCCTGGGGGTCCAAGGGCGCCTCCACCTCCACCCAGGCTGCCTGGATGAAGGTGGGGGGGGCCTGGTCGGCGCAACCCACCGGAAAGGACAGGGTCTGGCCCTCGGCCAGGGGCCATTGGGCCCGAATGGCGGTGGTTGCGGCCGCGTTCATCAGGGTCTCGACATGCAGGCCGTCGCGCTTGGCGTTGAAGAGTCGGCCGCCCAGCTCGGGGTAGGCCGCCAGCATCATGGGGGGGGCGCCGTCGGCCTTGTTGACCGCCCGCAGCACCCGGCGCCGGGGCAGGGCGGGCACGTCGAGCTGGGCGCAGGAGGCGGGCAGATCGGGGGGAGCCCCCAGTCCGCCGGCAGGCGCCATCGTCGGGAAAGAGCCGCGCCGCGGCATCCAGGCCTCGAAGGCCGCGGGGGGATCGCCCCCCTGGCCGGGCAGGCGACGGGGGTCGGGGGCGCCATCGGGGCCCTGGGGCCAGGCCGCCGACAGCAGGCTGGACCAGGCCTGAGCCTCGGCGGCTGCCTTGAGGTCGGATGGCGGCACCGGGGCGAGATCGCAGGGTGGACGCCAGTCTGCGACCACGCGGATGCCCTCGGCCGGCCGGCAGGGCGCGTCTGCGGCCAGGCCCGTGGGCGCAGCGGGCAGGGGGCCTTGCAGGGCGGCGGGGGCAGCGGGGGCGGCGCGTCCGTGCAGGCCCAGATCGCGCAGCAGGGGATCCAGAGGGGCCGGAGGGTGGGACGGCGGGCTCCGTTGAGGCCCACCCCCCGCGACCGCGCCGCCCGGCCCGTCAATCGCCCCTTGACCCCGCCGCAGCCGCGTCTGGCTCTGGCGCTCCCCGGAGTGCCCATGCCCCTGCCGCCCCGTCCCCCGCCAGCCCCGCCGCCGCCGCCGCCCGGAGCGCTTTCACGCCGATGTGCTCAAGGAGGTGGTCGACGCCGTGAACAGCCATGACGTGGTCGTCGTGGGCATGGCCGTGAACCCCGCCGTCAAGAAGGCCCACCAGGCCCTGCAAGGCGCCGGCATCGCCTTTCACAGGCTCGACTATGGCGGCTATGGGTCGATGTGGCGCCCCCGCCGGCCATCAAGCTGTGGAGCGGCTGGCCCACCTTCCCCCAGGTCTTTGTGAAGGGGCAGCGGTGGGCGGCGGCAGCGACGCCATCGCCGCGCTGGCCGACGGCAGCCTGCAGGCCATGCTCGCGGGGGAGCGGCCCGCGCCTCAAAAGACCGCGTAGTCCACGGCCCGGATGCCGCCCAGGCCCCCGGTGGCCAGCAGCAGGGCCAGGGCCAGCAGCAGAACGCCAAGCAGCGGCAGCAGGAGCCAGCGCTCCCGGTGCAGCAAGGCGCGCAGCTTCGTTTCGCCCTTCACAAGCAGGCCGCCCCCCCATCCCAGGGGGTGCACTCGCCGATTGTGCATGGATGGTCCGCGTTGCACGCGGCAAAACAGTGGCCCGCTGAACCGGCGTTGACCGCCCCCGCGTCGCAGCTGGGGGCCGCGCTGCGCCGCCCCTGCAGACAGGCGATGGCCTGACCGCAATCGGCGTGGCTGGCACAGGCGGGCTCGGCCCGGGCGAAGTGGGCCTCGGGCGGTCCCTCCTGGCTTTGCACGCAGCGTTGCAAGGCGGGGGGAAGAGTGGGGCTGCGCACCGGCGCCTCGGCGGTCCAGTCGGCGAATTCGGGCGGGCTGCCATCCCCCGGCACCGACAGCTGCTGCTGCCGGTCGGCCCAGGACAGGGCGAAGCGGGCGTCCCGACCGGGCAAGACAGGCACGAGGATGTCGGTCTGGTCGGGGCTCACCCAGACCATGGCCTCCAGCGGCCCCGCGAGCTGCTGAGCGGCCAGGGGCGCGGGCTCGCCGGGGGTCGCAGTGCACCGGATGCGCTGCCACTCGCGGATGCGCATGGTGGCGCAGTGGTTGCGCGACGAGCCCCGCACATGGTTCTCCTCCCAGGGGCTCCACTCGGCGGGCAGGGGCACCCAGCTGCGTCCCGGTGCGAGGCCCGGGCCCGGCGGCGGCGCCGGAGCGGGGCCAACAAGCGGGCGTGCAGGGCGCGGGCTGCGGCGTCCCTGGCCCGCGGCGCTGAGGTGGAGATCGCCCTGCAGCCAGGCGCCGGGACCCACCGCCTTCAGCGCGGGCAGCAGGTTGAGGGCGCGGTGGCCGCGGGCCTCGGCCTCCCGCACCAGGGCGTCCATCCAGGCGAGGCTGGGCGCCATGTCGCGCTCCGGCGCCCCATAGGCGGCAAAGCGACCGGCATCCACCTGCACGTCCAAGGGCAGGGCCACCACCACCAGCGCCGCGCCGTGCCGCTGGCAGATGGCTTCGGCCCGCTCCAGCATCCCGGTGAAGGGGGAGAGGGCCTCGGCTGCGGTCGCCACCTGTCGGGCCAGGGCGTCCACATCGGCGGCGGCCCGGGTGCGGGCCTCCTCCGCCTGGACCAGCTCCTGCACCCAGTAGTGGTCGGGGTTCTCCCGGATGTATCGCGCAATGCGAGGGGCCATGTCCTTGCGCAGGCGTCGCCCCCGGGCGAGCAGCTCGGCGGTCACTGGCACCGACCGCGAGGCCTCGGCATAGGGGTTGCCGACTATATCACCGATATGGCTATGGCTGACCACGGCCTCTACCGCTGGTATATCCTCGAAATCCAGCCCCAGATCCTGCATGATGCCGACGGCTGCGCGGCCGGCGTCGATGCTGTGGCGTCTGCGGGCCTCGGCCGACGCCTCCAGCTGGGCCTCGATGCCGGTGGTGCCGGCGGGCGCGTCGATGGGCGGGGGCGGCGCGCCGGCCATGGCCACATAGACGGCCTCCCAGTCTCCTTCGCTGGGCAAGGCCTGGGCGGGCCCCTCGGGCTGGCTGTGGGTCCAGCTGCGCAAGGCATAGACGAGGTGGCTGCGGCCCATCAGCCAGCGCCGGCCCGGGAAGTCCACCACCCTGTCGGGTTGGGTCTCGATGCGCACCGCCCAACCGTCGTAGACGGCGTGGCGCTCGGTGTTGGGCCGCCCCAGCTCGAAGAGGTCATTGCCGAAATTAAAGACCAGCACCCCGGTCTTGCCGCCGGTGGCGCCCAGCGACGCGTCCAGGGCGGCGAGGTATTCTTCGGGCCCCCAGGTGGGCACGCCGGCGTTGCGCACGGGCCGGCCGCTGAGGGCCGACAGCCGGGCGGGCAGCGTCTCGGCATCGCCCACGCCCAGGCCAAAGACCTGGCTGTCTCCCACCACCACCACGGTCTCGGGGCCGGCGGCTGCCGGATCGGAGACCCGCCACCCATCTTCGTCGATGGTGTAGGCAGCGCGTGGATTCTCACCCAAGGCGATGGCGCTGCGGGCCCCGGGCTCCAGGCGAGCGCCCAGCTCGGCGTCGGCCACCAGGGTGTTCATATGGGGGAAGGCGAAGCGGTCGCGGGCGGCAAAGCCCAGCTCGGCCAGGCCGAGGCCCAAGAGCAGTCCCGCACCCAGGCGGAGCAGGCGACGACGGGCAGGGGGGGGAGGGGACATCGGACCTCGGGGTCGATGCTTGGACCCCGGCCATCGTAGCGGGTTCCCGGTCCCGTCAGGGTCACGATAGGGATGCGGCCCCTCCGGGAGTCGCCCATGCCGCTGCCCTCCGTCCTGCTCCTCAACGGCTCCTTGCGCGGGCCCGCTGGCAATACCGGCTGGCTGATGGACGAGGCCGCCCGCCGCCTGGAGGGCCGGGCGCGCTGCGATCGGGTGGACCTGGCCGATCCCATGGTGGAGATGGAGCCCCTGGCGGCGCTGCTTCGGCGGGCCGATGCCCTGGTGGTGGGCACTGGGGTCTACTGGCATGGATGGGGCTCGCCCCTGCAGCGCTTCCTCGAGGCCCTCACCCCCTTCGAAAACACCGACCTCTTCTTTGCAAAGCCCATCTCCGCCCTGATCACCATGGACTCGGTGGGGGGGGCAGAGCTGTGCGCGCGGCTGCTGGGGGTCTTCAACCAGTTCGGCTGCCGGGTGCCGCCTTGTACCAGCCTCGTGCTCAGCCGGGTGGCGGTCGAGGCCGCCGCAGTCAGCCGGGCAGGGCCCTCCGGCGCCCACGACCCCAACGACGATGTCTGGCAGATCGAGGACCTGGACGTGGTTCTGGACAATCTGCTGGCCGAGGCGGAGGGCCGTCCCCTGCGCCCCTGGCCCTTCCGGCCGCTGATCGCGCCCCGGGGCGCCTATCCGGCCCAGGGCCGGCTGGACCTGGGCTCTCCCCGCTTCTTGCCGCCGGGCATGCGGCCGCCGTTGGGGTAGGATTCCGGGGCTTGGAGGACAGGTGCCGCGCCCCCGCTTCCCCCACACCCTGCGCGATGTCACCCACGCCTTGGACGGTGTCTTTGGGCTGGTGGTGGGCGATCTGGACGATGGGCGCCTGTGGGTGCTGCAACGGGAGCGCAAGACGGGCGCCTACCGCCTGACCTGCTGGGCCGACGCCGCCCGCAGCCGCGCCCTGGAGGAGCGGCGCATCGACAGCCGAGAGGCCGCCATCGCGGCCTTCGCCGCCTGCATCGGCTTGTCTGAGGGCGGGTCCGGCGGCGGCACCGGCTGACCGGGGCGGCCCCAGGCGCTACACTCCCGCGGTCGCCCCCTGCACCCCGGTCCAACGAGCCCCCATGCGCCTGCTCCTGCCCTGTCTCGCCATCGCCTGCGCCAAGGCGCCCGCCCCGAGCCCTGCCGCCACCGCCGGCCCCACCGCAGACGAGGCCCGGGCCTGGGTGGAGCAGGCCGACGGCCAGCTGCGCACCCTGTGGCGCGAGAGCCAGCGAAAGGCCTGGACCTATGAGACCGACCTGACCGACGCCCACGAGGCCGCGGTCGTGGCCGCCGAAGAGCAGACCATGGGCTGGATGACCGACAACATCCCCGTGGCCGCCCGTCTGGCCACGGCCCCCGACCTCGACCCGGTCACCGCCCGGCAGCTTCAGCTGCTGCGCACCTCCAGCCCGCTGCCCGCGCCGGCCGACCCCGACAAGCGCCGCGAGCTGGCTGAGATCGCCGCCAAGATGAATGGCATGTATGGCAAGGGTGAATACTGCACCGGCGAAGGCGAGGCCCGGGTCTGCCGCGACCTGGGCGAGCTGTCCAAGGTGCTGGCCACCAGCACCGACTGGGACGCCCAGCTGGAGGCCTGGGAGGGCTGGCGCACCGTCTCTCCCCCCATGAAGCCCATGTATGCGAGCTTTGCTGCCTTGGGCAACGAGGGCGCCCGCGAGATTGGATTCGCCAATATGGGGCAGCTCTGGTTGAGCGGCTACGACATGCCCTCCGATGAGATGCTCGCCGAGACCGAGCGCCTGTGGCTTCAAGTCAAGCCCCTCTACGAGCAGCTGCACTGCTACACCCGGGCGAAGCTGGTGGAGCGCTACGGCGCCGACCGCATCTCGCCCACCGGGCTCATCCCCGCCCATGTGACAGGCAATATGTGGGCCCAGAGCTGGGAGAATATCTACCCCTTGCTGGAGCCCTACCCCGGGGCATCCGACCTGGACGTGACGGCGGCATTGCAGGCCCAGAACTGGGACGCCATCCGCATTGCCAAGGCTGGCGAGGGCTTCTTCACCAGCATGGGCCTGGACCCCATGCCCGCGACCTTCTGGGAGCGGTCCATGTTCGTGAAGCCGCCCGACAAGGAGGTGGTCTGCCACGCCTCGGCCTGGGATGTCGAACTGGCCGACGATCAGCGCATCAAGATGTGCATCGAACCCAGCCTGGATGACTTTGTGACCATCCACCATGAGTTGGGTCACAACTACTACAACCACTACCACACCACCCTGCCCATCCTCTTCCAGTCCGGCGCCCACGACGGCTTTCACGAGGCCATCGGCGACGCCGTCGCCCTGTCCATCACCCCCAGCTACCTCAAGCAGATCGGCCTGGCTGAGACCGACAGCAGCGACCCCCAGGCCCTGCTGGACAAGCAGATGCTGGACGCCTTGCAAAAGATCGCCTTTCTGCCCTTCGGCTACCTGATGGACCGCTGGCGCTGGGATGTCTTCAGCGGCAAGGTGGCAGAGGAAGACTGGAATGACCACTGGTGGGCCCTGCGCGCCCAGTACCAGGGCATCGGCGCGCCGGGGCCCCGGCCGGCCGACGCCTTCGACCCGGGCGCCAAATTCCACATCCCGGCCAACACCCCCTATCTGCGCTATTTCCTGGCTGCGATCCTGCAGTTCCAGTTTCACGAGTCCATGTGCAAGGCCGCCGGCCACACCGGCCCCCTGCACACCTGCTCGGTCTATGGCAGCAAGGAGGCCGGCGAGAAGCTGAAGGCCGTGCTGGAGCTGGGCGCCAGCAAGCCCTGGCCCGACGCCCTGGAGGCCATCACCGGCACCCGCCAGATGGATGGCCGGGCGATGGTGCAGTACTTCTCGCCGCTGATGGGTTGGCTCGAGGAGCAGAACGCCGGCCGCCAGTGCGGCTGGTAGGCAGGCCGGACGCGCCTGGGGGGCGGATCAGCCCCCCAGGATCTTCTTGATCCGGGCGAGATCCTTGAGGTTGGCCCGGCGCATGGCCGCGGCCATCATGGGCGCCACCACCTTGGAGAAACCGGCGGGCTCCCCGCGGTTTCGCAGGGTCATGCGCGTGCCTTCGGGGCCTTCGGCGGCAAAGGTGTAGGTGGTCTCCATGGGGAAGGGGCCCTGGGCGGTGCGCATGACGAAGCGCCGCCCGGGCTCCCACTCAACCACCTCATAGGTATAGGCCATGCGTTGGCCCAGGAAGTGCGCGACAAAAGCAAGCTGCGAGCCCACCACCAGCGGGGGGGCGGTCACCCACTCCACCGAGTCGATGTTGTCGTACCACTCCGGCGCGCGGTCGGGATCGCAGGCATAGGCCGCGACCTCGTCGGGGGGGGCGTCGATGAAGATGTCGGTGCGGACGTCCACAGGCATGTCTCGCCCTATCCTGTCGCGGGGGCGACGGCGGAGGGGTAGGCTGCTGCAATGAAGACCCTCCGCGATCGCACCGCCGTGCTCACTGGGGCGGCCTCCGGCATCGGCCGGGCCACCGCCCTCGCCCTGGCCGCCCGGGGCTGCCACCTCGCCCTGGTCGACCGCGACGCCGCGGGCCTGGCCCAGACCGCCAGCCTGCTGCCCGCCGCCGGCTTGCGGGTGAGCCAGCACGTCCTGGACGTGTCGGACCGCGCCGCCATGCTGGCGCTGCCGGCCACGGTCAAGGCCGCGCACGGGGCTGTGCACCTGCTCATCAACAACGCCGGTGTCACCACCACCCACAGCTTTCACGAGCAGAGCCTGGAGGACTTCGAGTGGGTGCTGGGGGTCAACCTGTGGGGGGTGGTCTACGGCACCAAGGCCTTCCTGCCCCTGCTGCTGGCCGCCGACGAGGCGCATATCGTCAATATATCAAGCATATTCGGCATCGTCGGCATCCCCAGCCAGACCAGCTACTGCGCCAGCAAATTCGCGGTGCGCGGCTTCTCCGAGGCCTTGGCCGAAGAGCTGGCCGGCACCCATGTGGGGCTGACGGTGGTGCACCCCGGCGGCATCGCCACCAATATCGCCGCCAATGCCCGCTCGGCCGACGAGGCCGGAAAGGCGCGCATGGTGCGCTTCTTCGAGAAGCACGCCCTGCCACCCGAAGCTGCGGCCGCACAGATCCTCCGGGCCATCGATCGCAAGCAGCCCCGCTTGTTGATCACCCGCGAGGCGGTGCTGGGCGACCTCTTCAAGCGCCTCCTTCCCACCTGGGGCAACCGCCGCTTCGTGCAGACCCTGGTGAAGGTCATGCGCATGGGCAACACGCTGCAAGAGACCCAAGAGGCCGCCATCGCGGCCGCCCGAGCGGAGCAGGCTTGAGCCCCAACCGGCGGGTGGTGCTGCGGGATGGCGCCTTGCTGGTGCTGGGCCTCTGCGCGGGCTGCCTGGGGGACAAAGCCGATAGCGGTCCGGGCCTGGGAAGCGGCGGCGGCGGGCTGGATGGGGTCGGCGGCAGCAGCGGCGGCGGCGGAGGGGGCGACGGCGGGCAGGACACCGGCCCGGCCTTCGACCCCTGCGCGATCCCCGATGATGTCGGCGGCGCGGGCTGGAGCGCGGTCTTCTTGGAGGCTCACCCCGCCCTGGCCGAAGTGGGCGGGGGCGCCCAGGTGGATGTCGCGGGGCTGCGCCTGGTCCTGGGCCAGCCCTCCGCGGGCTGCTTCGTGGCAGTCAGCCGCATCTGCACCCACGAGGGTTGCGAGACCGACTATGACGGCGGGCGCTTCGTCTGCCCCTGCCATGGCGCGGTCTTCGACCTGGATGGCAGCGTCTTGAGCGGCCCCACCAATGTGCCGGTGGCCGCCTATCCGGCCGCCGCCGGCGAGGGCGTGGTGTGGGTGAAGACGGGCTGAGGCGTGGTCTGCGCGGGATCGGGGGCATTAGGTCCTGGGCCGAGGTAATGGTGACCCCTGCCGCCCCCCCGACCACCGCATGGCAGGACCGCATCGAGGTGCGGGGCGGCCCGGCGGATCTGCTGTTGCGGCGCTCACGCCCGGGGCCCGCCGGTGCCGCTGGTGCCGGGCCTGGGTGCCACCCCGGCGGCCTTCTCTCTGCCGGCGGCGGCGCGCTGGCCGACCAGCTGCGGGCAGCAGGTCGCTGCCCCTGGACCGCGGATTTTTCGGTGTCCTGGCGCGGAAAAGGGCAGGATCTCGGCGCCCTTCTTCATATCCTCGAACAGGGCCTGGCCGAGCTGCGGCGACAGGCGGGCGTCGATCTGGAAGAGGTGGACGCGGTCGGCCACAGCATGGGCGGCATCCTGCCGTGGCCCTGGCGGCCGATGGCGCCCTGCGGCATCATGACCCTGGGTTCGGGGCGTGGACTACCGGCTGGCTCTTCCCCGCTGCCGCGGCTGCTCCGCTGGCCCCCCAGCGCCTGCCCGCGCTGCCCGGCGGCCTGCCGCTGCGGGGCATGGCGCGGGTGGGCGCTGGGGCCTTTGGGCGGGGGCTGGGCCTTCCGGTGGAGCGCGACCAGTTCCACCCCGGCAGCACCGACCCGGCCACGGCGCGGGCTGCGGTCAAGGCGGGCACCCGCGACATGCCTTGGGCCCTGCTGCTGGACCTCGCGGCCCTCTTCTCGGAGGAGGGCGTGCGGGTGGGCAGGGGCCCGATCCTCCGGGTCCGCATCGGCGGCATCCAGCAGCCGGTGCTCATGGCGGCCGCGCGCAGGACCGCCAATGCCCGCTGGCCAGCGTGCGTGGGCCGCCGGCGCCTGCCCCGCGGCCGCTTGCTGGAGGTCGGCGGCGCCGGCGGGCCCGGGGAGGGCTATGGCCACCTCGACCTGCTCACCGGCCGCAATGCGCCCCAGCAGGTCTTTGCGCCCCTGTGCGCTTTTCTTCAGGCCCCCGCCGAGGTGCTGCCATGATGACCACCCAGCGCTTCACCGTGGACAGCGGTGATGGTTGGACCCTGGATTTGCGCCGCCACGTCGATCCGGCCCGCCACAACCCGGATCTGCACCCCGTGGTGATGGTGCCGGGCTACGCGATGAACAGCTTCATCCTTGGCTTTCACCCGAGCGGCCTCAGCATGATGGGCTACCTCGCCGAGGCCGGCTTCGAGCTGTGGACCACCGATATGCGGGGCCAGGGCGAATCTCGGCGCCGGGCCCGGTCCGGGCCGCTGCACCTGGGGGACCGCTTCGGTTTGGGCGAGCTGGCCCTGGTGGACCTGCCCGCCATGTTGGCGCGCATTCGTGCAGAGACGGCCAGCACCCGCCAGGGCCTGCTGCCCGTGGGCTGCAGCCTGGGCGCCAGCATCCTCTACGCCTACCTGGCGCACCACCGCCAGGACCACGGCCTGGTGGGCATGGTGGCCGTGGGCGGGCCCTTGCGTTGGGAGGCTGTGCATCCGGCCATGCGCCTGGCCTTCGCGTCCCCCCGCCTGGCCGGCCTGGTGCCCTTTGCGGGCACGCGGGCCCTGGCCCGGGGCGCCTTGCCCCTGGTCAAGCACGCCCCCAGCCTGCTCAGCCTCTATATGAACGCCCACCAGGTCGATCTCAGCCAGGCCGACCAGCTGGTGCGCACCGTCGAGGACCCGGTGCCCTATATCAACCGGCAGGTGGCCCGCTGGGTCAAAGACAAGGACCTGGTGGTGCGCGGGGTCAACAGCACCCAGGCGCTCAAGGGCTTGGATCTCGACCTGCTCTGCATTCTGGCCAATCGCGACGGCATCGTGCCGGCGGCGGCGGCCCGGTCGGTGGCCAGCATCCTGGAGCCCGGCCGGGTGGATGTGTTGGAGGTGGGCGACGCGCAGCGTTGGTATGCCCACGCCGACCTCTTCATCGGCCCCCAGGCCCAGCAAGAGGTCTTCGAGCCCCTGCGGGCCTGGCTGGTGGCCCGCGGCTGAAGGGCTACCGCGCGGGCGTCGGGCCCAGGATCCGGGACATGGCCTCCAGAAAGCCCGTCTCGGGGTCGCCGGCGATGGGCTGCACGCCGCGCAGCTCCAGGGTCACCAGGCCATGGCAGGCCGAAAAGAGCGCCCAGGCCAAGGTGTCGGGGCTGCCCGCACAGCGACGGGCGCTCACCGCCCGAAAGACCGCGTCCCGCAGGCGCAGCCAGGTGCGCAAGGACTGCTGGCGCAAGGCATCCGAAGGGGACCAGCCGGGCACGGGCTCGCCAAAGACCACCCGGTAGTGACCGGGGTGGGCCATGGCCTCGGCCCGCCAGGCGCGGCAGAGGGCCAGCACCTCCTGGCGGGCGTCGGGCAGGTGTCCCACCCGCCCCTGGGCGTCGGACAGGCGCTGCACGCCTTCCAGGTAGAGGGCGTCCAGGATGCCGCCCTTGGCGCCGAAGCGGCTGTAGATGCTCATGGTCGAGGTGCCCGCGTCGCGGGCGATGCGCCGGTTGGTGAGGGCGTCGGGGCCCTCCTCTTGCAGCAGCCGGCTGGCCACCTCGATGACGGCCTTGGCGACCGGATCCTCACGCTTGTCCATCGGGCCTCCCTGCGCAGGGGCCTGCGCAGCAGAGGTATACCATCGGTATCGCAGCGGTGGGGGCGCTATTGGCCCCGGGCAAAGACCAGATCGCCGTTGGTGGCGTCGTAGTAGCTGAGGTTCACCCGGTCGAGGTGGTCGATGGACATGTCGACATACTGGCCCACATCAGCGGAGTCGTCGATCACGAAGGTCACCCAGCCGCTGCCGTCGTCGTGGGCGCCCTTCAGCCGGTGGTTGGTCTCGTCGTAGTAGACGATGTAGGGCTCGTCGGCGCTGTTGAAGGCCAGCTGGGCATAGGCGCCCACCGACCCGGTGCTGTCCACGGTGGTGGGGGTCCACACCGCGCCGGTGCCGCGGCAGGCATAGAGCAGGTCGGCGCTGGTATCGTTCTGCCAGGCCACGCAGCGGGTGCCATCGGACTTGAGCGCCAGGCTGGTGTAATAGCCGTCGTTGGCGATCTTCTCGGAGAAGGTGACCGAGTTCAGGTCGGTGTCGAAGCGGGTGTACTGGGCTTCGGGCTGCGTGCCCAGACCCAGGGGGGCCGAGGGGTCGGAGTAGGCCACATTCACATAGTCGCTGCTGTCCAAGGCGACGCTGGTATAGAGCCCGGAGTAGCAGCTGCTGATCCAGCAGATGGCGATGGCGTCCACCGGCAGGGTCACCGCCACGCCAAAGCTGGTGTAGTCGGAGATATAGGGCAAGCCATCGTAGGCGTCGAACCAGGCGAAGGTGGGCAGGTTGCCGCTGTCGATGTCCATGGTCACGAAGTAGCCCACATCGGTGCTGGCGAAGCTGCTGTAGTCCTCGACCACATACTCGGCGGACCAGGTGCCGCTGGCGTCGCGGTAGATGAAGTCCAGCTCGGTGTAGTTGGTATAGGTGTAGTCATAGAAGGTGTAGGCCACCTGGAAACGGTCGGCCCCGTCCACCTTCCCGTCGATATACTCACCCACCGTCGCCCAGCTGTAGCTCACCAGATCCACCGGGGCGGACCAGCTGCCCGTGGTGGACATGGCCGTGTATTTGAGCGTGCCGCTGTCGGTGTCGGCGTAGGCGATGTGCACCACGCCGCTGGAGTCCACGTCCACCGCAGAGGGGCTGCCCACATTGCCTGCCGAGTCGACGGTCCAGGTCCAGAAGCGCTCGTCGATGTCGCCGTCGCAGTCGTTGTCCACGCCGTCGGTCCAGTCCTCTGCGGCGCCGGGGTTCACGTCGGGGTCGAGGTCATCGCAGTCCTCTTCGCCATCGTAGCCGTCGCCATCGAGGTCATCGTCGGGGGTGGCGCTGTTGCAATCGTCGTCGATGCCATTGTAGGGCTGCTCATCGGCGTGGGGGCCGACGTCGGGGTCGGTGTCGTCGCAGTCACCCTCGTTCTCGCTCAGGCCGTCGCCATCGTCGTCCACATCGTCGGGATCGGTGCTGCCGTCGTCGCCATCGGTGCCGTCGCTGCCATCCGTTCCATCGGTGCCGTCGCTGCCGTCGCTGCCATCCGTTCCATCGGCGCCATCGCTGCCGTCCGAGGCGCTGTCGGTGCCGTCCGAGCCGTCGTCGCCGCCATCCGATCCGTCGGTGGTGCCGGCGTCATCACCCTCTTTGCCCGCGGGGTCGTTGCCGTCGCCCTTGAAGCCGTTGGAGCAGGCGGCGAGCAGGCTGAGCAGCAGGAGGGGGGCGAAGGCGGCGGTCAGGGGGCGAGGGCGCATGGGGTCTCCGAGAGCGGCGGACCCTACATCTTCCCGCTCCATCGGGCCATGTCAACGGATGTCACCGGCTTGTTGCAGGCCAGCCGCGCTTGTTCTGCGCCGCAGGTCAGCGGTCCCTGGCCTTGGCTTCGGCGTCGGCGAGCAGCTTGTCGGACTTCTTCCGGGCCTCGGCCAGGGCGGCATCGGACTTCTTCCGGGCCTCTTTGACCAGCTGATCCGCCTTCTTGTCGGCCTCCTTGACCAGCCTGTCCCCGGCCTCCTTGGCGGCCAGCTCTTTGAGGGCGTTGCCCTTGGCCTCCTTCTTGAGCCTGGCAGCCTGCTTCTTGGCGGCGTCCCGGAGCTTGTCCCCGGCGACCTCGGCGGCCGAGATCAGCTGCTTGCCCAGCTCGGCGGCCTCGGCCAGCAGGGCGTCGGCCTGCTGGCGGGCGATGGCCATGCCCTCGTCGATCTTCTCGTCCACCACCTCGTTGACGATGTCCATGGCCTGGTCTTTGGTGCTGTCGGAGACCGCCACGCTGACCTTGGGCTTGGACCAGCTGCCGCCCACCTGCACCTTGAGCCCCACCGTCTTGACCGCGGTGGTGACCCGGGCCAGCGCGCCACCGCCCTTGATGGCGGCGGTGGGCACATCCAGGTCCAGCTTCAGGTCCAGGCTGCCATCGGCCACGCCGGTGCTGCCATAGAGCCGCCCCTCGGCCGGGCCGACCGTGACGGGCACCTCTTTGAGCTTCAGCCGGCCGCTGTCCACGTCAAAGCGGAAGGGCTTGCCCGACAGGACCATGCGCCCCAGCGCGGGGTTGTGCACAAAGTCCGCCACATCCTTGAGAAAGACGGGAGACAGGTCGATCTGCGTGGCATTGAAGATGCCCGCCGCCGCCAGGGTGATGGGGTCGGGGGTCAGATCCTGCAGCAGGCGGGTCTTGAAGGTGAGGTCGCTGTCCAGCCGCCCGGGGGCGCCTTTCAGCAGGGGCAGCATGCGCTGCAGGGTGACCACCGATGCCAGGGTCTCAGACACCGACAGGCTGCTGACCGCGATGGTCATGTCCACATCGGCGTAGCGGTCGGTGGGCGCGGTGTAGCGGCCGTCGATGCCCACCTTGCCGCCCCAGGTCTCGGCCTGCACCTTGTCGAAGTGCAGGCTCTGGTCCTTGACCGCGACGCCTCCGCGCACATTGCGCAGGTCATAGTCGTTGGTTTGCACCCGGTTGAGCTTCATTTGCAAGTCAAGGTCATAGCCGTCGGGTATGGCGACGATGCTGCTCTCGCCGCTGGGGGCGGCGCTGGCCTGGGCCCCCTCGGGCTCAGCCGGGCCCTCGAAGGGCCGGACGTCGATGGCGTTGGACTCCACCACGAAGCTGCCGCGCAGCACCTCGTCGTTGAGGGCGTAGCCCAGGGCGTTGTCCACGGCGCCGCTGGCGCGGATGTCGCTGCTGCCAAAGCGCACGCGCAGGGTGGCCAGGTCCAGCTTGCGGGGATCGAGGCCGACGTCGAGACGGTCGATGGAGATGGGCAGGGGCAGCTCGGGGTCGGTGTAGACCGCGTCTTCCACCAGCAGGCTGCCCTTGGCCCGCACCTTGTCGGTGTTCACGGCGGAGAAGTCGCTGAGCCGCCCGGCCAGGTCCACATCCACCCGCAGCTTGCCCGTCGTGCGCGTGCCATCCGAGGGCAAGGCCGCCATCAGGCGCCCCAGGTCCAGCTTGCCTTCGGCCTTCAGGCTGATGTCGGGGTCGGTGGTGGGGTGGCGGAGGGACAGGCTGCCCGCCAGCGGGCTGCCATCCACCGACAAGGACCAGCGCGGGATCTCCACCCGCAAGGCGTCGGGCGGCCCGCCGGGGTGGTCCACCAAGACGGACAGGTGGATGTCTTCGATGCCCACCGGCAGGTCAGGATAGCGGAAGCGACCCTGGGCCACGTCGAGCTGCAGCTTGAGGGCGGGCAGGCTGTCGCCTTCGTTGGGCAGCAGGCCCTGGATCAGGCCCGACAGGGCGAGGCTGCCGTCGGCGTCCACGCCGCCAAAGTCCGGCGTGTAGGCCGAAGGCACCAGGCTGAGCAGGGACTTGAAGGTGGCCTGGGCGGTGGAGAGCTGCAGATCGAGGGCGGTGCCGTCGTCTTGGGGCCGCACGCTGCCTTGAAGCTGCAGGTCCAGGGCGTTGAGTCGGATCCGGGTGGGCGCGAAGGTGAGGACGGCGGTGTCCGGGGCGAAACGAAGGTCGAGATCGGCTTCCAGGCGCCCATTCTTGAGCAGCTTCACCCCGCCTTGCCGCAGGCTGAGGGCGGTGGTCTTCAAGGCGTTCTGCACGGTGACCTCGCCCCCGCGCACCCCGACGTCGCCGCCGACGGACAGGCCCTGGACCTCGTAGCGGTCATCGGCCTGCTGGTCCTCCACCAGGATGTCCACCCCCTCCAGGGACAGCTCCCGGAGCCACAGCTCGGGCAAGGGGGAGGGCTCGGCCGGCGCTGTCGCAGGGGCGCCTTCTTCGGGGGGCAGCAGCTCGGTATTGCTGCGGCCCTCTGCGTCGGTGACCAGGTGGACCTGGGCGTTCTTGAGCCGCAGGCCAGTGATCACGACGGATTCCCCCGTCAGCGCGCCCTTGAGGTTCACCGCAAGCGACAGCTCTTGGGCGCCGAAGAGCTCGACCCCCTCAAAGGGGCCCTTGCCGTCGATGTGCACATCGGTCAGCGCGAGGGTGGCCGACGGGAAGTCGCGGATGAGGCTGACCTCGGCCCTGCCCAAGCGCACCGTGGCGTCCACCCGCCGGTTGACCTGGTCGATGATCAGCGCTGGCAGCCGCTCCTTCAGGAAGGCCGGGCCGGCGAGGGCGACCAGGGCCACCAGGCCGAGGGTGCCGGCCGTGGTGGTCACGAGCAGGCGACGGGTGAGGGGCTTCATGGGCGGGCTCGGGCAGGCTGTTCAGGCGCTCCTATCCAGTCAGCGCCCCCCTGCCGCCTCGCTACGAGGGACCGCCGACTGTGCCACCAGGGCCAGCAGGCCGAGGGCCCACAGGCCGCCCCCAGCGCCGTCGAGCCGCCCGAAGTGGCGCAGCCACACTCTGCGTCGGGAAGGTGCCGTGCCGCCCGATGTCGCGGCCGCGCGGGGCCTCAGGTCGTCCGCGGGGTCGGTCGGATCGGTGCCGCGGGCCACCTCGTCGCCGTCCGAGACGCCGCCGTCGTCGGTGTCGGCGTCCAGCGGATCGGTGCCGGTGCCGGCGGCGCCGCCGTGCCGATCTCTCGCCATCGCTCAGCCGTCTTGGTCGGTGTCTGCTTCGTTGGTCGGTGCCGATTACCCGGCGTGCCATCCGAAGCCCCGGCCTCTGGCTATCGCTCAGGCCGTCGCCGTCCGTGTCTGCGGCATTGGGGTTCGTACCCAGGCCCGAATTCGCTGCCATCGGACCAGCCCACCTCGTCGCCATCGGTCAGGCCGTCGCCGTCGCTGTCGGCGTCGTTGGGATCGGTGCCGGCCCCCTCGGTCGCCATCCAGACTGCCGACCTCGTCGCCGTCGCTCAGGTTGTCGTCGTCGCTGTCGGCGTCGTTGAGTCGGTGCCGGTTCCCGAAACATCGCCGACGCCACCTCGTCGCCATCGGTCAGGCCGTCGCCGTCGCTGTCTTGCATCAGGGCTCGGTGCCGTGCTCAATACCTCCTCGCCATCGGTCAGGCCGTCACCGTCGGTCATGTCGGGATCCGTGGGATCGGTGTCGTAGACTTCATTCTCCTCAGTCCGTCAGGCCGTCCGGGTCAGAAGTCCGCGAGTCGTCCTCCCCATTCAAGGGGTCGGTGCCATCGCAGTCCACCTCGGCGCCATTAGGCAGCCGCCCCATCGGTGTCGGTCAGGGGTCGGTTCCGTGTCCCAGACCTCCTCGCCATCCGCAGCCCCGTCGTCGTCGGTGTCGGCGTCTAACGAATTGATGCCGTGGTCCTACACCTCTGCGCAGTCATCAGGTCGTCAGCGTCAATTGTCCCCGAATTGCCCAGATGAGTCCCGTATTCGGTGACCTCTTAGCATCGGTCAGGCCGTCGCCATCGGTGTCGGCCACGAAGTTGCGCTTTGCCGGAAGTGACCTCGTCGCCATCGGACAGCGGTAATCATTCATCGGTGTCCATATCAGGGATCGGTGCCGTCAAGACCTCGACCTCGTCCTCCACCCCGTCGCCATCGCTGTCGATGCCGGCGTCCGCACCGCTGCAGTCCTGGTCGATGCCATCGTGCGGGATCTCGGAGGCGCCGGGGTTCACCTGGGCGTCGCTGTCGTCGCAATCTACGCCGCCATGCAGGGCAATCGCATCTTGACGGGGCCAGCGCGATAGGGCGGGCAGATCACCCAAAGCCCCGCATCGGTGGGGATCAGGACAGATCTGCATGCCGACCCTCCTGGAGTCCTTCGACGACATCCCCGACCCGCGCATGGCGCGCACACGGCGCCACTCGCTGCGGGACATCTTGGTCCTGAGCGTTCTGGCGGTCATCTGTGGTGCCGATGGATTCGTGCAGATCGAGGACTTCGGGAAGGCCAGGAGGAGTGGCTCCGCAAGATCCTGGACCTTCCAGACGGCATCCGTCGCACGACACCATCGGGCGTGTCTTCGTGCTGGGCCCGGGCTTTCTCTGCCAGCTTCATGCGGTGGGTGGGGACAGTCGCCGAGCTGGTGGACGACGAAGTGGTCGCCATCGACGGCAAGACCGTTCGTCGAACGGGGCAGGGCGAGCAGCCGAGGCCCCATCCACCTGGTCAACGCCTGGGCCACGGCGAACGGCTGGTGCTCAGGCGGGTACCGACGAGCGAAGTCCAACGGATCACCGCCATCCCCGAGCTCGTGGCGGCCCTCGAGTTGAAGGGCTGCATCGTCACCATCGACGCGATGGGCTGCCGAAGTCCATCGCGGCCGTCATCATCAAGGCGGAGGCTGACCACGTTCTCGCTCAAGGACAACCACCCGACGCTGCACCAGGAGTTCAGGGCTTCTTCGAGGACGGCGTCACACTCACGGACTTCGACGGCATCCAGCACGACTCCACGAGGGAGTCCACCCAGGCCCACGACCGCGACGAGGTGCGGAAGGTCTGGACATCGAGCGAGCTCGACTGGCTGCCGGAGTCGAAGACTGGGCGGGCATGAAGAGCCTCGCCTGCGTCGAAGCCCACCGCACGACCCTCCGGCAAGGACACCTCGGTCCACCGGCGCTGCTTCCTCTCAGCGCATCCCGACCTCGCCGCCCAGAGGCCGCGCGCATCGATCCGGGCGCACTGGCAGATCGAGAACAACGGACTACTGGGTGCTCGACATCGCCCTTCCGAGGACGAGGCCAGAGCGAGGAAGGGCCATGCAGCCGAGAACCTCGCGACGGTCCGCAGCATCGCACTCAACCTCCTCAAGCAGGAGACCTCCTCCAAGCGGGGCATCAAGACCAAGAGGCTGCGTGCGGGCTGGGATCATCGATACCTATTGAAGATCCTCGGCGATTAGATGCGATCGCCCTGCGCCGCCATGCAGGTCGGAGTCAAAGCCGTCCTGGTCCGCGTCAAAGTCCGACAGGCCGTCGCAATTGGCGTCCACGCCGTCGTAGTAGACCTCGGTGGCCCCCACATGCACGCTGCTGCGCGTATCATCGCAGTCGGTTCCGCCGTAGACGCTGCTGTCGGTGCCATCGAGATCGGCGTCGTAGTCGGACAAGCCATCGCAATTGGCGTCCACGCCGTCGTAGTAGACCTCGGTGGCCATCGGGTTGATGGCGGCGATACGGTCGTTGCAGTCAGCGCCGCCGTAGACGCTGCTGTCACGCCGTCGCCGTCTGCGTCGAAGTCGGAGTTGCCGGCACAGTCCGAGTCGATGCCGTCATACCATCTGTCCGTGGCGCCCCCATAGACCGCCGCGTCGCTGTCGTCGCAGTCCGCGCCGCCCCAGTTCTGGCTGTCCTGGCCGTCGCCATCGGCGTCGTAGTCGGACCCGCCGCTGCAGTCCTGGTCGATGCCGTCATACCAGATCTCGGTGGCGCCGGGCCGAATGGCGGCATTGCCGTCGTTGCAGTCGGTGCCCCCGTGGCTGCCGCTGTCAACCCCATCGCCGTCGGCGTCGTAGTCAGACCCGCCGCTGCAGTCCTGATCGACGCCGTCATACCAGGTCTCGGTGGCGCCCACATAGACCGTCGCATCGGTGTCATTGCAGTCGGTGCCGCCATAGACGACGTCCCGCGCGCCGTCGCCATCGGCGTCTTCATTGCCGCAGGCGGCGGTGCAGCCGTCGCCGGTGACCACATTGCCGTCGTCACATTGTTCGGTCGCCTGCACGATGCCGTCTCCGCACACCCAGCAGTCGGGGTCGTTGAGATCCAGCAGGCCGTCGGCGTCGTTGTCCCGCCCGTCGGTGCAATTCTCGTTCTGGAACTCGATGCTGGTATCGATGCGGAAGTCGGATTGGGTGGTGTGGCGCTCGGCAAAGAAGAGGTGGAAGCTGTAGGTTCCTCCTGGGCTGATGCCCAGGCTGCTCGCCGCCGAATCCAGGTCCACCGTCTGGGTCTGGGCGCCATGTACGCCGCCCAGGTCGATGGCCAGCTGCCCGTTGATGAAGACCCAGAGGTCGTCGTCGCCGGTGAAGGTGAAGGTCTCGCCGCCCTGGTAGGTGAACCAGGTCGAGATCTCATAGGTGAAGTGGTAGTTGTGGCCATAGGCATAATTGCCAAAGAGCAGGCCATCGATGGGGAAGAAGCTGCTGCTGCTATAGGTGTAGACGTTGGTGCCGCGATTCTGCGTCAACGTGATGCTATAGGACATCGACCGGTTGACGCCGCTGACGTTGCGGTACCACTGGTTGAAGGTGGCCGCCGAATTCACCGTCGGGTTGGAATCCGCCGAGTTGTAGACCGGCTTGCCCGAGGCCCCCAGCGTGGTCTGGACGATGTTGCGGTCGGTGCCCAGGCGGTATTCGAAGTCCGGGTGGGTCGCAGGCGTAAAGTCCCGGATGGTGCCCGTCAGCTGCATCGTGGCCTGGGCGCGAGCGCTTGGGCTGACGGCCGCCAGGGACAAGGCGGCCAGCAGGGCGAGGGCGATAGAGGCGAGGGTGCGCATTGGAGGCTCCGGAGCCCGCTCACCCTAGCCCTTGCATGCCTGCGCTGGCCGACGGTGGGGATGAAACGAGCGGTTCCATCCGCGGCGGCCGCCGAGAGCGGGGTGCTGCTGAACAAAGACGACGACGAGGCCGAGGTTTCAGGGGGGTTGCAGGGGCCCCTGGGCCGCCGCCCGCCGCCACCCCGCATCGGGGCAGACCTCAGCCGGCCGCGGCGCGCAAGGCGCGGTCCGCCGCCACCGCCGCATCAAAGCGGGCGGCATCGGGGAAGCTGATCAGCGCGCCGTCTTGGGTCTCGAAGAGCCAGGCCCCGGTGGCGGGGGTCTGATCGCTGATGGAGGCGTAGACCAGCGCGGCCTGGTGGCGCCACAGATCCGGCACGATGGCGCGGCCGTCGGGCCCCGACAGGTAGCCCGCGGTGAGGGCGCGCAGGTTGATGGCCGGACGCCCGCGGTGGTCCAAGGTGGCGGGGGCGCAGACCCAGCGCTCATTGCGGTAGGCGAAATCCGGCATCGGGCGCAAGGCCAGGGCCCGCACCATGCGGCCCATCGCGTCCCGCTTGATGATGTAGCGGGTGTCGCCCTCGGGCCCGCCCATGGTGCGGTAGCGCAGGCGGTAGGTGGTGTAGGTGTAGGCGTGGCCCTCTTCGTTTCGCACCGTCCGGCCCTCGACGTCTCGACGGATATGGCTCACCGGGTAATTCCAGACCGCCTGGCCCGACGAGGTGTCGAAGGTGAAGGGCAGCCCGAGATCCGCCACGACGAACTCGTCGATCTCGGCCACCGAGTCATAGGTGGTCTCCTGCACCGCGATGGCCTCGGCCACCTTGGACACCCGCGGCGCGCCCGGCTGGCGGGCGAAGCCGTCGGCGGCGGAGAGCTGCACCGGCTGCTCCTTCATCTCCTGGGTGGCAGGGTTGTAGTAGAACTCCACCAGGCGCCCCCCGCCCGCCGGGTCCACCCGCTCGATCTCCTCGGCCAGCTTGACGAAGCCGTCCTGGCTGGGGTCGAGGTTCACATCCAGGTGCTGCTCGGTGCGCTGGCCGCGGCTGTCGAAGGCCAACAGGCGCAGCTCGCCCGAAGCGCCCTTCGGGGCGGGGACCCAGAGGGGGACCAGCAGGCGGCCGCGCCCGTCCATGAGGGGCTCGCCGGCGATCTCGACCACCGGCCAGGGCGCGATGGCGCTGGCGGGCGCGCCATCCAGGGCGGTGCCGCCCAGCAGCTGGGCATAGCGTCGGCCGCCGGGCCGGTCGGGGCTGAGCTGCAAGTAGTGGCCGCCGTTGTTTCGGTTGCCGACAAAGTCCGTCTCGTCCACCCGGGTGGGGTCGTAGCTGCCGCCGCTGCTGTAGTTGACATAGCCTGGGCTGCTGACCTGTCCGGTGCGGGGGTCGCGGATGCGGGAGCCCTCGTGATCGGCGGTGAAGGCGCCGATGGCATCCCAGCAGTCCTCTTCGGAGTAGCGCACCAGGGCGGCGTCTGCGGCCACCCCGCGGTCGGCCCGGTACAGGCTCACGCCCTTCTTGGGGTCCAAGCCCATGGCGTTGGCCGGGGCCTCGTTGTGGCAGTGGCCCCACCAGCCGATGTCGATGGGCACCAGGCTGATCTGGCCGTCCTGGTTCCAATCCAAGGGGATCTTGCTGCGGGTGCTCTCGCCGGCGTGGGGTCGGCGCAGGCCGATCTCCTCTGCCGGCACCGGCGTGGCCTTCAGGCTGGCCTGGGCAGCGGCCGGCGGGCCTGGCCGACCCGCTCGGGCCGGCCGGCGGTCCAATCGTAGCGCAGGCTGCCATCGCCTTCGCGGTAGACGGGCACCGTGCCGCCGTCGGCCTCGGTCACCGAGAGCACCGCGTAGCGGGGCTGGTCGGGGGTGCTGCCTTGGGCCAGGCTCACCCGGGGCGCCTCGGGGGGCCCGTGGGGGCGCCGCCAGGTCAGGATGGCCCCCAGGCTGCGTTCGGCGTCGCGCTCGTCCACCGACCGGCCATGGGTGAAGACCGTCTTGCGCCGCCAGATATCGGCCAGGCGGTTGCCGATGGCCGTCGCAGCGGGGCTGCCGGGTGCGACCTGGCTGAGGATCTTCTCCACAACCCCATCGTAGCCCTTGTCATAGGGCCAGTAGTTGGTGTGGCTGCCCACCTCCATGTCGTGGTCGATGCCCGATAGCGCATCGTCGCGAACCTCGATCAGCACCGCATTCACCGCGAGGCCCAGCTGGGGGCGCGCCAGGGCGTGATCGCGCAGCAGGTCGAGCAGGCGGGTGAGCCGCTGCTGGCGCAAGGCCGCCCGCCGGTTGCGCGTGCCCGATGCGGCATCGGCCGCCGAGAACCAGCCTGCGTCGCGGGCCAGCACCCGCCTGGCCAGGGCGCGCACCCCGTCCAGATCCTGCAGCCCAGCGAGGTCCTGGGCCAGGTCGGAGGCCAGGTCGCGGCGGTCGGGGTCGGTGAAGTCCGGCCGCGTCACCACCAAGGCGGGAAAGGTCTGGCCAAAGGCCTGGGTGCTGAAACGCACATCCGCGCCCGGCGTCTGTACCGCCCAGGTGGAGAAGGGCCCGAGGGGCTGGCCAGCGGCCAGGGCAGCGGCCAGGGGCGAAGCGGGCGCATCGGCAGGGCTGGGGGACGGGGCGGCGCCCTCGATGCGCAGACCCCCCAGCACCACCGACAGGTCATGCTGGGCGGCGAAGCGCTCCATGGCCGACAAGGCGTCGGCGCTCAGGCGCAGGCGATCGGGGCCGAGGCCGGCTTCGGCCAGCGCCGCTGGGTTGGACAACACCGCGTCCAGGTTGACCAGCGCCTCGCGCTCGCCGCGCGTGAGGGGACCGCCCTGGGCATAGCGAAGCACGGCCTCCCAAGCCGCGCGTTCCAGGCGACCGTCGCCGTCCAGGATGGCCTGCAGCAGCCGCTTCCGTACTCCGATCGCGCTCATCTCGGCTCCCAAGAGTGGGGGGGGATGGCGCACACTAACGCAGGGGGGCTTGGGGGATCGGACAGGCGTTGTCCGCGTCTGCCTGCCCCCTCGCTGCAGCCCGGCGGACCGACCTCTCCCATGGCTGGACCTGGCTCTCCGCGTGTGGAAGCCGCCGCGGCATCGCCCTGCGGCCAACTCAAGGGCTCCGCTGTCGCGGTACCGGGCGCGCAGATGCGCCGGCGCCGCTGGGTCAGGCCGCCGTCTTCGCCCGTGCAGTCAGGGTGGCCACGGTCATGGCCGCGGACAGGCTGAGCACAGCGCAGACATCCCAACGGTCAAAGACGCGGTCCTTGGGCGCCAGGTAGCGGGCCCCATCCAAGACGAGCCGGCCTTCGCCGCTGGCCTCCTGGCGCCAGGCCACCGTGGACCGGGTGAGGGTGGGCTGAAGGGGCAGGGTGAGGGTCGAGGCGGGCGGCGCTCAGGGCGCCTCGTAGCCGAGGGCCTGCAGGGCCGCGCTGCGCTCCAGGTCCAGGGTCTCCCCTTGGCTTTCGGAGGGCAGCTGGGGCACGATCACCCGGTCCACGCTGGCCTGGCGTCCCCGGGGGCCGGCGGCGATGGCAGGGGCCCCGACGGCGAGGGTCGCCGGCACGAGGACCGCGTCGGGGGGAGCGGCGGGATCCGCCACCTCCAGCCTGCAGTCTCCGGTCTCTTGCAGCCGGTGGAAGAAGACCTCGCCGGTGGGGGCGGCGCCGACCGCTCGGGGCAAGCGCAGCCACGCGCCGTCCACCTCGGGCGGGCTGCGGGTGACCCCGGGCCTGGGCTCGGCCCAGACCGCGGCGAAGCCTCCGGGGCAGTGAAGCTGCACGGTGGCCGCCGGGGCCGAGGAGCTCTGGGCGGCGACCCCGGGCCGCGCGAGGCGCCAGGTGGGGCCAGCCGGCAGCCCCAGGGCCGCAGACAGGGCCGCGGCGCGGGCATCGTCGGCGGGCTGCGGTGGTTGGCCCGCCAGCTCACGGGGATCGCTGCCCAGATTCGTCACCTTCCGGTCTTCCCCCCGGGCGGTCCACCGCCAGTCGCCCTGGCGCAGGGCCCAGCCGCTGGGGCCATAGAGCAGCCGGCCGGCCACCAGGCTGGGGGAGCCCGGTGTCGGACCCAGCAGGTCCCGGCCGTCGCTGTGGGGGTCTGCGTCGAGGCCGAAGCGGGCCCGCAGGGTGGGCAGGATGTCCAGAAGGCTGACGGGGTCTGCGTTCACGCCGGGTTGAATGCCCGGACCGGTCAATATCAACGGTATATTGATGATTTCAGGCCCCAGGGCGTGGCCATGCTCCACCCCGCCATGCTCCCAGAACTCCTCGCCATGGTCTGAAAACAGGAGGACCGTGGCCTCGGGCCCCGCCGCCGCCAGCAGGCGGCCCACCTGGGCGTCCACATAGGCGATATTCTGGTCGTAGCGGTCGATGACATGGGTGCGGCGGGCATCGTCGGGAGCGGGGCGGCCCAGGGCGCGCAGCTGTCGGCCCGTGAAGCCCTCCGACAGGCCCGGGGGCAGCTCGCCGGCCCAGCGAGACCGGTGGGGCTCGGGCTCGCGGTAGGGCAGGTGGGGGTCCTGAAGGTGCAGCAGCAGCAGGTGGTCGCGGTCCGCTCGGCGCGGAGGAAGGCGATGCCCCGGCTCACCTGCTCCTCGGCCGAGGCCCCTGGCCACAGGCTGAAGTCGGACCAGCCGCGGGTCATGGCCTGGTCGGCGCTCAGCCAGGGGTTGGCGACGATGGCGGCGGTCACCCAGCCCGCACCCACGAAGGCCTCGGCCAGGGGCACGGTGTCATCGTGCAGCCAGGCTTCGGGGTGGCGGCCGCTCCAGGCGCCGCGGGTGGCGGGCAGGGTCCACGGGGCCGGGCTGCTGGCATCGGCGAAGCGGAGGCCCCGCGCGGCCAGGGCGTCGATATTCGGGCTGCTGTCGCGGGCGTAGCCCCAGGCGCCCAGGTGGTCCGCCCGCAGGGTGTCCACGAAGATCAGCAGCAGGCGCCGGGCGAGCGCGCCCTCGGGCAGGAAGATGGGCTCGACCAGCTCCACCGGCGCGCTGCCCGCTGCGGCTTCGAGGAGCAGGGCCCGCCCGACGCGACGGGCCAGGACACTGGGGTGGGCCCCTCTGCCGAGATGGGGATGGCGAGCCCATTCCCGAGCAAGGAGGGGCCTGTGTCCATCGCCGGCCCCGCCGCCCAGGCCGTCGCCCGGATCCGCCCTGGCCCTGCGCCTTCGGTGAGGGCCACGATCGAAGCTGCCGGTACGCCGCTGGCGATCAGGTTGGCCACGCGGTGCGTCACCACCCTGGTCTTGCCGCTGCCCGGTCCTGCCTCCCCCTGCGCGCTGCGCGGCGCCAGGTCCCCGGGCCACAGCGCCTGGGGCGTCGGCTCCGGCGCAATGCTGCATTGCACGAGAAGCAGGGTGATGAGCGCAGAGAGGGCGAAGGAGCGGGGGCGCATCACACAAGGGCCTTCGCAAGGGTGGGTCGCGGTCGGTAGAGTGGCGCTATCCTGACCCGCCGGAGCGCGGACGTGGCTGCCCCCCCGAAAAACGCGCTGCGAATCTTCGCCTTCGGGCTGCTGGCCCTGCTGGGTCTGCCCGTGCTGGTGGCGGTGATCCTGGGGATGTCCACACCCGAAGACCACCAGGTGCAGGTGGCGCTGCGCACCCGGCAGGGGCCGGCGGGGGTCTGGCAGGTGCTTTCGGACTGGAAGGGCCAGGCCCAATGGCGCCGCGACGTGGCCACCGTCGAGGCCTTGAAGCCGGTGGGCGATCGACCGGCCTGGCGGACCGTGTCGGCAGAGGGCGACAGCGTCGAAGCTGCGGTGCTGGCGGCGGTTCCGCCGCGGGCCCTCACCCTGCGCCTGGAGGGCGGGCGCTTCTCCGGGACCTGGACCCTGGACCTGGTGCGAGATGGACTGGGCACGGCGGTGGTCCTGACCGAGCGGGGCACCATCCCCAACCCCCTGGTGCGGCTGATGGCCCACCGCGGCGGCGGCCTGGGCGCGACGGCCCAGGTCTTCCTGGAGGACCTCTCTGAGCGCCTGGGCGACAAGAACGGCGTGATCACGGACTCCGCCGAGGTGGCCGCCCTGGGGCGCAACGCGGAGCCCTGACGGTGCTCAGGTGGCCGCGGCCCTGTTGGCCCAGCTGGCGCGGTCGTTTCGGGTGGCCCGCATCCAGCCCAGCGTGAAGGCCGGTGACACCACCGCACGCGCCGGCACCATGCCCACGCAGCAGAGCATCCAGCCCGTGCCGTAGATCAAGCCGGCCACCAAGCCAAAGACCAGGATGGAGATGCGGTTTCCATCTGCCAGATCCCAGCTGTGCTCCAAGGCGTCCAGGGGCCCGAGGCCGCCAATGGCCACCGCGCGCTCGCCGAAGACCAGCCCGGGCTCGACATAGAGCCAGGCGACCACGCTGCCCAGCAGGCTGACGGTCAAACCCAGGGCGAGGGTCAGCAGCGTGCCCTCGTCAAAGAGGGCGTCGCGCAGGCCATTCATGCCGCCCTGCAGCCCGTCTCCGAGGCCCAGCAGCACGATGGCGACGCCGGGCGTGGCGGCGACCACGAAGACGCCGAAGCGCAGGGTGGCTGCAAGGAGGGTCCACAGCGCCAGCGGCACCATGCGGTCGCCGCCGGAGAAGAGCACCGGGATGCCGCTGTCGCCCTTGACGATCAGGTCCTCGTGCATCTTCAGCCAGCCCGCCCACAGCCAGCTCTTGACCAGCCACAGGATCACCGTGAGCACCAGGCCGCAGCCGACCGCCCCCAACACCATCAGCAGCAAGGCGCTGGTATCGACCTGGTCCATCATGCCTTCGAGGGCGCGCAGGGCGCCGTCGAGATCGGCAGGGGCTTCCTCGCCGTCCCCGCCCGAGGAGGGGTTCATGGGCAGGTTCATCTGGCCGCCCCCGCCGCTGCACAGGTCGAGGAAGAGCAGCAGGGTGGAGCCCACCACCAGCGGCAAGGTGCGGGTGCTGAGCAGATCGGTGCCGACCTGGATCAGCTTTCCGAGGTCGAAGGCCTGGGAGAAGGGCAGGGGTCCGTCTGCGTCACTCATGGCGCGTCGCTCCGGGGCGACAGGGGGACGCCGTCGCCACCAAGCGGTTAACGGGTCCGGCCGAAATCGGAGGCCTTGTGGCTGCTGCCCTCATCATCGCCGCGGTCATCCTGTTGGTGGCAGGCCTGCGCCTGCGCCGCATGCAAGAGATGCGCGCATCCCACTGGCTGGTGCTTCCCACCTTGCTGCTGGCGGCCGCCATGCCGGCCTATGTGGCCTGGAAGGTGCTCGCACCGGCCCATCCCGGCCCCGAGGTCGCGGGCGTGCACGTGTCCAAGGTCAGCCCGGTGGTGGACACGACCACCCTGGACCTGCCGCCCGGCTACGCCTTGCTGGTGACCGCGACCCTGGGCGAAAAGACCGACGACCCGTCCAGCGATCGCACCGCCTACAGCCTGCGGGTGCGGGGCGAGGGCTGGGAGCAGGCCGCCTCGGGCACCATCAAGCGGGCCGACGCGGGCCAGGGCCCCGCCATCGCCACGGGCAGCGGCGAGGGCGTCACCGACGCGGAACGCCGCAGCAGCCGCCTGGGCGAAGATCTGCAGGACCGCTTCGAATTCAACGGATCGGGCCCCATTCGCATCGACGTGAGCAACTGGTCGGGAGAGGCCGCCAGCACCCTGGATCTGGAGGTGGTGGAGGCCCCGCCGCCGGCCGCCTTGATTTGGGCGCTGATCGCGGCGGTGTCCATCCTGGGCGTGGTGGTCGAGGTGCGCTCTGGCGCAGAGCAGTTCGCGGGCGACGTGGCCTTTCTGGCCATGTGGGCGATCTTCTTGCGCGATGGCGTGACCCCGCTCGATGACTGGCAGGAGGTGGTCAAGGCGATCCTACCCGCCGCCTTGCTGGGCATGCTGCTGGTGGGCGGCGTCGCCTACCTCGCCGTTCGCTACACGACGCCCCCGAGGCCCCGCCCGAGCCCGAAGGCGGAAAGCCCGCCGCCGCCGCCGAGACCCCGACGAGGGCCGCCGTCGCCGTCGCCGTCGCGGCGGGTCCGCAGTCGTGATCCTGCTGGTGGCGGCCGTTGCAGCAGAGCTGGGCGGACGCCCGGGGCGGTCTTGGGGGTGGGTCCCCAGCGGGCCGCTGCCGCGATGGCAAGGATTCTGGCCCAGAATGCGCCCTCTGCCGTGCTTCTGGTGGGATCGGCCGGGGCCTACCCCGGCGGGCCGCCGGTGGGGCAGGCCATCGCCGCGCGGCGCCTGGGCCTGGGTCAGGCCGCGGTGGCCCTGGGCCTTGGCTATGCGCCGCTGGCGCCCATTCCGGTGGAGGCCGACAGGACGCTGAACGCCCGCCTGGGCCTTCCGTTGGCCGATGTCCTCACCCTGGAGGCGATCAGCACCGCTGCCGCCCTGGTGGCGGCCCTGACCGCCAGCCAGGGCGGCGGGTGGACGGTGGAGCATATGGAGGCCGGCGCCGTCGCCCGGGTCTGTGCGGACCTGGGCCTGCCCTTTGCGGCCGTGCTCGGCATCGCCAACCGGGTGGGCCCTGACGCCCACGCCGAGTGGCTGGCCCACCGCGGCGCCGCCGAGGCCGCAGCCGGCCAGGCCCTGTCCGCCCTGCTGGACGGCTGACCGGTTAGGACCGACTGGGCCCGGAATGGGAGCGCCCATGCGCTGGAAGGACCGTCGAATCGTCGCCTTCGACACCGAGACCACCGGGTTGAACCCCTTTGATGGGGATCGGGTCATCGAATTCGGCGCCGTCGAGCTGTCGCTGGCCCCCGATGGCCGGGTGGATTCGGTGAAGGCCACGGGCTTCTTCATCAACCCCGAGATCCCCATCCCGCGGATCGCCAGCAAGATCAGCGGCATCACCGACGACGACGTGGCCGACGCCCCGCTCTTTGGCGAGGTCGCCGATCGGGTGGTCAAGGCCCTGGACGGCGCCATCCTGGTCGCCCACAACCTGAACTTCGACCTGAATTTCTTGCGGGCGGAGCTGCGGCGCTGCGGCCGAGAGTGGCCGGGCACCGCGGCCGAGGTGGACACCCTGCCCCTGTCCCAGCGGCTGCTGCCCGAGCTGGACTCCCACAAGCTCGAAAAGGTCTGCGCGGCCTTGAGTGTGCCCCTGGACACCGCCCACCGGGCCACCCACGACGCCGAGGCCTGCGGCCGCGCGCTGATCGAGCTGTGCCGCCGCAAGAGCGCCCCCGAGGACTTCGACGCCTTTGTGGACTGGGCCGACGCCATCGGGCCGCCCCCGGACACCGGCCACATCCGCCTGGGCATGAGCGGCCGCCCCATCTTTGCCGCTGGCCCCCACGCCGGCGACGCGGTCGAGGCCCACCCCGACCACCTGCAGTGGATGACCATCGCCCTGGTCCGCCAGGAGGGCCGCTGGAAGCCCCGCTTTCCCGATAGCGTCAAGCGCTGGGCCAGCCGCTGGCTGCGGGTGCGCGCCTCATCCGATCCCGCACCAACCCCCGCAGCCAGGGGCCCGGCGACTGGAATCTGGACCCGCCGCCCTGGGTGCCCCAGCGATGACCGGGGCCCGCCCGCTGGCGCTGGCCCTTGGCCTGGCCGCCTGCGCCACCCCCCGGGTGAGCGCCCGCATGGTCGCGCAGCTCGAAGGCGAGGTCCTGGCGGCCCGCACGCGCATGGAGACCCTGCAGGCCGAGGCCCGCCGCTGCGAGGCGGCCACCGGCCCCAGCCGGGTCTACCTGGAGCTGACCCAGGTGCTGGCCGGCACCGAGGTCGAGCTGGTGCAGGATGCGGGGGTTGTGGCCGCGATCATCCCCTCTGACCTGCTCTTTGGGCGAGATGGCTTGAGCCTGCGGGACGAGGCCATGATGGTGCTGGACCTGCTGGCGACGGCCCTGCTGCTGCATCCCGAGGTGGTGGTGCAGGTAGTGGCCCACAGCGACGACCAGCCCCTGGACAGCCAGCGGGCCGGGTTGGCCCCGGATCTGCAGGCCTTCTCCACCCTGCAGGCCCGCGCCGTCTCGGCGGCGCTGAGCGACCGCTTCGGGGTGCCGCCCGCGCGCCTCAGCCCCCTGGGTCGGGGGGCCTTGTCCCCCCGCGAGGTCGGGGACACCTCTGCCGAAAAGGCGCGCAACCGCCGCGTGGTCATCGAGATCCTCCCGCCACGGCCCTGGGGCTGAGGGCGAGGGGGGCGGCCTGGCCTGAAAGCGGGGCCGGTCGGTGCTACCCTGCCGGGGTCTCGCGCCCCGTCGCGCTGGAGGTCTCATGTCCGGCACCCCATCCATCGGCCCCCGCAGCGCCTGGCGCTTCGGGCTGCTCCTCTCGGCCTTGCTGGCCACCTCCTCCTGCAAGGGGGACGACGGCGACAGCGCGGCACCCGCGGGGGCTTCGGGGGATGATTGCAGTGACGTGGATGGGCCCGGGGGCGACACCGGCAATGTGCCCGCGGTGCTGGGCAGCTGGAATGTGTCCTTTGGCGAGGAGCGCTACAACGCCGTCGAGTGCGACTACGAGGGGCTGTCGGCCGACGACCTCGAGTTCCTGGACGGCGCGATGGTGATTGACGGCCGGGTGCCCGACACGCTCTATGCGGAATTCCGGGTGGACGACACCCGCTACTGGGGCTTGCAGGACAGCTTGGGCGGCATCGTCTTCACCGGGCAGCGCGACTACCGTGAATACACGCTGCATGTGACCTTTGGCGGCCATGTCTTCGAGCATCCCGTGGTCGAGAACCAGTACGAGATCCGCGGCTTCGCCTATATTGGTGTGGACGGCGACCGGAACAACACCATCGACTGCTGGACCCAAGCCACCTTCCGCGCCATCAAGGCCGGCAACTGAGGGCGGGGCGCTGAGCCCGCCGACTTCAAGCAGCCGCGCGGCGGCGGTGGTGGCGGCCTACCTGCCGGAGCTTCGCGACGCGATGCTGGTCGATCCAGCGCGGGTGGACGATCCGGCGGTGGTGCTGGCGGTGGCTGCCCTGCCGGCGGCTGACCGCACCGCGTCGAGAAGTTGGCGCTGGGGGCGGCGCGGGCGGGCCCGTCGCCCCTGCCTTGCAGGGCCTGGTGGCCGATGCGGAGGCCTTGCTGTGGCGGGTGGGCGCGGTGCTCCCCCAGGGCGACCGCCGGCCGGGGCCATCATCGATCCCCGGCCTCGCGTGGGCGCTGCCGGCCCAACCCGGCGCTGGCGCGGATCTGCCCTTGCTGCAAGGCGCCCGCAGCGACGAAGGCACGGCGACCCGTCCCCCAGCGGATGCACGCTGACGCCGTTGTCGTCGTTGCCGCGGTCGAGGCCTCCCTGCGGGCAGAAACCAGGACGGCAGCCTGCGCAAGGACGACGAGCGCCACCGGCTCGCCTCCCTGGGTGAAGACACGCCGCGCTGGGAGCTTGCATTGGCCGTGGCCCAACGCGGCGTGGCCTGCTGCGGCCCCAGGCTGACCTGCTGGTGGGCGCCCCGACGCGGCCCTGCGCAACCTGCGCGACCCGATACCGGTCTGGCTGCCCTGCTGGCCAGCCGCGCCGCCACCCCAGTACGTGGCCGTGGAGCCCCGCTGGCTGGGGATAGAGGCCCTGGCCGAGGCCTTGGAGGGGCCCGCAAGGGCTGCCCGCGAGCCCCTGGGCCTGCCCGCCGGTGCAGGGGATCTGCGGCGTGCCTTGCAAGGGGCAGGGGATCTGCTCCAGCGCCTGGGTCTGGCCGAGGCCGACCGCGACGCCGAGGGCCTGCGGGCGCTGCGTCTGCCGGCTGCGGCGGGCCACCGCAGCGATGGCGTGCTGGTCACCTCGGATCTGGAGATCCTGGTGGCCCCGGGCGAGATCTCGGCGCGGGATTATGGCCGCCTGTGCCGCCTGGCCCCCTATGTGGACGGCGACGTGGTGCACCGCCACCGCCTGAGCGCCGAGGGCCTGCGCCGGGACCTGGAGGTGGGCTGCACCGACGCGGCGGGCTGGTTGGCCGAGCTGGCCCGCTACGGCCTGCCCGGCGGGGTGCGCGACAGCCTGCGCGAGTGGGGGCGGTCGGCCGCCCGGGTGACCCTGTGGACAGGGGCCAGCATCGTGGAGGTGGACGGCCAGTTCTCGCTGCTCTCCGGGCCCGCCCCGGAGGGTGCCCGCCGCTTGCCCGCCAGCCTGTCCCCGCAGGCCCGCTTCAGGGCCGAGGGCGACCTGCTCAAGGTGGCCGAAGGCGCCGACGTGTTGCCCTTGCGCGCCCTGCTGGACCGGGTGGGGGAGCGCATCGAATCCCCCGACAGCGGCCTGTGCTGGCGGCTCCGGGCGGTCCGCTGCAGCGATCCGGCGGCCCTGCTGTCGGTGCTGCAAGCCTGCTGCGTGGGGCCCTTGCCCGGCGCGGTCGAAGCCGCCGTGCGGGCCGCCGCCCTGGACGCCCCGGTGCCCGTCCGGCCCCAGCTCCAGGTGGCCCTGTCCGATGACCTCTTCGCCGCCTTGCGCCGCGACCCGGTCGCCGGCCCGCTGCTGGGCAGCCGCATCGAAGATGGGCCCGGGGTGCTGGTCTCCCCCGACAAGCTCCCGGCCTTGCGCGCCCGCCTGGCGGCCCTGGGCATCCACCTGGAATAAAATAGGTGTCAGGTGTTGCATGTTGAGCCTTCCGGTTGGCCCGCGCTCAGGCGCTCAGGTGCAGCAGGATGGGCTGCCCGAAGACCTCGGCCTGAAGGGTCAGATCGCCATCCTCCCGCGTCCACCGCAGATCTTGGGCTGAGAGGGCGTCCAGCACCGCCTGCACGGGCTGCAGCCACTTCTGCGCTGGAAAGGCGAAGGCGTGGCCGGCGCGGGGGTGCACCGTGGCGCCGGTGGCCACCAGGCCGTTGAGGCGCAAACGCCCGGTGCGGGGATCCAGGTCCGCGAGGTCAAAGGCGGTCACATAGAGGGCGCGGCCCACGAGGGGGGCGCCGTCCTCCCGGTCCACCCGCCCCGACAGGGTGACCCAGGCGAGCGCCGGCGTGGGGTCGGGCTGCCCGGTGCTGAAGCTGCGGGCGCAGCGCACGCCCACCGCGGACCCCATCACCTGGTCGCTCATGCGGTTCGAGAGGCGCATATTCGTTGAGAACGTGCTCCATGAGCCGCCTCTCATGGTGTAAACACCGCCGGAACTCGGACCGGTGGGGTCGGTGCGCGGACCCAGCCCATAGACGGCGGGGTGGTAGCGATCGGCCGTCCACTCCCACACATTGCCCGCGAGGTTGCGGTGGCCATAGGGCCCCTCCCCATCGGGCAGGGCCGCCACCGGCAGGCTGCCTTCGGCGCAGGGCTGGGGACCCCGGGGGCCGGTCACCCGGTGGTTGGCCCGGGCACAGCTCGGCGCCTGCTGGCCCCAGGGGTAGGCGCGCTCGTCCTGGGCGTCGCAGCGCGCCGGATCGCTGCCCCCCTCGCAGCCACCTCGGGCGGCCTTCTCCCACTGGGCCTCGGTGGGCAGCTGCTGGCCACGGGAGGCGCACCAGTCGGCGGCCTCCTGGCGGGTGAGGCCCTCGGCCGGGCGCTGGGGATCCACCACCCGACCGGCGGCGTCGGGGTTGGCGGCGTCGGGCCCCTCTGGCACCCGACCCTGGGCGGCCAGCCAGGCGGCATAGGGCCCCGCCGCCAGCTCGAAGCGGTCCAAGCAGTAGGCCGAGAGCTGGACCTCGTGCATCGGCAGCTCGTCGCGGCCGGCCTCACCCGGTCGGCCGCCCATGCGAAAGGGGCCCGCCGGCACGAAGCGCTCGGTATCGGGGCCCACCGCGGGGTCCTGGTCGGCGCAGTCGGCCATCTCCGGGGGCAGGCCCGGACAGGTCCAGGCGTCGGCAAAACCATCGCCATCGGCGTCGGTACAGGGGGGGGTGCCGGCCGGTGTCGCCGCCTTGGCCCGGCCTTCTTCGGTCTGTCCGGTCAAAACAGGCCCGGAGCCCGGCCCGGAGCCGGTACAGGCCGTCGCCAGCAGAAGCGTCCACAAGAGCAGCACGGCGGCACGGTAGCACGGCGATTTCTGGCACTGTCGGCTCATGTCCGGGCCTGCGCGTGCCGTACACCGAGACATACACGGCCACCGCGGCCTGTCCGGGCCCCACCGAAGCCTGCGGGGGCCACCCGGAGCCCCCGCCGGTCCCCTCTTGGAGTCTCCATGCCTGCCTCCTTCTTTGCCCAGCTCCGCGCCGCGCTGCCCAGCGCATCGGTCGGCGGGGTGCTGCTCGCCATCGGCTGCCTGGTGGTTGGAATCATCGACATCTCCGGCGCCGTCGCGGCCGTGGCCTTCGCCGCAATCGCGGCGGTGGGCACCATCCTGCTCGAAGACCAGGAGGCCTGAGCCGGCGGGCCGCTACAGGCCCGGAGCAGGCAGATCCGCGAAGAGGTCGCGGATGCGGGCGATCTCGTCGAGATCCATGACAATGTGCGCAGCGCGCGCATTCTCAGCAGCTTGCCCAGCCGTTCTGGCGCCGACGAGCACGGCGCTGACGCCCGGCTGGTGCAGGCACCAGGCCAAGGCGAGCTGGCCGAAGCTGGCGCCCTTGGCCTCAGCGAGGTCGCCAAGCTGGGACAGCCGTTCCAGCACCGCGGCGCGAAAGGCGGGCTGAAAGGCCGGGTGCACCGCGCGGCCATCCCCCTCTAAAAACACCCTCTCCAGGCCTACTTTTCCGGTCAGCAGGCCCTGCTCCAGCGGGGAGTAGACCAGGCAGCCCACCTTGTTCTGGCGCAGCCAGGGCAGCACTTCGGCTTCGATGCGCCGGTCCATCAGCGAATAGCGGGGCTGGTCGCTGGCCAGGGGCAGGCCCCGGTCGGCCAGGGCGGCGCGGCTGCGGCGCAGGCCCTCCACATCGAAATTGCTGACCCCGATGGCCCGCACCTTGCCCTCCTCCACCAGGCGGGCCATGGCCCCCAGGCTCTCCTCCACCGGGGTGCTGGGATCCGGCCAGTGGATCTGCAGCAGGTCGATGACCGGCCGGCCCAGGCGGCCCAGGCTGCGCTCAACCTCGGTGCGAATGGAGTCAGGGCGCAAATTCCGGTAGACTTGGACGGGCTTGCCGTCTGGGCCCGCCGTCTGGAAGAAGGGGCTGCCGCGGTCGTCGTCCCAGCGCAGGCCCACCTTGGTGAAGACCTGCACCCCGTCGGTGCGGCCGGCCAGCGCCCGCCCCAACACCTGCTCGGAGTGGCCGAAGCCGTAGATGGGCGCGGTGTCGAAGCTGGCCACCCCCGCGTCGATGCTGGC
>JAGYJW010000040.1 GCA_018401435.1 Deltaproteobacteria bacterium | reverse complement strand
GCGCGTGGCGCCGCGCCTGGTGCTCACCCAGACCATCGCGCCCGCCACCGCCCGGCGCGCGGCCGAGAACTTCAGCCACCTGCGCGGCCTGGGCTTTCGGCGCTTCAACCTGCTGCCCGGCTACTACATCCCATGGAAGGACGCGCAGCTGGCCGACCTGAAGACCGGCCTGCAGGCCATCGCCGCACAGTACCGGGCGGCCTGGGCAGCGGGAGAGTCGCTCTACCTGCGCAACCTCTTCACCTGGGCGCCCACGCCCTTCTTCAACACCGGCCTGGTCGTGGACGCCGACCGCAGCATCCACCCCAGCAATATCGGCCTGTCGGGGGCCCTGGACGAGAGCCGGTCGGCCACCGTCTGTGGCGACCTGGACCACCCTCCCGAGCCCGCGGCATTGGCGGCCAAGGCCCAGGAGATCAACGGCCTGCTGGAGCGCACCGTGGCACCGCTGGCCTGGCAGAGCACCCAGGCGGTGGACGCCGCCCTCACCGCCATGGTGCAGGGGCTCTACCCGGACTGGGCGCGCTGGCGCCGCAGCCGGCGCGCGCGAGGGAGATTGGCCATGGGCGGCTCTGCCTGGACCTGGGGACTCTTTGTCGTCTACCTGCTGGTGACGTCCTTTCTGGCCTGGCGGGGCGGGCGCCGCACCGGGGGCAGCGGCGCGGGCTTCGCCATTGGCAACGGCCGCATGAACCCCTGGGTGGCCGGCATGACCCTGGGCGCTTGCCTGGCCTCCAGCGCCACCTTCGTGATCTTTCCGGGCTTCGTCCATGCCGATGGGGCCGCCGCCCTGATCGGCTTCACCCTGCCGCTCATCGCCGGCATCGGCGTCGGCCTGCTGCTGCTGGCGCCGCGCTTTCAGCAGATTGGGGGTCAGGCGCGGGCCCTCACCCTGCCGCACTGGCTGGGCGCCCGCTACGACAGCCTGCTGCTGCGGCGGGTCTTCTCGGCCCTCAACGTGCTCAACATCGCCTACCTGGTGCTGATCACGGTGGGCTGTGGCTATGTGATGGAGCGGGCGCTCGGCATCCCCTATGCCTGGAGCGTGGTGGGCATCGTCACCTTCGTCTTTGGCTACACCGGCTTTGGCGGGGCCTGGGCCCATGCCTTCACCAACACCCTGCAGGGCCTGGTGATGCTGGTGGTGGCCGTCATCATCTTCGCTTCGGGTGCGGCGCTGTGGATGGATGGGTCGGTGGGGGCCACGCTGGCGGCCAGCGGCTGGGTGGCGCCGGCCTCGCCGCTCTTCTCCACCACCTGGGAGGTCTGGCTGGTGCCCTTTGTCATGGGCATCGCCTTGTCCAGCCAGCCCCACCTGCTCACCAAGGCCCTCTATGTGGCCGATCGCAAGGCCCTGGGCCGCACCATCGGGGTGGGCACCCTGACCTTTGCCCTCTTCTGCCTGGTGCTCTTTGCGGGGGTCTACGCCCGGGTGATCCTGCCCGCAGGCATCCCGCAGGACCGTGTCATGGCCGAATACCTGGCGGTGGCCTTTCCTTTTGAGCCCCTGGGTGCCCTGGTGAGCGTGGCGATCCTGGCGGCCAGCATGTCCACCATGGACGGGCTGCTGGTGGCCATCTCGGCCTCGGTGTCCAACGACCTGCTGCCCGGCCGGGGGTCGGTGGGCCTCAACCGGCTGGTGCTGGCCCTGCTGGGGCTGGCCACGGTGGGCCTGTCCTTGTCTCCGCCGCGCCTGGTGCTCATCCTGGGGCAGCTGGGGGTTTATGGGCTGGTGGCAGCCGGCGCGGGGCCGCTGGTGGCGGGCCTCTTCTTGCGGGGGCGCCTGCGTCCGGGGGCGGCCCTGGCCAGCGCCGGCCTGGCCCTGCTCACCCACTTCGGCCTGGCCCTCTCCGGCATCACCCCAAACCCGGGTGTGGCCGCCTCATTCGGGCTGCTGTGTGGCCTGCCGGTGCCCTGTTGGGGGCCCGGGTCCACCCGCCGCCGCCCCCCAGGGCGCGCCTGCGCTGACCGGTGATAGGCCGGGGTGTCCCGGTCTCGCACGCCCGCCCCTGGAAGCCCATGGCCCGCCTCGCCCCGTTGCTCCTCCTCCTCGCCGGCTGTGGCGGCACATGACCGTGCGGGGCGACTGGTCCGGCGACTGCTTGTTGGAGACCACCGGCGGACCGCGCCGGGTGCCCTTTCGCTTGGAGCTCAGCAGCCAGGCCCGGGGCCAGGTCTTGGGCACGGGCAGCTATGAATTCAATGGCTACCGCTTCACCGGCGACGTGAAGGGCCAGGTGGACGGGGATGGCCTGATCTTCGACCTGGTGGGCATCTACAAGGGCTATACCGTCACCCTCAGCGGCGATGGCGAGCTGGAAGACAACGGCGATATCGAAGGCGACTGCGCCTTCTTCGATCTGGAAGGCGACCTGGACATGGAGCCGGCCGTCCAGGACTGAAGCTCAACCAGGGTCGCGGGACAGCTGCCGGGACAGGGCCCGCGCACGGCTCGCCCGGCTTCCGCTCTGCCAGGGGCGCCCGCGGGTCTGGCCCAGCAGGGTGGCGGCGGTGCGGCGATCCCCCAGGGTGAATGCGGCCCATGCGGCGATCATCCAGGGGTCGGCGTCGGTGCCGGCCAGCAGGGGCTCGACCGCGGCCAGGGTGGCGGCGCCCTGTCCCAGGCCGACCTGGGCCTCCAGCTGGCCCAGCAGCGCGGGCTGGTGGTTGGGGCGATCGGCCAGGGCCCGAGCGAAGGCCTGGTGGGCCCGCGCCCAGGCTTGTTGCTTCAAGGCCAGCTGGCCCAGCACCGTGGCGGCCGCCCAGCTGGTGGCGCCGGGGTTGAGCTCGGCGGAGCGGGTGGGGTGGTCCTTGCGGTCGAGGTTGGCCTGCAGGCGGGCCATCACGGCGTCGATGCGGGCGGCAGGCGCGTCGGAGAGCAGGTCCAAGGCGGCGCCCACCAGCAAGGGGTGGTTGGGGTGATCGCCGACATGGGGGGCGGCCTGGTCCAGCACGGCGAGGGCGTCGGCGGGTTGCCCATCTTCGAGGAGGATGAAAGCCAGGACATTGACAGTGCTGTGGCCGTCGGGCCAAGGGCTCGGCCCCGCCCAGGCCGCCCGGAGATCGGCCCAGGCCTGTTGCAGATCCGCCCGGGCCCCCGCCCGATCGCCCACCCGGTGGCGCTCGCGGCCCAGGTAGGTGCGGCGCACGGGGTCGTTGGGGACCTCGGCGCAATAGCGCGCCAGCATGCGCAGGTTGCGCTGGTCCTTCTCGCGGGCCGCGCGGAGTTCGGGCACCGCACCCAGGTGCAGGATGGGGGCGGGCACGAAGCGGGTGCTGCGGCCCTGGCTCAGCCAGTCGCCGACCGACTCGTGGATGCTGCCCCGCCAGGCCAGCTCGGGGTCGCGCAGCAGCAGGCGGGGCAGGGCGGAGGGCTCGCCCCGGCGCGCGGCCCCCGACAGGATCTCGTCGGGGCGGGCATCCAAGCGCGACGCGTCGTGAAGGGGCAGCAGGCCACAATGAAAGCCGCCGGCTGCGATGGCGTCGCGCAGGATGGGGCCGGCGCCGGGCGCCAGCCGCTCGTCGGCGTCCAGGACCAGCACCCAGTCGCCGGTGCAGGCTGCCAACGCCGCGTTTCGGGCCGCGGCGAAGTCCTCTTGCCAGGGGTGACTCACCACCCGGGCGCCGGCCGACCGGGCCAGCTCGGGGGTGCCATCCACGCTGCCGGTGTCGGCCACCACCAGCTCGTCCACCACCCCCTTCACCGAAGCCAGGCAGTCGGGCAGGAAGCGTGCTTCATCCTTGGCGATCAGGCAGAGGCTGAGGCGGGGGCCGCTCATCGCCGGGGACCGGGGCCCACCGGGCCGATGCGCATGGCGTCGTGATCGGCCAGGGTGCAGCGGTCTTGTATCACCGATATACCAGCGAAATCGAGGCGGGCGGCCACCTCCGCGTTGCGGATGCCCAGCTGGAACCACACCACGCGGGGCAGCGGGCGCATCGCCAGCAGGTCGTCGAGGTGGCCGGGCAGGTCTTCGCTGCGGCGGAAGATATCGACCATGTGCACCGGCTCCTTCAGCTCGGCGAGGGTGGCCCGGACCGGCTGGCCCCAGAGCCGCTCGCCCACCAGGCGGGGTTCACCGGCAGCACCCGGTAGCCCTGGCCAGCGAGGTAGTCGGGCACATAGAAGGCCGCCCGGCGGGGCTCGTGGTGGGCCCCCAGGACGGCGATGGTGGTGCAGCTGCGGAGCGCCTGCTCCGGGGTCATCGTCGGCATGGCGCCTCCAGCGGCCATGCTAACGCCAGGCGCCGGGGGGCTGCCGGGCTACCCTGACAAGCTTTGGAGTCGGGAGTCGGGGTGACGGGAGCAGGGCCAGCTTCGGACCGGCATCAAGGCGCGGGGTGGGCCCGGGCCCGCGACGGCCTGCGCGGGGCGCTGTGGGCGGGCTGCTGGCCGCTCCGCTGGGCGCGGGCCTGGGCCTGTCTTTGCCTGAGAATGAAGGCGTAATCTTCGTCTTCAGCGAACGGATACAGATCGCTGCGCTGCTTTCGGCGGCGGCCTCCCTTGCGGCGCTGCCCCTGTCCTTGCTGGCCTGCTGGGGTCGGGACGCCGCCTGGGGGCCCCGGGTCCTGGCCGGCGGCCTGCCTGTCCTGGGCCTGCTGATCCTCGCCCTGGCCCCCCTGCAGGGGCGGGTGCAGGTGCACACCGGGTCGGGCTGGGGCTGGGCGTGGGGCTGCTGCTGCTGCTGCTGGCGGCGCTGGCCGCGGGCGCTGGCGCTGCTGGCCGGCCTGGTGGGCCCAGGGCCTCGGCCTGGTGGGCAGGCGCTGGCCGCCGGGCCTGCCACCCCCGGCGACTGGCCCCGATGTGGTGCTCATCAGCCTGGACACCACCCGGGCCGACGCCCTGGCGGCCTTCGTTGCCGGGGACCCGGGCAGCTTCACGCCGCACCTGGATGCTCTGGCCGCCCAGGCGCGGGTCTTTCGCGCCGCCTTCTCGCCGGCGGGGCTGACCGGGCCGGCCCATGCCGCCTTGTGGTCGGGGGCAGCGCCGCCGCCGATCGGCTGCAGGTGAACGGGGAGCCGCTGCCCGAGGGGCTGCCCTGGCTGCCCGAGCGTCTGCGGGCGGCCGGCTATGGCACCCGGGCGGTGGTCTCGGCGGCGGTCCTCGACCAGAGCCTGGGCTTCGCCGGGGCTTTGCGCGCTGTGACAGCAGCTTCGCCGAGCGCAGCCGCCGGGGCCACCCCTTGTTGCGCTTCTTGGGCTGGCGCCAGCACGCGGGCAGCGCCTACCACCGGAGCGACGCCGAGACGGTGGACCTCGCGCTGGCCTCCCGCCCCGGCGGACCGCGCCCGGAGCTGCTCTGGGTTCACCTCTATGGCGCCCATTGGCCCTATGCGCCCAGCCCCGCCGCGGCCGCCCGCCAGGGCCTGGACCCCGCCCATGTGCTGGTGGCCCGGGGCCTGCCGGGCCTGGCCGAGGGCGAGTGGGAGGCGGCGGAGATCGCCTTGGGCGCGCGGCTCTACCGCGCCCAGATGGAGGATCTGGACGCCGAGGTCGGCCGCATCCTGGCGGGGCTGCCGGCTGAGACCGTGGTGGTGGTGGTGGGCGATCATGGCGAGAGCCTGGGCGAGCACGGCGAGACCTTCTCCCATGGCCGGCTGGCCTTTGCCCCGGGCCTGCGGGTGCCCCTGCTGCTGCGGGCCCAAGGTGTCGCCCCCGGCGTCGAAGATGAAGTGGTGGGGCTGGAAGACATCGCGCCCACCTTGCTGGAATTGCTGGGCTTGCCGCCTGATCCAGGCATGCGCGGGGGCTCCTTGCTGCGGCCCGACCCGGACCGCGTGCACATCGGCCGCTGCTTTCCCGCAGCCAGCCCGCCGGGCCCGATGACCTGGGCGCGCTGGGGCGGTGGCGGCGCGCCGGGGACACCGCACGGTGGCCCAAAGCCGCTGGCAGGGGCGCGCCGCCTATGACCGCGCAGGGCGGATCCCTTGGAGCTGCATCCCTTGCCCCTGGAGCCCGAGGATGGGCCGCTGGTGGCCGCTCTCGAGCGGGCGGTGGCGGAGGCGGGCAGCCTGGGGGCCGGCCCCGAAGAGGCGTTGCACGAGGCCCTGCGGGCCCTGGGCTACGAGGCCGAGTGACGGGCCGCCGAGACGGCCTCCCCCAGCACCGCTTCCAGGGCGCGCACCCCCCGCTGGTCCGCGAAGAGGGCGGGGGAGCGCGCCTGGATCTCCTGGCTGAGGCGCGCCCGCTGCGCCCCATCGCCCGCCAAGGCGACGGCCTGGTCCACCCAGGCGGCGGGGCTTTGGGGGGCCAGCGCCTCCAGGCCCAGCTCCCGCACCATGGCGAGGCTGTGGCGCCCCCGCAGGCTGTCGCCGGGAAAGGCCAGCACGGGCAGGCCGCAGGACAGGGCCTCCAGGGAGGTGTTGCCCCCCGACCAGCCCGGGCTGTCCAGAAAGAGATCGCCGGTGGCCATCAGGCGCATCCAGTCCGTGCCGCTCAGCCGGGGCAAGAAGCGCAGGTGGGCGTCGGGGTCCAGGCCCGCCCGGGCAAAGGCGCCGGAGAGCCGGGCCCGAAAGGCCGCGGTCACTGTGGGCCGGTGATCCTCGACATAGACCAGCAAGGCGTCGGGGGCGCGCCGGGCGACCGCTACCAGCAGCGGGTCGGTGGCCGGCCGGTACTTGGCCAGGTTCTGGGTGCAGAGCAGCAGGGGCCGCCCCGGGGTGAGGCCGTGGGCCTGGCGATCCAGGGGCCCATCGGGGGCCGGCGGCGGTCGGTAGGGGATGGACAGCCCGGGCAGATCCACCCGGTGCTCCCAGGTGAAGCGGCGATCCGGCGCGGGGGCCATTCCGGCCGACGACAGGAAGATGTCCACCGTGGGCAGGCCGCTGGTGATGGGGTGGCCCCAGGCCATCAGCTGGACGGGGGCGTGGCGCAGTGCCGCCAGCCGCAAGGTGGCCGGGTCCATGCCCAGCTCGGGGAAGATCAAGGCGTCCAGCCCGGCCTCGGCCAGCCGTGCCACCGCTTGGGGCAGGCTGCCCCGCAGGTCCACCCACGCGTCGAAGTGCCCCTTCAACGCCGCGGTGGTGGCGTCTTCGCGGTGGCCCAGGGTGAGGCCCACCCGGGTGAAGCGCCGGGGGTCCAGGCCCTCCACCCAGCCCCGAAAGAGGCGGGTGACGGTGTGGTCACAGAACCAAGCGCTCAGAAAGCCGATTCGCAGCTTGTTTCCCGGGCCCTGGGGCCGGCGGGGCGCTGGGCTGGCAAGGGCCGCGCCCATCACCCGGTGCAGCAGGCGTCCATGAATCTGCTGCTCGGGAAGGCAGTCTCCGCCGTGGTAGTGCCGGGCGAAGGCCGTCTGTACGGCGTCCAGCCAGTCGGCGGGCTGGGGGTCCTGGGCCTGGGCCGCTTCGGTTGCGGCTATATCGGTGAGATACTGCTGACATATCGCTGATTCGGCGGCCTCGTCGGCCGCGATGATGGGCATGGCGGCTGCCCTGCCCCACAAGGAACGCGGGCGGCTGCTTTCCAGCGCGAGGGCCTGATCGAAGCGCCGACGGGCCACCAGGTCGCGGCCCGCGCGAATGGCCACCAGACCGGCGATCTCGGCGGTGGCGGCGTCCTCGGGCCGAGCGGCACAGGCCGCGTCGGCGGCGGTCTCTGCGCCTTCGGGGTCGGGCAACTTGCTGAGGTTCAACGCCAGCAGCAGCAAGGCGTCGGCGCGATTCGGGGCCCGGCGCAGGGCCATGCGCAGGTGGGCGACGGCGAGGCGGGGCTGTCCGGCCTGGCTGGCCAGCTCCCCGGCTCGCAGCAAGGGGGCGGCATCCTGGGGGTCGAGGGCCGCGGCCGCCTGGAGGTGGGTGAGCGCGGCGGGCAGGGCGCCCATCTTGGCCTGGAGTTCGGCGGCCTCGCGGCGCAGCGGGCCGTCCCGGGGGCCAGGCGCAGGGCCTCGTCCATGGCGGCGGCAGCCTCGGCCAGTCGCCCCTCCGCCAGGCTGAGGCGGGCCAGCGCCCGACGCGGGGTGGGGTCCTTCGGGCGCAGGGCGGCCACGCGGATCCAGGCCTGGCGGGCGGCGGCGGTGGCACCCTGGCGCTCTGCATGCAGGGCGGCTTCCACGAGGGCCTGGCTGGGGTCTGGGGGCGCGATGGGGGTCTCCGCGCAGCGAGTGTAGCACCGTCGAAACGGTGTGTTCACGGGACTGCCGGCCAGCCGGGGCTAACCGGGGGTGGTCGGCGGCTGCGCGTCCTGCGGTGCCGACCCGACCCCCAACCGCCCCTCGGAGCCCCCCATGGCCCTCTGCTTCCGTCGCCTGCTCGCCATCGCCCCCCTCTCCCTGCTCCTCGCCAGCGGATCGGCCCTGGCCGAGGACTGGGTGGTGGACAGCTCCCACAGCCAGGTCGGCTTCAAGGTTCGCCACATGATGGTGAGCTGGGTGCGCGGCACCTTCAACGACTTCGAAGGCAAGGTGGTGACCGATGGCGCCGCGCTGAAGTCCATCTCGGGCAAGGTCAAGGTGCTGTCGGTGGACACCGACGAGCAGAAGCGCGACGAACACCTGGCCAGCCCCGACTTCTTCGACGCCACCAAGATCCCCGAGATGGGCTTCACCAGCACCCAGGTGGTCAAGGACGGCTCAGGCTGGAAGGTGACCGGCGACCTCACCATCCGCGGCGTCACCAAGCCGGTGACCTTTGCCGTGGACGCCCTGCCCGACGCACGCACCGATCCCTGGGGCAACATCAAGACCGGCACGTCGATGACCACGAAGATCAACCGCCAGGACTTCGGCCTGACCTGGAACAAGACCCTGGACGGGGGCGGCTGGGTGGTCGGCGATGAGGTCGAGATCAGCATCGATCTGGAGCTGAACAAGGCCAAGTAGGGCCCCATGGGCGCCTTGACGGCCGGCGCATTGTCGGTGACAGCGGGCAGACCCGCCGCGGAGCGCCCATGTCATCGCCGGACCCCGGACTCGACCCCGCCCGCCCCCTCGTCGGGGTCATCATGGGCAGCCGCTCGGACCTGCGGGTGATGCAAGCCTGCATCGACCAGCTCGACGAGCTGCAGCTGCCCTTCGAGGCCCAGGTGGTCAGCGCCCACCGCACGCCCCGCTGGATGGTGGACTATGCCGACAGCGCGGCGGGCCGGGGCTTGGAGGTGATCATCGCCGCCGCGGGTGGGGCGGCCCACCTGCCCGGCATGGTGGCCTCCTTGACGCCCCTGCCGGTCTTGGGCGTGCCGGTGGATGCCACCGGGCTCAAGGGCATCGACGCCCTGCTCAGCATCGTGCAGATGCCCAAGGGCGTGCCGGTGGGCACCCTGGCCATCGACGTGTCCGGGGCGGTCAACGCCGCCCTGCTGGCCGCGCGCATCCTGGCCATCCACCGGCCGGCCTTGCAAGGCCGCCTGGTGGCCTGGACCGCCGCCCGCCGCGACGCCGTTCTGGCCGACCGGGTGATCCGATGACCCGCATCCCGCCGGGTGGCACCATCGGCATTCTGGGAGGGGGGCAGCTGGGCAGGCTGACGGCGGTGGCTGCGCGGCAGCTTGGCTACCGGGTGCGGGTGCTCGACCTCAAGAGCGACTGCAGCGCCAGCCGGGTGGCCGACGCCGTGATCGCCGCTCCCTTCGACGATGTGGACGCCGCCTGCTGGCTGGCGGCCCGGGCCGATGTGGTCACCCTCGAGATCGAGACCATCGGGGCGGACGCCGCCCACGCGGTCAACCAGCGCGCCCCCCTGCGGCCCGGGCCCGCCCTGCTGGAGATGGTCCAGGATCGCGCAGTGCAGCGGGCATGGCTGCGGGATCACGGCTTTCCCCAGGGTCCCTGGGAGGCCGCGGAGGGGGTCGAGGCCATCGCCGCTGCCGCGCGGCGGCTGGGCGGGCCTTGCCGGGTGAAGGCCGCTCGGGGCGGCTATGACGGGCGGGGCCAGACCCGGCTGCTGCGCCCGGAAGACGCGCGCCTGGCCCATGCCGAGCTGGGCGGTGCGCCCGCCGTGGTGGAGCGGGAGCTGGGCCTGGATGCCGAGCTGAGCGTGATGGTGGCCCGGCGTCCCTCCGGCGAGACCGCTGTCTTTCCGGTCGCTCGGAACTGGCACCAGAACTCCATTCTCGACGTCTCGCACATCCCCTGCGCCCTGCCCGATGCCGTCGAGGCCCAGGCCCGGCAGATCGCCCAGGGCATCGCCGAGGCCTGCGCCTTGGAGGGCATCCTGGCGGTGGAGCTGTTCTGGGTGCGGGGCGCGCTGCTGGTCAACGAGCTGGCGCCCCGGCCCCACAACACCTTTCATGCCACCAGCCTGGCCTGCGAGACCAGCCAGTTCGAACAGCTGGTGCGCGCCGCCTGCGATCTGCCCCTGGGCAGCACGGCCCTGGTGCGGCCGGTGGCCCTGGCCAACCTGCTGGGGGACCTCTGGGACGACGGGCCCCCGCCCTTCGAGCGCGCCCTGGCCATTCCCGGCGTACACCTCTACCTCTACGACAAGGAACCCCGGCCGCAGCGCAAGGTGGGGCACCTGCTGGCCACCGGGGCCACCCCCGAAGAGGCGATGGACAAGGTGCGGCGGGCCCGGGCCACCCTGGCGCGCCAGGACTGAGCGCCGAACTCAGTCGCCATCGACATAGCCGAGGGCTTTCAGGGCGGCGCGGGTCTCGGGGTCGAGGTCGGCGCTGCGGGCCCCGGGGGCTGCGGCATCCCAGGCGTCGAGCAGGGCGCCCAAGCGGGCCTGGGCATCGGGGTCGACGTGGGCAGGCTGCCCCTCGGCCAAGGAGAAGAGCCCCTCCTCGGCCAGGTAGGGGGCGCGGGTGAGCAAGAGCCCGTCCAGGGCCACGCTGCGCTCCATGCGCAGGTTGGGCCAGCCTGGGCCGGTGGCCAGCTCATGGGGGCGGTTGGCCTCGGCGAAGGCCGGCAGCGGGGCCAGGGGGGCGGCGCCCGCCGTCCAGGTCACCGACAGGTCCCGGCTGTCGCCCAGATCGGGGGAGGCGCCGGCGGCCTGGGCGAGGGTGGCCGCCACATCCTGCACCCGCACCAGCTCCGAGACCACGCGGCCCGGCGGGGTGGCGTAGCGGCCGCGGCCGGCCACCAGCAGGGGCACATGCAGGGCCGCGAGATCGGCGTCGGGGCCATGGCGGTAGGGGCGATCGGGGATCTCGTCGAGCACCTCGCCGTGGTCCGACATCATCAGCACCAGGGAGTCGGCGAGCCGACCGTCGGCCTCCAGGCCGGCCAGCAGGCGCCCGAGCTGCTGGTCCGTCCAAGCCACCTCGGCCAGGTAGAGGGCGCGCGCCTGGCGGGCGTCTTCCGGGCGCAGGCTGCCGTCCTGGGCCGCAGCGGTCAGCCGCCCGATGCCGGCGGGATCCCCCGCCGCGATGCCCGCGTAGTGCGGATCGACAAAGGTGGACACCAGCTCTGCGGGGGCCCGGTTCCAGCTCTGGTGCGGGTCATAATAGTGCACGAAGAGGAAGAGGGGCCGCTGGGGGTCGGCGGCGCGGGCGCTGGCCAGGGCGCGGTCGGTGACCTGGTCTGCGGGGAAGGCATATTCGCCCAGGTGCTTGAGCCAGCCCCGATCCGCGTAGTCGTCAAAGCCCCGCGACAGGCCCATGCCGCCTTCCAGCGCGAAAGAGCCGATTACAGCGCGGGTCTGCCAGCCTTCGGCCTGTATGCGCTCTTGTACCAACGGTATATCATCGGTAACCGGGAAGCCATTGCGCACCACGCGGTGGCCGTGGGCATCCAGCCCCGACAGGGCAGAGGCGTGGCTGGCCAGGGTGGTCGGGCTCTGGGCCAGGGCCCAGGCAAAGCGCACCCCCCGGGCGGCGAGGCCGTCGAGGATCGGGGTGCGGGCCGCTTCTCCGCCATAGCAGCCCAGGGCGTCGGCCCGGGTGGTGTCAAAGCTCACCAGCAGGATCAGCGGGCCGGGTGCCGCGCTCGTCGGGCCTCTGGTGCAGGCCGCCAAGGCCAGGATCAACAGGGGCAGGGCAGGGGAGGAGCGCACGGGCCTCGGGGGTTGACCGGCCACACCTGACCGTAGCGCGCCCTTGGGTGCGGGGCACCGCGCCGTGGCCGCCGGCGTCGGGTAGGACCCCAGTCCGCCCTCGCTCCCGGTCCAGCTCCTGCGCACAAAGCGAGCCATCGCCGTCCTCGTCCTCGTCCTGATCCTGGGCTGCGCCGGCATCCTGGCGGGGCTCTATGCTGCCCTGAGCCCCGATGCCCCCGCCCGCGCCAGCCGGGTCGAGGCGCCCCCGCCGGGTGCGGCGCCCCCCATCCGGCTCGCGGCCCAGCCGCGGCTCGCCCCGGACGGCGACTGCAGTCTGCGCGTGCGGGTGGAGGACCTGGAGGGCGCGCCGCTGTCGGGCATCCGGGTGGGGGTGCAGGATCCGATGGCGGAGGAGCAGCCCGACGACCTGGGCTGGCGCACGGGCGCCGCCGGAGAGGCCACCCTGGACGGGCTGCCCTGCGGGCCCATGCAGGTCTGGGCAGGCTGGAGCCCATCGGTGGCGCCCGTGGCCCAGGCGGTGGTGGAGCTGCCCCGGGACGCCCAGACCACCCTGCGCATGGCCGCCCAGGGCCTTGTGCGGGTTCGGGTGGAGGATCTGCACGGCACGCCCCTGGACGGCGCGGCCATCTTCACCACCGTGCTGGACGGGGACGCGCCCGTCGGGGCCCAGGTCTGGCCGGATCCCGAGCGCCCGGGGGCCACCTATGTGGCCCTGCCAGTGGGCATTCCCAGCAAGGTGCACGTATCGAGCTTCGAGCGGGGCCCGTTTCGCGACGACCACCACACCGAGGTCGTGACGGTCGAGATCGCCTTGGCAGACCTCGCCCTGGCCGACGAAGACGGGGTGGTGCGCGAGATCTTGGTGGCGCTGCCCATCGACCGGGTGGTGCGGGTGCATTGCCAGGGCATGCCCGGCGACTCTTGCGAAGGCGTGGGGCCAATCCTGTGCACCGAGCCCCTGCTGCCCCTGGGCGCAGACTGCAATGACGCCCCCACGGTCACCTGCATCTGCCCCAGCGGGGTGGCGGCCGTGCGCGGTGGCGGGTCCACGGCGCGGGTAGAAATCGGTGAGAATGAGGTCTGGCTCGACCTCTCCTATGGGGGTGCCATCACGGGACGCATGGTGGAGGACGGGGAGCCCCGGTCCTGCCAGGCCCTGGCCATCCGCCTGCCCGAGCGCCTCGAAGACCTGCCCCGGGGCGGCCTGTTGGGCCGCGAGCAGCGCTGCGACGCCGACGGGCGCTTCACCCTCTCGGGCCTGGTGCCCGGCGACTGGCATGTCGAGCTGCGCCAGGGCGATGGCCGGGTGGTGCGAACCCCCCCAGTGCGGGTGCGCGCGACCCCGGTCGATATCGGTGATATTGAGACATGGAGCGGCGGGGGCATCGAAGGCGTCGTCCTGGACGGCCTCACCGGCGATCCAATCCCCCACGCCTCGGTCGTCGCCATGCGGGCGGTGGCCGCCACAGAGCGCAGCACCCCGGCCTTTGGCGACAGCGACGGCGATGGGCGCTTCAGCTTTGAGGGCCTGCCGCCGGGCACCTGGGAGATCTTTGTGATGCCCAGCCCCTTTCAGCGGGTGGCGGTGGGGGTCGAGGAGGGCGCCATCACCGATGGGGTGGAGGTGCGCACCGCCGAGGCCACCTTGCTCGAGGACAACGGGGTGGAGCTGGGCATGGACGCGGAGGGCGCCCTGGTGGTCGAGACCCTCGACCCGGAGGGCCCGGCCAGCCGCAACGGGCTGCGGGCCGGCGATCGCGTGGTGGGCGTCAGCGTGATGGGGCTGGACAGCACGACCCTGCCCCCCGAGCTGAGCGAGACCCTCGCCGCCGGTCTGCTGGGGCACTGGGGCGGCCCAGGGGTGGACCTCGTGATCGACCGCGACGGCGTCTTGATGGATGTGGAGCTCGAATAGGCAGCCCGCTCAGTCGGCGCGGCGCCGCGGGCCGTCCCGGCCCTCCACCCGAAAGGGGCTCCGGATGGGGCTCGGGCGCTCGCGTCGGGCCTCGCGCAGGGCCTCGCGCAGCTCGTGGGCGCGGGCCCGCATGCGCTCGAGGGCGGCGTGGGCTTCTTGCAACAGGGCGTCGATGCGGGCCTCGACCCGAGGGGTGCTGCGCGGCCGTACCAAGGCGGCGGCCGCGCGCATCATGGGGAAGGCCTCGTCGGGGCTGCGGGCCGGCGCGGGGCACTCGTCGGACCAGAGGCCGCGGGCCCAGCTGCGCTCGCCCCAGAGCCCGGCCGTCCACTCCTCCAGGCCGGAGGTCGCGCGCGGCGGTGGGGTCGCCCGGGGGCCGCTGCTGCGGGGCCGCTGGGGCCCCATCGTGGCGCCGACTTGCTGGTCAACCGGGAATCGCACCGTCCTCGCCCCCCCCGCCGAGATCCTTTCCGTCCTCTCGGTGGCTGGCGGGCTATCGCCACCTGCGCCGATTCGGAGACTTCGTCACGGGCTCGTCGCACGGGGACCCTGCGGCGTTGGGGGCGGCGGAGGGGGATCCTGCGGGGCCGCGGCCTCCCCTTGCACCGCGCCGGTGCGCACCGGGCTATACAGGGCGTCTCTGGATGGCCCGTCTCCCCACGCCGGGGGGGCCCAACGGTCCATCTCCGGCCCTCTCGCCTGGCGGGAGGGCGCGATCGTCCCAGAGCGATCTTTGCGGCCCCGGCGGCCGCCCTCTCCCTTTCATCATCCTCGCGAGGCACCCCATGGCCGACAACGCTGGCGAAGCCCAGGCCCTCTTCACCATCACCACCGCCCACCTCGACACCGGGCTGCGGGGCTTCCCGGTCGGAAGCTGCATGACCTCCAAGGTCGACCCCATCAAGGGCGTGTCCTATGTCGGCTACCCCATCGCCGAGCTCGCCCCCCGCGAGCCCGAAGAGGTCGCCTTCCTCCTGCTCAACCGCCGCCTGCCCGTGGGCGACGAACTCGCCGCCTTCGGCGACGATCTGCGCGCTCGCCGCGGCATCCCTTCCGATGTGCTCGAGACGCTGAAGCACCTGCCCAAGGAGGGGCACCCCATGGGCTGGCTCAGCGCCGGCCTGCTCATCCTGGGCATGCGCACCGTCACCCACGACTGGGTGGAGGACGCCAAGAACCTGATCGCCCGGGCGCCCGAGCTGTGCGCTGCGATCTACCGCATCCGATCGGGCTGGGGCGCGCCCATCGCCCCCAACCCCAAGCTCGACCTGATCGCCGACTTCGTGCACATGCTCGGCGTTCCGGGCGTGGATGACGACGCCGCGCGCACCCGCCTGACCGCCCTGCTCAAGAGCTTCTACAACCTGCATATGGACCACGGCGGCGGCAACCTCAGCACCTTCGTGGGCAAGGCCGTGGCCTCGGGTCATGCCGATGTCTACACCTCGCTGGCCGCCGCCATGGACGGCCTCGCCGGCCCCCTGCACGGCGGCGCCAACGAGGCCTGCCTGGCCCAGGTGCGCACCATCCCCACCTCGGACCCGGCCGAGCTGGAGCAGTGGGTGCGCGACACCCTCGCCAGCGGCGACAAGGTCTATGGCTTCGGCCATGCGGTGCTGCGCGCCGAGGACCCCCGGGCCACGGTGCAGTACGAGCTGGGTGAGAAGCTCTGCCCCGACAGCAAGGTGTTCCGCACGGCGGCCAACCTGCGCCACGCGGCGGTCAAGGTGCTCAAGGAGAACCCCAAGATCTCCAACCCCTACCCCAATGTCGATGCGGTCTCCGGCTCCTTGCTGGAGGCCTGCGGCCTGACCGATACCACCTACTACACGGTGCTCTTCGGCCTCAGCCGCATCACGGGCATCGCCGCGCAGATCGTGGATGAGCGCACCCGCATCCGCGGCGGCAAGGGCGCCCCCATCTACCGGCCCAAGTACGTCGCCCTGGATCAGCCCGACCGCCACATCGAGGACTGATCCTCCTGGCATGAAGCGAGGCCCGGCCGGTTTCCCCGGTCGGGCCTCTACTGTTGGGTCCGCCGGGCCCCCCCTCAGCCTTCGCGCAAGCTGGCGGGTGTGAGCGCGCCGAGCTCGTCGTAGAGGTAGACATTGGCGGCGACGGCCTTGCGGAAGACGCCCAGGTCCATGCTCTCGTTGGGGCCGTGGGCGGTGGTGCGCGGGTCCATCACCCCGTTGAGGATCAGCGGCAGGTCGCCATAGCGGCGACCGAAGAGCGCCACGAAGGGGATGGAGCCCCCGACGCCGACCTGCACCATCGGGCGGCCCCAGGCCTTCTGGTAGGCGCGGTCGGCGGCGGGAAAGGCGGGGCCCTTGGGCTCATAGAGCCAGCCTTCGCTGGACCAGCCCGCCTCTTTCAGGCTGACCTTCACGCCGCCGGGGGGGTCCCGGAGCAGCTCGTCTTGCAGCAGGGCCATCATCTCGCCGATGGTCTGGCCGGGGGCCAGGCGCACGCTGAGGGTGGCAGAAGCGGCGGTTCGAAGCGCATTCTTCTTGCGGTCGGGGGTGGGCAGGGTGGTGGCCACCACGGTCAGGGCGGGCTGGCGCCACATCCATTCGGCGGCGGGGCGGTCGCGTTCGGGCAAGGGGTCCACGCCGTCGATGAGGTGGGCGCCGCCCCGGATGACCTCGCGATCCAGGGGCACGGTGCGGGCCTGGGCGCGCCAGGCCTCGGGCACCGCCACCCGGCCCACCTTCAGGCGACCGTCCTCGTCGGTGAGCCGCGCGATGAGCTTGATCAGGGCGATGGAGACATCGGGCACCATATTGCCCCACAGCCCCGAGTGGCCGTCGGCCTGCAGGGCCTCGCAGCGCAGCTCCAGTTCCAGCAGGCCCCGCAGGGACACGGTGAGCCCGGGGATGTCCACCGAGGGGTTCTCGCAGTCGGTGAGCACCATCACGTCGGCCGCGAAGGCCTCGGGGTAGGCGTCCATGAAGCGGTCGAGGTTGGGCGAGCCGATCTCCTCCTCGCCTTCGATGAGCAGGCGCAAGTTGCAAGGCAGGCTGCCGGTCTGGCCCAGCCAGGCCGAGATGGCGGCGAGGTGGCTGACCCAGCCGCCCATGTCATCGGCCGCGCCCCGGGCGTAGAGCCGACCGTCCTTTTCGACGGCCTCGTGGGGGGGGGTGACCCAGGGCTCCCCCTTGACGGGCTGCAGATCGAGATGGCCGTAGATGAGCACGGTGGGCTTGTCTTCGCCGGCATTCATCCACTCGGCGGCGACGCAGGGCAAGGCCCCGTCCAGCTCCAGCACCCGCGCGCCGGAGAGGCCGAGATCCTGCAGGTCCTGGCGCACCTTTTCGGCCAGCGCGCGCACGTCGTCGGCGTGGTCGGCATCGCAGGAGATGGCGGGGATGGCCAGGTAGCCGGCGAGGGTGCGCAGGGTGGCGGGCAAGGCGCTGGTTGCGGCAGCGGCGACGGCATCGACCTTGGGGTGGGGCATGGGCGGCTCCGGTTGCGGGGGAGCCCCTCTTATGTTGGCGGGCCCGATCCAGCCTCGGCCGGGCCCGGCAGCCCCGGGGGGGCGCCGGCCCGCCGGCGAAATGCCTGCAGGGCCCGGCTCAAGGTGGGGCGCCGGGCCAGGCGGCGGGTGAGCCGGTCGGTCACCGGCAGGTCAGGACCAGCAGGCCGGCCAGCGGGGTGAGCAGGCCCTGGCCCGGCAGCACCAGCAAGGCCACACCCAGGGCCACCAGGGCGCTCCCGAGGAGCAGGCGCAGGCCGGCCCGCAGCGGCTGGGCCTTCAGCCGCTCGCGGAAGGGGGGGGGAGCTTGTTCGAACCAGTTTGCGGGCAGGCGCGCCAGCACCCACGGGAGGAGAACGAGCGCTCCGACGAGCATCACGGCGCTCAGTCCGCCCAGGGCGGTCATGAGCCAGGGCAGGGAAGGCAGCTGTGGCACGCCCCTCCGCTATCCCCGCCCCGAGCCTCCGGTTAGGCGCCCGCGATGTCTCCCGCCCCTTCCCGCACCGACGCGCCGGTGGTCCAGACCCGGGCCCTGTGTCGGCGCTTCGGGCGTCGATGGGCCTATGCCCACATCGACCTCGAGATCGCCGCCGGGGACCGCCTGCTGGTCATCGGCGCCAATGGTTCGGGCAAGACCACCCTGCTGCGCACCCTGGCCACGGTGCTGCGCCCCACCCAGGGTGAGCTGCGGCTCTTCGGCCTGGACCCGGCTGAGGACGCCGACCGGGTGCGCCCGCGCCTGGCCCTGCTGGGGCACGCCCTGGGCCTCTACGAAGAGCTGGGTGCCGGCGACAACCTGCGGGTGGTCGCCCGTCTCGCCAGCCTGCCCGCCCCCGATGTGGGGGCCTTGCTGGCCCAGGTGGGCCTGGAGGACCGTCCCGACCCGGTGCGGGCCTACTCCGCCGGCATGCGCAAGCGGCTGCAGGTCGCTGCCTTGCTCGTCCAGAAGCCCGATCTCATCTTGTTGGACGAGCCCTTCACCGCCCTGGACCCGGCGGGGGTGGACAGCCTCGCGCGGCTGATCGCCGGCCTGCCGGGGGCGGTGGTCATGGCCTCGCACCGCATTCACACCGCCGCGCCCTTGTGCAGCCGCGCCTTGCTGCTCGATGGCGGCCTGCCCCGCTGGTCGGGCCCCGCCTCCGATGCGATGGCGGCCTGGCGCGCCCTTCACCCCCGCGAGGCCGCCGAGCCCCTGCCGGTCGAGGGGGGACGATGAGGCATGTGCTCGCGGTCCTGCACAAGGACCTGCTGATCGAGTGGCGGGTGCGCTCCCGGGCCTTCTCGTTGGCGGCCTTCGCCCTCACGGTGCTGCTGCTCTTCAGCTTTGCCGTGGGGCCGGATACGGCCACCATGCGCGAACACGCCGGCGCCTACCTGTGGATGAGCCTGCTGCTCAGCAGCACCCTGCTCCTGGGCCAGAGCTTCCAGATCGAGGTGGAGTCCGGGGCCATCGAGACCGTGCTGCTGGCCCCCACGCCGCCCGCGGCGCTCTTCTATGGCAAGGCCCTGGCCAACGCCGCCCAGCTGATGCTGCTGGGGCTGGTGGCCATCCCCGCCTGTGTCGCCCTCTTTGATGTGCAGTTCCGGGAGAGCGCCTGGCGGCTGCTGCCGGGCCTGGCCTTGGGCTGCGCGGGCCTCGCGGCGCCGGGCACGCTGTATGCGGCCTTGACCGCCCGCATGGGCTCGCGCCAGCTGCTGCTTCCGCTACTGCTCTTCCCACTCATCGTGCCCTGCCTGCTCGCCTCCGTTAAGGCTAGCTCTCTCGTGATGCTGGGCGATCCCATGGCGCAGGTGGACTCCTGGCTGCGCCTGCTCGCCAGCTTCGATCTTCTGTACTGGGCCCTGTGCGGGCTGTTGTTCCGCCGGGTCATCGAACAGTAAAGGACGGCCTTCGCCCATGTCACTCCGATGGGAGCACGCGGTGCTGGCGCTGGGATGGATCCTCCTGGCGGTGGCCCATGCCTGGGGCCTCTTCTACGCCCCGCCCGAAGCCATGATGGGCGATGTGGGGCGGATCCTCTATGTGCATGTCCCCACGGCATGGGCCGCGCTGCTGGCCTATACGGCCTGCTTCATCGCGGCGGTGGGCGCCTTGTGGGGCGGGCGCTCCAGCTGGGACGCCGCCATGGTGGCCGCGGCAGAGGTGGGCGTGGTGCTCAACGCCCTGCTGCTCTTTCAGGGCTCGGTCTGGGCCCGGCCCACCTGGGGCGTCTGGTGGACCTGGGACCCGCGGCTCACCACCACGGCGGTGATGCTGCTGCTCTTTGTCGGCATGCTGGTGCTGCGGCGGGTGGTCGATGACCCCGAACGTCGGCTGACCGTGTCGGCGGTGGCCACCATCATCGCCTGGGTCGATGTGCCGGTGGTCTACTTCGCGGTGAAGTGGTGGCGCACCTTGCACCAGCCCTTCTCCAGCCCCGAGACGGTGGCCGGGTCCATGGTGACCCCGCTGCGGACGGCCGCCTTCGCCATGCTCTTCATCAGCATCGGGCTGATCGTGGTGCGCTGGCGCAGCGTTCACGCCCGCCTCAAGGCCGAGTCCGACGCGCCGGAGCTTCCGGCCGCCCCCACTCCCCTGACCCTGGGCGTCGGCCCGGGAGAGGTGCGCTGATGGACGGTCAAGTCCCCAGCGGGATGATTCAAGGGGGCTGGGAATATGTCTGGGCCGCCTATGGCGTGTCCTGGACCGTGCTCCTGGGCCTCACCGTCTTCGTGCTCTTGGGCAGCATCGTCAAGCGCGGCTCCGCAGACCGGACCGCAAGGAGGACGCCATGAAGGCATCCAGCAAGCGTCGCCTCTTCATGGTGGGCGCCATCGCGGTCGCGGCCTCGGCCCTGGGGGCGGTCGCATTCGGAAATATGGGGGAGAACCTGGTTTATTACTGGGGTCCCGCAGAGCTTGTGGCCCACGGGGACGCCGCGGTGGGCGCCACGGTGCGCCTGGGCGGGCTGGTGCAGGAGGGCACGGTGAACTGGCAGCCCGAAAACAACTCCCTGGCCTTTGAAGTGGCCGAGGGCGACGCCAGGGTCAAGGTGCACGCCACCGGGGCGCCGCCCCAGATGTTCCGCGAGGGCATCGGCGTGGTGGTCGAAGGCACCCTGACCCCCGCTGGCGTCTTCGAGAGCGACCGGCTGATGGTCAAGCACAGCAACGAATACAGGGCGCCTGACGCAGAGATGACCGCCGCCGAGCGCAAAGAGCTCTATGACGCGGTCCTCGCCGGGGAGGGCGCCCCGTGATCTCCCTATTGGGCCGCACGGCGGTCCTGGTGGCCCTGGCCGCCTGCTCCATTGGCGCCGTCACCGGTGGTGTGGCCGGCACCACCCGCAGCGAGGACGCCCTGCGCTGGTCCCGCTGGATGGCCTACACCTTTGGCGTGGCCATGATGCTGGCGACGGGGCTGATGGAATTCGCCCTGCTCACCCACGACTTCAGCGTGGGCTATGTCGCGGAGGTCGGCAGCACGGCGACCCCCACCTGGGTCACCATCGTCAGCCTGTGGTCCAGCCTCAACGGCAGCATCCTGCTGTGGGGTCTGGTGCTGGGCGTCTACTTCATCGGATTTGCCTGGTATACCCGCGACCGCTACCCGGCCCAGACCCCCTGGGCCCTCATGGTGGCCCACGGCGTCGGCATCTTCTTTGCCTTCCTGGTGGCGGGGGTGGCCAACCCCTTCGAGGCGGTGTCGCCGGTGCCCCTGGATGGGCCCGGCCCCAACCCCCTCCTCCAGAACCACGTCCTGATGGTCATTCACCCGCCCATGCTCTACTTGGGCTATGTGGGCATGACCATCCCCTTCGCCATGGGGGCCGCGGCCCTGCTGGCCGGGCAGCTGGACGCGGCCTGGACCCGGGCCTTGCGCCGCTGGATGCTGGTGCCCTGGGGCTTTCTGACCGTGGGCATCGTGCTCGGTGGCTGGTGGAGCTACGAGGTGCTGGGCTGGGGCGGCTGGTGGGCCTGGGACCCCGTCGAGAACGCCAGCTTCCTGCCTTGGTTGACAGGCACGGCCTTCTTGCACTCGGCCATGGTCATGGAGCGCCGGGACCACCTCAAGGGCTGGACCCTCTCGCTGGTCATGGCCACCTTCCTGCTCACCATCCTGGGCACCTTCATGACGCGCTCCGGCGTGTTCAACTCGGTGCACAGCTTCACCCAGTCGCCCATCGGCCCGGTCTTCTTGGGCTTTCTGGGCCTGGGCATGGTCTTCTGCGTGCTGCTGCTGGCGGCGCGGGTGGACCGCCTGGCGCCGCCCCCGGAAGGGCTGGCCGGGCCCGTGTCTCGGGAAACCAGCTTCTTGGCGAATAACCTTCTTTTTGCCGCATTCACCATGACGGTGTTGCTGGGCACGGTCTACCCGCTGCTGAACGAGGCCCTCACCGGCGAGCAGGTGTCGGTGGGCCAGCCCTACTTCGACCGCATGAGCGCCCCCATCGGTCTGGCCATCCTCTTCTTGATGGGCGTGGGGCCCACCCTGCCCTGGGGGGCCGTGGACCCGCAACGGGCGCTCAAGCGGGTGGCGCCCCCGGCGGGTGCCGCGGTGCTCACCGTGGGGCTCTCCCTGGCCCTGGGCGCCCGCGCGCCTTGGACCATCGGCACCTTTGCCATGGGGGCCTTCGCCCTGGTGACCACGGTGCAAGAGCTGCTGCGCCCCGCCCAGGCCCGCGCCCAGGCCCTGGGGGAGGGCATGCTGCCAGCCACCCTGCACGTCCTGGGCAAGGCCCGTCGTCGTTATGGCGGCTATGTCGTTCACATCGGCGTGATCATCATCGCGGTGGCCCACGCCGCGGCCATCAGCGGGTCCACCAAGACCAGCATCACCTTGCAGCAGGGGCAGAGCGCGCAGGTGGAGGGCTATGACATCACCTACATCGGCTCGGAGATGCAGGACCAGCCCCACCGGATGAGCCTCGTCGCGCGCTTTGCGGTGCGCGAGGGCGACCGGGACCTGGGCGTGGTGGAGCCCCGCCTGAACCACTACAAGAAGATGAACCAGCCCATCGGCACCCCCGAAGTGCGCAGCGGCCCGGTCGAAGACCTCTACTTCTCCCTGGTCAATGCCGGAATGGGCGGGGATGCGGCCTCGGTGGAGGTGATGGTGAAGCCCATGGTGTGGTGGCTGTGGGTGGGTGGGGCCGTGATGATGTTGGGTACGGTGATCGCCGCCTGGCCGGCCGGACGCCGCGCCGCCCTGGCGGCCCGCGAGCCTGCGCCCGCCGATGCGGGGCGCGGGTCAAGGCGGCGGCTCCATGACCCCCGCCGCCCCGACCCCCGGGCCCGCAACCCCGCCGCCGCCCGGGGGCTTCAACTGGAAGATCCTGCTGGCCGGGCTGCTGCTGGTCCTGCCCCTGGTGGCGGTGCTGGCCAGCGGCTTTGGCCGCGACCCCAAGGGCGTCAGCAACGCCTTGGAGGGCAAGGCCGCCGGTGACTTCACCTTGGACACCCTGGATGGCGAACGCTTCCACCTGGGCAGCCAGAAGGGGCCCGTGGTGTTGAATTTCTGGGCGACCTGGTGCCAGCCCTGCTTGCAGGAGCACGACCACCTGCAGCGCGCGGCCGCCACCTATGGCCCACAAGGCGTGCGCTTTCTGGGCGTGCTCTACCAGGACGACCCGGCCAAGGCCCGGCCCTTTCTCAAGCGCAACGGGTCGATCTTCCCCACCCTGCTGGATCCCGATGGTCGCACCTCCATCGACTATGGGGTCGCCGGGGTGCCCGAGACCTTCGTCATCCGCGCCGACGGCACCATCGCGCGCAAATTCACCGGACCGGTCAGCTTTGGTGAGCTGGCGGCGGCCCTGGAGCCCCTGCTGTGACTGCCCTCCTGTTGGCGATGGCCCTGCTCCTGCCGGTCTCGGCCCAGGACAGCCCTTCGGCGTCGGCGGACCCGAGCACGGCCACCGGGGCCCTGCTCGAACCGCCTGAGCTCGATCCCCCGGGGCCCGAAGACCACGCCGCCCGCACCCGCGAGATCGCCTCGGCGCTGCGTTGCCCCGTCTGCCAGGGGCTCAGCGTGGCCGACAGCAACGCGGACGCGGCGCGGGCCATGTACCAGCGCATCGATGAGCTGGTGGGTTTGGGCTACTCCCGCGACCAGATCGAGGGCTACTTCGTGGACCGTTACGGGGCTTGGGTCCAGCTGGCCCCCCCCCGCGAGGGCCTGCATTGGATCATCTGGCTGGGGCCGGTCTTTGTGTTGGTGGTGGGCGGCGTGGCCGTGGCCGCCCGCGCATCCAAGGCGGGCCCGCCGGCGGCGTCCACGGGCGCCGCACCACCGGACGCCGGCGCTGAAGACCCCTTTCGAAGGCGGATCTTGGAAGAACTGGGTGAGCTGCCCCCCCGCGGGTCGGACGGAGAGCCTTCATGAGTTGGGATGTCTGGGGTCCGCCCATCATCGTGTTGTTGCTGGGCGTGGTCGCCGGCCTGGTCGTGGCCTTGCGGGCGCGGGGGGCTGCGGTCCCCGTCGCTTCGGGTGACCGGGCGGCCCTGCTCGCCCGCAAAGAGATGCTGCTGGAACAGATCCGGGCGATGGAGGCGGACAAGGACAAGCTCGACGCCGACGCGTTCCGGCTGCGTCGAGAGGCCCTGCTGGTGGAGGCCACCTGGGTCGAGCGCGCCCTGGCCGAGCCCACTGCGCCGGCCGCCGCCGCGCCGGCCCCGCGCCGGGGCGTGCGGGTGCGCGGGCAGCCTGGGCCGCCGGCGTGATCGCCTTCTTCATCCTGCTTGGGGTCGGCATCACCGAGTTCTCCAAGCCCCGGGGGCGGGCCAGGGCATGACGGGCGGCGGCGGCACGATGGAAGGCGGCGCCCCGCCCCCTTCGGCCGTTGCCCCCCTCAGCGCCGAGGTGCAGGCCGCCCAGGCCACCCTGGCCGCAGACCCGCGCAACCTCGAAGCCCTGAACCTTGTGACCTATGACGCGCTGCTGCGCGGTGATCTCGACCTGGCCATGCAGAGCCTGGAGCCTGCCCGGGAGATCGCCCCCGAAGACCCCGCGGTGCTGATCCACCTCGCGATGCTGCAACTGGCCGTGGGCATGGTGGACCGCGCCATGCCCGCCCTGGAGGCCGCCGTGCAGGCTCGCCCCGATTGGGGTCGGCCGCATCTGTGGATGGGCCTGGCCTTGCTGCAAGGCGGCCAGAATGAAGCAGGCATCGCCAGTCTCGACAAGGCCATCTCGCTTGGGCTCAACGCCGACGAGCTGGGCTTCGCGCGGCAGCTTCGGGCCCAGGCCATGCTGCCCCCGGTGGCGGCCAGCGCCCCACCGCCTGCGGCCGCCTCGCCTGCCGAGGCCGGTCCGCCGCGCCTGGCGGGCAAGCTGCGGCTGGCCGATGGGGTCGCCGCCCGGCCCGATCAGCTGGTCTTTGTGATCGTGCACCGCAACGCCGATGGCAGCGGCCCGCCGGTGGCGGCCAAGCGCCTGCCGGCCAGCGCCCTGCCCGTGGACTTCTCCTTGGGGGACGCCGACCAGATGATGGGCGGCGCCTGGCCCGAGCAGGTCTGGCTCTTTGCGCGCCTGGACGCCGATGGCGCCCCCGGATCCAGCGAGGGCGACGTCGAGAGCGCCCACCTCGGGCCCCTCTCGCCGGGCAGCCTCGCCCTCGACCTCGTGATTGGCGGCGGCTGAGGCGGCTCAGGCCGCGTCGCCCTCGCCGGGGTGGCGCTCCAGGAAGCGCTCGATGGCCAGCCGGATCTGGGTGATGCCATAGCCGTGTTCGACGCTCACCCAGGGCACGGACGCGGCCTTGCAGGCGGGCAGGATCACCCGGTCCACGTCGTGGCCGATGAAGCGCCGCAGCACGATCACGAGGTCCACGGATCCGCCGGTGACGGCGTTGGCCAGGCTCTGCACCTTGCGGGCGTGGTCGGTGGTCACCCACTCCACACTCTCGAAGCCGAAGGCCGCCTGGATGCGGGCCCGGGCCTCTTCGCGCAGATCGCCGCCGATGATGCTGGCGCGTTTTCCATCCACATGGGCGCTATAGGGCCAATTCTGGGGGATGGCGCTGGCGGGGGAGGCCATCTCCTTGTCGAATTCCTGGTCCAGGGCGGTCAGCTCTCGGATGGCCTTGCGCAGCTTCTTGAACTCGGTATTCTTCTTGAGCAGATCTACCTTATCCGCGAGCATACGCACCAGACGCGTGTCTTCGGGGGAGACCCCTGCGGCGATGGCGGCCAGTGCGGCCTCCACCAGCGCCTCGTCGGTGGCGTCACCGGCGTCCAGGAGCTGTTGCAGGTCGTGCAAGCAGCGCTCGGGGTTGCCGCTGGGGGCGTCCTCGGCCTTGCCGGCGATCTGGACCCACCACTGGCGGGCGTCCTCCAGCCAGCTGCCATGCACCGGGCCGTGGCTGCGCATGAGCCCAAAGACAAAGCCCGGCTGCTCGCGCTTCGAGTAGGCGGTCATGGTGGAGAAGACGCGATCGAGTTCGGGCACCAGGGCGTCGGTGAGCACGCCGGGGGCCAGCTCGTCTTGCACCCGCCGGGCCCGTGCCACCACATGGCCCACCAGGGCGCGCTGAATCTCGCGGCTCTGGTGAACCCAATGGTCGGTGAACTGGGCCTGGATGGCCCGCCCCAGGCGGTGCAGCTCTTCTGCGGCGGCCTCGGCGTCCGGGATGTCGTCGGGCAGCGGGAGGTGGGGATCCATCAAGGCGGGCAGGGCCAGGGCCTCGACCTCCCTGGGCGCGGTCTGCTGGGCCCGGGTCCAGGTGGGGGAGATGGCCTGGCTGCGCAGGCGCTCCAGCTCGGCGGCGCTGGCCGGCGGCCCCTCGGGCTCCCGCCGCGCAGGTTCGCTGCGGGGCAGGCTGGGCGCGTGCACCGCGGCGCCGCCGACCCGGGCCTCAAGCAGCTCCACGGCGCCACCGCGCAGCATCCAGGTCAAGGCCAGCCGCCCCAGGCTGGCCAGCAGCTGGTCGCGCTGCTCGCGGTGGGCGGCCAAGGCGTCGGCCTCGCGCTCTTCCAGCCACGGATCATCTCGCACCACCGCCAACAAGGCCGACAGCCGCCGGTGGGATTCCAGCAGCTCGGCTCGGATGCGCTCGAAATCCGCCATCACCTCTTTGGGCGCCTGGTCGCGCGCGCTGGCGACCGGAGTCGGCCGCGGGTGGACAATTGGGGACATGGACCCTCCTCTGCGGAGACCGCCGCCCTCATCGGTGCGGAACTCCACGGGCATGCTATCCCCCTGCGTGGCCCCTGTGCGGCGCAAGAACCCGCGCCTGAGGCGGAGCATGAACGCACGTTGGATACAGCTGGCCTGCCTGATCGCCTTCATCGGGGTGGCCGGAGGGGCCTTCGGTGCCCATGCGCTCAAGACGCGCTTGGAACCTGATCTTCTGGCCCATTGGGATACCGGGGCGCGCTATGCCCTCTTTCATGTCTCGGGCCTTGTCGCGGTCGCGGTGCTGGCCGGCAGCCACCCCGATCGGGCGCGGGCCGTGGGGCGGGCCGGCGTCGCCTTTGCCCTGGGCGTGCTGCTCTTCACCGGCAGCCTGTGGGCGCTGGCCCTGACCGGACAGCGCGGTCTTGGCATGATCACGCCGCTGGGTGGGCTCAGCCTCCTGGCGGGCTGGCTGCTGTTGGGCCTGTCGGCGCGGGGGCTGGGGCGCGGCTGAAGGCGGCCCGCAAGCGCCGGAGCCCGCGGCGCCACTCATCGGGGCTGAACAGGCAGGTGTAGAGGGCGATGGACAGGGTGGAGAAGGGCCCCACCACCATGAGCAGGTGGATGCCCAGGTGCATGCTGATGCCGAAGGCCGCAAAGAGGGCGCGGGCGTCCAGGCGGTTGCAGAGGGCCCGCAGCCGACCCGGCCGGTCCGCCGTCAGCCGGTAGGTGAAGAAGAGCAGCAGGACCGGGGAGCCCACCTCGAAGAACCAGGTGGCCCCCGTCGCGAGCTGGGTCAAGGGGTAGATCCAGGCCAGCCAGGACATGTCCCAGCGCGCCCAGGTGGGTTGCTGGAGGATGTAGTAGAGGGCGGAGAAGTCGCCGCCTGGCACCCAGGCCGCAGAGACCTTCTGCAGGCCGGTGGACGCATACATGGTCACCAGCTGCAACACCACCAGCCAGCGCGGCCAGGCCTGAACCTGCTCATCCGAGAAGAAGCTGCCCGTGCGGATTCTGCACCGAATGGAAGCGGTGGCGTCCGACCGCGCCAAGACCAGCAGCCACAAGCTGTTGCTGACCAGGTGGTCATAGCTTCCGCCAGCGTGCCCGTTGATCCATGCCAGGGCCAGGAAGCCCTGCAACGCGAGAAAGGCCTGCACGCGGGCATAGAGCCCCACGGTGAGCCCGATGCTGGCCGCCAGGGTCAACGCGTAGAGGGGCCAGACCACGCCTGGGTGCGGGCCGCCCAGCAGGCCCACCCACCACGATCCTGCGTCGGCCAGGGGCCGCATTCCGCCGTCGGGCAGGTCCATCCAGAGCAGGGGAACCAGGCCGTCCATGCCCATCACCAGCAGGTGATGCGCGAGGATCAGCCCGACGCAGATGCGGAAGGCGGCCAGGGGCTCGCCTGTCTCCCTGCGGTCGAGCAGCCGCACCAGCCGCAGATAGGCCCCCATCATGGCCGCCCCCCGTCTCGCAGCGGGCCCAGGTCGAGAATCTGCTCGGACTCGGGCTTCAACGCAGGGAGCTGGCCCTTTCGGACCTCGGCGGGCGAGGCGGTGCGCTGCCGCAACCAGCGCACCCGCACCTGGCTGGCCTCGGGGAAGTCTGTAGCGGCCTCGGCGGCAATCCACGCGCACAGGCGCCGGTAGTCCTTGCGGTAGGACGTCCAGGAGTATCGGAAGAGCACCGACCGGGTGCGGTCATGCTCCAACTGGGCCTCTCTCCAGTCGGTTCCGGGGCGCAGCTCCTCGTAGACCACCCGCCAGGGGTCTGCCTCGGGGCCGCCATCCACCGCGATCTGCAGACGGGCCGGGTGCTTGTGCGGCGCGACGAACATGCGCCAGTTCTGCGCCACCCCCAGGCGGTCATAATAGGGCTGAAAGGGTGCCAGAATGCTGCGCCGGACGGCCATATAGCGAACCGCGAAGTCCCAGGCCGCCTGCTCCAGGGTCGCGGCGTCCATCGCGATGCCCAGCCCGTCCAGGCGCTCGGCCCAGGCCGCGATCTCCCCCTGCACCGTGGCCTCTTTCCAGGCTGCGCGGCGCATGCCGCCTTCCGGGGCGGGCACGGCGCCCAGCACCAGGGCGAGCACATGCAGCAGGATCAGCACGGTCCGCAGGTGGGGCCAGGCGCGGCGGGCGGCATCGTCTTCGGCGGCGGGTTGCACGGGTGCGAAGGGTAGCCGATGCCCGCATCCGGTGCTCCTCTGCTACGCTGCCGGCTTCCCTGTGCGGGAGCATCGGTTGGACCAGGAGCAGCGCGAGTACCGGGTGTTGGAGGCCGTCGGCCGCGGCGGCTTCGGTACGGTCTACAAGGCCGAGGTGCTGGGCGCGGGCGGCTTTCGCAAGCGGGTGGCCCTGAAGGTGCTCAACAGCGAGGTCGCGGAGCTGCCCGACTTCGCGCGCCGCCTGCGGGACGAGGCCCGGATGTTGGGCATGGTGGAGCACCCCGCCGTCGTGCGGGTGGACGGGCTCACCCGGCTGCAGGGCCGCTGGACCGTGGTGATGGAATTCGTGGATGGGGTGGACCTGAAGCACCTCGTGCGCGGTGGGCCGGTGCCGGTGGGGCCGGCCCTGGAGGTGGCGGAGCAGGTGGCCGCGGCCTTGCACGCGGTCTACGACGCCCCCGGTCCCGATGGCCGCCCCCTCTACCTGCTGCACCGCGACATCAAGCCGTCGAATGTGCAGCTCACCGCCACCGGCGCGGTGAAGGTGCTGGACTTCGGCGTCGCCCGAGCCGACTTCGACAGCCGAGAGAGCGTCACCCGCAGTCGCTTCTTTGGCTCCGAGGCCTATATGGCGCCGGAGCGCCTGGACGGCATCGACAGCCACGCCGGTGACGTCTATGGGCTGGGCGCCGTCATTGTCGAGCTTCTGACCGGTGGTCCCGTGGGCCGGACCTCGGCCAGCCGCGAGCGCCACGAGGCCTGCATCGGGGCGGCCCTGGCCCGCCTGCAAGAGGCCACCGGCGATGCCGCCGTGGTCGCCCTCACCGGCGCCTGCCTGGCCTATGACCCGGCCCTGCGCCCGCCCGCCCGCAGCCTCGCCCGCCAGCTGCGGCTGCTGCGCGCCGCCCGCGCGTCGGAGCCCTGGCTGGCGGAGTGGGCCGAACAGGCGGTGCCCCCGCTGGCCCTCAGCCGCGAATTCGTGGTGGATGACCTCACTGGCAGCATCCTGGACGAGCGCAGCGGCGTGTTGGAGGAGCGGCTTCCCGACCGCACTGGCGACACCCTGGCCCGCCCTGCGGCGGCTCCGGCGGCCCACGACGGGCGCACACGGCTGCTTCTGGGCCTGCTGTCGGCCGTGGCTGGCACCGTGCTGGTGGCCTCGCTGGGGGCGGCGCCCTGTTCTTGCTCCGGGATCGCATGGGGGCGGCAACCGCCGTCTCCGTGCCGCCGCCGGTCGCGACAGCGCCCCCGGCCGAGGCTCCAATTGATGATGAGAATGAAGACGCAGCGTCCATTCTCGCGGGGGAAGACCGGGCCGAGGTGGACGCGCTGGCCGCAGAGCCCGTCGCCCGCGCCGCGCCGATCCCTGCGCGTGCGCAGCCGGACCCGGCCGCGGATCGGCCGCCACCTCCGCCCCGGGCCGCGGCGCCCGAAGCGGAGCCCGAGATCGTCGAGGCGCCGCCCCCGCCGCCGCCCGCCGCTGCAGGCGGGGCAGGTGCTGCTGGCCAGCGGAGATGCCCGGATCAGCGGTGGGCGCGGCGGGTCGCTTCCCACCCGGGGCCGTCCCCGCGGGTCGCTACACGGTGGAGGCCCGCTTTGGGGGCGCCCGCCGTGGATGCCGGCAGCATCGTGGTCGCCGAAGGCGCGGTCCTGCGCCTGAGCTGTCGGGCCGCCCTCAAGCGCTGCATCCCGCGCTGAGGGATCCCCCACGCAGCACACCCCGGCAGGCGCTGGGCCGGCCAGGGTGTGGCGGTGGACGATGGGGCGGCAGGGGCGCCGACCCCAGGGCCGGAGCCCTATTCGTCGTCGTCGTCGTCGTCGTCGTCGTCGGAGTAGCTGCGGCGCGACTTGGTGGGGACGATGGGCGCGTCCTCGTCGGCGCGCATGGGGCCGCTCCAGGCCTCCATCTGGGCGAGGAGGGTCTGGCCCTCCGCGCTCTCGGCGAACATGCGAGCGCCTTCGGGGGTCATCATGACCTCACGCACGCGCTCCCAGCCGGCGCCGCCCTTGTCGTCGCGGAACTGCTTCTTCTTGCGGCCACCGCGGCGAACGGGGATGGCCTTGGCCCGGAAGGCGTACTCCTTCTGGCGGACTTCGATGATGACCTTGACGGCCCGGGTGCCGGCAGGGGCCACCTTGCCGGTGTAGTAGCAACGGAAGGACATGGACAGGCTCCAGCTTGTCAGTGATTTCGATTTCGCGGTGGGTTCCCGAGGACCGGGCTTCCGGCTTGTGGCCGGCGCCTCGGTTCATGGTGGAGATCCCGAGGGCACCTGCGCGGCTAACGAGGGCGGCGCCGTCCGGCAATCCGCCCGGTGCCCCGCCTCGCGACATCCGGTGAAGAGCGGATAAGTGGCGGCGCCTTCCGGCTCCCGGACGCCCACCCGCGAGGCTCAGATGGCCCCCGATCCGCCCCTGCATCCCGCTGAGGACGAACACCGCTCCATGGGTCATGGTGGGCTGCGGGCGGCTGTTTTCGGCGCGAGCGATGGCCTCGTCTCCAATACTGCGCTGGTCCTCGGGGTGGCCGCGGGCAGCGCCGATGCCCGGCTGGTCGCCCTCGCGGGGGTGGCAGGGCTGCTGGCGGGGGCCGCGTCGATGGCGGCCGGCGAGTGGATCTCCGTCACCGCCCAGCGCGAGGCCCTGCAACGGGAACTGAAGACCGAAGAAGAGCACCTGGAGCGCTACCCCGACGCCGAAAAGGCGCATATCCAGGCGGTGCTGCGCAAGGCGGGCATCTCCGAGGACCTGGCTCGGCAGGTGGCGCTGGACCTGGAGTCCGACGCCAGGGCCAACCTCGAGTTTCACGCCCGCCTGGAGCTTGGCATCGACCCCGACGAGCTGGGCTCGCCGATCCTGGCGGCCTCGGTCAGCTTCGTGGCCTTCTCGGTGGGGGCGCTGCTGCCCCTGCTGCCCTGGCTGGTGGACGCGCCGGCGCCGCTGCTGCTGTCGGCCGGTCTGGCCACCATCGCCCTCTTTGCGGTGGGCGCGACCCTGGCCCGCTTCACCGGCCGCAGCCCTTGGATCAGCGGCATGCGGCAGCTGGGTGTGGGGGCCGTCGCCACCGGCCTGACCACCGCCATCGGCAGCCTCTTCGGGGTCTGACCGACGCCAGCCCCAGGGGGGGGCCGAAGGCTGTCGAAGAACTGTCGAAGGCCTTCGACACCCCCAGGATAAATACCTGGAATTACGTTGGCATGGTGGTTGCATGACACCCCGTCGGAGGTGTCATGTCCCCCCAGCAGTCCAGCCCCCAGCAGTCCAGCCCCCAGCAGTCCAGCCCCCAGCAGGCCTCCACGTCCCAGGCGCCCTCCGCGCCCGCATCGGCCTTGGCCCCCCAAGGCAACCAGGCCGCCTTGGACAGCCTGGGCCTGTCCGCCACGCCCAATACCGACACCTCCCTGGCGGGGCCCTTTGCGGCCCTGCTGCTGGATGGCATGCCGCTGGGGGTGGGCCTCCCGGTGGCGGTGGATCACATCGCCAACCCGGCGGTGGCCACCTGGATCGCCCAGCAGGATCCCGCGGCGATCGACAGCACGCTGCGCGGCGACGCCGACGCCTTCTTCGCCCTGCTGGATCGCCTGTGGCCGCGGGGCGTGGGCCTCAGCTTGGAAGGCCAGCTGGCGGCCCAGGTGCTGGGGGGCCTCGGCGGCCAGGGCGCCTGGACCCTGCTGCGCGATGACGCAGGGCGGCTCTGCCTGCGGGGGGGGCCCACCTTTCTCCTCAAACAGGGCCTGGGCTTGGGGCTCGGCATGACCGACGCCTTTGGCGAGGGCCCCGCGGCGGCGGCGGGCCTCAAGGCCGAGCAGTACCTGCAGGTGAATCTCGAAGCCGCAGTGAGCGCCGATCCCAGCCAGTGGATGGCCGCCCTGGGCCTGGGGCCGGCCGGCCTGGTGGACGCCGCCACCCGGGGCCCCGAGGCGCCTCCGGTGGTCGATGGCGCGGCCACCCACCCCCTCTTCGACTTCGATCCCGAGCTGGCCCTGGGCGCCAGGGCCTCGGGGGCCGTGGCGGGGCAGCTGGACGCGCCCGACCTGGTGCCGGACTGGCTGCAGCTGCCTCTCCTGGATCTGCAGCGGTACTTCGCCCTCGACTCCGACCAGTCGGCCCGGCTCTCTGCCTTGGCCGGGCTGGGCTTTCTGCTGGTCGGGGTGGATCTGGGTCGGGTCGGGCTGCAGTTTCAGGGGCAGCTCGCGGCACTGGCCGAGGCCGCTGGCCTGCTCAACCTGCAGGTGTCGGGGGCCCCCTGGCTGGAGTTGGAGGCGGCCGCCCGACAGGGCGCGGAGAGCCGGGTGACCTTGCGCCTGGAGCTGGACGCCCGCGCCTTGGCCGCCGGCGGCGTCGCGCCCTTGCTCTCCACCCGGCTGGAGCTGTCGCGCAGCGGGCAGGACGGGGCAGGGGAGCGCAGCGATGTCCTGGTCTTCGACAGCGTGGGCGCCGCCCTCTCGGCCCTGTGTCCCAGCGCGTCGCCCGCGACAGGACCCGGTCCCAGCCTCGCTTCAGTCCTGCAAGATGGCGCGCCCAGCGCCTTGTCTCGGGATGGCGCCATGGACCTCGACCTTGCGGGCCTCGCCGAAGCCCTCCCCGATTGGCTCGATGGGCTCATTCCCGACGAACTCATGCAGAATGAAGGCAGCGTCGGATTCATCGCCCACCAGAGCTCCTTGACCTTGACGGGCCGGCAGCGGCTGGACGCCGCGGATCTGGACGCCATCGCCGCCACGGGCCTGCGCTTGCCCGGGGCCATATCCGCTGTTGCGGCCCTGGCCGGCCTGGCCGAGGCGGTCGCCGCCCTTCGCCTGGGGGCGCCGGCGCCCGCTTGGATCGCCCCCTGGGAATCCGCGATTCTCGCCCACTTTGGTCAGCGCCCGGCCCTGGACGAGGCCCGGCTGCTGGGGCGCCTGGCCCTGGGTGCGGGCGGCGCCCTCAAGCTCGGGGCCGGGGTGGCCGTGCAAGGATCGGCCAGCGGCGTGGTCGCCGTCGAGGTGGACCGGCCCGCCAGCGAAGAAGACCAGCGGCTGTTGCACCCCCTGATGCGGCGATGAGCGCCCCACTCCAGCGCGGGGGTCCCGATGCGCTTAGGGGCGCTGACCTCTGGCTCCGGGGTTGCTGCGCCCGTGCCCTCCGACTCCTCCGCCGCTGTCTCGGCGCGCCGCGCCCGGATCCTGGGCCGCCTCGGGGCGCTGGGCCTGCTCGGGCTGGCCTTGCTCTGCGGGACGGGGTTGGGGGTCGCCCGCCTGGCCTCCCAGCAACCCTGGACGCTGCTCCTCGGGGCGGTGCGCTGGCCCGCCCTGCTGGGGGCTGCGGTCCTGGTGGTGGCGGGGGCGGCGGCCCATGGGCCCCGGATGCGGGCGCTGCTGCCCTTGGCCCCGGGGGGCGGTCCGCTGCCGGGACGGCTGCGGCTGGGCTCCCTCTACCTAGCTGCATCGGTGCTCAACCTGAGCTTCCCGGGCCCGGCCGGCGAGCTGGCCGCGGCCCTCGTCTTGCGGCGCACCCACCGGCTGTCGGCGGCCGGGGTGCTGGCGGCCTCCTTGCATGGCCGCTTCCTGTCGCTGCTCTGGGCGGGTGCGCTCTGCTTGCTGATGCTGCCCGGCCTGGACCTGCCCCCCGGCCTGGTCGGCCTCTGCCGGGCGGCGGCGGGGATCATCGCGCTGCTGGGTCTGGGCTTGGGCCTGCTCTCCTTTCGACCGGCCTGGCTGCGCGCGCTGTCGGTGGGCAGCCTGGGCCGCCTGATCCTCCGGCTGCCGGGCCGCATCGGGCCCTTGGAGGGGCTGCACCGGGCCATCCTGGGCTTTGCCGACGCCCTGGGCGCCCTGCCGCGGCAGGGGGCGATCGCCTATGTGCGCGCCAGCGCCTGGAGCCTCCTGGGCATGGCCTGCACCTTTGGGGCCCTGCTTTGCACGGCTGCGGCCTTTGGTCTGCACCCGGGCCTGTGGGGCAGCTTCTTCACCCTCTGCCTGACCCAGATCGCGGGTGTGGCGCTGGTCGTGTTGCCCGGTGGGCTGGGTGCATTCGACCTGTCGCTGACCGGCGCGCTGGTGGCCACTGCCGGTCTGGACGGATCCCAGGCCGCGCTCGTGCTGTTGGGCGTCCGCGCGGCCCAGATCCTCGCTCTGCTGGCCGGGGGGGGCTTCTTTGCATTCTGGGCGGCGGAGCTGCTCACGGCCGATGGCCTCGCCAGCTTGGAGCGGGGCCGCCTGCTGCCCGACGAGGGCTCGTCCGGCGCCTAGGGTATTGTACATCCATGAGCCTACCGGATGACCCCACGGGTGAAGCGATCGTGCTCGGCCGGCCGCGCTGCTGGCTGACGCGCCGGAGCGGCGCGCGCGTGCTGGTACGCGATCGCGGCTTGCTGATCGGTCGGGGGCAGGACTGCGACGTCATCTTGGACGATCGCCGCGCAAGCCTGGTTCATGTCCTGGTCACCCCCACCCTGGGCGGCCTGGAGGTCGTACACCTCGGCCGGAATCCCACCCGGGTCAATACCAACGCCATCCAGCACCGCGCCTTGCTCCGCGACGGCGACGTGCTCGAGGTGCCGGGGGCCCGCTTCGACATCGCGATCGAAGCCGGCGTGGGCTGGAGCGCGGACAGCTGGGCGCTGGAGCATCCCGACGGCACCACCTATGCGTTGCGCCAGCTGCCCTTCCGGGTGGGCGGCGGGGTCGATGATCACCTGCAGGTGGTGGGTTGGCCGCCCGGCGCCGTGGAATTCCACGTGGCCCAGGGCAGCCTGGCGGTCGAGCTTCGGGCCGAAGCCCTGCTGGACGGCGAGGAGATGCCGGCCTCTGCGGTGGAGTCCGTGGACGACGGCGACACCATCGAGATCTCGCGCACGCAGCTGCTGGTGCGGTCGGTCAACGCCGGGGGACGGGATCCCACCGTGATGATGGCCGGGGCCAAGTTGCCCATTCGCGCCGTCTTCGAATTCCTGCCCAATGGGGGGCGTCTGGAATTGCAGTTCGTGACCGACACCCCGCTGCGGGTGGAGCTCTCGGAGCTTCGCGCCCGGCTGGTGGCCGCCCTGCTCAAGCCGCCGGGGGATTGGGTGGCGGGCGAGCATGTGCCCGACGAGGCTCTCATCCCCGCCATCTGGCCGGGCAGCCGGCGCACCCGCACCGACCTCAACCTGCTCATCCACCGCACGCGCAAGGATCTGCTGGCGGCGGGGCTCAACCCCTCCATCATCCTGGCACGGGCCAAGAAGGGGGGATCGACCTGCTTTCGCATCGCCCCTGGCGCGTCGGTGATCGTGCGCTGAGCCCGCCATGGTCAGCCGCCCCTGCTCGCACCGGCGGGACCGGGGACCATGCCGGCCCCGGCCCTGCGCGGTAAACTTCTCGTGATTCTTCGGTGCGGCTCTGCCTGCGCCCCCGTCAGGAGCCCGATGCGACATTCCCTGCTGCCCATCGCGACGCTCGTGGTGCTGCTGAGCCCAGCCCCCGGCTGTATTCGGATCAGCGACGCCGAGTGGGAGTTTCGCAACCGCATCGTCGATGGTGGGGCGGACCCGGACAGCTGCACCCCGCAGACCTGGTATTCCGACAGCGATGGCGATGGCCTTGGCGACCCTCGTGGTGCCGTGCAGGACTGCGTGCAGCCCCCCGCCACCGTCGACAACTACGATGACTGCGACGATACCAACCCCGCCGTGACCGACACGGTCACCTGGTACCGCGACGAAGACGGCGATGGTTGGGGGGGGGATCAGACCACAGACCAATGCAGCCAGCCCCCGCGCTATGTCTCGGTCCCAGGCGATTGCAACGACACCGATGCCAGCATCCACCCCGACGGGACAGAGCGTTGCAACGGCGAAGACGACGACTGCGACGGTCGCGTGGACGTTGATGCCGTGGACGCGACCACCTGGTGGATCGACCGCGACGGTGATGGCTTTGGTGATCCCGAGGGGCCCCTGGACGCCTGTGACCCCCCCCTTGGCTATGTCGATGACGCCAGCGACTGCTTGGACAGCGACAGCAGCGCCTACCCCGGCGCGCCGGAGATTTGCGGAGATGGGGTCGACAACGACTGTGACGCCGATCCCACGGATTGCCAGCTGCGCGGCGAGGTAGACCTCACGGCCGAAGGCATGCTGCTGTCGGGCACGGCCTCGTCCCGCGCGGGCACCAGCCTCGCCCTGGGCGACCTCACCGGCGATGGTATTGACGATGTGGTCGTGGGCGCGCCCAATGTCAACGCGCTGACCGGGACCGTCTGGCTGCTGGCCGGCCCGGTCGAGGGCGCCACCAGCTTGAGCGGGGCCTTCTCGCTGGAGGGCGAGGCTGCGGCCGACAATGCCGGCTGGTCCATCGCTCCCCCCTCCGACCTCGACGGCGACGGCTACGCCGACCTGCTGGTGGGGGCCTGGGGCAATGACGCGCTCGTGAACCGCGGTGGCGCCGCCTATGTGCTGTCCGGGCCCCTCTCCGGCGGGGGCGGCCTGGGTGACCTGGGCTTTGCCCTCCGGGGGGTGGCCACCGCCGAGCGGGTGGGCTTCTCCTTGGCGGCGGGCGGTGACCTCACCGGCGATGGCAATGTGGACCTGCTGCTGGGTGCCTATGGGCGCGCATCGGCCTCGGGCGCCGCCTATGTGGTGCACGGTCCGGTGACGGCGGATGGCGATGTGGGCGATGCCACCGCCTTCTATGGTGGGACTGAGACCCGCACGGGCATCGCGGTGGCCGCGGCGGGGGACCTCACTGGAGATGGGCTTGACGACTTCATTGTCGGCGCGGATCGGGCCGAAGATGCAGAGGGGGCGACCCCACTGAACGCCGGCATCACCTACCTGGTGGCCGGGCCCGTGAGCGCGGGGGCCTATGTCTTGAGTGACGTCGCCCAGGCGCGGATCCTCGGCATGACCGCCTATGAGGCCTCGGGTGCCGCCCTCGCCGCAGGCGACCTCACCGGCGATGGGCTCGCCGACATCCTGGTCGGGACCGGCGGCTATGACACCTACGCGGGCGCGGGCACGGCCTGGGTGGTGGCCGGGCCCCTGTCGGGCGATCTCGCCCTGGCCTCGGCCGCGACGGCCACCTTGCGGGGCTCCAACCCCGGTGACGCCTTCGGCAACGCGATTCTGGCGGCGGGCGACGTGGACGCCGACGGCAGCGACGACCTGCTGGTGGGCGCGCCGGGCATCGGCGGAGGAGCGGGTGCGGCCTACCTCTTCTACGGCGGCCTGGCCGGCACCTTCGACGCCGAAGACGCCGACGCCATCCTGATGGGCGGCAGCGGCACCGCCACCGGCAGCGCGCTGGGCGCGGGAGATGCCACCGGCGACGGCGTGCGCGACCTGCTCATCGGCACCCCTCTTGGCGGCGTCGGCGGCGCCATCCTCCTGCCCGGAGTGGGCCAGTGACCCCCCCCTCTTTGACGCGCCCGCTCATGGGCCTTTGCCCCGTCTTGGGACTCGTTTTCGCCGGCCTGACCCCCGGTGTCGCCTGGGCAGCCTGCCCGGATCCGGTGCCTGCCCGAGAGCTTGCGCAGACGGTGTCCAACGGGGACGCCGCCTATGCAGAGATGGACGAGGACGGCTTCCGCAGCAGCCGCGCGGCCGCGGCGGCGATGCTGCCTTGTGTTGGAGAGTCGGTGTCGGCCACCCACGCCGCCGCCTTGCACAGGCTCGAGGCCCTGAGCGCCTTCTTGGATCGGGACCACGCCGGCACGGTGGCCTCCTTTCGGGCCCTGCTGCATGCGGCGCCGGGCTACCGCCTGCCCGAAGACCTCGCCCCCCCCAACCACCCGCTGCGCATCGACTTCGAGGTTGCAGAGGGCACGGTGGGGGCGCCGGAGCGCAGCCTGCCGCGGCCCCGACAGGGCTGGAACCAGGTGGACGGCCAGACTGCCCAGAGCGCGCCTACGGATCGCCCTTTCGTCTTTCAGCATTTCGACGGGGACGGTCAGGTCGTGAGCACCGCCCTGGTGCCGCCCGGGGGCGCCTTGCCCGACTATGGCGCCAAGACGGGCGGCTCGACGGCGCGCTCGGGCAGTCGGGTGCCCTTGCTGGTGACGGCGGGGGCGGCGACGGTGCTGTCGGGTGTCTTCTATGGCGTCGCAAAGTCGTCGGAGTCCCGCTTCTGGGATCCAGCCACCCCCCAGGAAGACCTCCAGTCCTTGCGGGGGCGGACGAATGCCTTTGGGTGGCTGTCGGCCGGCGCCGGGCTGACCGCGGTCGGCACTGGCGCGGGCGCATTCCTCTCAGGACGCTGGTGAACCGTGGCGGCTCGGACTGAAGACCTGCACATCCTCGAACGCATCGGGCGCGGATCCTATGGCCCCATCCACCGGGTGGAGGGGCCGGGGCGGCGCGCATCCAGCCTGCTGGCGGAGTTCCTGGACGAGGATGGCGTAGACACCGACGCCCTCGTGGACGCCCTTCAAGCCCGGATCGAACGCACCGCGGGCCTTCGCCACACCTTTGTCGGCCGGGCGGCCGGCGTGGCCGAGGTCGAGGGTCGCATCGCCCTGCTTCACGAGGATGTGGACGGTTGTTCACTGTCTTCGGTGCTCTTGGGCGGGCAGCTGCCCGCGGCCGTGGCCTGCGAGATCACCCGCAAGTTGGCGCGGGCCCTGCATGCTGCATGGGATCGCGTGCCCGCCGGCGCCGATGTCGCCCACGGGCTGGTTCACGGCGATCTGACCCCCGATCACATCTGGATTGGCGCCTCGGGTCAGCTGCGCCTGATTGGCCTGGGGGTCGAACCCGCCGATGGGGCGGGTGAGCGCGACGCGGCCCGGTCCCGGCTGCCCTTTCCCACACCCTGGACCGCGCCCGAGAGCCAGCGGGGGGTGGACGGACACGCCGGCGATGTCTACGCCCTTGGCGCGATCCTCGCGCAGCTGATCACCGGGGCGGCGCCCTCCTATGCCTCCACCCAGGCCGAATGGCATGCCGCGGTGGTGGCCAGCACGGCAGAGCGCGTGCGCGAAGAATCGGGCCAGGATCTGCTGGGCGAGCTGGTCGCCTGGTGCATGGCCTTTGAGCCCGGTGGACGCCCCCCGGCCATGGAGGTCGAGCGCTGGCTGGACAAGGCGCGGCGCAACCTCAAAGAGCCCCGCTTCCAGGACTGGTGTGCCGCCGAGGTGCCGGCCATCGCCAGCCGCGCCGCGGTCGAGGCCGGGCTGATGGCGGAAGAGGAGGCCCAGAACATCGACTCTGGGCCATCTTTCGTTGAGCCTGACACCGGCCCCTCCGCGCCAACTCCTGCGCCCGACCCCTTCGAGGTGCGCTTCACGCCGCCGGCCGCCGGCAGCGGCTGGGACGATCCCGATCTGCAGGAGCGGCTCTCCGCCGACGAAGGCGACGATCCGCGCACCTATGACGATGGTGCGGGCTGGTCCGGCGCCGCCGATTCGGCGCCGCCCCCCGAGGTCGCGCCCATGGACGCCGAAGACGAGGAGCTGCCCACCGCATCGCCGGAGGCGCCCCTCACCGCAGAGCTGCTGGCAGAGGCCTTGGACGAGGACGAGGATCCCGCTGACCGCCCCGCGTCCCCGGTCGCAGCGGCGGGGGCTGCCGTGGCCCTGGGCCTGTCTGCGGATTCGCCTCCCCAGAGCGAGGTGGACACCGATCCCGACGACGTGCCTGACGATGAGCCCATTGAGGAGGACAGCGAGCCGCTGATCCGCTTCAATGAAGACTGGGAGCGGGTTCGCCAGGATCGGCCTTCCACCGGGGCGCCGCCGGATCCGATCGGGCATGAAGACGCTGAGAATGAAGATCTCGACGACGATGACAGCGAAGACGATCAGGCAGGGGCGGCACCGAACTGGACGGCGGACCCGCTGGTCTGGGGGGATCCCATCCCATCGCCCGAGTCCGTCGATTTGAGCGGCTGGCGCAACCTGCAGGAGATCTCGATCGCCCCCGCGGGCCGCAAGGCCACGCCGCCCGACGTGGTGGATGCGGTCGCCTATGTGGCCCCCGGCGCCGAAGATGGCGATTGGGAGGAGGCGGAGACCCGGCCCATCGGATCGCTGGTGGCCGCCGGCGCGGCGTCGGTGGGCGGCCCGCGCCTGCCCCGGCCCGTGCCCGACCCCGCAGATGCCGAGCTGCTGGGCCTCGGGGCGGGCCGCGGCATCAGCTGGGATGAAGGCGACGACGAGCCTGCTGCTGCGCCGGTTCCCGCGCCGCGGCCAGCCTTCCTGAATGTACGCACCGAGCCCGATCGCAGCGAGACGCCGGAGGGTGCCGCCCCCGAGCGCCTGGCACCGCCCATCGTGCGGCGCTCGACGGCGCCCACCGTGCCGCCGCTGCCCCTCCCGCCCGAGGACCCGCCCCGCAGGGGCGCCTGGTTGGGCCTGGTGGCGGCCGGCGTGGTGCTCTTGATCGGTCTGGTCTGGTGGCGCTCGCGGGGGCCCGATCCCGCAGCCAGCTCGGCGCCGAAGCTGGCCAAGGCGCCTGCCGCTGCGGCTCCAACTGTCGTGACGCTCGGCACGAGCGGCCCGAGCGCGAGCGAGCCAGGCTCGGCCCGGTCCAGCAGCGCTGCGGCTTCGAAGGCTGCGGCCTCTGCGGCGGCAGCGCCTTCACCCGAGGTCGCCCGACCGCCAGCCTTCCGGCGGCGGCCCCGAGCGCGGTCCCGGCATCGGCCTCCCCGGCGGCCACCGCGGCCACCGCGACCGCCGCGTCTGCGCGTCCCAGCCCGCATCAACGCCCTCCAGCGCGCGGAAGCGCAGCCCTGCCCCGTCGCCGCGCCGGCCCCAGCCCCTCGGCCTGCCGCCGCACCCGCGCCGGCTCCTGCTCCTGCGCCGGCCCCCGCGCCGGCTCCTGCGCCGGCCCCGCGCCGGCTCCTGCGCCGGCCCCGCGCCGGCCCCGCGCCCGCGCCGGCCGCCGCAACGGCCCCTGCGCCGGCCCTGGTGGTGCTGGGGGCGCGCCCAAGACCAGCGCGCCGGCTCCGGCCCCGCTCGGCCCCCGCGCCTGCGCCGGCTCCGGCCCCCGCGCCTGCGTCGGCTCCTGCGCCGGCTCCGCCCCGCCCCTGCGCCCGTCGCCGCCGCCGCCCCCGAGGCGGCTGGCACCGGCAGCTTGAGCGTGAAGGGCGACGCCGCTGGCGTGCGCCTGGTGAGCGCCAGCGGCGCCAGCTTCTCGGGGGGTGCGGTGCCCGAAGGCGTCTACGATGTGGTCGTGGTCTACACGCCGGGCGCGCCGCCCATCAAGGTCGAGCAGGCCCGGGTGCGGGCCGGCGCCACCTTGACGGTCAACTGCAGCAGCAGCTTCATGCGCTGCAAGGTGAACTGAACCCGCGGCGGCGCAGCCCGGCCCGCCTTGGCCGGTCAGGGGGACTCACGTTAGCGGGGCCGCCCCTTCGCCACCGGAGCATCCCATGGCCATTCAGCGCACCCTCTCCATCGTCAAGCCCGACGCCACCGCCGCCGGCAACATCGGCGCCATCGTCGCCCGCTTCGAGGCCGAAGGCCTCCGCATCTGCGCCATGAAGAAGGTCCACCTGTCCCTGCGCGAGGCCGAGGGCTTCTACGCCGTGCACAGCGCCCGGCCCTTCTTTGGTGAACTGACCACCTTCATGTCCAGCGGGCCCTGCGTGCTGATCGTGCTGGAAGGTGAAGACGCCATCCTGCGCAACCGCGAGATCATGGGCGCCACCAACCCCGCCCAGGCCGCCGATGGCACCCTGCGCAAGCTCTTCGCCCGCAGCATCGGCGAGAACGCTGTTCACGGCTCGGACGCCCCCGAGACCGCCGCCACCGAGATCGCCTACTTCTTCGCGGGCACCGAGCTGCACTGACCCGCCGCGACCCTCCCTTTTCGGAGCTATGGGCCCCCGAGGTGGCGCGGTGCGCTGCCGGCGGGGGCCTCGCTGTGTCGGCCTCCCGGCCGGGCCGCTGGCATGCGGCGCGGGCCCGGGTGTATTCTGCGGGGGTTGCCCGGAGTCCCCATGGCCGACAAGCAGATCACCGAGAGCTACCACCTGTCCTTGTCGATCGGAAAGGCGCTCTGGGACGACCTCGCCGGCGCGGCCCTCCCGGTCACGGTCAAGACCGGCGCCTTCGACCTCGGCCGCCTGGTCTACCAGGGCGTGCGGCAGCTCGAGGTCAAGGAGAAGGTGGTCGCCTTGCTGGAGGATCGGCAGCCCCCCGAGGTGGTGCAGCGCGCCCGCCGACGGGCCGGCGACCTCTGGCAGAGCCGCCGGGGGCAGGTCTACAAGGTCATCGACCAGATCGTGCATGTCGAAGGCGACTGGAAGGTCGAGATCGATCGCGAGGGCACGACCTTTCACTACGCCCCCCAGAAGCTGGGCGTGGACGCCCATGTCAAGGCCGTGGCCACGGGGCGGGCCCTGCTGCTCGGCCGCAACCTCGAGCTGCCCTTCACCCTGGAGAAGCGCATTGGCGCCGCTTGTTACCTGGGGGACATCCGCTTCGACAAGAATAGCCAGGCCATCGTCGGCACGGTGGCCGACCCCTCCATCGACCTGGGCGAACACGTCGTACTGCGGCTGCTCAACGAGCTGGGCACCTATGTGCTGCGCCAGCAGACCGGCCGCTTCGACCAGGTGCCCATCCTCAAGAAGGCCCAGGTCGAAGAGCTGGTCTCGCCCGCCGGCGGCCCCTTGCGCCTGAAGATGGGCGTCGAAGATGTGGCCCTGGAGATCAACGAAGAGGCCGCCACCTTGAAGGTGCGCTTCGGCTTCACCCAGAAGCAGATCGAGGCCTGAGGCCGCAGCGCCCGCGCTCAGCCGGCGCCCAGCCAGCTGAGGAGCTGCGACCCGAAGAGCCCGGTCAACAGGGCCACCAGCAGCAGCATCTCGACGATGGCGATGCCATCGGGTGCCAGTCGGCTAGAGGGGGGACTGGGGTTGATGCCCTGCTTGTCCATGGGGTCCTCGTCGCGGGGGAGGCCTGGGGCGACGCATCGCCAATGCGAGGCTTCCCAGGACGATAGCTGTCGCTCATCGTCGGCTCATATTTCACCCTTGTCAAGGAATGTCATGATGCCCGTTCCTCCAGCCGGCCCGCAGTCGGTCCCGCCCGCCCTCTTCGTGACGGGCGCCAGCGGCCTGATCGGCCGCGCCCTGGCCCAAGCTCGCCCCATCGTGCCCCTGCCCCGCCGAGATCCGGGCGATGGATCGCCCTGGTGGGATCCAGAGGCCGGCGCGGTGCATGACGCTGGTGCATCGGTCGCCGCGGTGGTGCACCTGGCCGGAGAGAGCGTGGCCGGCAGCCGCTGGAATGCGCAGACCCGGGCCGCCATCCTGGACAGCCGGGTCCAGGGCAGCCGCACGCTGGTGGATTGGATCGCCGCCCGCAGCCAGCGCCCCAGCGTGCTGATCGCCGCCAGCGCCGTGGGCATCTATGGCGATCGCGCCGAGGAGCGCCTGACCGAGGCCTCTGCCGTGGGGGACGGCTTTCTGGCCGAGGTGACCCGCAAATGGGAAGAGGAGGTGCAACGCGCCGAAGACGCCGGTGTGCGCGTGGTGCTGCTGCGGCTGGGCGTCGTGCTGTCCACCGAAGGCGGCGCCTTGCCCAAGATGTTGCCGGCCTTCCGGGCCGGGGTGGGCGGTCCGGTGGGCAGCGGCCGACAGTGGTTTCCCTGGGTGGACATGGCCGATGTGGTGGGCGTGATCGAGTGGGCGCTCAAGACGCCCGGCGCGCGGGGCCCCTACAATGTCGTGGCGCCTGGGGTGCTGCGCCAGAAGGACTTCGCGACGGCCCTGGGCCGCCAGCTGCACCGGCCGGCATTTCTGCCCGCGCCGGCCTTCGCCATGCGCCTGCTCTTTGGGGGCCTCGCCGACGAGGGCCTGCTGGCCTCCCAGCGAGTCGAGCCCGCCCGGCTGCTGGAGCAGGGCTACCGCTTCTCCCGCCCCGAGGTCTCTGCCAGCCTGGCCGCCCTGTTGGGCTGAGCCAAGCTACTCCTCGGGGATCATCAGCTCCCACTTGGGGCGCCAGGTGTCGGCCTTGCCCACCCGCAGCCGCACCACGCCTTGCACCGCGCTGAGCGGGACCGGGCCCCACCACCGCGAATCCAAGGCGCCATCGCGGTTGTCGGCCATCAGGTAGAGGTAGCCCTCGGGCACCTCAACCGGCGTCTCGTTCTTCCATCCGCCGGGTTGATCGACGATGACGGGCAGATAGGCGTTGGCGCGGGCCGGCGGGCTCGACCAGATGACCTCCTTGAGCACGCGCTTGCCGTCCAGATCGCCCATCTCCTCTTGGCGCAGGCGCTTGCCGTTGATGCGGACCCCCTGGTCGTCCACCTTGATCTTCTGGCCGGGCAGCCCGATCACCCGGCGGAGCACCGTGCGGCTGGGGTCGAGGGGGTCGGTCACCCCCACCACGTCAGCCTTGCGCACCCGCACCGGCAGCAGCCAGACCAGGTCCCCGTCCTGGAAGGTCCAGGCCATCTCGTCCCCCGACACGACGCGCATCGGCAGCAGGGCCGCGATCAGGAGCAGGCCCAGCGTCGTCCCCAGGGCGAGCATCAGCGTTCGTTGCTTCGTCAAGGGCGGGCCTCGGGTGGGCGAGACGAAGCACTATCCAGGCCCGGCCCGGCTGTCATGATGCTCAGGGCGCCGGCCGGGATAGGCGGGGCCGGTGAAGCTCGCGGCCATCCAGTTCCGTCCTCCCAAGGGTCAGCCTGATCGGGCCCGTGACGCCTTGGCGGAGCGGGTCACCGACGCCTGTCAGCGGGGCGCCAAGGTCGTGGTCTGCCCCGAAATGGCCACCACAGGCTATGTCTGGGCCTCGCCCGCCGAGATCGGGCCCCTGACCGAAGAGGCCCACGGGCCCACCTACCAGCGACTCTCGGCCATCGCCCGGGACCACGGCAGCTGGGTGATCTGCGGATTTGCCGAGCGCTTCGTTCACCCGCAGCAGACCGGGGCGCGGGGCGGCCGGGTGGCCAGCCTGTTCAATTCGGCCCTGGTCATCCTGCCCGATGGGCAGCTGGCCACCTGCTACCGCAAGGTGCTGCTCTACGACGCCGACAAGCGCTGGGCCAACCCCGGCCATCGGCGGCCGGTCTGCCCGGCGGACTTTGGTCGCCTGGCGCCGGGCATCTGCATGGACATCAACGACCCGCGCTACATCACCCACCTGCGCGAGACCCGCCCCGACGTGGTGGCCTTCTGCACCAACTGGATCTCGGAGGGCCTGCCGGTCCACGGATACTGGCAGGAGCGCCTTGCTGGCTGGAAAGGCTGGTTCATCGCCGGCAATTCCTGGGGTGAGGACGGCGATGTCTGCTTTAGCGGCGAGAGCGCGATCCTGGCGCCGGGGGGGCAGGTCGTGGCCCAGGCCCCCGCCCGGGGCGACACGGTCCTGGTCTATGACGCCGTGGGCCTGGGCATGGACTCAGCCGCGGCGCAGCAGCCCCCGGTTCCGTAGGTTCAGGACCTCCTTTCGCAGGTTCTCGACGTCGTTCTCCAGCCGACCGCGCAGCTCGTCCATCGCCTGCAGCTCGGCCGTCTTCTTTTGAACATCGGCCTGCAATAGCGCGTTCTGACGTTCGGCCTCGCGCAGGCTGCCCCGCGCCTGTTCGGACTGGCCGCCCAGCAGGGCGATGGCCTCGCGCTTGAAGCCGGCCACCTCGTCTAGGGCCCGGGACTGCCGCCCCACGGTCGAGATCAGATCCTGCGTCTGGGCGGTGAGCCGGGCGACCTCCTCGCGCTTGCGGGTCAGCTCCACCTCGGCCTCGGCGCGGCCCCGCTCGGCGGCCTCCACCCGGGCCTCGGCGCTGGCCGCCCGAGCTGCCAGGGCCGCGGCCTCTACCAGTGGGCCTTGGGCCTTGCCGACAGCAGTCGGGGCCGCCATCCACGCCAGCAGGGGGGCGCTGGCCACCTCGCGGGAGAAGGCGTGTTGGGCCAGGGCCTTGGCTGCCTTGCCGCGTCGACGAAGCGCTTCGCTGTCTTGCAGGGCCCCGCGCAGGGTCTCGGGCAGATCGGCGAGATCGCAGACCCAGCCCCCATCGCCAAGGACTTCGGCCAGGGCGGTGCCCGGTGCCGTGAGCACCGGCAGGCCGCATCCAAGATAATCAACCTGCCGAAAGCCGAGGGCGATACTACGTTCTGGGTTGGGGCTCATCCAGTCCAGGGCGAGGGTGGCCCCGGCGTAGGCCTGCAGCAGCTCGGCGTAGGTCTTGGCGCCCATGCGCTCCAGGCGGGGATGCTCCGGCAGGCCGGCCGCGGTGCCAAAGACCTGCAGCCGGCCAGCATCCAGCGCGTCCAGCACGGCCAGGGCGGCGGTCACCGCCGGCAGCGGGTCCTGCCAGGGCCAGGTCGCCCCCCCCATCACCAGCAGGGGCTGGCGGGGCAGGCGGCGGCGGGGGCCGTCGGGGGCCACCAGGGGGGCAGTGAGGGTGGGCTCCTGCCGGGTGTCGATGCCCGCCAGGGCCATCACGCCCAGCCATTGCAGGCGTTGGCGCGGGTTGCTCACCAAGAAGACGTCGCCGGCCGCCAGCGCCCGCAGGCTCTGCATGGCCTCCTGGGCGAGCTTGCCCTCAAAGGGGGCCTCGATCAGCCGAGGGGCGTAGAGATCGACGGCCAGCGGCACCCCGACGGTGGCCAGGGCCGGCGCGTCTTCGGGCTGCACGCAGAGGATCCGGTCGGGTCGCAGGGCGCGGGCGCGCAGGGCCAGCTCGGCAGGCGAGGCAAAGCCCCCCGGTCCATCCTGGGCGCGGCTGAGCCAGTGCACCGCGTGACCGGCCCCCTGCAGGGCCATGCCGTGGTGCCAGGCGCGCAAGGCCCCGCCGGTGGTGGGCCGGTCGTCGGTGGGAAGGCTGCCGTGATGGACGATGAGGATACGCATGCAGGCGCGATAGTAGCGGATTCTATGGCGCCGGGCGACGGGGCCCGCTTTGGGGTAGCTTCGGGCCATGCGCTCCCCGGCCCAGCTTCAACGCGACCTGCGCATGCACCTGTCCCGGCGCATGAACCGCAGCCTGGCCCCCCCCGATCGGGTGAGCCTCAACGTCACCCTGCGCTGCAACCTCAAGTGCACCATGTGCACCACCTGCTACGACGCGCCCGAGCTGAGTACCGCCGAGATCAAGGGCATCATCGACCAGACCGCCGATTGGGGGGTGGAGGTCTTCAACCCCCTGGGCGGCGAGCCCTTCATCCGCACCGATATGGAGGAGCTGCTCGCCTATGCCGTGCTGCGCGGCTTTTACGTCACGGTGACCACCAATGGCACCCTGATCACCGAAAAGCGCGCCCGGCTGCTGGCCCGGATCCCCGCTGATCGCCTGCACTTCAACCTCTCCCTCGATGGGATGGCGCGCAGCCACGACCTCGTGCGCGGGTCGGGCATGTGGGCGCGGGCCATCCAGGGCTACCAGCGCATTCGCGCGGCCGACGCCCAGGCGGGCAATAGCCAACGCAAGATCCTGGCCAACACCTTGCTGCACGCCGGCAATGTGGACCACTTCCTACAAGTGCTGGATGAGCAGGCCGCCTTGGGCCTGGACGGGGTGCGGGTGCTCAACCTCTTCCGCCAGGGCGACGACGTGCCGAAAGAGGCGGCAAATCTATGGTTTCACCCGCGTCACCAGGATGCGCTGCGCGCCGTCAGCGCGGCCCTGGCCGACCGCGCCGCACGGCAGGGGCCCTCGGGCTACCGCATCCAGAACCCGCCCGATGAGCTGCGCTTCATCCCCCGCTACTACACCGAGGACCTGGGCCCCTTGGACGCCCCCTGCTGGGCGGGCTGGAAGGAGCTCTACATCAACGCCGACGGCCAGGCGATCATGTGCGATGGCAAGCTGGACTTCCTGGCCGGGGCCTTTGGCAGCGCGCGGGAGCAGACCCTGCAAGAGCTGTGGGCCAGTCCGGCCTTGCGGGCTCGGCGAGAGGTCGTCAAGACCTGCGCCACGCCTTGCATCCAGGACTGCTACCTGCGGGGCAGCAGCGACTCGGTGGCCGATATTGCCCAGGACGCCGCCCGGCTGGCCACCCGCGCCGGATTGGACCGCCTGCGCCGGCTCAACCCCCGGGTGGAGCACCTGCCCGACGCCACGTTGCGCCTGGAGATCTCCGATGTCTGCCCCTGCGACTGGGAGGGCTGCACCACGCCGCCCGAGCGCTGGCGTGCCCTGACCCAGGGCCTGCCCGAGCGCCCCAGCGCGGCGTCCTGGGGCCGGCTGCGGGACCATGGCCACCTTGACTTCGGGCGCGGCTTCATGGGCTTCGAGGTGGTGCGGGCGGTGGTGTCGGACCTGCTGGCCGCGCGGCTGCGCTTCGGCACCCTCAGCCTGTCCTGGCGCGGCGATCCGCTCCTTCACCCCGAGATCGAGCCGCTGCTGCGCTTTCTTTTGGAGGGCATCCACCGGGACGGCCTGGCGGATCGGCTGCGCATCGAGACAAGCGGTCAGTTTTTGACCGATAACATCGCCGCCCTGGCCGCCCACCCAGCACCCCAGGACTGGGTGCTGGACCTGGACCGCGGCGAGGGCGCGGGGCTGGCCCGCCTGCGTGCCCACCGGGGCCCGGCCTGCCGGCTGATCCTGGCGGCCCACGCCACCCCGGGCCTGGACGCGCCCGCGCTGGCCGCCCGTCACCGCAACTTTGCCCCGCCGCGGGGCCCTTCCCCATGGATGCAGGCGACGCCCTAGTGGATCCGCCGCACCGACCACAGCCACTTCCAGGCCACCGCAGCCGCCCGCGCCGCCCTGGCGGGGGCCTGCGCCGCCCTGGGGCTGCCCGCCGACGGCCGCACCCCTGGGCGAGGAGGACCGCCCGCGCCGCTGCCGGGCCCCCAGCCACACCCCCACCGTGTCCTGGGACGGCAAGCTCACCCTCTGCCCCTGGGATCGCCGCCTGGAAAATACCATCGGCGCGGTGACCCACGGCCGGCTCTCGGAGCTGTGGCGGGGCGAGGAGCGCCTGGCCATCGCCCGCAGCTGCCAGGGCCGCGGCGTGCCCGAGCGCGATCTCTGCCGCGACTGCCCCTCCCCCTGGAGCCCCAACCACGGGAGCTGAGTCAGGGCCGGTGCAGGCCGGCTGGCAGGCGCAGCAGATCCCGGGCCCAGCGCAAGGCGCCCAGCGCGAAGACCTCGCGGCGGGTGGCGACGTGCTTGAGCTCGATGCGTTCGCCCGGCCCGGCCAGCCAGACCGTGTGTTCGCCGATGGTGTCGCCGGCCCGAATGCTGTGGGTGGGCGTGTCGGGCGAGCCCGTGGCCTGCACCAGGCGTCGGGCGGTGCCGCTCGGGGCGTCCAGCTTGTGGCTGTGGTGGGCCTCGATGACCTCGATGGACCAGCCCGCTGGCAAGGCGCCCACGGCGGCCTCGACCAGCTCGATCAGCAGGGGCACGCCGGCCGAGAAATTGGGCACCACCGCCACGGGGGCCTGGGCGCCATAGGCCTCCAGGGCCTCCCAGGGCAGCGCGCCGGTGCTGCCCACCAGCAGGGGCTGGCCCGAGAGGCGGGGCAGCAAGGCGGCCAACCCGGCGGCGCTGCTCACGTCGATGACCACCTCGCAGGCGGGTATGGGCCCGCTGCGCCCCACTGGCCCGGCATAGGCGGCGCCGGCCTCGGCCGCGATGAGCCGACCCAGGCGCCCGGTGGCGCCGTGAATGGCCAGCCGCGGCGCGGGCTCCCCCATCGATCAGAACTCGATGGTGGTGATCAGGCGGCCGCCCAGGGAGGGCTTGTTGAAGCCCGTGCCCAGCTCGCTGTCGGTATAGGCCGAGTAGTAGGCCCCGGGCAGCAAGAGGGCGCCGTCGGCGCGAAGCCAGAAATGCTCAAACGGGTCATAGCGGAGCTTCAATCCGATCTCTGAGCCGTAGGCCCGGCCCTCGTCCCCCGACGCCGTGTCGGCCTTGGCCTGCATGGCCAGCAGCCAGGACAGGTCGGCGGTGAGGTCGTCGCGCAGCTTCCAGCCCACCCGGGGCTGCAAGAAGAGCGCGTTGTTGATGCTGTAGCCGGTGCGGGCGGCCGCCAGGCTGCGGTTGCCATTCTCGTCGTTGGCCGCGGCGGGCTCCAAGACGGGCATGGGCTCTTCAAAGAGCATCAAGGAGATGTTGAAGTCTGGGTCGAAGCTGAAGGTGCGGAGCTGGTTGTCGCTGCGGTCGGCGTCGCCGGTGGCGAAGCCGGCGAGCACGCCCAGGCGCAGGCGCTCGGGTTCGAAGCCGGCCCGCAGGTTGCCGCCGAACTGGGTCACCCGGATGTCGTTGGTGCTCTCGTCCAGGTCGCCGCCGCCCAGGATGGTGGCGAACTCACCCTCGATGGAGGCCGGCCCCATGGTGGCTTTGCCCCAGAGGTCGATGATGCCGCTGTTGAAGCGCGACTCGGATTCATTGCGCCAGCGGAAGGTGGTGTAGAGCCCCACCCCGGCCTGTTCGGCCTGGTAGAGCACCGAGCCCACCAGGGCGCGGTAGTCGTCGGGGCGGTTGGTGTAGCCTTCGAGGCGCTGTTCGAGGCCACCCATCAGGAAGACGTCGCCCGCCCGGCCCGAAACCAGCACGCGGTCGGTGGTGTCGCCGAACTCGCTGGTGGGGTCGTTGCCGGCGTTGAAGATCATGCCGGTGCCCCAATGCACGGGGGTGCGGCCGAAGATCACCTGGCCCCACTTGGTGCGCACCTCGCCCCACAGGCGGGTGACCCGCAGGTTGTAGGGGGTGGTGGCGCCATCCACCGATGTGGGCGCGCCCAGCTCGTCGCTGAAGAGCAGCGGCTGGTCGATGCCCGTGACCGGGTCGGTGCGCTGGACGACCTCGTCGCCCCACAGCACCCAGGGCAGCAGGTCGAGCTGGGTGTGCAAGGACACCCGGTCGGACAGGATCCAGCCGGGTTGCAGGCGCATCCGGTGGTCCACCGACCACTGGGCGCCCGCAGCGTTGGCGTTGGTATCCGACAGCGAGAGGCTGTCAAAGACCTCTGCGCGGGCCCGATAGAAGCCATCCCAGGTCAGCTCTCCGGCGGAGGCGGCCCGGGGGAGGCCCGCGAGCGTCACGGCGAGGAGGGCCGCGACGGGGGAGGGGAGGGGACGGGTCAACGCGGCTTCGAGCCTCGATGAAGGCGGATACGGGAAAGAGCCGCGCACCTAGCACGGGCCTGGGGGCAGGGCAAAGGCCGGGGCGTGCGGCGCGCTGTGGGGGGCAGGCCTTGACGGGGCGCGCGGGAGGGGCAAACCTCTCACGGGTCCCGCGCATTCCCCGGGATCCCGAGGTTGTTCATGCTGGTGCTGCTCAAGGCCATCTGGCGCGGCTGGAAGCGGGTCGTACACGGCATCAACGACGCAATTGGCTGGACCTTGATGACGGTGGTCTACTGGACCACGGTGATGCCGGTCGCCTTGGGCTTCAAGCTCTTTCGCCCCGACCCCATCGATCGCGGCCTGGGCGACCCCGATGCGCCCACCGCCTGGCAGCCCATGCGCCACCCACGCCAGGATGTGCGCCGGACGCAGCGCCCCTGGTAGGGGCAGCGCCCCTGGTGGGGCGCCGCTGGCATGTGGGCCGCCGCGCCGCCCGCCTTCAGATCACCGTGTAGATGAAGGGCAGGACGGGGCTGGATTCGGCGAAGAGGATGAAGGCCACCATCAGCGCCAGGACCACGATGATCGGGGTCATCCACCAGGCCTTGTTGTGCACGATGAAATCGAGAAAGTCGCGGGCGATTCCCCGGCGTTCGTTGGGAATGACGTCGTTGGACACGCGGACCTCTCGCGGGGGCGGTGAAGGGCGACGATAGCACCCGGCGGGCGGCCTCGCGAGGGGGCCGGGTTCAGGGGCGCTCCAGGCGCAGCCACCCATCCAGCTCGGGGATGGGCACCCCGTCGCGGCCTTCGGGCATGGGCCCCTCCACCCAGCGAAGGACCAGGGCGGCCGGCGGCGCGGCGCGCAGCTCGCGCTCGGCCCCCGACCGGCGCAGGTAGGGGCCCAGGTGCTGGGGCCAGGGGTGGGTGGTCTGCACCGAGCAGGGGATGTCGGGCATGTCCAGGGCGAGGATGGGCCCGGGCGGGGCGTCTTGCAAGAGCCGGGCGGCGGCGCCAAGGCCCAGGTCTCCGGCATGGGGGGGGCGCAGCCAGAGCTGGGGGCAGCGGCCGTCTACGCCGCCCCCAGGGGGCGCCGGGATGGGCAGGTCGGCCGTGCTTTGCGCCAGCAGCCAGCCCGCCGGCAGCAGTGCGCCGGCCAGCAGCCACTCCAGGCGCGGCTTGCGGGCCAGGGCCGCGCCCACCAGCAGGGCGACGGCGGGGGAGAGCGGGGCAGCCAACCGTGGATATTTCTTTGGTATAGCAGTGATAATCACCAAGCCGCCGAGAAGCCAGGCCAGGCCGAGGATCAGCGCCCGGCGGTGTACCCCCCCCTTGTCCCGGGCCAACTGCCCTGCGGCGAGCAGGGCCAGGGCGCTCAGCGGCGGGCCCACCACCACGAAGAGCAGGGCCCAGGGTAGTAGAGGGCTTAGGGCGAGCAGGCTGCCCCCGCCGCCCACCGAGCGGCTGCCATAGGCCAGCTGGTCGCCGAGGTGCCCCAGCAGCCACGGAGCGAGACCAGGCCCGCCGAGAGCGCGCTCAGCAGGCCCCAGCGCCCCAGGCGTGCCCCCGCCACCAGCACCGGCACCAGGGCCAGGGGCAGGAAGGTCTGCTTGACCAGCAGGCCCAGGCCCAGCGCCGGGCCCAGCGTCAGGGCGCGCCCCGGCCCCGGGCGCTCGGCGGCCCAGGCCGCCACGGCCACCGCCAAGGCGACCGAAGCCACCAGCATGCCCTCGGGCATGAAGTGCCGCCCCAGCCCGTTCTCGAGGGGGAGCAGCAGGGCGGCGGCGAAGGCCCCGGTGGCGGCCCAGCCCTCGGCGCCGGGGCTGCCCGCCCCCGGATCCCGACGCGCCCCGTGCAGCCGCCGCGCCAGCGAAGACAGGCTGAAGGCGGTGATCATCGGCCAGAGCAGGTTGATGGCGCGCACCGGCCAATCCCCGGCTGGCCGCCGCCCATCAGGAACCACCAGCCCCCCACCACGGCCGGGTAGAGCGGCGGGTACTCCCCCAGATCCCCCCACAGCGCATCGGTCGCAAAGGCGCCCATCCGGCCCTCGTCCAGCTGCTGCAAGAAGAGCTCGGCCGCGCCGACATGGCCCTCCTCGTCGCCATCTCGGACGAGGTGATCCGCTCGGAGCCAGGCCAGGGACAGGGCGAGCCACAGGAGCAGCAGCGCGGCCTGCAGGCCCCGCACCTACCAGGTCCTCCCGCCGTAGAGGAGCAGGCCCACGCCCACCAGCACCGCCGCGATGGCCAGGTCGGCCCAGGGCGCCTTCACGCTGGCCGAACCCGCGACCACCGCCGGCCCGGTCAGGGCCAGCAGGGGCAAGAAGTAGTGGGTGGGGAAGTGGTCCACGGTGCAGAGCAGGGCGCTGTAGGCGAGGGCGGCCAGCAGCAAGGCGCGCCCCCGGTCGCGGGCCGGCCCGGCCGCGCCCACGCCCAGGCAGAGGGCCGCAATCCCGATGCCCCCGCCGGTATAGGCCATCCAGCGCCCATAGAAGGCGGGGATGCGCGGCAGCAGGGAGGCCGGCGCATAGTCCCCGTGCCAGTGCTCGGGGAAGGTCTCGAAATAGAGCACGAAGGCCAGATCGTCGGCATGTCCAGAGGCCACGGCCAGCCCTGCGATCAGGCCGCCGAGGCCCACCAGGGCCAGCAGGCGGGGCAGGTAGGGCCCCGGTCGCAGCCCCTCGAAGAGGGCGGCACCCGAGAGCAGCATCAGGCTGAGCACCGTGCCCGGCCAGCGCAGGGCCTGGGCCGCCGCCCCGGCCAGGCCAAAGCCGGTGGGGCTTCGCCGGGCCAGGGACAGGGCCACGCCAAGGGCGGAGGCCGCATAGAGGCTGTCGGGGAAATTGGCGCTTGCGGGCTCCAACATCAGCAGGCCATGCGCAGCCACCAGGGCCGGCGGCACCGCCGCAGCCATCAAGGGGGCCCCGGGCGCAACCAGGGAGCACAGCCGCAAGGAGCTGGCCCCGATCAAGAGCAGAACCCACAGAAAGAGCAGGTTTGCAGCGGGCAGATCATCGCCCACCAGCAGCACCGTGCTGGCCAGGATGGGCGACCAGCCCGGGGGCTGGTTCCAGGTGAACCAGCGGCTCTCCAGCAGCTCTTGGGCCCAGACCTGATTCTCGACCTGGTTGAGCAGCTGGTAGTAGTGGGTGTAGCGCAGCTCGCCTTCGGCGTGCAGGGCCCACACCGCCTCACTGCCGGGCAGCAGGTAGAGGGCCTCGCCCCCCATATCGACTGGCAGCTCTTCGCCGGGGGCCAGGTCCACCTCCAGCACCAGGCCCGCGGTGCCGCGCTCCAGGTAGCGGCGCACCGGGCCCTCTTCGGGCGCCTCCACCATGGCGCGGGACACCACCGCGCGCTGATCCCCACGGCCACATGGCTGCCGATGGGCCCCCGCACGGCCAGGGTCACGCGCCCCTGCGCCCCCTCCAGGCTGGCCAGGGTGGCGGCCTGGCCATCGGGCACCAGCTGAGGGCGCCCGCTTCCGGGCCAGCCCTGGGGCTCCACCGAGGCCCAGCCGCGCCCGGGCCGCAGGTCCAGCGGCTCCTGTTCCGGGCTCTCGGCGCCTGTCGCATACCAGTAGGCGTCCAGGGGGCGGCCGATGTCGTCCTGGCGCTGGGTGGCAACCCCCAGCACCGCCAGGAGCAGCAGGCTGAGACCCAGGCGCACCGGGGCGCCGCTCTGCTTGGGCAGGCCGACCTTGCGGGACAGGGCCCAACCGCTGATCCCCCACAAGGCCGCCATTGCCAGCAGGCCCCAGCCCGCCAGCGGGCCCCGCAGGCCCGCCTCGCGCACCAGGGCCACATCCAGCCAGGTGGCGGCGAGGCCCAGCCAGCTCGCGTCGAGAATGCGCTGCAGGCCGGTGTCTTCGGGCCGCGAGAGCCGGCGGGCCCAGCCCAGGCCGGCCCCCAACACAAGGGCCGGCGTGATCACCAGCCCCCGCAGCCACCAGGGCGCGTCCAGCCCGTGGACCAGGGCCGCCACGATCAGCAACAGCAGCCCGATCACGCGCTCTCCTGGGGCTGTTGGGCCCACCAGTCCAGGCAGTCTCGCAAGCCCTCGTCCAGGCTGGGCTGGGGCAGGGGTCCAAAGAGGGCCTCGGCCGCGCTGTGGTCGCCCCAGAAGCGGTCCACCTCACCCGGGCGGCGGGGCAGCGCGCCCACCCGCAGCAGGCCAGGGTCGGCGCCGGCCAGGGCGAAGACCCGGGCCACCAGGTCGCGCACCGCCGCCCGGGGACCTCCGCCCAGGTTGAGCAGGCGGCCGACGGCCCCGGGGTGCGCGGCGGCGGCCATCAAGCCGACCACCATGCCATCGACGTGGTTCCACTCGCGGATCTGCGCCCCGTCGGTCAGGGGCAGGGGCTGGCCGGCCAGGGCCGCACGGCAGGCTGCGGCGACGACGCTGCTGCGATCTCCCGGGCCATAGGTGCGAAAGGGGCGCACGATCGTGGCCCGCAGGCCCGCCACTCGGCCGAGCATGCCCACATAGGCAGAGGCGGCCGCCTTGAGGGCCGAGTAGGGCGAGACGGGGCGGGCCGCCTGCGCCTCGTGAAAGGGGGCGGCGCCATCGCCATACTCCTCACAGGTGCCGACATGCAGCAGGCGCACATCCCGGGCCAGACAGGCCCGCGCCACGGCCTCGGTGCTGTCCAGCAGGCCCCGGCGCAGGCGCGGGTAGAGGGCCGGATCCCGGTCCAGCACCACCGGAGCGGCGAGGTGGATGAGCACATCGGGGTGCAATGCGGCCACGACCGCGCCGATGCCCTCGACCAGGTCGATGGCCTCGCCGGGCACACCATCGGGCAGGGGGCGCTGGTGGGCCACCCCGGTCACGGCGGCGCCCGCCTCCAACAGGCGATGGCACAGGGCCTGCCCGATGAAGCCCGAGGCGCCGGTGACAAGCACGCGACGCCCCATCCAGGTGGAGGGCTGGGTCCAGTTCACGGCGCTACAGTACACCCCGATGCGCGCCCTGCCCCGGCTCCTGCTTCTGCTGCTGGCCCCCTTCGGCCTCTGGGCCTGCGATTTTTCCGCTGCAACGCAGATCACCGGCGAGGACAGCGGCCAGGGGCGGGCCTTGGACAGCGGCGGCCTGGGGGCGGCCGATGGCGCAGCCGACGGCGGCAGCGGGCAGGATGGAAGCGACGGGAATGGGGACGAGCAGCCCGATCCCGCGACGACCGACGATGATGGTGATGGCTACTCCGAAGTCCAGGGCGACTGCGACGACGCAGACCAGAGCGTCTCTCCCGACGCGGTGGACGGCTGCGATGGCATCGACGAGAACTGCGATGGCATCATCGATGAAGACGCCTGGCGCGCTGATCCCTACGAGCCCAACGACGCCAGCCCCAGCCTGCTGGGCGCCATCGACGACCCGGCCCTGCACAACCTGACCGCCAGCCTGCACGACGACGGCGATGTGGACCGCTACCGCTTCGAGGTCGTCGATGGGGGCTGGTCGATCTTCCGCGTGGACCTGGGGCTGAGCGGCATCCCCGATGGCGGCGTCTACCTGCTGCAGGTCGAGAATGTCAGCACCGGGGAGCGCCTGCTGGTCGAAGAGGGCAGCGGCTCCATCGCCGCGAGCATCGACGACCAGCTGCTGCATGACGACAGCGGCCTCTGGGAGATCTCGGTGCGGGCGCGCTCCGGCGCGGACTGCGCCCGCAGCTACCTGCTGACGGTTCAGTTTTCGGACTGAGCGCGGGCCAAGAGCAGCAGCCGGGCGCTGCGCAGGCGCGACATGGCGCGCAGCCAGCGCATCAGCGGCGCGCAGTGGTGCGGGTGGCCTGCCTGGGCCCAGGCGCGCAAGACCAGGCGCGTGGGGCCCACCGCCAGCCCGCCCGCCCGCGACCACAGGTCTGCGGCGCCCGCGGTCACCGTCCGCCCATCGCTGCGCAGGGACAGGGGGCGTCCCCACCGGCGGGCAAGGTGCCGTCAAAGAGCGGCGGCGGCAAGCGCGTCGAGAGGGCCGCCACCGCCGCGGTCAGCCGCCCCAGGCGGTCCAGCGTGCCGCGCCGATCGGCGGCGGCCTGCAGCGACCGGGCGGCCCGCACCCGATCATCGTGCAGGCAGCGCACCGCACGGCCACCGCGCCGGGCAGATCCGGCGGCGGGCTGTCGGACCAGCTGGCCACCAGGGCGCAGGCGCCGTCCTGCCCCTCCGGGTCCAGGGCGCGGGCGAGGTGGGCGAGGGCCTCCAGGCCGTCGGGACGAAGCTGGCCCAGATGGCCGAGAATGAGCTGCTCGCCCTTAAAGAAGAGCCAGTCGGCCAGGTCGCCCTGGGGTGCCTGCCCCCCCAGGGCCAGCACACCCAGCAGGGCGCCGCAGAGGGCCCGGGCCGCCAGCAGGGGGTCGATGGCCTCGTCCAGCGGCAGCAGGTCGGAGAGGGGCGCCCCCGGAAGATCCAGCCGCAGATGGGGCCAGCCGGCCCCGGCCCGGGGTTGCAACAGGCGCCCCAGCCCATCCGGGCGGTCTGGCTGCAGCAGGATCAGCCCCGCGTGGCGATCCGCGGCCCACTCGGGTCGCAAGAGCCGCAGGCGCAGCGGCCGCCCGCTGTCCAGGTCCCAGCCGGCGCAACACAGGCTCTCGCCGTCTGTGCGGAGGGTCCGCCCACGGCGGGCCCCGTCCAAGACCAGGGGCAGATCGGCCATCTCAGCCCGCCGCCGGGCGTCGGCCCAGCCGTCTCTGCACCTTGGCGGCCAGGGCGCTGGCCTCGGGCAGGCGCAGGGCCAACAGCATGCCGAAGAAGGCCAACACCGACAGCGTGCCTGTCAGGCCGCCTTGCAGCAGGGGGTGCGGCAGCTGCACGAGCCCGTCCAGGCCGAGGCCCAGCGCCGTGGCCAGCCCGGTGGCCGGCAGCACCCGCAACAAGAAGGGCCCATAGCCATCGGATGCGCCAGGGTGCCGGCGGCGCAGGACCAGGCCCAGGGCCAGCACATAGGCGGTGATGGCCACCGTGGTGGCCACAGGCAGGCCCAGCAGCCCGTAGCGGTCGCCCAGCAGGGCATAGAGGGGGTAGCAGGCCAAGGCGGCGCCGCTGCCCGCCAGCGTGGGCAGCCAGGTCTCTCCCCGGGCATAAAAGCCGCGGGCCACCACGGTCTGTGCCGCCCATGCCCACAGCCCCAGGCTGAGGATGGAGAGGCTCAGCCCCAGCAGGCGATAGTTCTCGTCGCTGATGCGGCCGCCATAGATCACCCGGGCCATGTCCTCGCCGGCGACGGTGAGCAGCACCTGGGCCCCAAAGGCCATCACCAGCATCATGCGCACAGCCCCCGCCAGGGTCTCATAGGCCTGCTGGTGCTGGTTGTTGGCCACCAGCCGGGTGAGGGTGGGGTAGGCCGCGACCCCGGTGGCCAGCCCGAAGACCCCCATGGGCACCCGCATCAGGTTCTTGGCATAGCGCAAGATGGCCACCGATCCTTCTTGCAGGGTGGACGAGACCCGCGTGACGATCCAGTCGTCCACCACCACGATCGAGAAGCCCAGCATGATGGGCAGGCTCAGCCACAGGTAGCGGCGCAGATCGGGGTGGCCCAGGTCGATGCGGGGCCGGATGCGCATGCCGCTCTGCAACCCGCCGAGCAAGGGGAGCAAGAAGGGGCCAAGGAAGCTGCCCACCAGCACGCCCCAGGCGAAGCCCTCGGCGGAGCCCAGGGCCAGGCCGCCCACGATGATTGCACCGGTGTAGACCAGCGGCGCCAGGGCCGGCAAGGTGTGGCGGTCCCGGGCCTGCAGCGCGGCGCTCATCAGGCCGCCCAGGACGTGGAAGATCTGCGCTGGCACGATGATCCGGGCGATGGTCACCAGCTGGGCCGATTGGGCGGCGTCAAAGCCCGGCGCGGCGATGGGCACCAGGGCCGGCACGGCCAGCCACATCGCGATCACGCCTACGCCAATCAGCGCCGTGGCGAAGGTGCCGATGACGTTGAAGGCCTCCCAGCCCTTGTCCTCTTCACCGCGGGCGAGGTAGCCGCCAAAGATGGGGATGAAGACGATGCTGAGGGCGCCCGCCGCCAGAAGATAGTTGAGGAAATCGGCGAAAGGGAAGGCGGCAAGGTAGACGTCGGCCTGCCCCGAGGTGCCCAGCACCCGCCCGAAGACGGCCTCGCGGATGAGGCCGATCACCCGCGACAGCAGGATGGAGGCCCCCCAGATCAAGGAGGCGATGCGGATCTGGCGCGACATGGGCGGCCCCGGATGGAAGCCACCGTTATCGCGTCCGCCGCCCCGGGGGTTCAGATGCGCAGGCTCAAAGCGGCGTCCAGCCGGTGGCCCAGCGCGGTGTTCTGTCCCCAGAACATGCTTCCTGCGCCCATTTCGAAGGAGAGCCCCCGCGCGAGCCTCAGCCCCAGCCCCGCAGACAGCTCCGCCCAGGCCCGGGTGTTGTCGCTGGGCCCCAGGTTGAAGAGGCCCGAGGCCCGCAGCTGCAGCCAGCCCAGCTCGCGCTCCAGCCGCCGCGGGCTGACACCCAGCTCGACCCCCCAAGGGATGCCATCCACCAGGACCCGGTCGGGCAGACTGGAGTCGCCCATCCACCACGCGCTCCGGTGGCGGTAGCCCGCCTCGAGGGCGGCCCAGCCCGGCAAGGGTCCCAGGCGCAGGCCGCTGCCGGCGCTCACCAAGGCGGTGAGGTCCACCTGCCCATCCCCCAGGGCCGGAAAGCGGCTGCCTGAGGGCCCATAAGCGAGCAGATCGGCGTTGTCGTAGAGGGGGAGCTTGGCGCTCAGCAGCAGGGCCACGGGCAGCCGGCCGCCCAGCTCCTCCCCCAGGGCCAGGCCCAGCTGGGCGTCGCCCAGGCCTCGCTGGGTGGTGCGGGCCTCGCCGAAGTCATTGCGGGCGGCCACCGCCGGCAACAGCACCACCGCCTGAAGATGCTCCACAAGCCCAATCTCGGCGTAGAGGCTGGCGGTGTGGCTGGTGTGGGTCGCGCCGGGCTGGGGGCGCCCATCGGGGGCGACAAAGCGGTCGGCCCGAAGGCGGGAGTCGCCCAGCTTGGCATAGAGCTCGCCCGGGCCGCGCAACCAGGGGCCGGCCTGGGCGGCG
>JAGYJW010000004.1 GCA_018401435.1 Deltaproteobacteria bacterium | reverse complement strand
CGGTGGGCGGGGGCAGGACGCGCCTCGATGGGCTCATGGGCCACCGAGGGCATCGGACCCAGGTGCGAGGGCAGGTCCAGGTAGACCTCGTCGTCGGCCTCGGTGTCCACGGAGGGCCCGGTGGCCGGCAGGACCGAGTCGGGGTGGGCCGTGGGCTCCCACTCCACCTCGACCAGCTCGCGGGCGCCCGACTGGGTCTGCTGGGCCGGCGTGTCGGCCTGGGTGTCCCGGCCCGATGCCTCCATGGGCAACGCGGTCGCAAAGCCAAGGGCGCCCACGGCCGGCTCCGCATCGATGGGAATGGGCAACCGGGGCAGCAAGCGGCGGGTCTTGTTGGGCTCCTCCACGCTGGAGGGGGCCTGCTCGTCCACCGAGGGGTCGGTCGTGTGGATGCTGCCCGTCTCGTCATAGACGTCGTACTCGTCCAGCCCTTCGTCCCCGTCACCGCTGCGCAGGCGCTCGGAGAGCCGCCGACCGGCACCCAGCGCGCCCCCCAGGGCCCGTCGGCCCGCAGCCCCCACCTGGGGCAAGGCACGCTCGGCGCCCCCAACCGCGTGGCCCGCCACCACCTCCCAGTCCACCTTGATCAGCCAGGTGAGCGAGACCATGGCCACACCCAGCAACACGATCCAGACGCCGACCGGACCGACCAGCTCGACCAGCATCACCGACGAGGTTGCGCCCACCAGGCCCCCTGACGGGAAGGCGTCCGCGCCGTCGGCAGGGGCGATCAGGGCCAGGGCGCTCAGCACCACCCAGAGCAGGCCACAGCCGGCGAACCAGCGGGCCAACCCACCCACTTCGCGGCCTGCGAGCCGCAGCGCAAAGAACAGCCCCAGCACCGCGAGGGCGCCTGCGCCATAGCCGAAGACCTGCAAGAGGATGTCAGCGACCCAGGCGCCAACGGGGCCGGCGGCGTTCGCCACGGCCCCCTCACCAGCCCGCGAGAAGGCGGGATCGGCGGGGTTGTAGGTGGCCAGCGCCAGGGTAGCGAAGCCGCAACCGAGCATGCCCAGCAGCAGAGAGATCTGCCACAACCGGCGGCGACCCGTCCCTTCGGAGCCCGCGGACCGGCCTCGGGGGGCCCGTGCGCTGGTCCGCGCCGGCGCGGCCTTGGTGCTCCGAGTGGATGTAGAGCGCTTGCGCGACACCGAGGACCTCCGGGGGCTCATGGCTTCGTCCGGCCCATCGTATCGGATTGCCGTTGACACGTCATTGGAAAGCATCAGGTCTTACCTGAATGTGCCCAGGCCCATGCGTCGCCATAAGAGGCGGGGGTCTGTGATTGGAGGAGTGTCCATGGCATCCCGGATCCTGGTTGTGGGCGGCGCTGGCTACATCGGCAGCATCTGCGCCTGGGCGATGGCCCAGGCCGGCCACCACGTCGAGACCTATGACGACCTGTCCACCGGACATCGGGCGGCTGCCACCGGAACGCTGCACGTCGGAGACATCCGAGACCGCGGCCGCTTGTCGGCGGTGCTCGGCGCGGGGCGCTTCGACGCGGTCATGCACTTCGCCGCCAAGAGCCTGGTGGGCGAGAGCGTGTCCCATCCCTTGCGCTACTACGACGTCAACACCGGCGGCACCGCCACCCTGCTGCAGTGCATGCAGGACGCAGGCGTGCGCCGGCTGGTCTTCTCTTCGACCTGCGCGATCTATGGCGACCCCGTCTACCTGCCCTTGGACGAGGACCACCCCCGCAAGCCGGTCAGCCCCTACGGCGACAGCAAGCGCATGGTGGAGGAGCTGCTGGATGCCTGCCGCGAGCGCGAGGGCATGCAGATCATGGCGCTGCGCTACTTCAACGCGGCGGGCGCGACCCTGGATGGGGCCCTGGGCGAATCCCACGCCACCGAGACCCACCTCATCCCGCTTGCCCTCGCCGCCGCCATGGGGCAGCGGCCGCCGCTCAAGCTCTTCGGCACCGACTACGAGACCCGCGACGGCACCTGCGTGCGCGACTATGTGCACGTCCTCGACCTGGCCGAGGCGCACCGCCTCGCGGTGGAGCGCCTGCTTCAGGGCCACGCCGGCATGGGCCTGAACCTGGGCACCGGCATCGGCACCACGGTTCGCGAGGTGCTGGCGGCCATCCACCGGGTCACCGGCATGGCGGTGCCCCACGACCTCGCCGATCGCCGGCCGGGCGATCCCCCTGCCCTCTTCGCCCAGGCCAACCGCGCCCGCAGCGTCCTGGGCTGGCAGCCCCAGCACGAAGACATCGACGCGATCGTCGCCACTGCAGCGACCTGGGCGCGCGCGCCCCGCTACTGAGCGCGGGGCCCATGGGCCTGGACGCCCAGCCCCATCGGGGGCGGGCGCCGCGTCTCAGTAGGTGAAGGTCAGGCCGAGGTGGACGTTCACGTCGTCATACTCGATGGAGCCGTTGGCATCGAGCAAGGCGTCGTCACCGGGGGTGTCCACGCTGGCACGCTGGGTCCACCAGGCACCGCCCGAGACATCCAGGTACTTGGTGATCTTGTAGGTGAGGTCGCCGCGGAAACGCAAGAAGTTGTCCAGGCGCGCGATCTCGCCCTGGTAGGTCTCGCGCCGCAGGCTCATGCTGAGCTCAGGCTTCAACCGTTCCGCCACCAAGCCAGAGTAGGCCACGGTGAACTGGTGGTAGGCCACGAAGTTGGTGAAGTAGATGTCGGCGTAGTCCCGGCGATAGCCAAGGGTCACCCGGTTGTCCTTCACAAAGTCGTAGCCGATCTCTGCGTCCACCCCGAGACCGGCCTTCAGGTCCTGGTCGAATCCCTGGGCCGATGCGTTGGTGTCATTTCCCAGATCGACGCCGACGGCGCTGTCGGCGGCGTCGTCGATGACCGACTGCTCGTCGTAGGTCATGCGCACCAGGCCGAGCTGCAGGCCGAGGATGAGCTTCTCGGTGAAGCGCCCGCGCAAGCCCGTCGAGAGCCGAAGCTCCATGCTGTCGGGGATGCCGAGGTAGGCATTGAAGTTGTTCTCTGGCGACGGGTTCAGGCCGTCACCGCGGGCATAGAGGAAATTGTCCTTCCACCGATACCAGCTCTGCGAATACTCGAAGAGGTAGGCGGTCTTGGGCAGGAACTTCCACGAGAGGGCGGCGCGCGGGCCATAGGCCATGCGGCTATTCAACGAGGCCAGGCCCAAAGCACCGCCCTGCCCCGTCACCAGGGGGTTGGTGTCCTCGTCGGTCTTGTAGTCGGTGAAGTCAAAGCGCCCGCCCAGGTCGATCTCCATCGAGCTGCCCGGATGCACCGACAAGTAGCCCGAGGCGCTGTTGTCCAGCACCGTCAGGTAGGCCCAATCTGCAGACTCGGCCTCGGTCTCGCGGCCGAAGATGTTGAAGGCCTCGTTGAGCTTGAGACCCACCACCGAGGACGGGAGCAGGTGGAGCTGTCCGCCGACGTCGAAGAAGGAGAAGCGGTTGAGGTTGGACAGCTCGGAGTTCAGGTAGAGCCGAGGCGAATAGGCCGCCCCCAGCTTGAGCTTGACGTCCTGGCTCTCAACCTTGAGCTTCAGGCTTGGCTTGACCTCGATGAAGGCGCCCGGCTGAACCGGCACCCCGCCGCCCAGCTCACCCTCTTGAAGGTAGACGTTTGATCGCCACCCCCCCCACACGCCAATGGCCGGCGTGAGCTCGGCATTGCCAGACCGGATGTGGTCGCCAGGTGCTGCAGCAGCTGCTCCACTCCACAGGGCCGAGGCCAGGAGGGGACCCCGGATGTGGTGAGCGAACTTCTGAATCTGCATGAGCAATCTCTGCGACTGGAGCAGCGTGAGCCTTGCCCCCGACGGGACACCGCACTTTGACCGGTTGGGGCGGCGAGTGCAAGCCCCACTCTCGGCGTCGGATCCCCTTTGCAAGGCTCGCTTCAGGGGGGGGCTACTGGAAGGGGCTGGTCTGGGGAGGGTTGACCTCGCCCCCCAGCGCGTCGGCCCCGAGCAGGGGGGACGTGTCGTCGCCCTCGGCGACGGCGTCGGCGCTGACTTCAATCTCGGTCGAACCGTCCACGGCGGCAGCGCCACCGACACAGGCCTCGGCCTCTGCGATGAACTGCCGAACCTTGGACAGCGACACCGCGATCTTGCGGAATTCACTGTCCACGCGAAGGGGGTTGGACCCCATGGCGTCGATCATCGCGGCCTGGGCCATCTTGGCGACGTCGTGCATGGCCTTGATGGAGGCCTGCTTGCCCTTCACGCACTTGATCTCGTCGGGATCGTTGCCGCGGGTGGCGATGTCCACGAGCTTGGCCGCCCGTTCATCCGCCGCCTCAATCTCGCCCAAGGCGCTGCGGCCGAAGTCGAGCTTCTGGGCCGACGAGGTGTTGGAGGCGATCTCCACGTCGCTGGTGATCGGGCCGTCCTGGGCCTGAGCCGGGGCGGGGGTGACCAGCGCCATGAAGGCGACAGCGGTAATTCCAGTCGTCAGCCACTGGTTCAGGGTCCACTGCCTCATGCCATCCTCCGAGTTCGAACCGTCTCCCATACTAGACGAGGCAGGAGGCCCGCGTCAACCGGGAGGCGACAAGCGCAATCCCATAACCCTTATCGCACGGGTCCATGACCCGCTTGAGCAAGTCTGACCATTTCACTCCCCTTACTACGCGAAGGACAAGAGGCCCGACCCCTGGTGGGCCGGGCCTTGAACCCGCCGCCAGTGCCGCTTCAGGAGGCGTTGAGAGCGAAGGGCAGGTAGAGGCTGTCGGTGACCTCAGTGGGGAAGCGCCAGCCGCGAATACGCTTGGTGATGCAGGAGCCCAGCGCGTCGTCGCCCGTGGAGTTCTCTTCGACGACCACGGTGGTCACCCGCCCTGCGCTGATCTCGACCGAGACCGCCACACGACCGCTCAGGTTGGGGTTCACCTTGAGCTGCTGGTCGTAGCAGGACTTGATCTGGCCCTGGTACTTCTTGACCACATCACGGATGGCGTCGGCGCTCTCGCCAGAGGCCACGTCCATGGTGCCCAAGGTGGCAGACACCTTCTTGGGGGCCGCGCTGGCCACCGAGCCCACGCTGGAGCTGCCGCCACCGCCGCTGGTATTGAGGTCTCCGATGCTGGAGTCCCCACGCCCGCCACCCTGGGTGGAGCCCTTCATGGCGAGGGTCTGTTCGGATGCGACCCCCGCGCCATCCACGCTCTGCAGCGCGGACTGCAGGTCCTGGAAGTTGGCGTCCCCTTCGGCGAAGACGTCTTCGATCTGCTTGCCGGAGTTGTTCTCACCCCGGGTGCCGATCAGGCCGGCGAGGAGCTTGGATTTAGCAATGGCGTCCTCGCGCTTCTTTTCGATGCGCTTGGCCTCGGCCACGGCCTCATCCTTGGTCTTGGGCTCCTTGTTGGCCTGCTCGGCCTTCTCCTCCTCCTTCTTGACCTTCTCGCCTTCGATATTGGGATCCTCCTCTGGCTTGATCTCTTCGGGAGGGGGCCTGTCCTCGGCCGGGGCCTGGAGGATCGTCACGAAGCGGTCGGGGATCTCATCGAGGTTCACGAGCTCCACCGGCTCGGTATTCCAGACATAGATCATCAGGACCGCGGCGACGGCGCTCCACAGGGCCAAGAAGCCCAGGAAGACGGGATCGTCCTCTTCGAGAAGCTTGGGCCGGAAGTCCTGCCGGGCGAGCTTGCGAGCGGACTCGGGCGGCGCAGCCACGAACTGGAAGAGGACTGTGACATCCCCCACCATGACCTTGCCGCGGGTCTTGAGCGATAGGGGCAGCGAGTGCTGGCCCCCCCGCTTGTCCCCGCCCTGGCGGGCCTGGTCCAGGCCCACAATGCCGTCCGGCTGCTGGACCTTCCCATTCATCTGATCAGTGAAGTTCAGCACATAGGCGCTGCCCTTCGCCTGGAAGAGCGTGAAGCGCTTCGGGAGGCCTTCAGCGGCGAACACAAAGGTGTTCTTGGGCGATTCCCCGATGGTGACGTTCTGCCCCGGCTTGATCAGTCGCTCGTGAACGACCTTTCCGCCCTGGACGACGCCGATCCGTAGGACCTTCGCCTGCTGCTGCTGCGTGTTCGCGTTGTCAGCCATGCTTGAGCTTCCTCTGCTCCGGGCGCGGCAAGGTGCGGGGTACCAGCCGGATCCGATCCTCAGCCATCCGTTCCCCGCACCCCAAGATGCCAGGGTGTCCGACCTTGAGAATCGGAACTGGTTCGCAAACCTTTCGGTTCATTGGCCGGTATTCCATCTGCCCGCCTTCTGCCTTGCCCGAGACCATACGAACCCTGGCACCGAACACCCGGGGGGGGGTTCTCCATACCAGGACGATAGACGCCAAGCCCCACTTCGCGCAAGAGGCGCCCTTACCCGTCGCCCCCGCAGTCCGTGAAGACCGTGACGACGGCTGGGCGGGCGCCATTGGCGAAAGCCGGGGGTCCAGGACCGCCTCCTACTCCTGCTTGTACACCACGAACTTGAACTCACCAAACTGGGCCTGCCCCGCGGTGTACATCACCGAGCGCAGAACCGAGAAGGGCATGTCCTTGTCCACCTGAAGGAGGATCCGGCCCTTGAAGGCCAGGTCCGGGTTGCCGGAGCTATCCCCGAGCTTCTTGGCCGCTTCTGCCTTTTCGAGCAGGCGGTCGTAGAGCTTGGTGATGGTCTGGCCACGCATCTCGTCCTCGGGGACGGCGACGGTGTCCTTGCCCGGCTTGTCGGGATCCGGCACCTTGGTCAGGGCCATCACCGGCACGCCATCGACCACCAGCTGCCCCTTCTCAACCACCAGGTTCACCGACATCTCCGGCGCCTTTTCAGCGGAGGAGAAGGGCAGCTGGAGGTTGTCGCTGGGGGCGACCGAGACATCCGTGGTGGAGTAGCTCTTGAGCAAGAACACCAGGATGATGGTCATCATGTCCATCATCGAGTTGATGTTCAGGCTCGCATCCAACTTGTTGCGACGGGTAGCTTTCTTCATGGGTCCTCCGATGTGAGCCGGGGCTCACATCGCTCCACCGGCGATGACGACGTAGGGGAAGAGCACCCGGGCCTTGCCCTCAGGCGTCTTGTTCTCGGGGTTGTCCCGGCTGGTGTCCATGGTGAACACGATCACTTCGTAGCGGAGATCGTTCTCCGGCACGATGATGACGTTCTCGTCGTCGGGGTACTCGTCCTTGATCAGGCCGAGGATCCGCCGCAGCTCTTCCCAGTCGTAGTCATCGACGCCAGTGCACTCGCCACCCGTCTTGCAAGGGACGGTGGGGGGGCGCTCCTCGCCTTCAACGACCGGGGGCGCACCATCGGGATGGAGGACCGCATCGGCCCCCAGCACGGTGATGCCCTTGTCCGTCACCGCCAGGCTCAGATTGAGCGGCGGCTTCTCGGGCTCTTCTTCGACCGGCTGCGGCGGCCCGATGGCCGGCAGCGTGCTGTCGATGACCGCAAGGTTGATGAACTGCGCGGCCATGATGAGGAAGGGAATCAGAATCGTAACAAGATTCATGATTGGAGTCAGGTTCAGCTCCTGCTCCTCTTCCGTCCGCCTTTTGACTGCCATGAGAGAGCTCCGTTTGCGACGGATTCAGGCGTGGATGAAGGATGCGCCCCGGCCCGTCCATTCGACGAACTCGGGGCGCACCACATACCGGGCTCAGGCGGTGGCCTGGGCCCCGTCGTCCTTGAGGGTGCCGCGACGGCGAGCGCCGAGGAGGTTCACCGTCTTGAGCGCGTACTGGTCGATCTCGTCCATGATCTTCGTGGTGCGGCTGGCGACCAGCGAGTGCAGCACGAGGGTCGGGATGGCGACCACGAGGCCGGCGGCGGTCGTGAACATGGCGGTCGAAATACCGGCCGCGAGCAGCGACTGCTTGGACTCGGCGGAGGCGTGGGCCACCGCTTCGAAGGCCATGATCAGACCCTGGATGGTCCCGAGCAGACCGGTCAGGGTGGCGACGTTGGCCAGCATGGGCAGGAAGCTCGACCGCTTGTTGAGGAGCGGAAAGACCTCGAGCACCGACTCGTCAACGGCGTTCTGAATCTCGACCTCGCTGCGGTTGGCGCGGGTCATACCGGCCTTCAGCACGCGGGGAAGAGCAGCGTTGGGCTCGGCGTTGCAGAGCTTGATCGCGCGGTCGATGTTGTTGGCCATGATCAGCTTCTGGATCTGGGCCATGAACGCCGTACCATTGATGTTCGCGCGGAACAGGATGTAGTACAGCCGCTCGAAGGCGATCGCGAGGGCGAAGACCGCTGTGACCAGGATGGGCCACATGAACGGGCCACCCTTGTGCATTGAGTTGACGAGAAAGTCCATCTGCAACCCTCCTGGGGGAATCGGACTGATCAGGGACGGGGAAAGGACCGCGCTGCCTGGAGCCTGCGGTCCCGATTGGCCTGGGGGAATCTACTGGACGGCCCCGATTATGTCACCGGGGCCTTGTGAAGTCGGTGTCAGACTGCCTCGGACACCCGAGGAGATCCTGCCTAGAACGGCTTCTTTTCGAGGCTCTGCACGATTTTGGGAATAAAGGATTCCCGGAGCACAAGGTTGTAGTCGGTGTCGAGATTCTGGCGGGAAATGAAGATCGTGATCTCTGGCTTCTGGACCTTGCCTTCGATCACGGTCTCTTCGATCACGATGCGCCGGCCCTGGGCCAGTGCAGAGCTGGGAAGCAGAGCCGCCATGAGCAGCGGGGCACCCTTCAACAGCTTGCCCATCATTGACCTCCCCAGGGGCTTCCAGTTCCGCCCCCTACAGTTCCTTGACTTCCGGCCGGGACAGCCGGAGCGGCTGCAGCACAGGCATTGGAGACACAGCTCAGCCCAAAGGCACAGTCAGAGCTTGCCATACAGCCGACTCCGATGCCAAAGGTGCCGGCAGTTCCCACCTCACGACAGACCGAGTCCGCCGCGCATTCCAGGCCGGTGCCGCAGGCCCCGATCGCGGCGCAGGAGGTGCCCAGGGCTGCGGCGTTGACGCCGGCGCTGCCCCCCCCGACGGTGCCACTGGTGCCAGGGGCCGGTTCGGGGGCTGGGGCTGGTGCTGGAGCCGGGGCTGGAGCCGGGGCTGGAGCCGGGGCGGGGGCTGGTGCTGGTGCTGGTGCTGGAGCCGGGGCCGGGGCCGGCGCAGCGGCCTCTTGGGCCGCCTTCTCTGCGGCCTCCCGCGCCTTCTCTTCGTCGAGCAGCTTCTGGCGATCCTCGCGGGCCTTGTCACGCTCCTTGCGCTTCCGGGCCAGCTCGTTCTGGCGCTCGACCTCCTTCTTCTTCTTTTCGATGTCCGCAGCCCAGGTCTCGGCCAGCTCGCGCCGCTGCCCACCGAGGTCGGTGTAGCGCTTGAAGGTGCTGAGGGCCTTGTCGAAAGCCTGCTGGTGGTCGCCGTAGAGCACCGCAAGATTCAAGTAGGGATCGAGGTTCTTGGGGTCCAGCTCGATGGCCTTCTGATAGGCGCGCTCGGCCTCGTCGAACTTGCCCTGGCCGCGGTATGCCACGCCCAGGTTGAGCCGGATGGCGGGGTTCTCGGGCTCGAGCTCCCGCGCCCGCTCCAACAGCAGGGCCGCACTGTCCCAGTCCCGGTTCTCGAGGTGGAAGTCCGACAGGGCCAGCATCGCCGTCACGAGCTTCGGGTCGAGGACCAGGGCCTTGTCCAGCTCGCTGCGGGCGTCTGGACGCTTGTCCTGGGCCAGGAAGACCCGGCCCAGATTGCAGTGGATAAGGGGGTTGCTGTCTGCGCCGGGCACCGCCATCAAGGCCCGCTGGTAGACGAATTGGGCCAGCTCGAGCTTGCCCTGGTCGAGGTAGACCAGGCCCAGGTTGTTGTAGGCCAGAATATTGTTGGCGTCGCCCTTGATCGCCGCCTTGGCCAGGCGCTCGGCCTCGTCGAATCGGCGCAAACGCCGAAGGGCGCTCACCGACGCGACCGTCAGGTCCGTGTTGTCCGGCGCGGCGCGCAAGCCCGCCCGGTAGTTCTGGAGGGCCCGCTCATACTCGCCCTCTCGCTCCGACATCGCGCCCATATTGAGCCAGGCCGGCGCAAAGGCCGGATCGATATCGGTGGCGCGCAGGTAGGATTTGCGGGCGCCCGCCTTGTCGCCAAGGATCTCGAAGCCCACACCCTCGTTGAAGTAGAGGGCGGCCTGGTCGGGGTGCTCGACCATCAGGGGGCGCAGGCCGTCGATGGCCTTGCGGGCGTCTTCGGGAAGGCCGGTGCTGAGCTGGGCGACCGCGGTGGCGACCTTGTCTTCGAAGGCCTGCCGGTTGGCAGCGGCCACGACTTCGGGGGCCAGGCCGGGCACCGCGCCCTCGGCCGGGGCCTCCACCGGCGCGACCGGCGCGGCGGGCGGCGCCTTGGGCCCGCAGCCGATGAGGCCGCCCAGGAGCAGCGCGACAGCGAGCCGAGGGGCCCGCGGGAGGCGCGGCGCGTTCATGGGGTCTCCTTGGGGGCGGTCGCACCGGCTTCGGTCGCGGGCGCGGCCAGCTCGACCGTCTGGGCCGCGGCGCGGGGCACATGACTGTCGCGGAGCACCCCGCGAAGCTCTTGCTTCTCCGGGGCGAATTCCGCGGGGAAGCGACGGGCCAGCTCATCGATGGCGATGGTCTGCCACTTCGTCCAGGTGTGCTCCTGCTTGGCGGTATCGAGCACCGCGACCAGGCGCGTCTTGCCCTTGTCTTCCAGCGGGATGCGCAGCTTGTCGAGCTCTTCGTAGTAGATGATCTCGAACTCGGGGTCCGCCTTGACCTCGGCCGGCACCGGCGCCTGGTAGAGCATGTCCGCATAGGCGAGGTAGGCCGTGCCCAGCGCATAGAGGGCGGCAGAGCTGCTCTCGAAGTCCTTGTACTTGGCCACCAGCGCGCCCGCGCGCTGCTCGATGGCGGGCAGCTCGTCCTTGCGCTGCAGCAGCAGCTCGGCGTACTTGCTCTCGCTCTTCTTGACCTTGTCCGGCACGGTCTTGAAGGCTTCGAGTTCGGTCATGACGTCGCGCAGGGCGGCCTGGGCAGCATATTTGCGGCCGGCGGGACCGACCTTGCCCGAGGGGGCCAGGCCGTCGTAGGCGGCCTCGAGATCCGACCAGGCGCGATCAGCATCCCGACCCCGGCCGGCTTCTTCGGTGAGCTGCGCGATGCGGAACAGGGCCTGGATGACGTGGTCGGGGGCCTGGTTCGGGTAGCGCTTGAGGTAGTCCTTGAGGAAGCTCATCTCGCGGGTCGGGCTCACCCGGCCCCACTGCTCTGCCGCCATGAAGAGCACCTGCTCGGCATCGGGCTCAGCGGAATTCTCGCGCTCGTAGCGCTCGAAGGTGCGCGCTGCGCCCTCGTAGTCGCTGAGGCCGATGCGCAAGAAACCTGCGTTGAACAGGGCCGCGGGGGCGTCGCCATAGGCCTTGCCGGCACCATTGGTGACATCGTAGAGCGCCTCGTAGTACTTGATGGCCTGGTCGAGCTCGAGGGCGCGGGCGTAGTTGTCGGCGAGGCGGAAGTAGAGCGGCCGGCTGAGCTCGTCGTTGGGGTAGCTGGCGACGAACTGCTTGAAGAGCCGGATGCTGTCGTCCAGACGACCCACGCGCTCGAAGTTGTTGGCGGCGTTGTAGAGCGCGTTCTTGATGATCTCGGGCGGAGCCTTGGGGTAGTCCGAGATGAACTTCAGGTAGGCCTCGGCCGCCTCCTCGCGCTTGTCCTGGCTGACCAGCTGTTCGATCTCCTTGAGGGCCGCACGCTGTTCGAGGTCGCCCAGCTCGGCCACCGCGTCCATATTGCCCTGGCCGCAGCCGAGGTTCTGGCTGGCGTAGAGGGCGGAGTACTTGCGGACATTGCTCCAGTCGTCTTCGGCGATGAAGGTGTCGACCACGAGGCGTGCGCTATAGGCGGCCTCGTCGGTGCACTGGTAGCGCTCGATGATCTCTTGCAGGCGCGGCCGGGCTTCGGCGTAGTGGCCGTGGGCGAAGAGGATCTGGGCCGCCTGGTAGGCGATGGCGTGCCGGTTCTTGTCGGCGCCTTCGGCGATGGGGGCGACGTATTCACGCTCGCGCTTCAGGGTCTCGACCTTGTCCTTGTCCGAGGATTCGAGGATCTGGGCGTCGATGCGGGCGAGGGCCGCGCCAAAATCGGCCTTGACCACCGCATCCGAGCTGTCAATCAGGACCTGGTGGTCGGCACCGATCTGGTAGACCGGACGCTCGCCACTGGCCGTGGTGACCTTCTTCTCGACCACGGCGTCCTGGGGCAGGGTCTGGACCGGACCGTACTTGTCCTTGACCGCGCCATAGGCGATGGCGCGGAGGTACCAGAGCGAGGCCTCCTTGTAGTTGTGCTCGCCGGCCTTGAGCAGCTGCTGGTATTCGCGCTCCGCGCCCGTGGTGTCGCCGCTGCGCAACAAGGTCTCGGCGAGATACCACTGCAGCTCGTAATAGTCCTCGGCGAAGGGGAATTTTTCGAGGTATTCGCGGTAGTAGGTCGCGGCCTTCTGGAAGTCGGTGGGCGCACCCGTCTCGAGGGCCTGGGTGTGGTAGGTCGTCGCGACGCCGGCCAGGGACTTCTCGATGTAGCCCCGGGCCACGGCCAAGGCGTCGGGGTTGTTCCGATTGGCCTTCCACCAGGCGCTCTTGTCGCCGTAGAGCTCGTTGAGGGAGCGAATGGAGGTCTGGGCGGCCTCGCGGTCCACCGGGGACTTGGACATGTGCAAGGTCGCGACCTTCCACATGAAGTCGGGATTCTCGGGGTCCTCCGGCCAGCGCTGCTGGATGAAGCCGTAGACGTCGATGGCGTAGTCGTAGCGAGCCTGCTGGGTCAGGACGTCGGCGAGGCGCTTGTAGACCTTGTCCTCGTAGGGCCGGGCGCCGTTCTTGACATAGAAGGACCTGGCCACGTCCAAGGGGTGCTGCCCGCGCAGGTCGGCCATATCCGAGAAGGAGATCGCGGTGTATTCGATGGCCTCGGGGGCCATCGCCGACTCCTTGCCCTTGCGGGCGAAGTAGTCCTCGGACCAGTCCAAGAGCTGGTTGAGCAGCACGAGCCCGCGGTCGTAGTTGGAGCGACGGTACTCCGACCAGGCCAGCTTGTAGAGGCCCTCGTCGTAGAGGCTGCCTTCGGGACCCTCGAGGGCCACCACCTGCTCGTAGTGCGGAATGGCCTCGTCGATCTTGTTGTAGTCGAAGAAGTACTCGCCCATGCGCAGGTGGGCGCCCGAGGCGAACTGGCTCTTGGGGAAGAGCCGAATCAGCTCGGAGAAACGCTCCAGACCCGCGTTCTCGTCGAACTGGGCCGAATTGCGCTCGCTCAGCACATAGCCGAGCATGTAGTAGCAGCCGTCGACATACTGGTAGTCGGGGTAGCGCTCGATGATCTGCTCGTAGAGGGCCACCGAACGACGGAAATTCTTGGTGGGCTCTTCGGGGATCTGGTCGAACTGCTCCTCGGACAGGTTGTCCATGAAGCGGCGGAACTCGGCGTCGGCGACGGCGAAGTCCTCTTCGGTCTGCTCGTAGTAGAGCTCTGCCAGGCGGAACATCACGTGCGGGCTGTGCACGGTGTCGGGGTATTTTTCGAGGAAGGACTCGAAACGCCGGGCGGCGGTGCCCCGCAGGGCGCGGTCATCCTCATCCAGATCCCGGATGATGGCGCTGTAGTTGGAGTCCAGCAAGCCGCGCTCTTCGGCCTCGCGGAAGTCCACCCAACGCCGGGCGTCGCCCTCGAACTCGCCCATGCGCTCGACGTAGCGCTTGACGGTCTCTCGGAAGGCGGCGACCTCGGCCTTGTCCGTGCGCCCGTCTTCCACGGCAGCGGCTGTCGGCAAGCCCGGAACCGGCGTGGGCTCCTTGGCGTTGGCGACGCGGGGGCCCAGCAAGAGGGCCAGCAGTCCGGCGATTCGCATCGACATCGCGCTAGTCCTCGATCTTCTGGCGGATGAGGTTGAAGCGCTCGTCGAGCTCACGCAGGCGCTCGCTCCGCTCGGTGGCCAAGCGCGTTCGCTCGTCCACGACCTCGGTCTTGCGGAGCCAATAGACATCAACGATGCCCATGTCCGCTTCCATGATATTTGCGTAGAGCTGGTCGGCCAGGCGGCCGAAGCCGGTGCGGGTGATCCGCCCGGCGAGCAGGTCCGAGCCGGACTCGGCAGCCTCGAGTTCGGCGGCCAGGGCGTCTACGACGACCACCTGCCTGTTCACGCCCTCGCGCAACAGGGCGACCTCGCGCGACTCGGCGCTCTCGAGCTGGTCGCGGATCTCGTGGGACCGGTTGTCCAGCCCATTGACCCGCGCCCACATCTCGTCGATCTGGCGAAGGGGTGCGGGGTCGCCCGTGGCGCCGGCACGGTAGCGCGCAAGGCCCTTGTGGAGGTTGTCGTAGTCCTCGGCGAGCAGCGCGCGCTGGCTGTCGGTGTCATCGGCCCGACCGCGGGGCACCGACGCCATCACCTGTCGCCGGGTGGCGTCGGAGCCGATGGCCTCGAGGGCGGCCTTGGCCGTCTTCAGCTGGGTCTCGACCTGGGCGAGATCACCTTCGACGCGTTCGACATCGCCGACGCTCATCGACGCGCGCTTGCCCACCAGCACCCGCCGGGTGGCGGTGGCCTCGGAGTCGAGCTCGTCGATCATGCGCCGCAGGCGACCGGCGACCTCTTGCACGGCCCGCACCTGGTCCTCGTGGACCTGGTAGCGATCGGTGCGCGCCGACTCGACGCCCTGGACCTCCTGGGCGCGGATGGCCAGCACGTCCTGCTGTTCGCGGATGCCCTGGGCCTGGGCCTTTTCCAGACCGTCGGTATCGGCGAGGTGCTGCACTTCGAGGGTGATGAGCTGGTTGCGCAGCTGAAGTCCGTCATCGCGCACGCGAAGCAGCGACTGGCGGCCGCGGCTAAAGGTGCCGATGGCTTCATCCGTACCCGAGAGCACGCCGCCAATCTCGGCCAGGGTGCTCTGGGCGGCCTGCATATCCTTGTCCTGGGACCGCAAGGCGCGGCTGGCCGCCACCGCGCGACCCATGGCGTCATCGCCCACCAGGAGTTGAACGGCGGAGGCCGGGAGCTGCACGCCATCGGCTTCGGCGCCCATGCCGTCGCCGGCAGCGACCAGCGCGGCATAAAAGCGCTTGGGGTCGTCCACGCCGCCTTCGAGGCGCACCATCCGCTCTTGCAGGGGCGAGTAGTCGCCCACCACGATCTCGTAGGAGGCAAGCGCCTTTTCGAAGCCCTTCGCCTTCATGTGCAGGTGGCCCTGGTTGAGCTTCATCTGCATGGTGTAGGGGTGATCGGGGAAGGCGATGAGGAAGATCTCGACGTGGCGCAGCGCGCTGTCCCAGTCCTCCTGCTTGATATAGGTCCAGACGAGCTCGTAGAGCTGGTCGGCGAAGTAGGGCGAGTCGCTGGCGATGGTCTGGTAGTGCTCGACGGCCTTGTCGTAGTTGCCCAGCTCGTAGTGCAGACGGCCCAGCGCAAGGCGGGCCAGCTCTGCGACCTCGGGGCTGCTCTTGGCTTCGGCCGAGATCACCCGCTCAACCTCGACCACCGCCTGGCCCAGCTCGCCTTCGATGGCGAGCACCGTGCCGAGGAAGTACCGGGCCTGCCCATAGTAGGGCCCACCAACCGGCTGCTCCATGAACATGGACTTGGCGCGGGCGGTCTCACCCTGGCGGTAGAAGCTCTTGGCCACCGTGTATTTGACGGCGTCGGTGGCGGGAACCCGGCCCGAGAGGATCCACTTGCGGTACAGCTCGTAGAAGGCCTCGCTGTCGCCCATGAGCCCATAGACCTCGAGCTGCCGGCGCACGGCATCGGCAAAGAAGGGGTGCTGTTCCCCTGCCCCCACGATGTCGCCATAGGCTTCTAGGGCCGTGGCCCAGTTGCCAAGCTCGAAGACGGATTCGGCCAGGTACCACTCGGCGTCCTGGTGCATGCCCTTGTCGGGCAGGGCCTCGGATTCGACCAGGGTGAAGAAGGTCAACGCCGCGGGTTCGTAGTCGCCGACCAGGTAGGTGAAGACGCCGTCTTCGTAGCGGCGGAGGGCCTCTTCTGCGCCGATCAGACCCCGGCGCTGGCCATATTCACGGCCGAGCCGCACCACCCGCGCTTCAACCTCGCGAAGATCGGCCTCAGCCCGCTCGAGGCGGTCTCCGATGGTCCGCCCGGCGCCCTGGGCAACGCTGCCGAGCAGCAGTCCCGCGAGACAGAGGGTGCGTCGCAGTTGGCGCATGAAGCTCAATCCGGTTCAGGTTCGCAGAATGGGGGGGGGAAGCGGGCCACTACTGCGGCGCCGCGCCAGCCTCCGACAGGCGGATGCACTGCGTCTCGAACTGGACGTTGGGGCGCTCGATGAAGGAGCGGCCGATGCCCTTGCGCTCGTCGGTGAGGACGCGCACCTTGCAGCTCTTGCCCTCCTCCACCGTGAAGGAGGTGCTGGACTGCACATTGAAGGTGTAGTTCTTGACGTAGCTGAAGATGCCGAAGCCGTTGCCACGCAGGCGCATATTCACGGTGAGGTTGTGGTTGCCGGGGGGCACAGCACCCTCGAAGACCTTGAAGTCGCGCATCTCGTCGAGGCCACCGGTCGGGTCGGCCTTGCTGAACTTGCCCTGCCCGTCGAGGTAGTAGGAGACGGATTCGACGGTGTAGCCCCGGCCGAGCTTGTTCTCGTGCCAGATGGTGGCGCGGGAACCCGAAGCGCTGCCTTGGACCACGATCTCCTTGAGAAGCTGGAGCGTGGCCTTTGCGCGGAAGACCTGCTCCTTGAGGGAGTGGACCTCCTCCTCGATGGAGAGAAGCTCGCGGTTGTAGTCGCCCTCCGAGGCTTCCGGAGCCACCTCGGAGCCAGCGTCGGAGGACGCGGCGGGCGCGACCTCGTCCTGGGCGGATGCCCGCGGGCTCGAGAGAGTGGCGGCGAGGACGACGGCAGCACCGACGACGGCGAGGATCGGCTTCCGATTCATCCGCTTTCGCTCCAATAAGAAGTTCGACATCTGCGTTCTCTTGACCCGCCCGGACCGCGAGCGCCAAGAGGGGGGGGCCTGCATGTGCAGGCTCCCGCCTGGGGGCGCGCGGGTTGGGCTTCAGTCATCCTGCGAGGGCTCGACGGGGGAGGGTATTCCATCGGAGGGCATTGGGACAGGCGCGCGATCAATCGGCCGGCCCGCGGCCCCGCCAGTCGGGCGAGGTGCAGCGGCTGTGATGGGTGCCGAAGTGGGGGTCCAACGCCGATGGGAAGGCTCCTTCATTGCGCGCTTCGCCCCCCTTCGGACGGAGCACCCGCGACCGTTAGGCCTTCGAGCGACAGCAATGTGGATCCTACCGCGTCCTGCAAGGCGCGAACCGGCCTGCTGCGCTTGAAGTCATTGACCAGAAAGGTGAAGGCATAGGTCTCGCCGTCGCTGGCGTGAACATAGGAGGTCAGGCAGTAGACGCCGTTGAGGCTGCCGGTCTTCCCCCGCACCCGAGCGACCTCGCCGTCATCGTCAAAACGCCGACGCAGCGTGCCATCCACTCCACTCACCGACAGCGCCGTCTGGAATTCCGGTGAGAGCAAGGGATCGTGGTAGAGATCCACGAGCACCGCGTTGAGGTGGCTGGGACGCAGCAGGCCCTCCCGGGTGAGGCCGGAGCCATTGCGAAGCACATATTCGTCGGCGGGGATTCCCAGGCTGCTGAGATAGCCCTGGAGCACCTTCAGGCCCTTCTCGTCGCTGGCCGGGTCGCCGAAGACCTGCGCCCCCACGGCCCGGAGCACCAGCTCGGCCATCTGGTTGCTGGAATACTTCAGGGTGTGGTTCAGCACCTCGGAGAGGGGCTGGGAATTGAGCTCGACCACCACAACCGCGTTGTCGGGGGCCTCGTCCACCCTGGTCTTGCCGTTGATCTTGACGCCTTCCTTCTTGAGCAAGGACTCCCAGACGCTCATGCTCCAGGCGGTGGGCTTGCCCACAGCCCGGTAGTAGCGCTCGACCGGCTCATTCGACGCGATGCGCCCCTCGAGCTTGAAGCTGATGGATGCCCCGTCCTTGCCCACCTCGCGCTCGAGCCGGATCCAGGGGCGCCGACCTGCCTCGACCGTCTCGATCTGGTTGTCAATTGTGATGAGCTTGGAGGCGGTGCCCGATTGAACCCGAGCGGGCTCGCCCACGCGGGGGCCGGGCCCGACCACCAGATCCACCGTGTTGAAGTTCATATTCAAGGCGCCGATGGGCGCGTAGTAGGACGGGCCATTTGCCACATCCACGGGCTTGTCCCACCCCGGAATGAGGTGGGAGCCGGCAAACCAGCTGTCGTCGAAGATGAGGTCGCCGTTGACCTCGACGATGCCAGCGACCTGCAGGTCCTGCACCATCTTCCAGGCCTTTTCGATGACCATGGTGGGGTCGCCATTGCCCCGGATGTAGAGGTCGCCCTCCAGCACGCCTTCGGGGTTGATCTCGCCCACCCGCAGGAGCTCGGTGCTGAAGCGCCAGGCCGGCCCGAGGTTGCGCAGCGCGGCAGCGGCAGTGATGACCTTGGTGGTGCTGGCCGGTAGCAAGGCGAGGTCGGGATTCCAGCCAAAGACCTCTTCCCCTGTGCGCACATTGACGATCTGCAGCGCCACCTGGGATTCGACGAAGACGGGGTCCTCGAGCAGCTTCTGGAGGGCCGGGTAGAGCGGGTAGCCGGTGGCGGCTTCCAGCTGGGCCGCGACCGGCGAAGCGGGTGCCTCGGGAGCCGCGTGCACAGCCGGGCCGACGAGCCAGGCGACGAGCAGCAGGTGGGTCATGGGGAGGGGCCGGGGGAGAACGAGGCAGGAGTTGCGGGGCGGGGGCGCGGATCAGGCGCAAGATCCAGCCTACCTCCTGCGGAAGCACATTGGGTAGGCTATTGACGAAGCAATACCACTAATCCGGCTTCTTGCCGCGCGCCCCGGGGGCCCGGAAGGCCACGCCAGCGGCGGCTGCGGCGGATAGGAGCCCAGGCCCGCCCCCTGGGGCAACCGACCGGAGCACGAGCCATGCCCACGGAATCCCCTGCCCTCCGCCGAACCGAAGGGGCCGCGAGGGCCAGGGCGGCGGCCCTGGGCCTCACCCTGATGGCACCCGGGTCCGCCCTCGCTCAGGATGCCGTCGAGCGGCCCTATCTGCCCGCGGTGAGCATGGCCGGCGACGATGGCGCGACCACCCTCTGGCGCAACCCGGGCAGCTTGTCCCTGGACCCGGATCGCAGCTGGTACTTGGGAATCGGCCAGGACATGAACGCCGATGGCCGCACGGCTTTCGCCGGCGCCAGCCACGTCGGGCCCTTCGCTTTGGGAATCGCTGGCGCCAGCGGCGGCGCCCAGTCCGACTGGTGGACGGTCTCGTCGGGGTTCAGCCTCAAGCTCGATCGCACCCTGGCGCTGGGCACCCACCTGGGCTGGCAGCTTCCCCAGGGCCCCGGCAACAATTTCCTCAGCCTGGACATCGGCGCGACCTGGCGACCCCTGCGCTTCCTGGGCCTGGCGGCGGTGGGCCAGAACCTCTTCGCCAACCAGAGCCGGCGCGGGGTCGAGACCCGCTATGGCGGCGGCATCGTGTTGCGCCCGGCCGGCGAGCGGCTCTACCTGGGCGCGGATCTGCTGCTCCCCGCCATCACGGACGCCACCTTGAGCGATGGGGTGCTCCAGGGCAGCCTGCGCCTGCGGCCCACGGAGGGCCTGGTGGTGCGGGCCTGGGGCACCAGCCGGAGAGAGGTGGGCCTGGGGGCGGAGCTGTATTTTGGACGTGCCGGGGTCGGCGCCTTTGGCAGTGGCGGCGGCACGGCCGAGGCGGCAGCCCCCTTCGGCCTGGTCTACGCCAGCTCTGCCGAAGGAGACGAGCGCCTCTTTGGCGCCGGCAAGAGCGTCGTCGAGATCGACCTCTCGGAGAACTACCCCTATGTGCCGGCCGTCGGCTTCTTCGCCCGCCAGACCGAGACCTATCTGCACCTGCTGGAGCGCCTGAGCCGCGCGGTGGACGACCGCAGCGTCCGGGGCCTGGTGCTGCATTTGGACCGGGCGCCTTTCAGCATGGCGCAGATGGAGGAGCTGACGGGGTTGATCCGGCGGGCCAGGGACCGGGGCATCCCCGTCGTCGCCTACCTCAACCAGACCGCCAGCAATGGCGCGTATATGCTGGCCAGCGCGGCAGACCGCATCTATATGCACCCCGCCGGGGATCTCGAGCTGATCGGCCTCAGCGCCGAGCTGCAGTTCCTGCGGGGCACCCTGGACCTGCTGGGGGTGGAGCCCCAGGTGGCCTCACGGGGCAAGTACAAATCCGCACCCGAGAGCTTCACGCGCACCGGCTCCTCCGAGGCCAACCGCGAGCAGATGGACGCGCTGCTGGACGACCTGTCGGGACGCTGGCTGACGGCCATCGCCCAAGGCCGCGGCAAGGATGAGGCCCGCATTCAGGACCTCGTGGACGGCGGCCCCTACACCGCTCGGGAGGCGGTGGATCTGGGCCTGGTGGATGGTCTCGCCTATCCCGACGAGATGGAGGCCAACTTCGACGCCCTCTTTGTCTCGGACTACCAGATCACCGAAGACTATGGCCTGGAAGACGAATCCAGCGGCTGGCGGGCCCACCGCGAGATCGCCATCATCAACATCACTGGCACCATCGTCAGTGGCATGAGCGGCGCGCCAGGGCTCTTTGGTGGGGGCTTCACCGCCGGTTCGGAGTCCATCACCCGCCAGATTGTGCAGGCAGGTCGCGCGGGCTCTGTGAAGGCGGTCGTGCTGCGCGTGGACAGCCCCGGCGGCAGCTCCTTTGCCTCCGACGAGATCTGGCGGGCCGTGGAGCTGCTGAAGATCAAGGACAAGCCCGTGGTGGTCAGCATGGGCGGCACCGCAGCCTCGGGCGGCTACTACGTCGCGGCGGGCGCGGACGCGATCTTTGCCAGCCCCTCCACCATCACCGGCAGCATCGGCGTCTACGCGGGCCCCATCTTCAGCCTGGAGCACTTCCTCGATCGCGTCGGGGTGGAGACCGAGATCTACTCCAGGGGCCGCAAGGCCGCGATGTGGAGCCTCACCAAGCCCCTGGACGACCAGGAGATGGCCGCCCTGGACCGCATGGTGGGCGAGACCTACCGCCAGTTCAAGGAGAAGGTCGAGAAGGGCCGCACCATGGACCCCGAGCGGGTCGAAGCCCTCGCCCAGGGTCGCGTCTGGTCCGGCATGGCAGCCAAGGACCGCGGGCTGGTGGATGAGCTGGGCGGCTTCCACGACGCCCTGGCCAAAGCCCGCGAGCTGGCCGACCTCCCCCCGGGGGCAGAGGTCGAGCTGGTCGCCTATGGCGACCGCCTGGGCCCCGCCGGCGAGGTGGTGCGCCGCAGCATTCAAGCCCTGGCACCCAAGCGGTGGTCCGAGGCCCGGCCCGCCCTGCTGCCGCCCGAGCTGCAGGCGGTGCTGAGCTGGCGGCAGCTCTCCGATGACCGGGTGTGGGCGATGCTGCCCTATACCCTCACCGTGGACTGAGCCTTGTCCACCGAGACGCCGCGCACAGCCCCTGCTCCTGGCAGTCCGGACGCCCCAGCCGTGCTGGTGGTGGACGACGATCGCGCGGTGCGCACGGCCTTGCGGGTGAACCTCAGCCGGGCCGGCTACGCGGTCACCCTGGCGGAGGACGGTCGGGAGGCGCTGGAGCGCCTGGCCGAGGCGCGCTTCGAGGTGTTGCTGACCGATGTCAAGATGCCGGGAATGGGCGGACAGGCGCTGTTGGAGGCCGCACGCAAGCTCGACCCCGATCTGCCGGTGGTGATGATGACCGGCCATGGTGCCGTCGAAGACGCGGTACAGGCCATGCGTGCTGGGGCCGCCGACTATGTGATCAAGCCCGTGAGCCGCGACGAGCTGCTGCTGGTGCTGGAGCGGGCCCGGCGGGCCCGGGCCCTCGAAGACGAGGTGCTCCAGCTGCGTGCCGCCTTGGCCGACCGGGGCGCCTTTGCCGACATCATCGGAGCGACGCCGGCCATCCAGGAGGTCTACCGCCTGATCCGCGCGGTGGCCGGTTCAGACGCCCTGGTCTTGTTGACCGGACCGACCGGCACCGGAAAAGAGCTGCTGTCCCGGGCCCTGCACGCGCGCAGCCCGCGGTCCCAGGGCCCCTTTGTGGCGGTGAACTGCGCTGCCTTGCCCGAGGGCCTGCTGGAGAGCGAGCTCTTTGGCCACGAAAAGGGAGCCTTCACCGGCGCGATCCGGCAACACCTGGGCAAGTTCGAGCAGGCCGAGGGGGGCACCCTGCTGCTCGACGAGATCGGCGAGATCCCGCTGTCCACCCAGGTCCGCCTGCTGCGGGTGCTGGAGTCCGGCGAGCTGCAGCGCGTGGGCAGCCAGGAGACCACTCGGGTGGATGTGCGCGTGGTGGCGGCAACCAACCGCGATCTCCGCGAAGAGGTGCGCGCAGGGCGCTTTCGGGAGGATCTGTTCTACCGCCTGAACGTCTTTCACATCCCTGTGCCCCCGCTCAAGGCGCGGGCCGATGACATCCCGCTTCTGGCCCAGCATTTCATTGAGAAGTACGCGCTGCGCTATCGGCGACCCGCCGAGGGCCTGAGCGCCGAGGCCCTCCGCCGCCTGCAGGCGCACGATTGGCCCGGGAATGTCCGCGAGCTCGAGCATGTGATTGAGCGTGCGGTGATCCTCTGCCCAGGGGCCATCATCGCGGATCTGAAGTTGCCCGAGGCCGGCCTTGGGCAGCCATCGGCCCCGCCCGGGACACCACCCGTGGGTGAGGTGCTGCCCGAGAGCCTGCCCCAGGCCTTGGAAGACTACGAGCGGCAGCTGATCATCGAGGCCCTGCGCCAGGAGGCCGGCGTGCAGGCCCGGGCGGCCCGCCGCCTGGGGGTGTCCCGCTCGAACCTGAACTACCGAATCAACAAGCTGGGCATCGCGCTGGAAGAGCTTCGCTACCGCTGACGGCGCGGCGCGAGGGCGCGAGCACCGACCGCTCAATCCACCAGGTAGAGGGCGCGGAGCTGGTCGCAGGTGCTGCTGGAGCGGCTCATGCGCTGCAAGGCGGCTGCGCTCTCGTCGCACTGGTCCAAGGCGTCGTTCAGCTCACGCGGTTCGAGGCCAGCGCGGACATCGGCCCAGCGGTTCTGGCAGGCATTTCGGAAGGCGGTCTGCCCGCGGGCATCCAGCTCTTCCCAGTCCGTGGGCCAATCCTCGACGCAGTCCGCGAAGCGCTGCGTGAGGGTGGTGCACAGCTGCTCGCAATCGTCACCCCCGCAACCCGAAGCGGCCAGCACTCCGAAGAGGCTGGCCGCAGCGAGAGAGAAGGTGGCCAGAGACGGAGTCGAACCGCCGACACGGGGATTTTCAATCCCCTGCTCTACCGACTGAGCTATCTGGCCTGATTTCATCAACCCCCCCTGAGGCGAAGCCGCCAGACGAGAAGGGGTGCAACGGGGGCGGCGCGCTGTCCGCCCGAGCGCCGAACATTTATGCAAGCCTGTCTGCGCTGTCAACCCTCTCGGATCAAGCCGCCGATGATGGACCACCTGAAGGGGGTCGCCGCCCTCACGATCGACCTGGATGGGACCCTGGCGGACACCGGGGGACTCAAGCTGCGCATGTGGCCGAGCCTCCTCCAGGATCCGCGCGTGGTGCTCACCTGGCCCAAGGTGGTGGAGGCGATGCGGGGGCGCCGTGCACCGGATCTCCGCGCGGCCTGTGTGGACGAGCTGGCCCGTCGGCTGGGTCGCCCCGCGGCCGAGGTGGACCGGTCGGTGGGCGAGCATATCGACCGCAGGTGGGCCGCCCTCTACCGCCACGCCGCCCCACCCTCCGGCCTCGCCCGGCTGATGGCCGAGGCAAGGGCCCGGGGGATGCCGATCGCCATCGTCAGCGACTACCCCGCGCTGGACAAGTTGGAGGCCATGGCGCTGCCCGCCGGCCAAGGGGTGGATCTGGTGATCGACTGCCGCGCCCTGGGCGCATTGAAGCCGGCACCCGATGGCCTGCTCGCCGCAGCGGCGCTGCTCGGCCACAGGCCCGGCGCCCTGCTGCATGTGGGCGACCGGTGGGAGACCGATGGCCTCGCTGCAGCGGCAGCCGGAGCGCGCTTTCTGCACATCGATGCGCTTCACCGGTGAAAGCAGGCGGGCGGAAGGCCACCGCCTCGTGTACAGTGGCGCCCAGATCTCCGGAAGACCGGGGTCGGCTTGGCGACCGCCGCAGCCCGCGGCGCGTTCTCCGGTCCTCCGGTCCTCTGGCCCCCAAAAGCGTGAGGCGCGCGTGCGGTCCTGGTCCCCCCTCCTGCTGTTGGCCCTGCCCTTGGGAACCCTCTCCGGCGCTGCCGAGGCGGCCCATCCGGCTGGCGCGTCGATTCCGGATGCCGCCACCATCGACCTGACGCCCGAAGGGCTCCAAGTCGTCACGGACATCCTCCCCGGCCTGCTGCCCGGCGACATCGCGGTGCCCGCCATCTCCGATGGCGCCCGCACCGGCTTCCCCCAGTGCTTGCTGGGCGGCTATGAATATGAGGTCTCCGGGGTCTATGTGGACTTCGAGGTTGCCAGCGCCAGCATCGTGCCCAACACCGGGCGACTGGATCTCGAGATCACGCTCCTGGTGGGTGTCAACAGCCCGTCGGACCCCTTCTACCTCCATGGCGAGGTCGAGTGCATCGGCACCAGCTGCGATGGCTATGTCGATCCCTTCTACGCCACGGTCACCACCGAGCTGGGCCTGCGGGTCATCCCCGACCCCACCACCGGCGAGCCCACCCTGGACGCCACGGTAGGCGATCTCGACCTCAGCTACACGCTGACGGGCGCCAATATCCACCTCGACAACTGCTTCATCGGCACCGTCGAGGACGTGTTGAACTGGTTCGGGTTGAGCATCTACGACCTCATCCTCAGCCTGGCCGCGCCCTATATCGATGGCCTCCTGGGTGACTTCGCGCCGGAGATCGAGACCCTGCTGGAGGACACCTTCTCCTCCCTCCAGCTCAATGAGGAGCTGGACGTCAACGGGATCCTCCTGGCCGCGCAGCTCGCACCCTCCGATGTCGCCATCGACCCCAACGGCGTGCGCATCTATATGGACGGGTCGATGTCCACGGACACCGTGGCCTCCTGCATCCAGGAATACGACCCCAGCAGCTCCCTGGAGACGGCCACCGACCCCCCGGTGCTGGGATCGGCGCCCGCGGGCATTCCCACCGGCTACCACGCCGCCCTCAACCTCTCCGACGACTTCGGCAACCAGGCCCTCTACTCCTTGTGGCGGGGCGGCCTGCTCTGCTACCAGGTGGACGAGGAGCTGGTCGGCTTCGCCCTGGACACCGGGTTGCTGAACAGCCTGGCGGACGGCAGCTTTGACGACCTCTTCCCCAGCCCGTCGCCCATGGTCATCCAGACCCGTCCGGCGGTGCCGCCCACCCTCGTCTTCGACGGGGACAACGACCTCGGGCTGAACCTCGAACAGCTTGGCTTGGACTTCTACGCCGACCTGGATGGCCGCGAGTCCCGCATCGTCGCCATCGACATCGACATGGTGGCGGGCGCCGACCTCGAGTTTGACGGCACCACAGGCAACCTCGGAGTCGTGGTGGACCTGGGCACCGACGCCCTGACCGCGACCGTCACCGACAACGAGTTCAAGCCCGGCACCGAGGCGGCCATCCAGGAGAACTTCGCTGGGCTCTTCGACACCCTGCTGGGCAGCCTCGTGGGCGGCCTGCTGGGTGATCTCAGCTTTGCGCTGCCCTCCTTTACCGGCCTGGGCCTGACCGACCTCGCCCTGGAAGGCGCGGGAGACCAGGGCGACTGGCTGGGCGGCTATGCTTGGCTGGGCACCGTGAGCTACGGCGCGGAGGCCGGCGGCTGCGACGACACCGGCGGCTGCAGCGGCGGTGCGCGAGCGGCGGCAGTCCAGCGCGGCGCCTGCTGCTCCTCACCCTGCCCTTGGCCCTGGTCGCCCTGCGGCGCCGGCGCGACGAAGACTGAACGGCGGGCTGGTCAGGGGCGGGGCCTGCCAGCGGGCAGCGCCCAGGGCCTCTACCCCTGCATGCCACCCGGCAGCAGCCCCGCGACCGGACAGCTCAGCTCAAGCTGCCAGGTGTAGCCGGATCGCGCCGTGAGCCAGGCGACGCGTTTGCGCGCGTCGGGCTCGAGGGCGAGGCAGGCCGTCGCGCCTTGGGGGCCCGAGGTCCGCAGCGTCGTATAGGGCCCCTGGTCCTGAAAGCGCCAGTCGCAACCCTCGCGGGGCCGGGGGTGGAGATCCTCGCCCTCGTAGCGGTAGACCGTGATCTGGGCGCCCGTGGCGGGGTCCTCCAGGCTCAGGCGCAAGGCGTCGGCGGCCCAGCCGGGGCGCACCCGCCAGCCATCGGGCAAGGCCATGGCAAAGATGCCGTCCATGTCTTCAAAGCGTCCGCCGCGCAGGCTGCCCGCCGGGGCCTGGGGCGGTGTGGGCGGCAGCTCCGAGACACCGCCTTGCAGCGGTGGCGCGGCCTTGGGGCGACAGCCAACGGCCAGCAGCCCCACGAGGAGCAGGCGGAAGACAGCCCTCACCTTCCCCTCCCCTGGGGGAGGCTGGCTGGGGCACGGGTGCGCGGGACCACCCCACAACGCGGCAAAGGCCTGCTGTTCGGGGGGCGCATGGCCGCCGGCTTGGGCCACGGCGACCGCGGCGCGCAGCACCTGGGGCTGTCCCACGCAGGCAGGGCGGTCAACCAGCGGGTGGCCGCCGCGGCGCCGCGCCGGCCTCGACCACCTCGTCGGCGAGGCCGGCGGCTGGGCCCGTGCCGCGGTCAGGCGCCGGGCCTCGGCCAGGAGCAGGGCGGCGGACCGGGAACCGACGCGATCGACAAGGCGAGCAGCGCCGCCCCAACCGGGACTGAGACCCAGCGACGCCTGCACGAAGCCGACCGTGGCCCCCTGCCCCAGGGTGACGCGGTGGCAGCAGAGCATCAGCTCGGCCCCACCGCCCACGGCGGCGCCTTCCACCGCCGCCAACCGCAGCAGCGGCAGCCGGGTGAGGCGCGCCAGGACATCGGTCATGGCGCGACAGAGGGCCAGCGCGCGGTCGGGCTGGTCCAGGCCCGCACGCACCTCGGACAGGTCGCTGCCGGCACAGAAGACGGGACCGGCCCCGCGCAACAGCACCGCGGCAGCCGGGCTGGCCTCCAGGGCGCTGACGATGCCCTCGAGGTCCGCCACCATGGCCGAGTTGACGGCGTTGCGCGCCCAGGGCCGATCCAGCACGATCTCGGGCAGCGCGTCCGTACCCGCCAGGCGGATCCTGCCTTCGCCTTCGGCCCCGACAGTCATGGCCCTCCTCCGCTGGTCGGCGCCCGGCGAGCCCGTATCGCGTGGGTGCCACCGGGCTCCAGTCCGAATACACTGCGCCCCCTGGAGGCCCCGATGCGACCCTTTCCGACTGCCCTGATGGCCCTGGCCCTCACCTCGCTCTGCGCCTGCGGCGCCCAGTCCACGGCCGACATCACGGGCACGGTCGCCGGCCACAAGATGAACGCCACCGCCTACTTCTGGGGCGGGCCCTACCTGGTCTTCACCGACCACGAGGACGAGTGCCTGGACATGGCCTGGGTCAAGCGCGGCCCCACCTACGAGAATGGCGGCCCGGTGCCCACCGACTACGATATGACCGCCCTGCTCTTCACCTTCGAGGCCACCGACGTGGTCTCGACCAATACCAACCTGGAGGGCGACGCCCCGGTGGACGCCCGCCTGCTGGTGGTCGAGGGCGACACCCTCACGGTCTTCAAGGCCCGCACCGGCACCCTGGTGGTGGACTCCGTCGAAGAGGAGGGCATGGCCCTGGGCAACTTCGACATCGGCTTTCAAGACGACGGGCAGCTGAGCGGCGACTTCGAGATTGAGTGGTGCAACAACCTCAAGGCCAAGTACTGAGCCGCCCGGCTCGGGCGTCTCGCAGCCTCAACGGCTGACAAAGTCGCCCATGCCGGCCCGCAGATCGTCCAGCCACACCGGTCGGGGCAGCACGACCCGCTGCAGCTCCACCAGATCTGCGGGCTCGGAGGCAGCGACCCGATGCGTGACCGCGAGCTCTTGGCCCAGATCCAAGGGTGCGAAGGCGCCAGCGCGGCCCACCGCCGACAAGCCCAGCTTCATCCAGCCCAGCAACAGGCTGCGCAAGATGGGCGCACCATTTGCCCGCCAGATGGGCTCCCAGCCCGGCACCCGGCACAGTGCGACCGGCCGCCCCCGGATGCCGAGCGCAGAGAGCCTATCGGCGACAAGGCCCATCAGGTCTTCATCTTCGCTGGGTAGTGGGCGATCCGGCGCTTCGGTGAGGTCCACGAGGAAGTGGCCCGGGCTGTCGGCGCGAAGGCGCCAGATCCGCGCCTCGGGATCGATGACCTGCACGACGTCGAAGGGGGCGCCATCGCCCGGCAGCGCGCCTTCGACCCGCACCCGCACCGCACCGAAGACCGACAGCCGGCCCGCGTCGACCGCCACCGGCCGGGGCAGGTCAGCACCGATCAGAGCGGCGATCTGGGCAGGCGGCAGGGCCAGCCAGAGCGGACCGGACGGACGCAGGGTCTCTCCGCCCGACAACCGCACCGACCCGATCCGCCCGCCCTCGACGATCAGCGCCTCGGGCCGCGCGGCCACACGGATCTCGCCGCCTGCCGCGGCGATCAGGGCGGACGCGCGCGCCACTTGGGCGGCGAAGGGCTCGGTGGCGCGCAGGCCCACCCTGGGCGGGCCCCCCACATGGTGGTGCCGGGCCAGGGCGCTGGACAGCTCTCCGGAGGGCGCAGCCCAGCGGGCCAGGGCGTAGGGGGCATAGACTGTCCGCCACAAAGCCGCACCAAAGCGGCGGATCACCCAGTCCCGGTGGGTCCGCTCCTCCTGGCCACCGCCGACCAGATCGGCCAGGCCCGCCCGCAGGCGGGCACGCGCAAAGTCCCGCAACGCGTCGCCCCGCTGGTGCATCGGCAGGATGCGCGGGTCGAAGTTCACCGACAGCGGCAAGGCGGTCGTTCCAGCCTCGGTCAACAGGCCCGCCCGGGGCGGCGGGCAGGCCTCCAGCGGGCCCAGGACCTGCCGGGCCAATTCGTCCAGACTGGGGTCCAAGGCAAAACGGGGCAGCTCGAGAGCGACGCTGTCATCCACCAGCCCGCTGGCCGTCGGCCCGGTCTGAAGCAGCAGCACACGCTGGCCGAGGGCCGCGAGCGCCGCCGCGGCACGCAAGGCGTCCGGACCACTTCCAATCAGCACCCGGGGCTCGGCCATCTGCAGCGCTCCTTGACGAGGGGACCGGGCCTGCCGGCTGTCGCGCCGAGCTACTTAACCCCCGCAGCCCCGAAGTCCTACGAAGCCGCCCCAAGGCTGGAGGTCCCCATGGAGTACCGCAATCCCAAGCCCACTGTCGACGTCATCGTGGATCGCGACGGCGCGGTCGCCCTCATTCGACGCGCCAACCCGCCCGCGGGCTGGGCGCTGCCCGGGGGATTCGTGGACGAGGGCGAGGCGGTCGAAGACGCGGCGCGGCGAGAGGCGCTCGAAGAGACGGGCCTCGTCGTCCGCCTCGACGAGCTGCTCTACGTCTACTCCGACCCCGCCCGCGACCCCCGCATGCACACGCTCTCGGTGGTCTTCACCGCCACGGCCCAGGGCGAGCTTCAGGCCGGGGACGACGCGGCAGAGGCCCGCTGGGTGCCGATTGCCGGCATGGCGGAGTGGCTGGCCTCGCCCTCACCCCTGTTGGACGGACTCCCCATCGCCTTCGACCACGCCCGAATCCTCGCTGACTACCTGGTCTGGCGCCAGACCGGACGCCGCCCCCGGCCCGTAGATCGCCAGGGCTGAGCTGCCATAGGTCTTCGCCTTCTGGCGACGCATTCCGGCAATGGCAGGCGGCAGGGCCGCGCCGGCCCGGGTCTCGATGCACAGGCGCCAGGTCGCCGCCGGGCCCAAGCAGCGGAGCCAGCGCACCGGATCATCGCCATAGGGCGGGTCCGCGAGGATGAGGTCGAAGCTGCGTCCGGCGATCAAACGAGCGGTATCGCCCACCACCAGCTCGATCTCGACCCCGAGGTCTCCCGCCACCCGCTGCAAGGCCGCCGCCGCCCGGCGATCCCGCTCGAATAAAGTGACGGCGCGCGCACCCCGGCTGGCAGCCTCGAAGGCGAGCAGTCCGCTTCCTCCAAAGGCGTCCAGAACGCTGAGCCCGTGCAGGTCATTGCCCAGCATCGAGAAGCAGGCCTCACGCACCCGGGAGGCCGTGGGGCGGATCCCCTCGCCTTCGGGTGAGGGCACCACCCGGCCCCGCAGCCGACCGCCGGTGATGCGCACCGCTACTGGGGAAGTGGCAAGGGGATGGGCTGCCCGCCGCCAGGCAGGGGATCGATGGGGCCCTCTTTCAAGGTCCACCGGCACAGGCCCTCTTGGCAGCCGCAGCTGTCCAAGGCGGCGTAGCAGGGCCGGATCTCGCAGGTGGTCATCATTCCTGCGGCCTGGGGCACCGCCACGCAGACCTCGCCCGAGCAGCCGGCCTTCTGGCAGTCGGCGTCGCTGGTGCATTCGCCGGGGGTCTCGCGGCCTTCGACCCGCTCGCGGCACATGCTGTAGAGATCCTTGCTGTCCAGGGTCTTGGGTCCGACCTCCTCACCCGGGGCAGGTGGCGGCGGGGGCAGGTCGGGGGCGATGGCGATGGGGAGCGGCACCTCGGCGCCTTGGGTGGCAGCGGGCGCCTGCCGCGCGGCCGCGTCGTTGCGGGCGCAGGCCCCTGCGAGCAGTGCCGCCGAAGCCAGCAGGCCGATCGTCCACTTGCCAATCATGTGCACACCCCTTGAAGCCGCCACAGGGGCCCGTACCACGGGGGAGCCGTCCCGACACCTGCGACGATTTGACCGTTCCCTGACGCGATCGGCGGATTACAAGAACGTCGGGTCAATATTACACGAAACTGCAGTTTGTTCCCATGCTATCGGCCGAATCGCAGGAAGTGCTTGCGAGCACGCCCGCGGGGCTTCGGTGAAATCGAGGGGGCCACACGGCGAGAATGCCGATTCCGCCGGCCACTCCCGCGAGACCACCCCGCGCAAGCCACCGGTTGGAATATCGCGGCTTGTTGCCTCCACCACCGCACATTAGGGTGCCGGCCCTGTCGGTCCACCCCTGGATCGGAACACCCAAGCCGGATGGCGTCATGCATCTCTGGAAGCGAGCGCTCCTGCTGGCCGCACCCGCCGCCGCGGTCGCCGTCGCAATGGCGGTCGCGAGCAGCAGCGGTCACGCGGACGACGTGCCGACGGAAGCGCAATTCCCCAAGGGAGAGCACTTCCTCCTTCCACCTCCGTCCCCCATTTTCGCCGACCCGAACCGGTCCATCGAAAATGAGCACGTGGCGTACGGAATCGTGGGCGACGAGGTCCTCGAACAGCCGATCAACTATTCGCACCGTCTGCACGCCGGGCGCCTGCAGATTGAATGCGAATACTGCCACTTCAACGCTCGGAAGTCCCGCCACGCTGGCGTGCCCCCGACCTCGACCTGCATGGGCTGTCACCAGTACGTGCCGACCGACGGACGCTCCGAGCAAGCCCAGGCCGACCTCGCCCTTCTCAAGGACTACCACGAGAAAGGCGAGCCCGTGCCCTGGGTCAAGGTCCATGACCTCCCCGACTTCGTGTACTTCACCCACAAGCGGCATGTCCGCGCGGGGTTGGCGTGCCAGGAGTGTCATGGCGAAGTTCAAGACGACATGACCGTGGCGTACCGGGTCAGCGAGCTCACCATGGGCTGGTGCCTGAACTGCCACAAAGAGCACCCTTCGATCGACGAAAATTACGGCGCCCAGGCGGAACTCCGTCGCGCCGAGATCAAGGACTGCTGGACCTGCCACCAGTGAAGCTGAGCGGAGCCTCCCCATGGCGAACCTGAACCGGCGCACCTTCCTGCAGGGAGTCGGCGCATCCAGTGCAGCGGCTGCCGCTGTGGGCTGCAACGGCATCGAGAACATCATCGAGCCGCGCGTCCCCCTGGAAAATGTCCTGCCCTATACGGTGCAGCCCGACCAGATCACCCCTGGGCTCGCGACCCTGTTCGCGACCCGTTGCGGAGGCTGCAGCGCCTCCTGCGGCGTGGTGGCCAAGGTGCGGGAAGGCCGCGTGGTCAAGCTCGAGGGCAACCCGGATCACCCGCTGAGCCGCGGCAAGCTGTGCGCGGTGGGTCTCCAGGAGATCCTCGGCACCTACAGCCCCGATCGCTTCGACGGCCCCCGCAAGGGCAACGGCGCCATCTCCTGGGATGACGGCATCAAGGAGGCCGCTGCCGCGGTCTCCAAGGCCCGCGCTGGTGGCAAGCAGGTCGTGTGGCTGGGCCACCCTCGCTCGGCCAGCCAAGGCGCGCTGGTGCGCCAGTTCGTCCAGGCCGCCGGCGGCCGGGTCGTCTACTGGAGCCCCCTGGAACACGACGCCCTGCGCGCCGCCACCCAGGCCGTCTTCGGCGTCTTCGGCGAGCCCCGCTACCTGCTCGAGGCCGCTCACACCGTCGTCAGCTTCGGCGCCGACTTCATGAATGGCTGGGGCGATCTGCGCATGCAGCGCGGTTGGGCCGAAGGCCGCGACCCCAAGGTGGGCGGCTTTGTCGCCCGCACCGTCGCGGTCGAAGCCCGGTTGAGCAACTCCAGCATCGTCGCCGACCTGCACCTCCGCGCCAAGCCCGGCACCGAGGCCAGCGTGGCCATGGCGCTGGCCAGCCTGGTCGCCGCCAAGCGCGGCTATAGCGGCCCCGCGTCCAGCCTGCTCGCCGGCATCGACCCCGCCAGCATCGCCACCGCCGCCGATATCGCCCTGGCCCGCCTCGAAGAGGTCGCTGGCTGGATGGCCGCCGCCCCGTCCCTGGCCTTGCCCGGGGGGCTCACCACCTCCCTGGGAGCGACCGCCCTGGCCACCGCCACCCTCGTGCTCAACGAGGTCGCGGGCGCCATCGGCAGCACGGTGGTCTTCAACGGTGCCCGCAACACGGAAGACCTCGGCAGCTACGCCGACGTCATCCAGGTCATCGAAGACGCCAAGGCCGGCCGCATCGGCGCGCTCTTCATCGACGACCTGGACCCCGCCTACCTGCTGCCCCCCGACACCGGCGCGGCAGAGGCCCTGGCCAAGGTCGACCAGCTGATCGCCTTTGTGAACGAGCCCACGGACTCTCTGGTGGACGGCGCGCTGGTGCTGCCCCCCGGCACCGTGCTCGAAAACTGGGGCGACGCCGAGTCCTTCCGCGGCATCTACACCTTGCAGCAGCCCACCATGCGCGTCCGCCACGACGTGCGCGGTGTCGGCGATGTGCTGCTGGCCATCGCCGCTGGCGCCGGGCTGGTCCCGCCCGCCGCTGCTGCAGATGCCACTGCTGCGGATGCGGCCGATGCCCCTGCCGCTGCGGAGGCCCCCCCGGCCGCCGCCATCGACGGCGAGGTCGAGGCCCCCATGGCCCTGAACCTGCCCGACCTGCGGGCGACCTCCTACAAGGACTACGTCGCCGCATGGTGGAAGGCCCGCGTCTGGACCCTGGCGGGTCGCCCCGGCACCTTCCAGGGCTTCTGGACCGACGCCTTGCAGTCGGGTGGCTACTTCACCGAAATCGGCGAAGCCGGCGCAACCTTCTCCTTGGGCCAGGCTCCCGACACCGCCGCCAAGACCCCTGCGGGCGACCTCGTGGTGACGGCCTTCGTGCACCCCTTCATCCTCGATGGCCGGCACGCGAACAAGCCATGGGCGCAGGAAGTGCCCGAGCCCATCAGCTCCTACACCTGGGGTACCTGGGCCGAGATCAACCCCGAGACGGCCGCCAGGCTGGGTCTCAAGGACGGCGAGACCGCCAAGATCACGACCGCAGCGGGGTCCATCGAGGTGGGCTGGATGCCGGCCCCCACCATTCGCCCCGACACCATCGCGGTGGTGCTGGGCAATGGCCACAAGGGCAGCGGTCGCTACGCTGGCTTCGGCGTCAACCCGATGCAGCTGTTCAACTCCGGCGCGGATTCGGCCGGCGCGATGACCCTGGGCATCGGCGGCAGCGTCGCGGCGACCGGCAACAAGTCGCCCCTGCATCGCTATATCGGCACCATCACCATGGAAGGCCGCGGCGTCAACTACGCCGTCAGCGTCGACGATCTGGGCAAGGGCGACGGGCCCGCGTCCATCGTGCCCGCCCACCATGTGCCCGTAGACGCCCGCCTCACCGACGCGGGCCTCAACGACATGTACCCGGAGCCGGACCACCCGACCTACCGCTTCGCGATGGCGGTGGACAACAACCGGTGCACCGGCTGCGGCGCCTGCGAGACCGCCTGCTTCGCAGAGAACAACATCCCCTTCGTGGGCCCCGAACAGATCCGCATCGGTCGCCACATGGGTTGGATCCGGCTGTCCCGCTACTTCGAAGGCACCGCCGAAGAGCCCGACGTCCGCTTCCAGATGAATGTGTGCCAGCAGTGCTCGCACGCGCCTTGTGAGGGTGTGTGCCCGGTGCTGGCCACCTACCACAACCTCGATGGCCTCAACGCAATGGTCTACAACCGCTGCGTGGGCACGCGCTATTGCGGCAACAACTGCCCCTACACCGCGCGGCGATTCAACTACCACACCTTCCGCTGGCCGGAATCCTACAACCTCATGCTCAGCCCGGACATCTCGACCCGGGAGATGGGCGTGATGGAGAAGTGCACCTTCTGCGTGCACCGGATCCGGGATGCCAAGGATGCCTGGCGGGATCGCGGCATGACCGTGCCCGACTCGGCCCTGACCAAGCTCACCGCTTGCGCCCAGGCCTGTCCGTCGGACGCCATCACCTTTGGCAACGCCAAGGACCCCGACGGCTCTGTCAGCAAGCTCTGGCAGGAGCCGCGGGCCTACGCGATGCTCGAAGAGCTCAATACGAAGCCCGGCGTGCGCTATCTCGCGCGGGTCAGTCACTCTCCCAGCAAGCTCCACGGCCACGGCGGTCACGGGGCGGCCTCGGGCGGCGCCGATCACGGCGCGGCACCGAACCACGAAGGTGGTTCCGAGGCGCAGCATGGTTCCGACGGCGCACACCACTAGGAGCGCATCGTGAAAGGCCTCACCTACGGCGCGGTCACCCGCGACATCCTCCGACCGCTGTTCACGCCCTCGGCGGCCTATCTGGGCTTGCTGGGCTTCTGCCTCGCCCTGCTGGCCTGGGGTGGGTATTGCTGGTTCCAGCAGCTCACCCTCGGCCTGGGCGTGGCGGGCTACCAGCCCCCGGTCTTCTGGGGTGTCTACATCACCACCTTCGTGTTCTGGGTCGGCATCGGCCACGCCGGAACGCTGATCTCCGCCATCCTCTTCCTCTTCCGGAGCAAGTGGCGGACGGGTGTGTACCGGGCCTCGGAAGCCATGACCATCTTCGCGGTCATGACGGCGGCGCTCTTCCCGGCCATCCACGTGGGTCGGGCCTGGAACGCCTATTGGCTCTTCCCCTACCCCAACCAGCGGCAGCTCTGGCAGAATTTCAAGTCGCCGCTGATGTGGGACGTGTTCGCCGTGTCGTCTTACTTCACGGTGTCCAGCATCTTCTTCTATATCGGCCTGGTGCCGGACCTCGCCGCTGTGCGGGACCGCACCACCGGGGGCATCCAGAAGGTCTACGCCGCCCTCAGCCTGGGCTGGCGGGGCACCGACCGTCAGTGGCGCCACTATATGGCCGCCTACGGCTTCTTCGCCGCCTTCGCCACCCCGCTGGTGCTCTCGGTGCACTCGGTGGTGTCCTGGGACTTCGCGATGGCCCAGACCGCCGGCTGGCACAGCACCCTGTTCCCGCCCTACTTCGTCGCAGGCGCCATCTTCTCCGGCTGCGCGATGGTCATCACCCTCCTGGTGCCGATGACCCTGATCTTCAAGTGGGAGCGCTACATCAACTTGTGGCACTTCGAGCAGCTGGCCAAGATGTGCATCCTGACGGGATCCATCCTGACCTATGCCTACGGCGTCGAGCACTACATCGCCTGGTACTCCGACAATCCCTACGAGTGGGGCGTCTTCGTGTACCGCGCGGTCGGTGACTACGACTGGGTCTTCTGGACCATGGTCATCTGCAACTGCGTCATCCCGCTGGCCTGGTGGTTCAAGAAGGTGCGGACCTCCTATGTGGGTCTCTTCGTGGTGAGCATCTTCATCAACATCGGCATGTGGTTCGAGCGCTTCAACATCATCGCAAGCTCCTTGTCGCACCAGTTCGACCCGGCCTCCTGGACCTACTACACGCCGACCTACATCGAGTGGGGCATCATGGCCGGCTCTTTTGGCTGGTTCGGCTTCTGGTTCGTCATGTTCGTCAAGATCATGCCCAGCGTCGCCATCGCTGAAATCAAGGAGCTGATTCGCCCGCCGCTCAAGTCTGACGAGGTGGCCGCATGAGTGCCTTTACGCCTGCAAACCCGACGCCTGGCTGCGTCAAGGCTGTCTTCGCTCACCTGGACTGTCTGGTCGAAGGCATCGACCAGCTCAAGCGGGCCGGCTTCACCAATATGGTGGTGACCGCTCCCCTTCCCCGGCACGAGATCGAGGAGCTGATCTACGAGGGCCGCCCCAGCCCCGTGCGCTGGTTCACCCTGACCGGCGCCCTCTTCGGCGGCATCAGCGGCTTCTCGGTGTGCTCGCTCACCCACCTCAACTGGCCGATGATCATCCCCGCCGGAAAGCCCCTGGTGTCGATTCCGGCCTTCATGATCATCACCTTCGAGGCCACGGTGCTGATGGGCTGCATCTTCACCTTCGTCGGGCTGCTGGCGATGTGCCGACTGCCCGCCAACGACCTCCAGATTGAGGTCCGGGACCCCCGCTACTCCGATGACAAGTTCGGGATCGTGCTCAACGGTCTGGTCGCCTCCGACCTGGAACGCGTTCGCGAGATCCTGAACAGCACCGGCGCCATCGAGGTCTCGGGAATGGACAAGGAGGCCGCCCATGCCTAGCTTCCGCAAGCCCTCCGGCCCTCGCCGGGTCGTCGTCGGGGCGCTGGCCCTGATGGGTCTCAGCACCGCCGCCTGGGCCTTCCCCTGGGACATCGACATGGTCGATGCCCTCTACAAGAAGGCCTATGGGTGGAAGATGATGACCCCGCCCGAAGGCGCGGTCTCCCGCAACCGCTTCAGCCAGAACTACGACCGCACCACTCCCGAAGGAGAGGCCCTCGTCAACCCCCTGCAGAGCTCTCCCGAGACGCTCAAGCAGGGCGAGCGGATGTTCACGGTCTACTGCGCGGTCTGCCACGGCGCGCAGGGCCTGGGCGGCGCCGAGGTCATGCGCAACGAGCCCGACGTCGGCATTCGCCGATACCCGGTCCCCGCCCCGCGCCTCAGTGGTGAGGCCGCGGTGAGCACCGGCCGGTCCGATGGCTATATCTACCTGACCATTCGAAACGGCGCCGCCATCATGCCCGCCTACGGGCAGGCCATGTCCGATGAGGAGATGTGGTCCATCGTCTCCTATATTCGGACCCTCGATGGCGCCCAGTACGTCCCGCCGGCCCCTGCCGGCGAAGGAAACTGACATGGCCTCCCACGGTTTGGACTTCGGCCCCGTGCTCAGCAGCACCCCGCGCGCGGTCCCCGGCATTGTGAAGTCTGGCGGCCTGGCGCTGATGGCAATCGGACTCATCTCCGCTGCCGTCGGCATCTTCGGCGTCGAAGGCGGGAGTGTCCGCGTTGCGGCCACCTTCGTCATCAACTTCCTGTACTGGGCCGGCATCGCCCAGGGCGCGATGATGTTCGCGGTGGCCTTTGTGCTGGTGAAGGGTCGCTGGGGCCGCCCCCTCAAGCGCCTGGCCGAGGCCTTCGCGCTGATGCTGGTGCCCATGTACGCCCTCTTGATCGTCTTCCTGCTCGCAGGCGGACTCGAGATCTACGAGTGGCACCACTGGCTGCCCGGCGAGGCCCCTCCCCACAAGGCCGCCTACCTGACCTCGGGCTTCTTCATCGCCCGCCTGGTCATCGGCCTCGGCCTGCTGTTGGCCCTGGACCTGCTCTTCATCCGCGCCAGCCTTCGCGCTGACCTGGGTGTGGCCAAGTCCAAGATCAAGGGCACCGTACCGGCCTTCTGGGAGAGCATGACCCAGGGTTGGAAGGGCGACGCCGCCGAGATCGAGGCCAGCCAGACCGCCCAGGCCCGCATCGGCCCCGCCATCGCCATCTGCTACGCCATCGTCTTCACGATGGTGGCGGTGGACCTGTCGATGAGCCTCGCGCCCCACTGGTTCGCGAATATGTTCCCGGCCTGGTACTTCATGAGCTGCTTCTGGAGCGGCCTGGTCTACCTGGGCATGGTGTCGCTGCTCGCCCGCAAGTGGATGGGCGCCGACCACCTCATGAAGCCGACGATGTACCACGACCTGGGCAAGCTCACCTTCGGCTTGACCATGTTCTGGGGCTACACCCTCTTCGCCCAGTACCTGCCCATCTGGTACGGCAACATGACCGAAGAGATCGGCTACGTGCTGATTCGCACCGAGATGCAGCCCTGGGCCCCGGTGTCCAAGGTCGTCTTCATGATGTGCTTTGCGATGCCCTGGTCGATGCTGCTGTCCCGCGGCCTCAAGAAGATCCCCGCCGCCTACCTGACCGTCACCGGCGTCATCGCCGTGGGCATCTGGTTGGAGCGCTTCATGCAGGTCATGCCCAGCGTGTGGGGCAACGCCCACATCACCGGCAACCTCTCCCCCGAAGTCACCAACGCCCTGCCCATCGGCATCCCCGAGATTGGTATGACCCTGGGCTTCCTGGGCCTGTTCATCACGGTGGTCTTCAACTTCCTGGCCAAGGTGCCCACGGTCACCTTCACCGACCCCTATATGCAGGTCGATCCGGACCATGTGCACGTGGTTCCGGCCAGCCGGGCGCACCACGGCCACTGAGCCGACGCCTCGAAAGAGACAGGCCCCAGGGTTTCCGCCCTGGGGCCTTCTGCGTTGGGGGGAGGACGGGAGCAGGTGGCCGAGGCCCCGCCGCCCTCAGACCACCGTGCGCGCCCGCTGCAGGCCTTCGCGGTACTCGGCGTTGTTGGGCTCGAGCTCCAGGGCCTTGGCGAAGCAGAGGCTGCCCTCGCGGCGGTCCTTGCGCATGATCGCCATCTCGCCCTTCTTGGCCAGCAGCTCGGCGGACTGGCTGATCATCATGGGCTCGAGGAAGGTCTTGCGGTATTCCCGCCGGCGCGCGTCATTCATGAGCAGCGCGTGACTCTCGTCCATGCGCGCCCGGATGGTCATCAATCCGTCCACCAGCTCCTGCGAGAGCCCCGTGTAGTTGCTGGGGTCGGTCTCTTCGCGAAGGCGCTGGTAGCCGGCCTCGATCTCCTCGGGCAGGCTGATCCAGTGCACGTCCAGCACCTCGAAGTGGGTGCACTTGCGCAGCTGCCGGCGCTTGCGGTCGACCATCTCGCTGACCCGGCGAAGATAGCGCTCGGCATCCTCGTCCCGGTCGAACTCCAGGAACTGCAGCTCGACCATGGCCCACAGCACCGCCGCCGTGCCCTGCCGGGAGATCGGCGACATCGAGAAGACCTCGCGCATGCGCCAGGTGTTGCTGTGCATGATCTCGAGGATCTTGCGCTCGGCCGCATCGAACTGCACATCGGCGAGGATCGAGCTGACCTTCTCGTTGAAATGGATGTATTGGTCGATGTTCTTGCGGTAGGCGGCCGCCAACTGTTCGGCAGGGAGGCTGCGGGCCTTGGCCACGAGGGAGCGGTAGAGCAAGGAGGGAACCCGAACCGGCGGCGGGAGGAATTGCTCGGGCAAGCTGTCGAGGTCGTGGAATTCCCATGTGCCCGCGGTCTCGGCCAAGACCCGCTGCAGCACGAATTCGGTCTGCTTGCCCAGCACCATGATGAGCTGCGAGAAGGTCATCAGCCCCATCTCGATGAAGGCCTCCCCCTGGCGCTGCCCGGTGCGCTTCATGCGCTCCAGGCTCTCGGCCAGCTGGGCCTTGTCCACCTGGCCCGCCTTGAAGAGCAGCACGCCGAGGACCTCGGCCTCTTGCACCGGGTCGGTGCGGAAGCCCACGGGGCCGCCCTTGTTCCAGAAGCCCACTCGCTTGCGGCCATCGGCACAATGCAGCACCAGCAGGCCGGTGGTGCGCTGAACCGCGAGGTCGAGCATGGCATCCTGCAGGCTGCGGTCGCCCAGGCTGCCGGAGCGCGCGGCGTCGGCCGCCTGCACATTCGGCACCCGGAAGCCGCGAGAGGCGGGCGCTGCGGCCTCCGGGGCGGCGACCCCAGCGGCCTTTGGCGGCGCGGCGGAGGGGTCCGCAGACAGGTTGGTGGTCGGTGCCGGCCTGGCGCTTTCGCCCTCGCTGGGCGCCGGAGCGGGCAGGTGCGCGGCGGCCTCCAGCCGGTCCACCCGCTCCTGCAGGGCTGAAGTGGCGCCGGCTGGCAGCACCTGCCCCGTCGACAGCAGCCAGGCCTTGACCGCCTCAATGGCCTCAAAGAGCGCGGCCACCGACGCCCCCGCCTCTTGCTCGAAATCGGGAAGTTGGAGGGCGACGCCCCATCGGGCGCGCGGTGCACCACCTGGGCCCGCACCGGCCCCGCCCGACCCACCAGGGGCAGGATGAGGTCCAGCTTCAGCTCCGGCGCGGGCTCATCGTCCAAGCTGCCCGCGGGCAGGTAGAGGGCGCCGGATTGCAGGGTGGAATTCCACTCCGCGAGGAAGCTGGCGAGATCGTCCCATCGGCGGGTGGCGCGGCGAATTGGCATGGTGCGGACTCCGGTGCGGGCCCATGGTATCGAAGCTCAGCCGCCGCGCCCATGCCAGGCCGCGACGTCCCGTTTTCCCGACCCATCGGGAGGGTCGATGACATAGCGGGGCAGGCCGATGCCGCTCACCCGGCGGGCCAGGGCCGCGTGCAAGGCGAGGCCCTCCTCAACCCCCACGCGGAAGGCCTGGTTGCCCGGCACCGGGTCGGTGTGGTGCAGGTAATAAGGGAAGACGCGCAGCTCCAGCAGCGCGTGGCTGAGCCGCTCCAGCACGTCCACCTCGTCGTTGACCCCGCGCAGCAGCACCGCCTGGTTGAGAACCGGCAGGCCGGCATCCACTTTAGCCGGGCCAGGGCCTCGCGCACCTCGTCGGACAGCTCATCGGGGTGGTTGCAGTGCACCAGCATCCAGACCGGGGCGCGCGCCCGCAGCCCCGCCACCAGCGCCGGGGTGACCCGCTGGGGCGCGGTGATCGGCGCTCGGCTGTGAATGCGCAGGATGGGCACCTCGGGGCGCAACCGGTCGATCACCGCAAAGAGCCGCCGGTCCGACAGGGTCAAGGGATCGCCACCCGACAGGATGGCCTCGCGGGCCCCGCTGCGCCGCACATGGTCCAAGGCCGCATCCAGCGCAGCGGCATCGGGTTCGGGCGTATCGTGCTGGTCGCGGCGGAAGCAGTAGCGACAGTAGAGGTGGCAGCGACGGGTGACCTGGATGAGCACGCGATCGTCGTGCTTCTGCACCAGGTAGGGCAGCGGCCGATGCTGGGCCTCGCCCACCGGATCGGGCACAGCACCGGGATCTTCGTCGAGCTCGGCCTGGGTGGGCAGCACCTGCCGCGCCAAGGGGCCATCGGCCTCGCCAAGGATCCGGCCCGCCCAGGAGCGCGTCATCCGCACCGGAAAGCGCCGGTCGGCGGCGCGCAGCAAGGCGTCGGTCAGCGAGGGGAAGCGGTCCAACAACTCCGTCCGACCGAGGACCGTACCGCGACGGGTCCGAGCGTTATACATGCGGCCTCGTTCACCAGGCGGTCATCGCCGCGGGCCCTCCCCGCGAATCAGCCGCCACCTTATCCCGCCGCGGGCCCGGCCCGCGTCCAAGCACCGGAGTCCACCATGGCGCACCAGTACGACACCTCTGACTTCCGCAACGGGCTCAAGGTCGTCATCGACGGCAACCCCTATACGGTGACCTACTTCCAGTTCGTCAAGCCCGGCAAGGGCACCGCGTTCACGCGCACCAAGATGAAGAATATGATCACCGGCGCGGTGCTCGAGCGCACCTACCGAACGGGTGAAAAGGTCGACGCTGCCGACATCGAAGAGCACAACATGCAGTACCTCTACGATGACGGAGAGTTCCACCACTTCATGAACAACGAGGACTTCAGCCAGGTGGCCATCCCCTCCGATGGCATCAAGGAGGAGTCCAAGTTCCTCACCCCCGAGCTGAGCGTGGACGTGATCTTCTTTGAAGGCCGCCCGATCTCGGTGAACCTGCCCAACTTCATCGAGAGCGAGATCCTCTACTGCGAGCCCGGCGTAAAGGGCAACACCGCCACGGGCGCCACCAAGAGCGCCGACCTCGCCTGCGGTGCAAGCGTGCAGGTCCCTCTCTTTGTCGAGCAGGGCGAGACCATCCGCGTGGACACCCGCACCGGTGAGTACGTCAGCCGCGTCGGCAAGTGAGCCAGAGCGGATGGACCCCAGCCGCCTGCGCGCGCGGGCGCTGATCCTCCGCGAATTGCGCCGCTGGTTTGACCGCCGGGGCTACCTCGAGGTGCACACCCCCGCGCTGGTGCCCGCTGGCGCCATGGAGGAGCACCTCGAGGCGGTCGCTGTGGGCCGCCTGCAGCTCCACACCAGCCCCGAATTCGCCATGAAGCGGGTGCTGGCCGCAGGCCTCGGGCGCATCTACCAGGTCGCCCCCTGCTTTCGCGAAGAGGAGCAGGGCGTGCACCACAGCCGGGAGTTCACCCTGGTGGAGTGGTACCGGGCCGGCGCCGGCCTGGCCGAGATCATGGACGAGGTGGAGGGCCTGATCGGCGCGTGCGCGCGGGCCGTGGGCCTGCCCTCGCCGACGCTGGAGCGCAGGGCGGTCGCCGACCTCTTGCCGGATCACGGTGACGCCGATGCCTGGTTTCGGACCTGGGTGGAGGCCGTCGAGCCCACGCTTCAGCGGCCCACGCTGGTCCATGGCTATCCCGCCTGGCAGGCCGCCCTGGCCAAGGTGCGGGGCGGCCGGGCCGAGCGCTTCGAGGTCTTCCTGGGCGGCCTGGAGCTGGCCAACGCCTTTGACGAAGAGCTGGACGCCGCCGAGATCCGACGGCGTTGGACCGCTGGCAACGCCGCCCGCCTGGCCGCCGGCCGGCCCGCGCACCCCATCGACGAGGCCTTCCTCGCCGCGGTGGACCGCATGCCCCGCTGTGCCGGCATCGCCTTGGGTCTCGACCGGCTGGTGATGGCCTTGACCGGCGCCACCGATATCGCCCAGGTCCAGGTGCGCTGAGCGCCGCTCGGAGCGGTTAAACGGCTGCGCCCCCTCGTACCCGAGCAAGCCGATGACCGAGTCCCCTGCCCTGCCCCTGACCGACCGCGTGGCGATCGTGACCGGAGCCGGTCGCGGCATCGGCCGGGCCATCGCCCTGGAGCTGGGCCGCGCGGGCGCCCGGGTCATCGTGAACTACAACCGCAGCGCCGAAGCCGCCGAGGCCCTGGCCGCCGAGATTGGCGGCGTCGCGGTCCAGGCCGACGTCAGCAGCGCAGAGGGCGCCGATCGCCTGGTGGCGGCCGCCGAGGCCCTGGGGGGCCTGCACATCCTGGTCAACAACGCCGGCATCACCCGCGACGGCCTGATGCTGCGCATGGCCGATTCGGACTGGCAAGCGGTCATCGATACCAACCTCACCGCCACCTTCCGCATGTGTCGGGCCGCGGCAGCCGTCATGTTGCGCCAGCGGGCGGGTTCGATCATCAACCTCACCAGCATCTCGGGCATTCGCGGAAATTCCGGCCAGGCCAACTACGCTGCCAGCAAGGCCGCGGTGGCGGCCATGAGCCGCTCCCTGGCCAAAGAGCTTGCCCGCCGCGGAATCCGGGTGAATTGCGTGGCCCCGGGCTTCATCGCCACCGATATGGTGGAAGCGATGAACCGCAAGGTGGTGGAGGGCGTCTTGGACGTCATCCCCATGCGTCGCATCGGCCAGCCCGAAGAGGTCGCCCACCTGGTGCGCTTCCTCGCCTCGGACGAGGCCCGCTACATCACCGGGCAGGAGCTGGCGGTGGATGGGGGCCTGAGCATCTGAGCTCAGGCCGAGAGCTGGGCCAGCGCCTCTTCCACGGCATCCCGCGCCGAAGCCGTCAGCCGGTACTCGATGCCCATGCCTGGGCTCTGTCCGGGGGCCAGGCTGGCCTGCCCGGCGCTGGACCAGGTCACGACCCCGTCCAGCTCGATGGGCTCGTCCAGACCCGGCGCGCGCACCTCGATCCGGCACTCGCGGCCCACCTTCAGCGGCTTGCTGGTCTTGATGAAACAGCCGCCGCGACGCAGGTTTTCGCGGTATTCGTTGACCATGGCGTCGGCGCGAGGGTAGGCCAGCTTCAGCCGAGCGGGCTTGCGCTCCTTCTTGGCGGCGGCAGCGGGCTTCTTAGCTGCAGGAGCCTTAGCTGCACCACCGGCGCAGGGGGCGGGGCCTTTCCGACGGGGCGCCGGGCGGCCGGACGCCCCCGCTCTGCGGCGGCCTCGGCCGGGCTTGGGCCAGGTCGTCGTCGTCGCCCAGGGGCAGCGTGAAGGCGCCGGTCTCGGCGTCGGCCGAGTCGTCTTCCGGCGCGTCGAAGGGGTCGCGGGCGAAGGGGTCGGCCGAGGCCGGCGCGGGTGCCGGCCCCGCGAAGGGATCGGCGAAGGGGTCGGCCGAGGCCGGCGCGGGTGCCGGGGGCGCGAAGGGATCGGCCGAGGCGAAGGGATCGTCGGCTTCGGCGGGCATGGCGAAGGCATCAGCGAAGCCCTCGTCTCCGGCGCCGAGGTCATCGAGGGGGATCAGCCCGCCGCCCTCAAAGGGCAGCGGCCCTGGCTCCTCGTCCAGGGGCTCCAGCATCTGCAGCGCGCCAACGCCCAGCGTCTCCGGCTCAACCTCGGCAAGCTCCTCGGGCTGGACCTGGGCGGGCTCGTCGGCGGCCCAGCGATCGCCCGCCGCCACCGGAGGGGCAGGCGCCGGCGGGACTGGGCTGCCTGCGGCCACAGCCGGGGCATTGGCGGCGGGGGCCGCGCTCTTGCGGCCAAAGAGCTTGCCCAGCAAGCCGGCCTTCTCTTTGACGCCGGCGTCGGCGGCGCCTGGTCCGGTGGCCTTGGCCACCTTCTCTTTCTTGGCTTTGCCCTTGCCCTTTGCCGCAGCCGCTGGGGCAGGGGCAGCCGCGGTCGGAGCCCCGGTATCGCCCTCGATCACCGCCTCGACCTTGCCCTCGGACTGGGCGATCTCGGCGTAGTTCCGAATGGTGATGCGCTTGCGTTCGCCGGTGGCCACCTCGAGGGCGGTGGCGTGCAACATGCCGTTGCTGTCCAGCCGGAAGGTCACCTCGACCTTGGTGCCCATGCGCGGCGCTGGCGGCAGCCCGGCCATCACGAAGCGCCCCAGGAACTCGTTTTCGGCGGCGAAGCGGCTCTCTCCCTGCCGCACCGTCACCTGCACATTGTCCTGGTTGTCGTGGGCCGTGGCAAAGGTCCGCGTACCCGAAGCCGGCACATGGGAGTTCTTGGTGATGATGGTCTGGAAGAGCCCGCCTGCGACGTCGATGCCCAGGTCGAAGGGGGTCACATCCAGCAGCAGGGGCTTGCTGGCCTCGGGGTTCACCAGGCTGTGGGCGTGTACCGCCGCGCCGATGGCCACCACCTCTTCGGGGTGCACCGACCGGCTGGGCTCCTTCTGGAAGAGGGCGCCGATGGCCTCGCGCACGCGGGGCATGCGGGTCTGGCCCCCGACCAGCACGACATCGTCGATATCGGCGATCTTGAGGCCGGCGTCCGTCACCGCCTGCCGGGTGATTTGCAGGCTTCTTTCGACCATATCCTCAACCAGACCTTCCAAGGTCAGGCGGGTGACGGCCAGCTCGAGGTTGTCCCGCAAGGTGATGCGGGGAATCAAGATGTTGGTGCGGTCTGTGAAGGACAGCTCGCACTTTGCCCGCTCTGATGCGTCTTTGAGGCGCTGCAGGGCCTCGCGATCGGTGCGCAGATCCATGTTGTGGGTGGACTGGAAGTGGTCCGCGAGGTGGTCCACCAGCCGGTGATCGAAGTCCTCGCCCCCCAGGAAGGTGTCGCCCGCGGTGGCCAGCACCTCGTAGACGCCCTTGGACAGCTGCAGCACCGACACATCGAAGGTGCCGCCGCCGAGGTCGTAGATCAGGATGGTGCGGTTGAGGTCCTTGCGAAAACCATAGGCCAGGGCCGCCGCCGTGGGCTCGTTCAGCAGGCGCTCGCAGCGCAGGCCGGCCAGCCGGGCGGCCTCGAATGTCGCCGATCGCTGGGCGTGGTTGAAGTAGGCGGGCACGGTGATCACCGCCTCGTCCACCGTCTCGTCCAGCGCCTTTTCGGCGATCTCGCGGGCGTGCTGAAGCACCAGCGCCGACACCTGCACCGGCGTCCAGGTCTCGCCCGCCATCACCACCAGGCAGGTGCCATCGGGGGCTGGCTTGATGCCAAAGCCCGCCCGGCGCCGGATCTGCTCGACCTCGGGCGAGTCGAAGCGCCGCCCGATCAGCCGCTTGACCGCCTGCACGGTTCGGTCGGGCTGGGTCAGGGCGAGGCTTCGGGCCGCCTGGCCCACCACCGCCTTGCCGCCCGGCTGCATCGACACGCAGGAGGGCAGGACCTTGTAGCCCTTGTCGTCCTCGATGACGCGGGGCCGACCATCGATGAGCACCGCCACAGCGGTGTTGGTGGTCCCGAGATCGATTCCAATCGCCTTGCCCATGGGCTCCTCGCGGCTTCGCCGGCTGCGCAGTCTACAACGTCACGCCCCCGGCACAAAGAGCGGCAGCTGTTGCGCCGGCCCTTCGGCCCCGGGGCGGACCGGGTAGTCACCCGAGAAACAGGCCTCGCAGTAGCGCCCGCGGTCCTCGCCTTGCACGGCCCGCAGCCCTTCCAAGGAGAGGTAGCCCAGGCTGTCGGCCTCCAGCCAGGCCCCGATCTGGGCAGGGCTCATGCGCGCGGCGAGCAGCGCGTCCCGGTCCGGCGTGTCCACGCCATAGAAGCAGCCGCCGGTGGTGGGTGGCGCGGTGATGCGCAGGTGCACCTCGGCCGCCCCCTGATCGCGCAACATCCGCACGATCTTGCGCGCGGTGGTGCCCCGCACCAGGGAGTCGTCCACCACCACCACCCGCCGACCCGCCAGCACCTCGCGCACCGGGGACAGCTTGAGCTTCACACCGAGGTCGCGGATCTGCTGGGAGGGCTCGATGAAGGTGCGCCCGACATAGTGGGAGCGCAGCAGGCCGAGCTGGAAGGGCAAGCGGCTCTGTTCGGCATAGCCCAGGGCGCCGGGCAGCCCCGAATCGGGCACCGGAATGACCACGTCGGCGGCCACCGGGTGCTCCTCAGCCAGGCGCCGCCCCAGCTCGTGGCGCCAGCCATAGACCGGGCGGCCAAAGACCACCGAGTCGGGCCGGGCAAAGTAGATCTGCTCGAAGACGCAGGCCCGGCGCGGCCGGCGCGGGAGGGGCTGAAGGGACTGCAGCCCCTGCGCGTCGATGATGATCATCTCGCCGGCTTCGACCTCGCGGATCAACCTGGCGCCCAGCAGGTCCAGGGCGCAGCTCTCGCTGGCCACCACCCAGGCCTCCCCCAGCCGGCCCAGCACCAGCGGCCGAAAGCCCCAGGGGTCGCGCACCGCCACCAGGCGCCCCTCGGCCAGCAGCACCATGGAATAGGCGCCTTCTACCTGGTAGAGGGCCTCCACCAGGCGGTTCACGAAGGTCTCCTGGGCCGATGCCGCCAGCAGGTGCAGCACGACCTCGGTGTCGGCGCTGCTGTTGAAGATGCTCCCCCGGGCCTCCAGGTCCTGGCGGAGGCGCTGGGCATTCACCAGGTTGCCGTTGTGGGCGATGGCCACCTGACCGGCCCGAGAGCGCACCACCAGCGGCTGAATATTGCGGAGGGCGTCGCCCCCGGCGGTGCTGTAGCGCACATGGCCAATCGCAACCGCCCCCGCCAGGGGCGCGAGATCGGTTGGGCCAAAGACCTCGCCCACCAGGCCCCGCCCCCGGTGGCAGCGCATGGCCGCGCCGTCCCAGGTGGCGACCCCAGCGCCTTCTTGACCTCGGTGCTGCAAGGCGTGCAGGGCCAACACCGCGAGGCGCGCCGCGTCGGCATGTCCATGAATGCCGACCACGCCGCATTCCTCTTGGAAGCGGTCCGGCCCAACCGATTCCGCGGCGGCCCCTGGGCTCACCCTGCGGCCCCGCCGTCCAGCCCGTGCCCGAAGACGCGGGCGAAGAGGGCGCGGTAGGTGTCGCCCAGATCGCCCAGGTCGCGCCGGAAGACGTCCTTGTCCAGGTGCTGTCCCGTGGCCCGATCCCACAGGCGCGACCCATCGGGGCTGATCTCGTCGGCCAGCAGCAGCTGCCCGTTGGGGGCCCGGCCGAATTCCAGCTTGAAGTCCACCAGCGTGACCCCCAGCTCGGCCCAGAAGGCCTTGAGAACATCGTTCACGCGCAGGCCCGCGTGGCGCAGATAGGCCAGCTCCCAGGCTTCGGCCCAGCCAAAGAGCAAGGCGTGCTCATCGGACATGGGGGGGTCGTTCAAGGAGTCGGACTTGTAGAAGAACTCCACCATCGGCCGGGGGAGGACCTCGCCTTCTTCTCGGCCAAAGCGCCGGGCCAGCGACCCCGCCACCACATTGCGAACGACGACCTCGACGGGGATCACCTCTACGCGGGTGCAGATGTGGTCGCGGGGGCTGCGGACCTCCACCAGGTGGGTGGGCACGCCCGCGGCGCCCACCGCGCCGAGCAGGTGGGCGCTGATTCGCGCGTTCACCTCTCCCTTGTCCTGCACGCTGGCCCGCTTCACGCCATTGAAGGCGGTGGCATCGTCCTTGAAGTGAATCCAGACCAGGTCGGGATCCTGGGTGGCGTACACCTGCTTGGCCTTGCCCTCGTAGAGCAGGGCCCCTCGGGTCGTCGTCGACAATGCGCACCTCAGCGGGGGTGGGGCCGCCCGCCTAGCACGCCGACCCGCGCCCGGCCTCAGCCGCCGGGAACACCCACGAGGCGCCAGCGCGATCCCTTCGGGGCCGCCGGCGCAGATCAACCGGAGCAGCGTACTTTCCAAGGAGGGTCCACATCCTTGAGGGTCAGGCCGAGGATCCGGTGGCCGCCCTCCTAAGGCCCCGGTACGATGGTCTGCCCAATCTCCCGGCAAGAGACAGCATGCGCACGATCAGCTTCACCTTGGCCAGCGTGCTCCTCCTCGCGGCCTGCCGCAAGGATGACCAGCCCGCGGCCGATGGCGCCGACGGCTCCGACGGCTCCGACACCGATCTGCCCGTGGATGCCGATGGCGACGGCACCTTGGAGGCAGAGGACTGCGATGACGGCGACGCCACCATCTACCCGGGCGCCGACGAGCTCTGCGACGGCGTCGACAACGACTGCGACGGGGACATCGACGAGGGCCTGACCGCCATCTACTACTTGGATCTGGACGGCGACGGCTTCGGCAACGACGCCCTGGCCGAAGCGGCCTGCGACCCCCCGGCCGGCAGCGCCACGGTGGGGGGCGACTGCGACGATGACGACCCCGACAGCTACCCGGACGCCGCCGAACGCTGCGACGACCTGGACAACGACTGCGACGGGGACATCGACGAGGACGTGCTCGGCACCTGGTTTGCCGACGCCGATGGCGACGGCTTCGGCAACGCCGCCCGCCCCCTGGACAGCTGCGACCCCCCGGTTGGCTTCACCGCCGACGACAGCGACTGCGACGACCTCGACCCCCTCAGCTACCCAGGCGCCGAAGAGACCTGCGACGAGGCCGACAACAACTGTGATGGCACGGTGGACGAGGGCGTGCGCGACACCTTCTACACCGACGCCGACGGCGACGGCTGGGGCCAGGAAGACCTCCCGGTCGAGGCCTGCACCCTGCCCGTCGGGGCCGCCTCCCGTTTCGGCGACTGCGACGACAGCAGCGCGGCCATCAGCCCGGTCGCCACCGAACTCTGCGACGGCGTCGACAACGACTGCGACGGGAATCTGGACGAGGACGACGCCGCCAACGCCAGCAGCTGGTACGCCGACGCCGACGGCGATGGCTTTGGCGACGCCGCCAGCCTGGTGCTGGCCTGCGCCGCCCCCTCGGGCACCGTCAGCGACAACCGGGACTGCGACGACAGCGACGCGGCCATCTCTCCGGCGGCCGCCGAGGTCTGCGATGGCGCCGACAACGACTGCAATGGCATCGTCGATCGCGTCGATGACGACGCCGACGGCTTCCTGGCCCAGGCCTGCGGCGGCGGGGACTGTGACGACGCCGACGCCAGCATCAACCCGCGGGCCACCGAGATCTTCTACGATGGCATCGACCAGAACTGCGACAGCGCCTCGGATTACGACGCGGATGGCGACGGCCAGGACAGCGACGCCCACGGCGGCACCGACTGCGACGACAGCGACCGCACCATCTACCTGGGTGCCCCGGATGTGCCCTATGACGGCATCGACGCCGACTGCGCCGGCGACTCCGACTATGACGCCGACGGCGACGGCTACGACGCCACCGCCTATGGCGGCACCGACTGCAACGACGCCGACGCCAGCATCAACCCCGACGCGATCGAGATCTTCGACGGAGTCGACCAGAACTGCGACGGCATCTCGGACTATGACCTGGACGGCGACGGCTATGTCGCCACCACCTATGGCGGCGGAGACTGCGATGACGCCGACCCGACCATCAACCCGGCCGCGACCGACACGCCCTATGACGGCATCGACCAGAACTGCGACGGGCTCAACGACTACGACGTGGACCAGGACGGCTACGAGTGGGATGGGGCCGGTGGCACCGACTGCGACGATGGCGCGTCCAATGTGAACCCCAGCCGCCCCGAGATCTGCGAGGACGGCATCGACAACAACTGCGATGGTTATGCCGATGGATGCGGGCCCTATGGCGACCGCCTCGCCTCAGAGGCCGACGCCATCGTCACCGGCGTGAGCGCGGGCGACCGCCTCGCCCAGGGCGACCCCGGCTTTGCCTCGGCCGGCGACGTGAACAACGACGGCAACGGCGATCTGCTGGTGGCCGCCATCCGCAACAGCGACGCGGGCTACCGCGCTGGGTCCATCTACCTCTTCCATGGCCCCATCACCGGCAACCTGAGCGCGAGCGCCGCAGACGCCACCCTGCGGGGCGAGGCCGCCGAGGACCTCGCCGGCTACGGCGTCACCGGGGTCGGCGACGTCAACAACGACGGCTACGACGACATCTTCGTCACGGCCCAACAGAATGACGCCGGCGGCCTGAACGCGGGTGCGGCCTATGTGGTGCTGGGCCCCATCACGGGCACCTTTGGCCTGGGGGCGGCCGACGCCCGCTGGACCGGTGTGGGCGCCAACGACCAGGTCTCGGACCCGGCCTATGGCGGCGACATCAACGGCGATGGCACCGTGGACCTGCTGGTGGGCGCCCAGTTCAACGACACCGCCGGCACGGACGCAGGCGCCGCCTACATCCTCTTCGGGCCGGGCACGGCGGGGGGCAGCCTCGCATCGGCCGATGTGGTCATCACGGGCGAGGCCATCGGCGACGAGGCGGGCTCCTCCTTGTGGGCCGAGGGCGATGTGGACGGCAACGGCATCGCCGACGTGCTGGTGGGCGCCCGGAAGCAGGACGGCGGCGGCGCCGACTCGGGTGCGCTCTATGTGCTGCTGGGGCCGGTCACCACCAGCACCAGCCTGGCCAACGCCGACGCCAAGTGGGTGGGAGCGCACCCAGGCGCCGAGATCGGCTGGGGCGTCTCGGTCTCCACCGCCGGCGACGTCAATGGCGACGGCTACGATGACATCCTGGTGGGCGCGCGCTTCGACAACGACGTGGGCACCTATGCCGGCGCCGCCTACCTGATCCTGGGCCCCGTCACCACGGGCACCTCGGCCAGCCTGGCCACCGCCGATGCCAAGCTGCTGGGTGAGCTGGCGCGGGACTTCACCGGCGACGCCGTGCATGGCCCCGGCGACATCGACGCCGACGGCTTCGACGATCTGCTGATCGGCTCGGGCTATAACGACGCGGGAGCGGCAAACGGCGGCGCCGTCTACATCGTGAATGGCCCCGTCACCGGCACTGTCAGCCTGGCCTCCTTTGATGGCGCGATCCGGGCCGAAGGGGCGGATGACCGGGCCCGGGGCCACGGGGTGGGCGACCTCGACAACGACGGGCACGCCGACGTCATGCTGGGGGCCATGCTCAACGACCGCGCCGGATTGGACGCGGGCGCCGTCTACCTGTTCTACGGCAGCGGCCTCTAAGGCAGGCGCTGTCGCCTCCACCCGCCGCCCCCACCTGTCCCCCATGGGTTGACAGCCAGGGGGCGCATCGGGCTATGCTGCCCTTGCGGCGCCACAAGGCCCCACAACGGGCTGCGCGACCGTGTATGATAGCCACGCGGCGACTGAATCCATGCCCGGGACGAATCCCCCCGGATCGCGCTCGACATTCGGGGACTTCGGACCCCAGGAGGAGACCTTGAGGCTTTTTACTTCAGCCGCCTTCTTCGCGCCCCTGCTCGCCCTGTCCCTGGTGGCCTGCACCGGCGGCGACAAGGGTGACCCCAACCTCGACACCGGCGGCTTGTCGGATGGCACCGACGGCACCGACGGCACCGACGGCACCGACGGCACCGACCCGGTGGACAACGACGGCGACGGCTTCAAGAGCGACGTCGACTGCAACGACGACGACGCGACGATCTTCCCCGGGGCGGTCGAGATCTGCGACGGCGTGGACAACAACTGCGACGGGCGCATCGACGACGAGGACGAGAACCTCGACACCAGCACGGGCTCGGTCTTCTACCCCGACGACGACGGCGACAGCTACGGCGATGGCGAGCGGCCCACCGAGGCCTGCACCCAGCTCGCCGGCCTGGTCGAAAACGGCGACGACTGCGACGATGGCGACGCCAACGTCTTCCCCGGCAACACCGAGAAGTGCGACGGAATCGACAACGACTGCGACGACGTGATCGACGGCGACATCGATCTGGACGGCGATGGCTTCTTTGACGCCAGCTGCGGCGGCGATGACTGCGACGACGACGACCTGGGCGTCAACCCGGGCGTCGCCGAGGTCTGCGACGACGGCATCGACAACAACTGCGATGGCACCTCGCTGGGCTGCTCTCCCCTGGGCGATGTGCCCATGGGCAGCGCCGATGCCATCCGCCGGGGCGAGGCCACCGGGGATCGCGCCGGCCAGGGCGATCCGGGCATCTCGGGTGCGGGCGATGTCAACGGCGACGGTTTCGGCGACATCGTCATCACGGCCTTCCGCAACGACGCCAGCGGCGCAGACGCCGGGGCCACCTATGTGCTCTACGGGCCGCTCAGCGGCGACGCCAGCCTGACCACCGCCCCGGTCAAGATCACGGGTGAGGAGGCTGGCGATGGCCTGGGCCGCGGCGCCACGGGCGTGGGCGATACCAATGGCGACGGCTTCGACGACATCTTCGTGACCGCCATCTACGCTGACGACGGCGCGCTGAATGCAGGCGTGGCCTACCTCTTCCAGGGCCCGCTGACGGGCACGATGTCGGCGGCCACCGCCGATGTGCGCCTGCTGGGCGAGTCCACCAGCGACGAGCTCGCCGATGTCGAGTGGCTGGGCGACACGGACGGCGACGGCCTCAGCGACCTGCTGGTGGGCGCGCAGTTCAACGACTTCGGCGGAAGCAACGCCGGCGCGGCCTATGTGGTGCTGATGACCGTCAGCGGCGACATCGACCTCGCCAGCGACGGCGTTCGCGTCACCGGCAACGAGGTGGGCGGCGAGTTTGGTTCGGCCCTGGGCGCAGGCGACTTCAACGGCGACGGCCTGCGCGACATGCTGGTGGGCGCCCGCAACGCGGACTCCAATGGCACCGACTCGGGCACCCTCTTCTACTTTGCCGGGCCCCTCACCGCAGACATGAGCGCCGATGACGCCGACGCCGCCTTCACGGGCCAGGCCGCCGGCGACCAGCTGGGCACCTTCGCCAGCGTGGCCTCCGCCGGCGACATGGACGGCGACGGCAACGAGGACTTCATCGTCGGCGCCAACCAGAACAGCGGCGGAGGCACCCGTCGGGGCGCGTCCTACCTGTGGCTGGGGCCCATCGCGTCGGGCATCCAGCCCGTCGCCGGCGCCCACACCACCTACCAGGGTGAGGCCGACGCCGACACCTCGGGCGACAGCGTGGACGGCCTGGGCGATCTGGATGGCGACGGCTTCGGCGACCTGGTCATCGGGTCGGGCTTCGCCGACGCGGCCACCACCAATGGCGGCGCCGCCTACCTGATCCTGGGACCGCCGGTGGGGGGCACCGTGTCCTTGAGCAGCGCCAACGCGCGCTACACCGCCGAGGCCGACAACGACCGGGTGCGCGTGCAGGCCGCCGGAGACGTCAACAACGACGGGCGCGCCGACCTCCTCCTCGGCGCCCAGAACAACAGCGCCGCCGGCAGCCAGTCCGGCGCCGCCTACCTCTTCTACGGCACCGGCCTCTAAGCGCGAAGACGCGCCCTCAGCCGAGGTTTCGGTAGAGGGCGCGCAGCTGCGCCTTATCGCCCAGGCGGTTCCACACCGTCTCGTAGGCGTCGTCGGCCACCTGCTCCATGCGGGCGGGGTCGTCGGGGCCCAGGCCCAGGCCATAGGCCACCCGGTCGCGCACGGCGGCAGCATCCAGCAGGCCGTGCACCACCACATGGCCCGAACTCAGCTTCTCCAGCGTGGGGGCCGCCCGCAGCACCAGGCTCTGGGCCGGCTCGCCGGGGCGGGCGACGACCCCGGCGTCTCCAAGGGCGATCTCGACCAGCAGCCAGAGATTCTCGATCCGGGCCGTGCTGGTGACCTTGAAGAGGGGGTCGCGCAGGTGGCGCACCAGCATCAGGCGCCGCAGGGGCCGCCAGAAGACCAGCAGGGCGAGCATCATCAGGATCACCGCGATGATCAGCGTGGACAGCAGATCCACGCCCCCCTGGCCCTGCCCCTCGCCCTGCCCCTGCTGGGGCTCGCCGGCTTCGGCCTCTTCCAGCTGACGCTGGCCCAGGGGCTGCAAGTTGCGGGCCACCTCGTCGGGCACGCTCTCCACCTTGCGCGGCTTGCCCTTGCCTTTGCCCTCGCCCGCGTCCTGCGGGTCCTGGCCATCTTGCGGGTCTGCGCCGTCGCCCCCGTGGTCGCTGTCATGATCGCCCCCAGGGCCGGTCCGCCACAGGTAGGGGCCGATCAAGGCGCTGCCCAGGGTGAGCCCGAAGACCAGGCCGCCCACCAGCACCCAGCCACCCAGGCTCAGAGAGGGGCGCACCGCGCCGCTCTCCTGCACCGACCCCGCCAGCAGGCCGCGGGGGGCCCGCCGCCAGAGGTAGAGGCGACGCCGCTCGCGCATGATGAGGAAGGTGACCAGCCCCAGCACCGCAAAGCCCAGGATGCCGATGCTGAAGACATCCCACACCGCCCACTTGCTGCCGGCGAACCACTGGCCCACCCGACCCGACGACTCGGCCAGCACCAGGGTGGCGGCCGTGGCGTACATCAGGGGCACCCAGGTGCCAAAGAGGTCCTTGCCGGTGCTCAGGCTCCAGGCCCCGCCCATCATGAAGATGGGGCCGAGGAAGACGGCGAAGACCAGGAAGACCATCAGCGGCGCGACGGCCGCGCCCAGGGCGGCGGTGCCCACCATCCCGAAGATGGAGCCCACGGTCCAGATCAGCGCCCAGGTCAGGAAGAGCACCCAGTCGCGCACCCGCAGCAGGGCCAGCAGCTGGCCAAAGGCCACGCCACCAAAGGTGACCGCGGCGAACAGGCCCAGGATGACGGCGCTGTCGCCGCTGGGGTTCTCCATCATCGCGGCGATGGCGAAGGCGCCGAACATGGCCACCAGCAGGACCCAGTAGACCGCCAGCGGCCCGATCAGGGCCCGAAGCTGCTCGACCAGGGCGGCCCGACGGGCCTTGGGGCTGGGCCGGCGGGGGGGGCTCATGGGGCGCCTGCCTTGCCGGCGCTGAGGCCGCGCAGGGTGTGACCATGGGCCCCGGGCTCGATCACATAGAGGGTGTCCCCCCGCTGCTCCAGGGCGCTGCGGGTGCGCTGCCCTTCGCGGCGGGCCAGGCTGCGCAGCCGGGCCCGGGCCGACCAGCCCCGCCAGGCGCGCCAGAAGTTGTTGAGCTGCTTGGACAGCCCGTTCTCTTCGCTTCCGGCCGGGGCGGGCAGGCGCACCAGGCCCAAGAGCAGGCGCAGGGGGGCGCCCGGACCCGGCCCCACCAGCACCTGCCAGAAGGGGGGCTCGGGCGGACCCAGGGCGACCTCGGGGGGCAGGTGCACCCAGGTCAGATCGGCGCCGCCCTGGAGGGCGTCGGGCGGGGGCGGAAAGAAGCGGGCCGTCACCGCCACCGCGTGAACGCCGCTGCCCAGGGTGCCCACCACCCGCGGCAGGTCCATCTCCCCTTGCCAGCGGACCCGGGCGCCGGTGTCCTGCCAGCGCCGCGGGTCGCTGCCATCGCCCGCCAGGCGCTCGACCACCGTGATGCCGCGCCCATTGTCGACGGCTGCCACCAGGGTCACCCGGTCGCCGCGCTCGGTCAGCTCCGAGGCCAGCGAGATCCAACACTCCACCAGGGAGTCCAGGATGCGCCCCATGCCCACGGCGTCTTCGAGCATGCGCCCCTTGGGCAGATAGCTGTCCAGCACCAGCACCACCTGGCGGGTGGTGGCCTCCCGGGTCTCGGGCTGGCGCACTTGAAGCTGCCCGGTGCGGATGGACAGCCGCCAGTGGATGCGGCGGGTGTCGTCGCCGGCCATATACTCCTTGAAGCGGAAGTGGTCCTCGTTGGCGAATCGGTGGGGCCGGGTGAGCACATCGGGGGCTTCCAGGCGGCTTCTGGGCGGCGACAGGATGTCGAGGGGCCGAAAGCGGGGCAGCACCTTCAGCTCGGCGGTGGCGAGGGAGGCCACGCTCATGCGGGTGAAGCCCAAGGCGTCCTGAAACCAGATGCGGGCCGGTCCCAGGCGGTGCAGCCCCCGCGGGGTCTTGCGCAGGCGCCCGCTCAGGGTGACCTCCTTCTTTCGGGTGCCCGCGCCCACCGCGTAGCGGCTCTCGGTCTCCAGCTCGGGCGGGTTCTCGTCTTCGATGAGCAGGGTGAAGCCCGCCGGCACCGGCACCCGCATCAGGTGCAAGCGCTCCTCGGCCTCCTCTCCCGCCAGCACCACCGCGGGCGACAGCTCGCGCCGGATGCCCGCCCGACCGCGGCCCAGGCCGCGCTGAAAGGTGCGGACCTGAAAGGTGGACAAGAAGCTGGCCGCCCCCAGCACCCCATAGAAGAGCAGCAGGCTGAGCACCGCGAGCATGCCCAGGCTGGCCCACTTGAAGCCCAGGCTGAGCAGGACGAAGGTGAGGCCCGTCACCAGGGCCGCCCAGCCCCGGGGGGTGACCACCCGCAGGTGACGGTGGGCAGAGGCCAGGGTGTCGGCAAAGGTCAGCCGCCCCGCCTTCTTCAAAAATACACGTTCACGGCCGACTTTTACCACAACGCCCACCGCCTGCAGGGCCAGGGGCGGCAACACGAAGAGCAGGGCCAGCAGCAGCAGCACCCCGCCGGTCTCCTCGACCTCGCTGGTCTCCAGGAAGAGGCTGGCGGCGCCCCCCACGATGAAGGGCAGCAGGAAGAGCCCGCAGCCATTGGCCGCGATGCCACCGGCGCTCCACAAGGGGTGGGGGGTGCGCATCGGACTAGGCCGGCACGTCGACCTGGGAGATCATCTCGGCGACATAGGCATGGCCCGTCTCATCCCCCGAGATGACCAGCCGGTGGGCCAGAACATCGGCGGCCACCGCCTGCACATCGGTGGGAGAGGTGAAGTCGCGACCCTCGGCCAGGGCGTGGGCCTGGGCCACCCGGGCCAGCATCAAGACCGAGCGCGGCGACGGCGGCGCGAGGCATCGGGAGTCCCCGCGGATCGCGTTGGCCAGGGTCACCAGGTAGGCCTTGACCTGCTCGCCGATGAAGATGCGCGGCACCATGGCCTGCCACTCCAAGAAGCGCTCCTGGGTGAGCACGCTGACCAGGTCATCGACCGGCGGGCGCTCGGACAGGTGCACATCCAGCATCTCCATCTCGGCGTCGGGTGGCGGGAAGCCCATGGTGAGCTGCATGGCGAAGCGGTCCATCTGGGCCGCCGGAAGCACATAGGTGCCCTGGTGGTCCAGCGGGTTCATCGTCGCGATGACCAGGAAAGGGGGCGGCAGCCGGTGGGTCTTGCCCTCCACCGTGATCTGCCCCTCGGCCATCACCTCCAGCAGGGCGGACTGGGTCTTGGGGGTGGCCCGGTTGATCTCGTCGGCCAGCAGGATGTTGGTGAAGACCGGCCCCGGCTGGAATTCGAAGGACTTGCTGCGCAGGTTGAAGACATTGCTGCCCGTGACATCCATGGGCAGCAGATCCGGCGTGAACTGGATGCGGGAGAAGCCCAGGCGCACGCTGGCGGCGATGCTGCGGGCCAGCATGGTCTTGCCCGTGCCCGGCACATCCTTGAGCAGCACATGGCCCCGGGCCGTCATGCACAGCAGCAGGCGGCGCACCACATCCTGCTTGCCCTTGATGACCTTGCCGACATTGTCCAGCACCAGCTGGAACTCCTGGCCGAACTGCTGGACCTGGGCGGCGCGGCGGGGGTCGGTGGGGGACGAGAGGGAGGGCGTCATGAGGCTCCGGGGCCGCGGCGGGGGGCGCGCACCAGGATGCGCTGGAGCGCCCCGACCAGGCGATCGGTGGGGAGGGAGGACTCGGCCTGGGCCCGCTGGCCCCGCCGCTCGAGATCAGCCAGGGGATAGCCCCAGGCTCGGGCGAATTCACGCACCACGCGCCACTCCGACCCATCGCGCTGCCGGTCGACATGGGCCAGGGCCACCATGGCGTCCAGCACGGCTTCGGGGTTCTCGGGGAGATCCAGCTCGCCGGGGCGCCAGGCCCGAAGGTCGGCGTCGCTGGGAGGGGGGTAGCCAGCGCGGGCGCAAATCCGCTCCAGCATGCGCTTCTCGCGGGGGCTCACCAGGCCGTCGGCCAGGATGACCGCGGCCAAGGCGCGCACGGCTGTGCGGGTGCTGTCATCGGCGGGCTCGGCGGCGGCGCTGGGATCGGCCACCGGATCGGGCCAGCCATCGGGCAGACCGTCATCGAGCCGTCCGCTCTCTTGCGCCGGGGCGTCGGGCGCCTGCCCGTCGGGCTCGGGCTGGTCGGGCCAACCGCGGGGCAAGGCGTCGGTGCTGCGGGTGGGGGCGAAGGGGTCGTCTTCGGGGTCGGCGCCCCCCATGGCGGCGGCCATTCCAGGAAAGAGGAAGGCCACCACGTCAAAGCTGGTGGCCACCCGCTCTTGGCGCAGCACCCGCTGCGCGACCTGTTCGGGTCGCAGCCCGTCCATATTGATGGCGCAGAACAGGGCGACATCGGCCTGGCCCTCCTGTTCGGCCCAACGCCCCAGGGCGGCGATCACGTCGGCGCTGCTGCGAAAGAGCTGACCGGCGCGGCGCAGGCGGCCCATGCGCTCGCGGCGCCCGCAGAGCCGACAGCGGGCCGACAAGGACACCCCTTGGGCCTCGTCGGGGTCGACCAGGGCCACCACCGCCCCCTCCACCCGGCAGTCGGGGCAGTCTTCGAGGACCTGGAATGCGTCGGACAACCCGGCTCCAGCAGGGAGGGCCTCCCCCGGATAACCTCCCCTCAACCCTTTCACCGGGCCCGTCCATGCTCCTGCTCCTCGCGATGGCCGCCTGCGCACCCGCGCCCGACGGCCCCGTGCCCCTCATCGCAGGAGAGGGCTTCTTCGACCGCCCCTGGCCCAGCGACAGCCGCAGCAAGGGGGGGCATCCCGACCTCACCGGCTTCCCCAAACAGGGTGAGAATGGGCTCGTAGACTCCATATTGCGCGAGGGCGAGCTGCTGGACGGCTATGGCATCAACAGCCCCATCTACCTGCGCTTCGACCGGCCCCTCGACCTTGCGGCGCTGCCCGACCCCACGCAGAGCCTGGACCCTGAAAACGGCCTCTACCTGCTGGACATCGACCCACGGTCGCCGGAGCGGGGCCGGACCATCCCCCTCCGCTGGGACTTCCAACAGGAGGCCACCAACTGGCAGCCCGAGAACCTGCTGGCCATCCAGCCGGTGTGGGGCCTGCCCCTGCGCTCGGCCACCCGCTACGCCCTGGTCCTGGGCACGGACCCCTTCAGCCCGCCCACCCTGGCCGACGGCAGCAGCTTCACCGACAGCCTCGCCCCCGGCCACCCCGACAGCGCCCAGTGGCGGGGCCTGGTCGAGACCTTGTTCAGCCTGGATGTGGACGCGGCCTCCGTCGCCTTTGCCACCCAGTTTACCACCCAGGACGCCACCTCCGACATGGCCTGGATCGTGGCCCGCATGGACGAGGCCCTGCCCCTGACCCCTCCGGACCCGACGTTGACCTATGGGTGGGGAAATGACCGCTACCAGGCCTATAGCGGCGTGGTGCGCGTCCCCATCTGGCAGCAGGGGCAGGCCCCCTACACCACCCAGGGCGGGGGCTTTCTGCTGGATGACCGCGGCTGGCCCACCCTGGTCAACCTGGACGCCGTGGAATTCACCCTGACCATCCCCCGGGGCAAGACCATGCCGACGGCGGGCTGGCCCGTTGTGGTCTATGGCCATGGCACCGGTGGAGATCGCTGGACCTTCGCCAACTCTCGCAGCCCGATGGAGGTCGCCAGCGTGCTGGCCGACCGGGGTATCGCCGGCCTGGGCATCTCCTTGCCCTTCCACGGAGACCGCTACCAGGGCGGCAATGTCGAGCTGTTGAGCTTCAACTACCTCAACCCCGAGTCCGGCCGCGCCACCTTCCGCCAGGCCGCCTTGGAGCAGATCTGGCTGACCCGCCTGCTCAGCCACCAGGCCACCCAGCTCAGCGGCCCCGGCGGCTTCACCGCCACCCTGGACCCGGACCGGGTCGCCTACCTGGGCCACAGCCACGGCGCCGAGATCGGCATCATCGCGGCCCCCTTCTTTGGCCCCGGGGTCAAGGCGGTGGTGCTCTCTGGCGGCGGCGGCGGGCTGTCCGTCTCCATCATCGAACGCGACGCCGGGGACTTCGACATCCAAGGATTGCTAAGCTCTGCCCTCGCTTTTGCGCCAGGCGAAGAGCTGGACCTGATGCACCCTGTGGTGGGCATGGTGCAATTCGTGGCCGAGGCCACCGACCCCCTGAACTACGCCGACGCCTGGTTTCACGCCGCCCAGCCCTATGCCACCACCCCGGCCCATGTGCTGGTGATCCACGGCCTGCAGGATGTGCACACGCCGCCCTCCACCGTGGGCGCCCTGGCGGCCGCAGCCCACATCCCGATCCTCGCCCCCATCGGCCAGACCTGGGAGGCCCAGGAATTCGTGGATCCCCGGGGCGAGGGCCTGCCCCTGGACGGCAATATCGTCGCCTATGACGGCAGCCGGGTGACCGGCGGGGTGCTGCAGTACCCCGACCAGGACCACTTCGCGATCTTCCAGGATCCAGCGGCAGCCAAGGCCTATGGGGACTTTCTGTCGAGCGCCTTGGCGGGGCAGCCGCGCATCGAGAGCCGCTGAGCGCCCTTGCAAGCTTCTGCGCCCGGGGTAGCTAACTCCCACCTTTTTGGTAGGAGATAGCCATGGTGGCCCTGCAGCGCGCCCTCCCCCACCACGCCACGCCGCTCACCGGACTGCTGGCCCGCGTCGGGAACACGCCCCTGGTGCAGCTCTCCCGGGTGACGGAGGGGCGGCTGGCCCCCGGCGTGAAGCTCTTTGCCAAGCTGGAGTCCTTCAACCCGGGGGGCTCGGTCAAGGACCGCGCGGCCCTGTCCATGATCCTGCAGGCCGAGGCCAGCGGCCGGCTGCGGCCGGGCATGACCCTGCTCGACAGCTCCTCGGGCAATACCGGCATCGCCTATGGCTGGATCGCCGCCCAGCGCGGCTACAAGCTCAAGCTCTGCCTGCCCGCCAACGCCAACGTCGAGCGCAAGGCCACCCTGCGGGCCTATGGGGTCGAGATCATCGAGACCGACCCGCTGGAGGGCAGCGACGGGGCCATCGCGGTGGCCCGCAGGCTGGCGGCGCAAGACCCCGAGGGCCTGCTCTACCTCGACCAGTACAGCAATGACGCGAATTGGCAGGCCCACTTCCGCGGCACGGGGCCTGAGATCTGGCGGGACACCGGCGGCCAGGTGACCCACTGGGTGGCCTGCCTGGGCACCAGCGGCACCTTCACGGGCACCGCGCGCTTCCTCAAGGCCCAGAACCCCGACGTGGTGGCCGTTTCGGTGCAGCCGGACTCCCCCTTTCACGGGCTGGAGGGCCTGAAGCATATGGAGACGGCCCTGGTGCCCGCCATCTACGATCCGGGCCTGGCCGACCTCAACCTCGGCGCCCCCACCGAAGAGAGCCTGGCCCTGGTCCGCCGCCTCGCCCGCGAGGAGGGCCTCTTTGTGGGTCCCAGCGCCGGGGCCGCGGCCTGGGCCGCCCTGGAGCTCGCCTCCACCCTCACCGAGGGGGTGGTGGTGACGCTCTTTCCCGATGGGGGCGAGCGCTACCTCAGCGAAGCCCACATCCTGGGCGGCTGAGCATGTCCAGCCTCATCCCGCGCCCCCACCGGCCCTCGGGCCAGCGCCTGGAGATCGACGAGCGCGCCCTCGCCCGCATTCACGCCCACGCGGTGGAGGGCTACCCCCACGAGGTCGTGGGCCTGCTCGCCGGAGAGCGGTCCGCGGGCCGCGTGCGCCGGGTGGTGCCCCTCGAAAATGAGAACCAGGCCGACCCCGCCCGTCGCTTCGCTGTGGACGGGCTGCGGCTGATGCGGGCCGAACAGGCCGTCGAAGCCGATGGCGACGAGGTCCTGGGCTATTACCACAGCCACCCCGACCACCCCGCGGCCTGGTCCGATGCCGACCGCGACCAGGCGCTGCCCGCCACCGCCTATGTCATCACCGCGGTGCACGGCCCCGACGGCCCCGAGGGCGACGGCGAGCGCACCCGGGTCATCGACACCCGGGCCTACCGCCTCGCGGACGACCGCGGCGCCCTGCTCGACGACCTGCTGGTCCTCCTCCCCTCCCCCTGAAATTCCCGCACCGGAGCGTTGATGTCCACCCCCCCCACCGTGCAGATCGCCATCCCCACCGCCTTGCGCTCCTTTGCCGGGGGCGCCGCCCGCGTCGCCGTCCAGGGCCACACCGTGGCCGAGGCCCTGCAACGCCTCACCACCGACCACGCCGGCCTGGAGAAGCACCTGCGCGGCCCCGACGGAAAGCTGCGCAGCTTCGTCAACATCTACCTGGGCGACGAGGACATCCGCTTCTTGCCGGACAAGGAGGGCACGGCCCTCACCGAAGGCGCCGAGCTGATCATCGTGCCCAGCATCGCCGGGGGGGCAGCATGAGCGACGCCATCGACCAGGATGTGCTTGAGGGGCGCGTTCTGCCCGATCTCGACAACCGCGACATCGCCCGCTATTCGCGGCACCTGCTGCTGGACGAGGTGGGGGTGGACGGGCAGCGCCGCCTTAAAGGCGCGGCCGTGCTCTGCATCGGGACGGGGGGCCTGGGCTCTCCGCTGCTGCTCTACCTCGCCGCCGCCGGCGTGGGCCGCATCGGCATCGTGGACTTCGACATCGTGGACGAGAGCAACCTGCAGCGGCAGGTCATCCACGGCAGCAGCACCGTGGGCCGCCCCAAGCTCGAGAGCGCCCGGGCCCGCATCCTCGACATCAACCCCCGCTGCCAGGTGGATCTGCACCCGGTCGCGTTGATGGCCGAAAACGCGCTGGACATCGTGCGTCCCTACGATGTGGTGGTGGACGGCACCGACAACTTCCCCACCCGCTACCTGGTGAACGACGCCTGCGTGCTGCTGGGCAAGCCCAATGTCTATGGCAGCATCTTCAAGTTCGAGGGTCAGGCCTCGGTCTTCAACTACCGGGGAGGCCCCAACTACCGCGACCTCTACCCCGAGCCCCCGCCGCCGGGGCTGGTGCCCTCCTGCGCAGAGGGCGGCGTGCTGGGCATCCTGCCCGGGGTCATCGGCTGCATCCAGGCCACCGAGACGATCAAGATCCTCCTGGGCAAGGGCGACACCCTGTCGGGGCGGCTCCTGCTCTATGATGCCCTGGGCATGCGCTTCCGCGAGCTGAAGCTCCGGCGCGATCCCGACGCGGCCCCCATCACGGGGCTCATCGACTACAACCAGTTCTGCGGCATTCAGAGCCCCAGCGACGCCCCCGCCCCGGAGTCCCCCGTGTCCGAAGGATTCGCCCGCCTCAGCGTGCAAGAGACGAAGAAGAAGCTCGATGGAGGGTGGAAGCCCTTTGTGTTGGACGTGCGCAAGCCCCATGAGGCCCAGATCTCCAGCTTCGACTTCGTGGACCTGCTGCGGCCCCACGAGCGGGTCGTCGCCGGCGACCTCTCGGGCATCCCCAAGGATCGCCCGGTGCTCATCCACTGCCGCTCGGGAGGGCGCTCGGCCATGGCGGCGGCGACCCTGGTGGCGGCGGGCTGGACCGACGTGACCAATATGGAGGGCGGCATCAACGGCTGGGCGGCCGAGATCGACCCCAGCATGCCCACCTATTGAGCGCCGCGCCGGGTCCGGCAACCCGGCGCGTAGCGGGACAGCCACCCCCGAAGCGGGATAAGGCCCCCCGAAGATTCTCATGACGAGGTGGCCCATCTCCCGCATCCTGCTGGCGCTCGTGCTCGGCGTCGGCGTTGCCGCCGCGGGTGGCCTCGGCCTCTTCGGCAAGAAGGGCGACCCCGCCCCCGTTGACGAGGCGCCGGCCCCGCCTGCGGAGGCGGCGCCCCATGCGCCCACCGCGCCGCCCCTCTTCCCCGACGGCCTGCCCGTCGCCGTGCAGCAGACCCCCGACGGCCTGGCCAACCTGTCGGCCCAGGGCTGCAACGCCTGCCATGTGCAGGCCCACGACGCCTGGGCGGGCACAGCCCATGCCACCGCCTGGCAGGACCCCCACTTCCAAGCGGCCCTCGATGGCGTGGGCGGCTCCACCGCCTGCCTGTCCTGCCACCTGCCCCTGACCAACCAGCACCCCCGCCTTGCGGCCGGCTATGTGGCCGGCGACCTGGCGCGCCCGGATCTGCAGCCCAACACCCAGTGGGATGCCGGCCTGATGAGCGAAGGCGTCACCTGCGCCGCCTGCCATGTGCGGGATGGCCAGGTGCTCGGCCCCCGCGCGGTCAGCAGCGCCCCCCACCCGGTCGCCGTCTCCACCGAGCTGAGCACCAGCGCCTTTTGCGCCAGCTGCCACCAGCTCACCTGGCCCGGCGCCGACCAGCCCTTCTACGACACCTTTGGAGAGTGGGAGCGCAGCGGCTATGCGGCCGCTGGCGTGCGCTGCCAGGACTGCCATATGGCGCCCGTGGCCGGGGTCGCCGCCGCCAGCAGCCGGGTGGTGCAGGCGTCCCACGCCTTTGCCACCGACAGCGCGCGCGCCGTGTCCATCCTGGTGGATCTGCCCGCCCCCGAATTTCAGCGGGGCCAGGACTACCGCCTGCAGATCACCGTGCAGAACACCGGGGCTGGCCACAGCTTTCCCACCGGCTCGCCCTTCAAGTCCTACCGCCTGTCGGTGGAGCTGACCGGCGCCGACGGAAAGGCGTTGGCCCCCGCCTTCACCCAGGACATCGGCCGAAGGGTCGAAGACGCGCCGCCCTGGCGCACCCTGGCCGACAACCGCATCGTCGCGGGCGGCGCCTTGCAGGTGACGCCTGTGCTGCAGGTCGACCAGAAGCACAAGGCCCAGCGCGCGACCCTGCGGGTGTCCCTGCTGCCGGTGCGCGAAGGCGCGATCGGTGAGGCGGTCGTCGTCCGCAGCATCCCCGTGCCGGTATTGTGAGCCCAGTCCCTTGTGATCGGGTCGGCGGATGGCGCCGGCGGGAGGACCGATGATCCGATTCAGCGCCCAGACCCACCCCGGAAAGAAGCGCGAGCAGAATGAAGACGCCGTGCTCGCTCTGCCCGAGTTCGGCCTCTTTGTCGTCGCCGATGGTGTGGGGGGCCGGGCGGCCGGCGAGGTGGCCTCGGCCCTCACCATCGAGACCTTCCAGGCCGCCGCCCCCCGCCTCTCTGCGTCTGTGCGCAAATACGCCGAAAACCCCGAGTGGTCCACCCGAAACGAGGTGCTGGAGGCCCTGGACGAGGTCTGCCAACAGGCCAGCCAGCGGGTCTACGAGGAGTCCGAGGCCATCGGCCGCCGCGGCATGACCACCACCCTGGTGGCCTCGCTGGTCGGCGGCGGCGCCGCCTTCGTGGCCCATGTGGGTGACAGCCGGGCCTGGCTGGTGCGCGACGGCCTGATCCGCCAGCTCACCGAAGACCACAGCATGGTCAACGAGCTGGTGCGCACCGGCCAGATGACCTTCGAAGAGGCCAAGCGCTCGCGCTACCGCAGCGTCATCACCCGGGCGGTGGGCCTCTACCCCACGGTGCAAGCCGACCTGATGAGCATCGAGATCCTGCCGGGGGACCGGCTGGTGCTCAATACCGACGGCCTGTCTGACCCCGTGGCCACCGACCGCATCGAAGAGATGGCCAGCCAGGACGAGGTGGACACCGCCACCCGCCACCTGATCGAGGCCGCCCTGGACGCCGGCGGCCCCGACAACGTCAGCGTGGTGCTGGTGGAGCCCGAGGCCACCCCCCAGACCGAGGCCGCCCGGGCCCGGGCTCAGGTCATGCAAGAGCTCTTCTTGTTTCGGGGGCTGCCCTTTCACGCCCGATTGCGCGTGTCCCGCATCTGCCGCGAGCTCTTCTTCACTCCCGGCCAGCAGCTGGTTCAAGAGGGCAGCACGGGCGACGCCATGTTCGTCATCGTGCAGGGCGAGGTGGCGGTCACGCGATCCGGCGTCGAGCTGGCCACCCTGCAAGGCGGCGAGCACTTCGGCGAGCTGGGCCTGCTCGAAGACCACCACCGCACCGCCACGGTGACCGGCCGCACCTATGGCTCGGCCATCCTCATCCGCCGGGCCGAGCTCCAGGAATTCTGCGTGCGCGAGCCCGCCCTGGGCAACCAGATGCTGTGGCGCATGCTGGCCACCCTGGGCAGCCGTCTGGGCGAATCCAACCTGCTGCTCGCCCAGCGCGCCCACAAGGCCGCCGGCACCTCCCCCTCCTGAGCCCGCCCATGGCCACCACCCTCCGCTGCGCCATCAGCCCCGACGCCGATGACCTCTTCATGTTCCGGGCCCTGATGCTGGGCTTGATCGACCCGGGGGACCTGGCCTTCGACATCGGCACCGCCGACACCGACGCCCTCAACCGGGTCGCCCGGGGCGAGCGGGTGACCCGCGTGCCCGACGTCTCGGCCATCAGCATCGCCTGGTACCCGCAGCTGCAGGCCGACTGGATGCTGCTCCCCCACGGCGGATCGGTGGGCCGCGGCTATGGCCCCGTGGTGGTGGCCCCCATGGCCCTCGACCCGGCCGACCTCGCGGGCAAGCGCATCGGCGTTCCGGGCACCAGCACCACCGCCTACACCGTGCTGCGCATGTTCTGCGACTTCGAGCCCGTGGTCATCCCCATCACGCCGCCCGAGCGCAGCTTTGAAGCCCTGGCCGAGGGACGGGTGGACGCCGCCCTGCTGATCCACGAGGGCCGGCTGACCTTCCAGGATCACGGCCTGCACTCCATTCTCGACATTGGCGCCTGGTGGCTGGACGAGACCGGCCTGCCCTTGCCGCTGGGCGGCAACGCCATCCGCCGCAGCCTGGGCGCGCCCACCATCGCCGCGGCCAGCGCAGTGATGCGCCAGAGCATCGCCCACGCGCTGGACCACCGCGAAGACGCCATCGGCTGGCTGCTGGATCGCGGAGCGGGGCCCCTGCGCAGCCGGCAACAGGTGGACCACTACCTCTCGCTCTACGCCAATGCCGACACGCTGGACTATGGCGACGACGGGCGCGCCGGCATCCGCGAGCTGTTGGACCGGGGCGCGGCCCTCAAGCTGCTGCCCGAAACCGGCCCCCTGGATTTTGCCCCCTGAGGCCACCCAGCCCGCGAGAGAACCATGATTCCGTCGATCTTCGCCGCCTTTCTACACCTCGCGGCCGGACCGGCGGCCCAGGCCCAGGGCATGCCCTCTGCCCCGCCGCCGCCCCCCCGCGAGGCCTACACGCCGCTCAACAGCGGCGAGCTGGCCGACACAGCCCATGTGCTGCCCAAGGGCGCCCAGCAGATCCGCCTGTCCACCCGGAGCAGCTTCACCCTGGGGGGCAAGGCCCAGCTCGATGTCTGGCTGTTGGGGGCCCTCGGCCGCCCCGGCGCGGGCATCGAGGTGCCGGTGGTCAACGGCGACCGCCTGGCCCTGTCCTTGACCCCGGCCGGATCCGCCACCTGGTCGGGGGCCAGCTGGGACGCCTCGCTGTTGAGCACCCTCACCTTGCGGGTGGCGGACTATGACCGCGTCAACCTCGCCCTGGGCTATGGCAAGCTGCAAGAGACGACGGTGACGGGAAGGGGGACAAAGAACGAGGCCACGGCGGTGCTCAACGCCGACAGCCTGCCGCTGCGGCTGTCTTATGACCGCGTCAAGACCGACCGGCAGAACTTCCGGGTGCAGCTCAACCTCGACCTGGGTCCCACCCTGTCGGGGGGCACGGTCTCTGCCAACGGGGGGGTGGCCTGGGCCTGGGCCTGGCGCACCCTTCGCCTGAATGTGGGCCCCGGGCTGGTCTACACCCCCAACCTGGGAGCGGGCGTGAACCGGGCGCTGGCCGTCATCGGCGAGGGGCCCATCAACTTTCCCAATGTGCTGCCCTGGCTCTACCTCAACCTGTGGTGGACCTTCTGATGCCAGGGGGCCGGGTCGCGTTAGCCTGAACAGATGAGCAGGCCCGTCTCCAACCCCCTGGGGCGCTTCCGCAGCACCGAGATCGACTGGGACGAGGCCCCGCCCCCGGCGCGGCTGGAGATCCGCCAGGACCACAGCCGCAGCATCCTGGCGCGAAACGACAGCCCCGACATCCCCTTCACCTGGTCGGTCAACCCCTACCGGGGCTGCACCCACGCCTGCGCCTACTGCTATGCGCGGGCCTTCCACGAATACCTGGACATGGGCGCCGGAACTGACTTTGAACGCCGGCTTCGGGTGAAGCTGGATGCGCCGGCCCTGCTGCAGGCCGCCTTCGACAAGGCCTCCTGGACCGGCGAGGGCGTGGTGCTGTCGGGCGTCACCGACCCCTACCAGCCGATCGAGCGCCGCTACGCCCTCACCCGCGGCCTCCTCGAGGTCTGCGCCCGCTACCGCAACCCCGTGGGCATCATCACGCGCTCGCCCCTCGTCACCCGGGACATCGACCTGTTGCAGGCGCTGGCCGCCCACGACGCGGTGCGGGTGAACCTCTCCATCCCCATCGCCGACGAGGAGCTCTGCCGGCTGATCGAGCCCGGGGCGCCGGCCCCCTCCCGCCGCTTCGCCGCCATCGCCGCCCTGGCCGACGCCGGCATCCCGGTGGGCGTCTCCATCAGCCCGGTCATCCCCGGCCTCAACGACGCCGGCATCCCTGCCGCCTTGCAGGCCGCCCGGGACGCAGGGGCGGCCTGGGCCTGGATGATTCCGGTTCGGCTGTCGCCCTCGGTCGAGCAGGTCTTCACCGAGCGCCTGCGCGAGGCCCTGCCCCTGCGGGCCGACAGCATCCTGGCCCGCATCCGCCGCATGCGCGGGGAGGGCCCCCTGTCGGGGGGGCCCCCGGGGCAGCGCATGAAGGGTCAGGGCGAGGCCTGGGCCGCCACCCGGCGCCTCTTTGACACCTTCGTCCGGCGGCTGGGCTTCCAGGATCCCCCCCCCAGGCCCGATCCCGGCCCCTTTCGTCGGCCGGGCCAAGGCGTACAAGTCGGGCTCTTTCCGCCGGGCCCAGCCCGATGATCTGAAACGCATCAGGTCACACTGCGAAACGCAGTGGAATCGGTGCGGCGGGCGCCCAGCGTCCGCTGCGGGGCCTGGCACGCAGCTTGCAATCATGGGCGGCAGCACCCGGGAGCCCCCATGCCGCTCTTCAGCGCCTTCGCCCTCCTCGCCGCTTTGCCCACCGGCATCGGCCCCTTGCCCCAGCCCCAGGCCGACGCCCCCATCGCGATCCTGCGGCCCGCGGCCACCCCCGATCGGCCGCTGCCCGGCCTGATGTTGGAGCCCGGGCTCTTCCACGGGGACGAGGTCCCCAACCCGGCCACCTTGCCCACCCAGGGCTGGCTGGCCCTGGTCATGGACGCGGAGGGCATGCGGCTGAGTCCGGCCCAGGTGGGCGCCCGCGCCAGCTTCGATCCCATCCGGGACGCGGGCCCCAGCCAGCAGAGTGGCGTGGATGTGGGCGCGACCCTGGCCGATGGCGGCGCGGCCGAGGCCCTGCTCCTCCTGCACGGGCTGCCCCTGCAGGCGGGTCCGGTGAGCGGCATCTGGCCGGCCCACGCCCTGCTCTCGGCCGGCAGCCGCTGGGACCTGCCCGGCGGCCCGCTGGGCACGAGGCTGGTGGTCACCGACGGCGACGGGATGACCGACCCCGACCGCATCGACCCCCACAGCGGCATCCGCATCGCCCTGCACCGGAAGGACCCGGCAGGGGGTCTGCGGGTGCAAGAGCTGGCCCAGATGGCCCAGGCCGACCCCGATGGCGGCCCCTACCTGCTGTGGGCCGGCGACCTCGACGGCGACGGCGAGACGGACCTGCTCCTGGAGCTGGATGTCGAAGGCAACCGCAGCCGCACCCAGCTCCTGCTCAGCCGCCTGGCCGCCCCCGGCGACCTGGTCGCCCCCGCCGCGCAGCTCGACACCACCGGCTGCTGAGCCCCCGGCACGGCGCCACCCGGCAGCTTAGAAGCACCCGATGATCCGTTGGACCACCAAGGGTGCCGTGGCCACGCCCACCACCGTGCAGATCCGCGCCCAGCAGCCCCATGCCGGGCGGGTGCAAGCCGGCGCCCCAGCCCCCTCCCGCAGCCTGACCGAATCGGAATTGCGGGCGAATATCCTGCACTTCACAGCAGGATTGCGCGGCCCGCGGACGGCGCCCTGTTCGGGCCTGGTGCTGTCGGGAGCAGGGCTGCTGGCGCGGCCGGATCTGCCTGGCGCCCTGGCCCTGGGTCGACAGGAGGGCCTGCTGCGGGTGGTGCTGCACACCGACGCCGCCGACCTGCTGGGGGCGCCGGCGGACCTGCTGCAGGGCATCGACGGCCTGGCGCTCACCGTGCAGCCCGACGACGCGCTCTCGGGCGCCCTGGACGCCTTGGCAGACCACCCCGCGCGCGGCCGGCTGCAGCTCAACCTGGTGCTGTGGGACGACGCGCTGCCGCAGCTGGAAGGGGCCAGCCGCCGCCTCGTTGCCCTCGGGCCGGCGGGCCTGGGCTTCACCTTTCCCTTCCACCATGCCGGCCTCGACCCCGCCCGGGTCCCCTCCCCCCAGGAGGCGCTGCGGGCCCTGATGCCTGCCCTGGCCCACTTGCAGGCCCTCGGGCTGCCTTGCTGGGTGAAGGGGCTGCCCGCCTGCTTCCTGGGCCGGTATGCCCAGCGCATGCGCCGCACCCAGAACCGATGGTATGTGGACGCAGACCACCAGGGGGGAGCGGCCCTGCTCTTCCTGCCGGATCTGCTGGCCTTCCACAAAGACGACGGCTGCCGCTTCTGTGTGGCCGACGACCGCTGCGACGGCTTCTTCGGCGCCTGGCTGGCCCGGCCGGGTTGGCCCGCCCTGCGACCCTTCGATGACTGGCCCGACGACGCGGACGCGGATCAAGGGGCCTGAAGCAAGGCCCGCACCCGGGAGATCTGCTCGTCGGCAGCCTTTCGATGCCCCGCATCGTGGATGGCCGCCTGCTGAAGCTGCGCCAGCGCTGGATCGGCCTCGCCTTGCAGGAGGTGGGCCTGGGCCTTGTACCAATGCAAGGCGCGGGGCGGCTCCTGTCCTTCTGGCAGCTCGGCCTCGAGTTCGGCAAAGACCTTGAGGGCCTTGCTGCCCTCGTTGGCGCAAATGAAGGAGGCCCCTTCCAGCAAGAAGAGGCGCAGCTCTTTGGGCGCCCGCCCTCGGGCCGACCGGAAGCGACCCGCCGCGGTCTTGCAGTCGCCCCGGCTGAGGTCGGCCACGGCGAATTGCACCTCGCTGGGCAGATCCCCCAGGCGGGCGACCTCGGGCGGGCTGCGATCGGCCAGCTCGGCCAGACCGGCCACGGGGCCCCGCGAGACCGGGGACTCTGGCGCCCGGGCCAACCACAGGCCCAGGCCCACCAGCACCAGCACCGGCAGGGCGAGGAGCCAGGCCCGGCGGGGCTTGGGAGGCGCCGGGAGCACGCGCCGACCGCCGCGGGCGGCGCTGGCGGTCCGGCGCGCCTGGGCGGCCGAAGGCGCCGGCGCCTGCAGATCGGCCTCGGCCTCGGCGAAGAGGGCCTCCACCCTGCGGGCTTCCTCGGCGATGTCGTCGTGGTCGGGGCCATCGGGGTCCGAGGCCTCCTGTGCCGCGGCGATGCGCGCGATCAGGCGAAGATCCTCGACACAATGCGAACACTCGGCGAGGTGGCGCTCGGCCGCATCCCGCACCCCACCCACCAGGCCGCCCGGGGCCAGGGCCAGGGTCACCGCCACCTGGGGCGGCAGGTGGGCGCCCTCGATGGGGGGATGGGCCTTCTGCAGGGCCTCGACCGCATGCCGGCCGGCCACCACCAGGGCCATCGCCGTCAGCTGGGCGGCGCTGTCCACCCGCCGCGACATGACCTCGCGGGCAACCTCGGAAGTCAGCTCTCTGCGCCGATCTTCGCGCCCCAGCTGGGCGGCGGCTGCGGGGCCGACCGACTGCACCAGCATGGGGTGACCCAGGACGCGCTCGGCGATGGAGCGCACGCCATTGCGCACCGCGGTGGTGGCGGTGGGCTCACCGGAGCGCCAGCGATGAATCAGGTCGTCGTTCATCGCGCCAGCCTAACAGCCGCGCGGGGGGGCCTGCGGGCTGGGGCAAGCCGCAAGGTCGATCCCTCGATACAACACAGCCAGCCCGGAGCCGCCCGCATGCCCAACGAAGACGCGCGACCCACCCTCCTGCTGGTGGACGACGACCGGCGGATCCTCCAGGTGTTGGCCGCCCAACTGGAACGCCAGAACTACACGGTGATCACGGCCAGCTCCAGCGAACGGGCGCTCGCAGCCTTGGCGCGCGCCCCCATCTGCCTGGCCCTGGTGGACTACCACCTGCCCGACATGACCGGCATCGAACTCACCCGCCGGATCAAGCAGATGGCCCCCCACATCGCGGTCATCGCCATCACGGGCCAAGGCAATCCCAAGGTGGCCATGCAGATGCTGCGCGAAGGGGCCATCGAGTACTTCGAGAAGCCCCTCAAAGAGCCTGACCGGCTCTACGATTGCATTCGCAAGGCCGTGGCGGCCCAAGAGGGGGTCGAGTTCGGCGCGCAGCTCAAGAAGCTGCCCACCGCCCCCGGGCTCGACCCCGAACGCGGCGTCAACCGCATCGTCGGCAATTCCGCCGCCACCCGCGAGCTGCGCCTGCTGGTGGACCGCTACAGCCGGCTGCCCGCCAGCGAACCCCTGCTGCTGCTGGGCCCCACGGGCGTCGGCAAGACCCACACCGCGCAGGCCTTTCACGAGTCCACGGCCCAGAGCGCCCACGCCTTCATCGAGCTGAATTGCGCGGCCATGGACCTGAACACCCTGGACCGGGTGCTCTTCGGAAACGAGGCCTTCACCGGCGTCGGGCGCGACACCGGCGCCTGCGCCGAGGTCGGCAAGGGCACGCTCTTCCTCGACGAGATCGGAGAGCTGCCCTTCCATCTCCAGGCCAGGCTGCTCAAGCTGGTAGACCAGCGCATCTACACCCGCTCGGGCGGCCACAAGACCGAGAGCTTCGAGGGCCGCCTGGTGCTGGCCACCAACCGGGATCTCGCCGTCGAGGTGCAGGAGAAGCGCTTCCGCGAGGATCTCTACCACCGGGTCAACCAGTTCCCGGTCCGCATCCCCGCCCTGCGGGATCGGCCCGAGGACATCCCCCTGCTGGCCTACTATTTCACCGATCACTACAGCCGGGAATTCCGCCGCCGCATCGAGCGCATCACGCCTGGGGCCATGGACATGCTCCGCCGGGGCGCGTGGGCGGGCAATGTGCGCGGCCTCGCGAAGGTGATCAAGCGCGCAATCGTCTATTGCGAGGATGGCGCCGCCATCACCGAGGAGCTGCTGCGCGTCCCCATGGAGGAGGAGGAGCGGGCATCCGCCCCTCTCGACACACCCCCCCCTGCAGCGACGCCCGCACCGACGCCAGCGCCGGCCCAGCGCCCTCCGCGCAGCCCGCAGAGCGCCCCCGCCCTGGTGCAACCGCCCCCTCAGAATGGTCTCTACGACGACATCTTCACCATGGAATACAACCAGGCCAAGGACCACGTGCTGCATCGCTTCACGGTGGCCTACCTGGAGCACCGCCTGCAAGAAGCCAACGGCAATATCACCTTGGCGGCCACGAATTCCGGGATGCTCCGCCCCAACTTCTCCAAGAAGATGAAGCAGTTCGGGGTGGACAAGCCCACCACCCGCCTGGGCTTCCGGGTGAAGCGGCGGGGCGACGCGGCGGGCGGCCCGGACGATGAGACCGGCGGTCCTTGAGCGCCACGCGCTGGCTGGTGGTGCGCGGCGGGGCCCTGGGCGACTTCGTGCTCACCACCCCCGCCATCCGCGCCTTGCGGGATCGGGCCGCCCCGCTTCACCTGCTCTGCAACCCCCGCTTTGCCGCCGCCTTTCCCGACCTCGCCGATGAGGTGGGCGATCTGCACGGGTCGGCCGGCGCATGGCTCTTTGGGGGCAGGCCCCCGGGCCCCTTGCCCGACGCGGCCCTGGTCTACACCCCCGGCGTGGCCGATCGGCTCCGTGACCTGGGCGTGCCCCGCGTCTTGCAGGCCGATGTCCACCCTGCCCCGGGCGCCTCTGCCCTGAAGCAGCTGTGGGCGCCGGTGGCGCCTCTTGCGGGCCCCCAGCCCCCCGCACCCCACACGGCCGCGATCCCGGAGGCGATCGCCCGCATGGAGCGCCTGCTGGGAGGCAAGGCCCCCCTCGTCCTGGCGCCCGGGGCTGCTGCCCCGCGCAAGCAGTGGCCCCACTTCGCGCTGCTGGCAGAGCTTCTCTCCCAGGCCGGCGTGGAGGTCTGGTGGGCGCCCGGCCTGGACGAGGCCCCTCTGGACCCGGGCCTGCCCGGTCGGGTCCTTCCGGTGCTGGCCCTGCCTGACCTTGTGGCGGTCGCGGCCCGCTGTCGAGCCTGGGTGGGCAACGACACCGGCACCTCGCACCTCGCCGCGGCGGCGGGCGCCCCCACCCATGTGCTCTTCGGCCCCACGGATCCCGCCACCTGGTGTCCGGCGGGGGCCCAGGCCTGGCCCTTCCACAGCGATCCAGCCGCCCTGGTCGCCTCCCTGGCAGCGTCCCCACCCCTGCGTCCCGTCAACTTCCCGTGATGGGGCCCGCAACCCCCCACCCACGGCGCCCAGCACCGGATTAGAACGACAGCCACGCCTCAAAGGAGCCAGCATGAGCACCTTCTCCGAGATGGCCGATCTGGGCCACGAGCAGCTCGTCTTCTGCCGCAACGACGAGGTCGGCCTGCGGGCGATCATCGGCGTTCACAACACCACCCTGGGCCCGGCCCTGGGGGGCTGCCGCCTGTGGAACTACGCCAACGAGGCCGACGCCTTGCGCGACGTGCTCCGCCTGTCCCGCGGCATGACCTACAAGGCCGCCGTGGCCGGCCTGGACCTGGGTGGCGGCAAGGCCGTCATCATCGGCGACCCCGCCTCGGTCAAGAACGAGGGCCTCTTCCGCGCCTTCGGCCGCTTCGTCGAGAGCCTCAACGGCCGCTACATCACCGCCGAAGACATGAACACGACGGTGGAGGATATGAACTGGATCGGCCGCGAGACCCGCTGGGTCACCGGCTCGGCCAAATATGCCGGCGGCTCGGGCGACCCCTCCCCGGTCACCGCCTGGGGCGTCTTCCACGGCATCCGCGCCTGCCTCGAGGTGGTCTATGGCAGCTCCGATGTCGCCGGCCGCACCATCGCCATCCAGGGCGTGGGCTCTGTGGGCTACCACCTCGCCCGCTACCTCCACGATGGCGGCGCCAAGCTCGTCTTCAGCGATATCTCCGAGCGCAAGCTCGCCCAGTGCGTGGACGAATTCGGCGGGCGCATCGTGGATGGGGACGACTTCTACGGCGTGGACTGCGACGTGCTCGCCCCCTGCGCCATCGGCGGCACCATCAACGCCAGCTCCATCCCCGGCATCCGGGCGCCCATCATCGCGGGCGCGGCCAACAACCAACTCGACGACGAGAAGCGCGACGGCGCCGCGGTCGACAAGGCCGGCATCATCTATGCGCCGGACTATGTCATCAACGCCGGCGGCCTGATCAACGTCTACGCCGAACTCAAGAAGCTGCCCTCGGAAAAGGCCATGGCCGACGCCGCCAATATCTTCAACACGGTCAAGGTCATCATCAACAAGGCCAAGGCCCAGGGCATCACCACCACCCAGGCCAGCAACCAGGTGGCCGAAGAGCGCATCGAGCAGGTGGCCCGCATCCGTCGGCTCAACCTGCCCTCGCGCGGCATCGAGCTCTGAGGGACCTCAGCGAAGACGGGGGCTGGCACCGGGTTTCCAGGTCAGCCGCCCCCCCTCGGACCGCAGGCGGATGAGGGCGGGGGCCAGGCGAAGGGCCGCGTCCTGGGCGGCCGCCAGCGACTGCTGCTTGCGGCGGTCGGCCTCGGCCCCATAGGCGCGCGCGGCGGCCAGGCGGCCCGCGTCTTCCAGACCGGCACGCGGCCGCCGCCCCCCGGCGCCGCGACCGGACGCCCGGCCAACCAATCCAAGGGGCGCCACCGGGCGGCTGAAGCTCAGGTCCACCCGCAGGTTGGCGGCATGGCCTCCCGCCGACATGGCGTCGATGGCCTCCACCCGCAGATCCAGCGGACCCCGGGCCAGGCCCGAAAGCAAGATGGGCAGCCCATAGGGGTCTCCCCGGAGCTGCAGGCTGAAGGGCAGGCGGGTCGACGCGCCTTCTACCCGGGGGCTGGCCCAGCTCAGGCCCGCGAGGCTCAGGCCCGCCGCCTGCGCAGCGGCCTCCAGGGCAGCCTCGGCGGCGGCCTCGTCCCCAGGCGCCAGCTGGCCGGGCACCGCAAGCTGGGCCAGGGCCGCCCCCACCGCGGCCTCGGAGGCAGGCAGGTCCAGGGCCTGCAGGCGCTGTTCGATGGGCGGGGCGGGGTCCAGGGCCCGCGGCGGGGCGAGCGTGAGCCCCACGGCCACAAAGGCCAGGGCGAGGGTGAGCTGAACCGCCAGCAGGGCGGGCCAGGCCGGCACGGCGACAGGTGCCTTCTCGTGCAGGACAGCAGACAGCGGGGGCTCCAGCCGCCCCGACCCGGGCCGGCAGAGGGCAGGATACACCCCTCGCCCGCCTCGATCCCACCGGGAGCCCCGCCATGACCACCCGCATGCTCGTGCCCATCGATGAGTCCACGTGGAGCCAGGCTGCCCTGGACACGGCGATCGACCTTGCGCAGCGGGCGCGGCTGCCGGTCAGCCTGCACCTGCTTCATGTCGTGAACGTGACCACCATCCAGGGGCGCCTGGTGGAGGACCTGTCGGCCCTGCTGGGGCTGGAGCCCGTGCTCGTCCCCCAGAAGGTCGCCGCGCTCTACCGCGCGCGGGGGCAGGCCCTGCTGGACGCCGCGCTGGCCAGGGCCGCCCACGCGGGGGTGAGCGCGACCGCCACCCTTGACCAGGGTGCCGTCGTAGACTGCATTGTCAAGCATGGCAACCCGGCCGACCTGGTGGTGATGGGCAGCCGCGGCGACACCGAGCAGCGCTTCCCGGGCCAAGGGGGGGGCACCGCGGACCGCATCCTCCGTCGCGGGCATTTTCCTACGCTCATCACCACCGACCGCGCCATTCAGCTCCGGCGGGTGGCCCTCGCCTATGACGGCAGCGTGGGGGCCGACCTCGCCCTCGCCCTCTGCCTGCGCCTGGCTTCGCTGGTCGAGCTCGAGGTGGTGGCCTTGCACATCGCGCCCAGCCCGCCCCAGCCCGACCCGCTGGCCCCCGCCCTCGCGCGCCTGACCGAGGCCGGCGTTGTGGTGCATGCACGACACGCCACCGGCGAAGCCCGCGACGCCTTGCCAGCCCAGGCCCTGGCCGCCGGCTGCGATGTGCTGGCCCTCGGCCATCGTGGGCACGCCGCGCTCAAAGACATCTTCCTGGGCCGCACGACGGAGTGGCTGGTGGGGGGGGTCAACCTGGGCCTGCTGGTGGCGCGCTGAGGTAGGTCAAGGCGCCTTCTGCATCGAAATCGCCTTGACGGTTGTGTAGGCGATCGCGGCGGAGTATGGTCGCCATCCACACCCGGCACGCTGCGCCCACTCCCACGGGCCACGCCGGGTCCGATACGACGCCCACCGGTCGGCCTCCGACCACCCCCTCCCCTCCCTGCCCCCCTCCCCGCCGTGCTCGACAGCGACTCATCCCTCTACGCCGTCCACACGGACGTCTTTGACGGTCCGCTTGAGCTGCTCCTCTTCCTGGTGCGCCGGGAAGGAGTGGACATGCGGGACGTAGCCATCGCGCCCATCACCGACGCTTTCTGCGCCCAGATCGACCTCATGGAGGCCCTGGACCTGGATGTCGCGTCGGACTTCCTGGTGATGGCCGCCACCCTCTGCTGGCTCAAGAGCTGTGAGCTCATGCCTCGCCAGACCCAGGCCGACCTGGGCGACGAGGATGAAGCCACCGAGGTGCGCGAGCAGCTTCACCGGCGGCTGCTGGACTACCAGCGCTTCCGCGAGGCCGCCGACGCCCTCAACCAGCGCCCCATGCTCGACCGGGACGTGTTCTCGGTGGTGCCGCCGGTGCTCGACGACGAGATCAAGCGCCCGGTCAGCCCGGGCACCGACGCCCTGGGCCTGCTGCAGATCTACTACGAGCTGCTGCAGCGCCAACGCAAACCGGCGCCGGTGCACGAGGTCACCCTCGAGCACTACACCTTGCAAGAGATGGCGGTCTGGATTCTCGACCGCTTGGACGCCAGCCCCCGCGACCTCGCGGACCTGCTGGGTGAGCTGGACTCCCGGACCGACCGGGTGGTGGGCTTCCTGGCCAGCCTCGAGATGGCGCGCCTCAACCTGCTCGCCATCGAACAGAGCGAGCACCTCGGCGCCGTGGTCCTGCGCGCCTTCGGTCCCAGCGCCGGCGCCGACCTCTCGGCCCTCAACGGGAGCGTGGGATGAGCGGCCTGCCGCCCGAGCCTCCCCCCGAAGATCCCCAAGACGACGACGACGCGGACGACGGCGAGGGCGGAGGCGACGACAACGTCATCCTCCTCCCCAGCTTTGGTGGCTTCGGGCTTCGCACCGTCAGCCCCGACGAGCACTTCCCCGACGGCCCCGCCGAAGGCCTCGAAGAGCCGCCCGGCGCGCCGGGCGAGCTGGCTCCGCCCAGCAGCCACCTCATGGAGGGCGCGGTCGAGGCCCTGCTGCTGGCGGCCGACGGACCCGTGATGGAGCACGAGCTGGACCGCTGGCTGGGCCTGCCGGGTCTGGCGGCCGTGCGCGACGCCCTGCAAGGCATCCAGGACCGCCTGCGCCGGGGCTATGGCGGCATCCGCCTGGTGCAGGTGGCCAAGGGCTGGCAGCTGCGCACCGATGTGCGCTTTGCGCCCTGGGTGGCCGCCATGCGCGGCGGCCGGCCCGTCAAGCTGTCCCGGGCCGCCCTGGAGACCCTCACCATCGTCGCCTACCGTCAGCCCGTCACCCGAACCGAGGTGGAAGACCTGCGGGGCTGCGATTCAGGCGGTGTGTTGCGCATGCTCTGCGAGCGCGGCCTGGTCGCGGTCACCGGCCGCAAGGACGCCCCCGGTCGCCCGCTGCTCTATGGCACCACCCCTGAATTCCTCGCCATGTTCAGCCTGCGCGACCTCTCCGACCTGCCCACCCTGCGGGACCTGCGCGAACTTCGCCAGGATGATCCTCGGGAAGCACCGGGTGCGGGCACAGACGACGACGAGATGGAGGGCAGCGGCCTGACCTTGTTGGCCGCCGGCCAAGGCCCGCTGGACGAGGGCGAGGACGACTGGAGCGACGGCGAAGAAGAGCCTCCTGCAGCCCCCCCTCGCCGAGGTCGGCAGACCAGCCTGCTGCCGCCGGACCCCGACGACCTGCCAGAGGACTTCGACGACGAGGCCTGACAGTCCCGACGCGCAGCGCCCGGACTGGATAGACCCCGCAGGCTCGCTCAGAGCCTCGAGGAAGTCATGAGCACCGATGATGAATCCCGCGCTGCCGACGGCGGCGGGGAGAGACTTGCCAAGGTGATTGCCCACACGGGCGTCGCCAGCCGCCGCGCCGCCGAGCGCATGGTGGAAGAAGGCCGCGTGACGGTCAACGGGGAGACCGTCTACCACCCCGGCCACCCCGTCCTGAAGGGCGCCGATGTGCGCGTGGACGGCAAGCCCCTGCCCCGTCCGCCGCCCCTGGCCTACTTCCTGCTGTACAAGCCCCGCGGCGTGCTCACCACCCGCGAGGACCCCGACGGTCGCCGCACCGTGATGGAGTTCATCGACGCGCTGCCCATCCGGGTCGAACCGGTCGGGCGCCTGGACATGGACACCGAAGGCGCGCTGCTGCTCACCAACGATGGCGAGCTGGCGCACAAGCTCACCCACCCCAGCACCAATGTGCCCAAGCGCTACGCCGTCAAGGTGTGGAAGCGCCCGCACCCCAAGCAGCTCGAACGCATCAAGCGCGGCCTGCAACTGGATGATGGGCGGACAAAGCCCGCTTTGGTTCGACCGATGGAGACGACGGACACCGGCAACACCTGGTTCGAGGTCACGGTCACCGAGGGCCGCAACCGCCTGGTGCGCCGCCTCTTCGAGACCATCGGCCACCCGGTGTCCAAGCTGCGCCGCGAGAGCTTCGCCACCTTGTCCATCCGGGGCATGGAGCGCGGGGATGTGCGCCCGCTGACGGGGGAAGAGGTCCGCCGCATCCAGGAGATCGCCGAGGGTCGCGACCCCCGCGAGGCTGGCCACGGCACCCGCTACAAGAAGGGCTACGCCCGGCCCAAGGCCCAGAAGACCATCAAGCCCGGCTACAAGCGCAAGCGCGTGGTGCGCGGCCCCGGCGGCAGCAAGGGCCCCCCCAAGCCCTGACCCCGGGTCAAGGAGCCGACGGCAGGCCCGGGTCGCGGTAGCCCAGGCTCTGCAAGCCCTCCAGGTCCGGGGTCCCGTCGGGGGGCGCCACCGGCGGCAGCGCCTCCAGGGCGGCCTGGTGGGCACCCTGGGGCTGGCCCTCGGCCCAGATGCCCCGTCCCGGGCGCTTGACGAAGCGCCCGCCATCATCGATGGCCACCCGGTCCCGGCCCAGCAGGCCCGCCGGCGCGCAGCCCGGGGCGCACCCGGCCTCGCAGAGCCCGCTCTCGGCCAGGCTGAGGCTGCGGGTGGGGAGCGCTGCAGCCGGAGCCCCTTCCAACAACGCCGCCACATCGGCCAGCGAGCGCCGCTCGGGGTGCACCGCCACCGGGCCCCCCGGCGCCCAGCGAAAGAGGGGCACCCGCAGCACGACGGGGTGGGTCGAGCGCTCGTGCTGCCGCCCACAGCGCTCCTCCAGCAGGACCTCGCCATGGTCTGCGGCGACCACGATGCGGGCGCCCTCGGCCACCAGCCGCTCCAGCAGGGGGGCCAACAAGGCATCGGCCCGGGCGACCTCTTCGGCGTAGCGCTCCGAATCGGTGGCGCCCTGCCCGACATAGGGCCCGTGGGGCTCGTAGAGGTGCACCCACAAGAAGGCCGGCGCGTCCGCAGGCAGCCAGTCCAGGGCCGCTTGCACGGCCTGGTCGCCGGACCGCTCCCCGTCAGCAGGGCCGTCGAAGACCTCAAAGCCCTGGTTCAATCCACCTTCTGGCCCCGCCGGATAGGCGCTGACAAAGGCGCCGGTTTGGTAGCCTGCCGCTTGCAAGCGCTCGGCGACGGTCTCGACCGCCTCGGGCAGGTTGTAGCCGTGGTGGTTGTTGCCCTCCATGCCGTGCTGCCAGGGCATTAGCCCCGAGAACATCGTCGCGTGGGCCGGGCTGGTCAGGCCGATCGGGGTCCAGGCGTTGTCAAAGCGCTCGCCCTGCTGGGACAAGGCCCACAGCCGGGGGCTGTGCTTCGCGTCAAAGTGGTCCAGGCGCCAGGTGTCGAGGGTCAGCAGGGCCACCCGCGGCGGGGGCGGGGGCGGCTTGGGGGCGCCCGTGCAAGCCGGGCCCGCCGCGATAGCGCAAAGGATTCGCAACCATGAGCCGGTGCAGCGCATCGTCCCGGCCTAACCTGCGGGGGGCCACCCCTCGGAAAAGGCGACGGCAACCGTGCGAGTCCCCGACATCCTCAAGGTCGAGCTGGAATTCTCCCCCAAGCTGGGGGTCCGGGACCTGCCGCGCATCGATCGCCACCACCAGTCCAATGTGCGGGGGCTCTATATTGTGGGCGATCTGGCCGACGCCCCCATCATCAAGGTAGCGCTGCGCCAGGGGCACGATGTGGCCCAACACATCGCCGACGAGCTTGGCGGCCCGAGCGCCGATCCCGACGTGCTGGACGTGCTCATCGTGGGGGCCGGCCCCGCGGGCATCGGCGCGGGCCTGGCGCTGGAGGCCCGCGGGCTGCGCTTCCTCATCGTCGAACGCGACGCGCCCTTTGCCACCATCCAGAACTTCCCCAAGCACAAGCTGATCTTCAGCGAGCCCCCGGATCTGGCGAACCCCGGCAATTTCTGGTTCCAGGACGCCCCCAAGGAGGAGCTGGTCGAGCGTTGGAACCAGGCCCTGGACGAAGAGCACGCGCTGCCCATCCAGCAGCCCGAGGAGGTGATCAGCGCGCGCCGGCAGGGCGACCGCTTCACCGTGAGCACCAAGGTGGGCAGCGCGGGCCTGCAGCGCCACCCCCACGCCGCCGCCTCTGCCGCCCCCGACGCCGAGAACCGCTACCAGGCCCGCCGGGTGCTGGTGGCCGCCGGCAAGAGGGGCCAGCTAAAACGCCTGGATATTCCTGGCGAATCCCTCCCCCATGTCCTGCACTGCCTCAAGGATCCAAAGGTCCACGCCGGCCGGCAGGTGGTGGTGGTGGGGGGCGGCGATTCGGCGGTGGAGGCCGCGACCAGCATCGCCGACGAGGGCGGCAGCGTGCTGCTCAGCTACCGGGGCGCAGGCTTTCATCGCCTGAAGAAGCGCAACCTCGCCCGCCTGGAGGCCGCCCGGGAGGCCGGCCGCGTCACGGTGGTCACCGAGACCGCGCCCGTGGCCATCGGCCCCCAGACGGTCACCCTGCGGGGGGCGGACGGGAGCACCCGGGATGTGCCCGCCGACGATGTGCTGGTGCTCATCGGCACCCGCATGCCCTTGGAACTCCTCAAGCGCCTGGGCGTGCGCATGCAAGGCGAGATGGACGCCGCCCGGGCCTTGTGGCTGGTGGCCTTCGCCGCCATCACCTGGCTCTTCTACGTCCTCAAGCAGAAGCGCGACCTCTTCCCCTTCGGCGAGGGCGACCCCCTCGCCGGGCTGCCGGCCGCCTTGCACCTCGACCTGGGCTTTCGCACCGCCGACGGGGGCTTCTGGGGCACGGCCCTCTATAGCCTGATCATCGTGGTCTTCGGCATCCGGGGCTACCGCCGCTACCCCGACCGGGTCCAGAAGCGCCGCTACCTGTCCTTGATGACCTTCCAGGCCCTCTTCCTCTTTGGCATCCCCGAGCTGCTGGCCCCCCTGATCATCGACCGGCCCTGGAAATTCTACGCCTTGACCGTGCCCTGGCCCCTCTCCATCTGGTCGCTGGTGGACGCGCCCTCCTGGACGCCCGACGGCGACCGCACCACCGCCCTGCTGTGGATGGGTGCCGGCGCATTCTCGGCCTTTGTCGCCATCCCCCTCTATGTGCGCCGCAATGGCGAACGCTTCTGCTCCTACCTCTGCGGCTGTGGCGGTCTGGCCGAGACCCTGGGCGACTTCTGGCGCCACCTGGCCCCCCGGGGCCGAAGCGCCCGCAGCGCCGAGCGCTTCGGGCGGGCCATCCTGCTCCTGGCCGTGCCCGTGACCCTGCTCATCCTCAACGACGCCTGGGCCTTCTTCGCCCAGGACGCCCTCTACCAGACCACGGCCTTTGCCCAGCACTGGTATGGGCTGATGGTGGACTTCTGGCTGGCCAGCGTGCTGGGGGTGGCCCTCTACCCCTACCTGGGAAACCGCGTCTGGTGCCGCTTCTTCTGTCCGCTGCGCGCCTGGATGGAGGCCCTGTCCAAGCGTTTCTCGCGCATCACGATTCGGGCGGATGACCGCTGCATCGGCTGCGGAGAGTGCACCCGCTACTGCCAGATGGGCATCGACGTGCAGCGCTTCGCCCAGACTGGCACGTTGCTGCACAATGGCAATTCGGCCTGCATCCAATGCGGCATTTGCATCCAGGTCTGCCCCATGGATGTGCTGAGCATCGACCGGAACCGCCCGGTGACCCTCAACCTGGACGAGGGCCTGCTGGCCCTTCCCAAAGCCGCCTGGGAGCAGGACTCTCCCCGATGACCCCCCTGCTCTTCGGCCTGTGGGCGGCCGGCTTGGCCGCGGCCCCCCGCGACCAAGCCTTGCCCCACCTCGACCGCGTCCTGGTCGAGGCCGCCCGCGCCGGCACCCTGGCGGGGCCCCTGCGCCTGGAGGACCCCAGCGGCGTGGTGGTGGTGCTGGAGGTGGAGGACGCCGCGGTCGCGACAAGGGCCCTGGCGGAGCTGGACCTGCGGGTGCAGGCCGCGGCCCCCGGGCGCATCCAGGTGCAGCTGCCCCGGCACCGCCTCGCCGCCTTGGAGGCGGTTCCCGGCCTCCGGCGCGCCCGTCAACCCCACCTGGCGAGCCCCAAGTCCCTGGGGGCCGGACTCATCGAAAGCGAAGGCTTGGAGCCCATCTTCAACGATACAGACTGGCGCGATGAAGGCATCGACGGCAAGGGTGTCGATGTGGCCGTGCTGGACGTGGCCTTTGACGGCTGGGAGGCCCTTCAGGGCACCGAGCTGCCCCGCCGGGTGCGGGCCGACCTGCTGGATCCCGAGGCGGGCAGCCCCCATGGAAGCGCCGTCGCCGAGGTCATCCACGACCTCGCCCCAGGGGCCCGCCTGCACCTCTACCAATTCCGCACCGACGTGGAATTCGACGAGGCCCTGGCCCTGATCGAGGCCGATGGCATGGATGTGGTCAACGCCAGCATCGGCTTTGACAATATCGGGCCCGCCGATGGCAGCAGCGCGCCCACCCGCGCCGTGGACGCCTTCATCCAGCGCAGCGGCGCCGTCTACGTGGCCGCCGCCGGCAACGAGCAGGACCGCTACCACATCGGCCCGCTGTCGGATGTCGACGGGGACGGCTACCTCGAGATTGGCGGCCAGGAGGGCACCCGCATCGATGACCTGCTGGCCGGCCGCCTGCTCAGCTTGCGCTGGACCGAGCCCATGGGCGCCGCCACCTGGGATATCGACCTGCACGTGTGGACGGCCGAACAGGACTTCCTGGACGGCGACGCGCCCTGCCTGCGCTCCGAAGAGCCCCAGGGCGGCCTCGGCGACGACCCCTACGAGTCCGTCCTGGGGCCCTGCGGCGGCGCCCGGGCCTTTGCGGTGGCCGTGCTGAAGGCGCCGGGCGAGGGCCGGCTTCAGGAGATCGACGCCTATCTCTACAACCCTGGCGGGGTGGACGCGCGGCACCGGGCGGACGGCGGCACCCTCACCCTGCCCGCCGACAGCTTCCTGGGCGTGTCGGTGGGCGCCTGCGACCTGGAGCAGGGGCAGTACACATCGACCGGGCCGGCCCAGCAATACAGCTCGCGGGGCCCCACCGAAGACGGGCGCACCAAGCCCGATCTCTGCGGCCCGACCGGCGTGAGCACCGACAGCTTTGGGGAGGGCGCCTTTGAAGGCACCTCGGCGGCCGCCCCCACATCGCCGGCCTCGCCGCCCTGGTGGCCGACGGCGCCCGACTGGAGGGCGAGAGCGCGCGCATCTACGACCGCCTCGCCCGCCGCGCCCGCGATCTGGGAGAGCCCGGCCGCGACAACCGCAGCGGCCACGGCGGCGCCCAGGCCGGCGCTCCCGACCCCGGCTGCGGCTGCGGCGGCAGCCAGCCGCTGCCCTGGTCCGCCGGCTGCGCCGCCTTCTTCCTGCTCTTCCGGCGGCGGCCCTCCGGCTGGCGCCTTGCGAGGGGCAGGTCCCGCGGATAGCGACCGGGGCTCAACCCTGGGGAGGGCGCTTGCACCTGTACTCTGAGGAGCTCCTCGCCGAGCTGCGCCGCCTTCCCGGCGCCAACCACAGCTTCCTCAAGCAGCTGGCCGCCCCCGAAGGGCAACCCCTGCGCGCCGTGCTGGAACAAGCCCGCGCCGAGGTGGGCGAGAGCGTGGCGCAGCGCTGGTCCCAGGTCCTCACATCCCTCGACAACCGCCGCTTCTTCCAGGGCTTTGGCGAGACTGCCGCCAGCCGCATCCTCACCGCCGCCGGCTGGCAGCTGCGATCGGTGCAGCCCGAAGGCGGCCTGCTGCTTGCCACTGACCCCGCTGGGAATGAAGTCGACCTCCTCGTTCTCAGCTTTATCCACCAGGTGCGCCCCGGCCCGGACCGGGCGGTGATCGAGCGCCTCGCCCGCTCCCTGGACCGCGCCGGCAGCCGCAGCCGACTGGTGGTGCTGGTGCGCCGCTGGTTGCCCCATGACTTCGACCCCGAGCCCGTGCGCCGGGCGGTGGAGATGTGGTTGCGCGAGGTGGACCGGGGCGGCTGGGATGGGCGCTACGCCGCCTATGACGACGAGCACGTCTCCTTGGAATTCGCCCTGACGGGGGAACAAGCCCAGGGCGACGCCGGGGTGGTCGCCTTCACCCTGGGGCCCTTCGCGGCCCACCGCACCCTCCAGATCCTCGAAAGCCAGCTCATCTTCGAGCTGGACAGCTGGCGGATGCGGGGGGGCGGACAGCGCCGGCCGGTGTGGGTGGCCTGCGTGGCCGACCAGCCCTGGCGCATCAACCGGGGCTACCAGCGCGAGCTCTTCCTGGGCAAGCCCAACTGGACCCGGGTGGACGAAGCCGGCGTCACCTTCTCCTTCAGCGACGACTACGCCCCTGCCCTCTTCCGGGATCCGCAGTACCGCTGCGTTTCGGGCGTGTTGATGATCGAGCGCCCATCGGACGACCCCACCGGGCTGCGCGCCCGGGGCTGGATGAACCCCTGGGCCACCTGGCCCCAGGCCGCCGGGTCCTTGGGGGCCCTGCCTTGCCTGGTCAAAGACGGCACCGAAGACGGCGCGGCGGTCTTGCGCTGGCAGGAAGGGCCCCAGGCGCAGGGCCCCAGCGTGGGTTAGCCGGCCTCTCCGGTCGCCGCCGCCCAGGCGGGGCCACGCCTTGGGAGGGCCCCCATGAAGACCTCGACTCAGCAGCTTCTCAGCAGCCTCGGCATCGACGCCGTCAACTCCGGCGCCTGGGCCGGAGGGGCCCTGGACACCGACGGCGGGCAGCGGGTGGCCTCCACCAACCCCGCCACCGGCGAGACCCTGGCCGAGGTCAGCCTCGCCACCCGCGCCCACTACGACCAGGTCATCGAGGCCGCCCAGGCCGCCTACCAGCGCTGGCGCATGGTGCCCGCGCCCAAGCGCGGCGAGATCGTCCGGCAGATGGGCAATGCCATGCGGGACCAGAAGGATCTGCTCGGCCGCCTGGTCACCTTGGAGGTGGGCAAGATCCTCTCCGAAGGCATGGGCGAGGTGCAGGAGAGCATCGACATGGCCGACCTCGCGGTGGGCATGTCGCGGCAGCTCAACGGCCTGACCATGCACAGCGAACGCGACCGCCACCGCATGTACGAGCAGTGGCACCCCCTGGGCACCATCGGCGTGATCACCGCCTTCAACTTCCCCAATGCCGTGTGGGCCTGGAATGCCATGGTCGCCCTGATCGGCGGCGACGCGGTGGTCTGGAAGCCCTCGCTCAAGGCCCCCCTCACCGCCATCGCCACCCACCGTGTCTGCAACGCCGTGCTGGAAGAGCATGGCTTTGGCGGCCTGCTGGGCCTCATCATCGGCGCCGACGCCGAAGTGGGCGAGGCGATGATCCACGACAAGCGCCTGCCCCTGATCAGCGCCACCGGGTCCACCCGCATGGGCCGCCATGTGGGCCAGGCCACCGCGGCCCGCCTCGCCCGCTGCCTGCTCGAATTGGGTGGAAATAACGCCATCATCGTGGACCCCAGCGCCGACCTCGACCTGGCGCTGCGGGGCATCCTCTTTGGGGCGGTGGGCACCGCCGGGCAGCGCTGCACCTCCACCCGCCGCCTCTTCCTGCACGAGAGCATCGCCCCGGCCTTCACCGACCGGCTGGTGGCCGCCTATGAGCAGGTGCGCATCGGCGACCCCAGCGATCCCAGCACGCTGATGGGCCCACTGATCGACGACGACGCCGTGCAGCAGTATCTGCAAGCCATCGACGCCATCCGGCAGCAGGGCGGCGAGATCCTCACGGGCGGCAGCGTGATCGACCGCCCCGGCAGCTTTGTGCGGCCCACCGTCGTGCGCGCCCGCCCCGACATGGCCATCTGCCAGCACGAGACCTTCGCGCCCATCCTCTACGTCTTCACCTATCGGGATCTGTCCCAGGCCATCGCCTGGCAGAATGACGTCCCCCAGGGCCTCTCCAGCTCCATCTTCAGCGACAGCTTCCGCAACGTCGAGCGCTTCTTGAGCCACGAGGGCAGCGACTGCGGCATCGCCAACGTCAATATTGGCACCAGCGGCGCCGAGATTGGCGGGGCCTTTGGCGGCGAAAAAGAGACCGGCGGTGGCCGCGAGGCCGGATCGGACTCGTGGAAGGCCTATATGCGGCGGCAGACTTGCACCTTGAATTGGAGCCCGGAGCTTCCCCTGGCCCAAGGCGTCACCTTCGAGATCTGAGGAGCCCCGTTGGCCCGAAGCACTCCGATCCGCCGCGACCGCCGCGGGGCCGTCGTCGTCGACTGGCTCCTGGTGGCCTCTGTGGCCTTCGTCGCGCTGATCGCGGCGGCCTATATCTGGATGCCGGACTTCCACCGGGCGGTCGGAACCCTGGTGGACGACCTGTCAACCCGATGGGGGCTCGACTAGGCCGAGGCGCGCACCAGCAGGCCGTTTTCGGCTGCATGCCGGTGCCAAGTGTGGTCGGCAGCCCCTGGCTGCCCTTGCCGGTCACCCGCGTAGCCACTAAAGTGCGCCCTCGGGAACATCATGTTCCTTCACACAGGAGACGCAATGCGCAACCTTACCTCCCTGATCTTCGCCGGGGCCTTGCTGGCCACCGGCTGCACCGACAAGGGTGACACCGGTGAAGACACCGGCACCGACGGCACCGACGGCACCGACGGCACCGACGGCACCGACGGCACCGACGGCACCGACGGCACCGACGGCACCGATGGCACCGACGGCACCGACGGCACCGACGGCGGCAGCTTCACCAGCTGGGACGGCTTCGACTTCTTCGACCTCTACAGCCCCGGCGCCTCCAGCGCCGACCTCTGCCAGCTGGTGTGGTTCACCTCCGGCACCCCCTCGTCCAGCACCTGCGACGGCTGCGCCTTCGCCTTCGACGTGAGCGCCAGCTACGACGCCGGCGTCTCCAACGAGGGCATCTGCGGCAGCGGTTCGGACTACAGCCAGACCTACGCCTCCGACGGCACCTACCTGTTCTACGAGTTCGGCGGCAGCTTCTACCCGCTGGCCTACGTGGACACCTGGACCCCCGGCGGCGCCGACTACAACTTCAAGGCCTACTACGCCTACGACTACTACGGCTACACCTACTACTACGGTGTCTGGGCCCACATCGAGTGATGGATTGAGTCGCCCGGGCCCTCGCGCTGCGGGGGTCTGACGACGAGGCCCGCTCCCCTTCGGGGGCGGGCCTCTCCAATTGGGGCGCTCCCCCGAAGGGGAGCCCCGCCGATCAGGGGTTGGTGATGCCGGGCAGGTCGAGGTCCCGAAGCTCGGGGTCCTCCTCGATCTCGGTGAACAGCGGCAGGGGGCTCGGCCTCCTCCGCCGCCCGGCCGGCAGCCCACAGGGCCTTGGCCTCCTCGGCTGCGGCCTTGGCCTCCTCGGTCTTGCCCTGCTTGTCCAAGAGGTTGGCGTGCAGCAGCAGCACCTCGGGGTTGTCGGGGGCGCCCGCCAGCGCTGGGGCCAGCAGCTTGGCGGCCAGCTCGTAGTCGCCGCTGTTGAAGACCGCCTGGGCCCAGGCCCGGCGCGCGTTGAAGTCCTTGGGGTTCTGCTCGGCGATGGCGGCATATTCGGCGGCGGCCTCGTCCCAGCGACGCGCGGTCATGAAGGTGTTGCCCAGCTCCATCCGCACGCCCAGATTGGACGGGAAATCAGCGCTCTCGGCCTGCAGGTGGCCGATCAGGCCCTCGGTGTCTCCCTTGGCCAGGGCGATCATGCCCAGGGCCCGGTGCACCTGCTCGCGGGGTTGGCCGTCCAGCAAGGAGGCCTGCAACAAGGGCTCGGCGCCCCGCAGATCGCGCTTGTGCACCAGCAAGATGCCGACCATGGACTGCAAGCCACGGTTCTCGGGCTCGGTGGCCAGCCACTGCTGGCCCAGGGCCAGGGCCTCGTCCACCCGGTTCATATCGGTGAGGTAGCGCAGCATGGAGATGCGCGAGAGGTCATCCCCGGGCACCTGCTCGTAGATGGTGCGCACCAGGTCATAGGCCTCTTGCAAGCGGCCCTGCCGGGCGATGACGCCGGCGAGGTGTGAGCGCATCAGCGTGCTGGCGGGCTGCAGCTCGACGCCCTCCTTGAGCACCTTCTCGGCCTGGGCGAACTTGCCCTGGCGCTGCAGCACCCGGGAGAGGCTCATGCGCATCTCGCCCATCATCGGGAAGTCGCGCAGGATGCCGCGCATGGCGGCCTCGGCCTCCTTGGTCTTGTTGGGCTGGCGGGTGAGCCGGCGCGCGGCCTCGATGCGGTTGATGACCTGCTGCTGGTCCTTGGCGTCGGGCAGCCCGGCCACATCGGCGGGCCCGGCGTCGGTGCCGGCGACATAGCCCAAGGCGGCCAGCTGCTCGATCATCTCGGGGCTGGCGGACATGGTCTCGGAATTCACCCGGCGGGCCTGCACCCCGTCCACGAAGGCCTTGAGCTTGCCCGCGACCTCGCCCTGTTCGGCGTAGCGGTTGGTCAGCTCCTTGGGGTCGGCGTCCACGTCGAAGAGGCGCGGGTTGGGGGTGGCCATGAGCTTCCAGGGGCCCTGGGCCGCCGTCCACTCGGGGTGGAAACCGAAGCGGTTCCAGGGGGTCTCGGCCTCCAAGAAGACGGGCTCGCGGTCGCGGGTCTCGCCGCGCGAGAAGACGCTGAGGTCCGCGCCGTCCAGATCCTCGGGCGATGGCATGCCCAGCAGGCCCAGCGCCGTCGGGGTCACATCGACGTTGCTGACGGTGATCTCGGACACCTCGCGGCCCTGGGCCAGGGGCTTGGGAGGCCGCACGATGAAGGGGATGCGCATGGTGGGGTCGAAGGTGTACATGCCATGGCTCTGCTCGCCATGTTCATTGTTGAAGGCCTCGCCATGGTCGGCCACCAGCACGATGGCCACGCCCTCGGGGCCGGCCGCGGCCTCGGCGGCGGCGATCAGCCGGCCGATCTGCTCGTCCATATAGGCGATCTCGCCGTCATAGGGCCGCCCGGGCATCTTCTCGGCCCACTCCTTGGGGGGCGCATAGGGGTCGTGGGGGTCATACATGTGGGCCCAGGTGAAGAAGGGCGCCCCAGCGGGCTTCTCCTTCAGCCAACCCGCGAGGTCGTCCACCACCTCGGCGGCGCTGCGCTCGCGGCCCCACCGGCTGTCGGCCCGGCCGCCCTCATGGGTTTGCACCGTGTCAAAGTAGGCGTCAAAGCCCTGGTCCAGGTTCCAGACCCGGGTGGTCACAAAGGCCGAGACGGAGCCGGCGGTGTGGTAACCCCGACCCACCAGCAGCTCGGCCAGCGTGGTCAGCTCGTCGGGAAGCACGGCGTCACCGTTGTTGTGGACACCGTGTCGCGTGGGGTAGAGCCCCGTCAGCATCGAGGCGTGCGAGGGCGTGGTCAGGGGCACCGTGGCATAGGCCCGCGAGAAGCGCACACCCTCTGCGGCCACCTTGTCGATATGGGGCGTGTGGGCGTCGGCATAGCCATAGGCGCCGATGCGGTCGGCCCGCGTGGTGTCCATGGTCACCAGCAGCAGCGAGGGCCCGGAGCCGGCCTTGGCCACAACAGCGGCTTCGGCGGGGACCTCGGGGGCGGCCTCGGTGGGGGCCGGCGGGGCCTCGGTCTTCGCCGCATCGCCCGAGCAGGCGGCCAGCAGGAGGAAGAGGAGGCGGTGGGGCTTTGCCATGGCAGGTTCCTGTCGTTATCCGGGGGCAGCACCCGCAGCGGCGGACGCCAATGCCCCCAAGCGCGGGGCGAGGGCCCTATCAACCCCATGCCCGACAGGCCCATCCCCGCCGCGAAGTGGCCCTCGGCCCCCTTCGCCTTGCTGCTCAGCGCCGCCGTCGGCCTGGGCCTCGTCGCAACCCCGCGCGCACGGGCGACTCCGTCGGCGACGGCGATGATGATTCTCGGCCGCGGCATGCCCCGGGGCGCCTACAACAAGGTGCTCGAAGAGCTGGACCAACGCCCCGATGACCCCGATCTGCACGCCCAGCTGGGCCTGATCCTGGTCAAGATGGGCGCCTTTACCGACGCCATCGAGTCCTTCGAGATGTCGACCGGCGGGGGCGCCTACTACGAAAAGATCGGCGGCCTGCGCCAGCATGCCGACGCCCTGCGCGAGGCCGGCCGCCCCCTCGAAGCCGCCGCCCTGCGCCGCGAAGCCCTCGCCGTCGCAACCGAAAAGACCGGTTTGATGCACTATATCGGACTGATCGCCGACTATCGCACCGCCCACCGCTACGCCGAGGCCCGCGAGGTGGGCATCGAGGCCGTCGCCGCCTACCCCCGCGCCTCCACCCTCTACGCCTACCTGGCCGAGCTGGAGTGGGAGGCCGGCAACCGGGAAGAGGCCGCCTGGCTGCTCTGGGAGTCCGACCGCCTGCAGACCTCCGGCGTCTACCGGGGCCACCTGCTGCGGGCCTATATGGACCTCGAAGAGGGGCTCTACAAGGATGTGCGGCGCACGATTCGGCGGCTGCGCACCCGCAACCTGCGCAACCCCGACGTGCTCGCCTTGCGGGTCGAGCTGGACCGCCGGGAGTTCGGCCCCGAGACCGCCTTGGACACCCTGGACGAGCCCCAGTGGGAGTACCAGCGGCACCCGATGCTGCGCCTGCTGCGGGCCCAGCTCCATATGGACCTGGGCGAGCTGGAGGCCGCAAGCGCCCTGGTCGAAGAGGTCGCCGAGCTCTACCCCGACCGGGACGACCTGGTGGCCACCCGCGCCCGGCTGGGCGCCCTGAAGGCCCGCGGCCTGGCGGCCCCCGCCCGGCCCTGAGGGCCTTCAGTCCCGGGCGACCACCTGGTTCCGTCCATTGGACTTGGCCTTGTACAGCCGCCGATCGGCCCGGGCGAAGAGATCCGCCACCCGGAGCACCCGCGGCTCCTCGCTGCTGGCCAGCCCCATGGAGGCCGTGATGGGGATCCGCAGGGCCCCGAAGTGCACGGGCGCCCTGCGGACGGCCTCGGCCACCCGCTGCCCCACCTCCCAACCCCGCTGCGCGGGCGTCTCCCGCATGAGGATGACGAATTCTTCGCCGCCAAAGCGGGCGAGCACGTCCTCCCTCCGCAGGCCCTCCTGCATGCGGCCCGCCGCAACCCGCAGCACCTCGTCCCCGGCCGGGTGGCCGTGCTGGTCGTTCACCCGCTTGAAGAAGTCGAGGTCAACGACGAGAATGGACAGTGGGCGCCCATTCCGAAGGGCCCAGGCGAATTCCTGCTCCATGCGCTCCTGCAGGTAGCGCTTGTTGTAGAGGCCGGTCAGGCCGTCGCGCACCGCCGCGTTGTAGAGGCTGTGCTGGACCTTCTCCTCCACCTCGTGGCGCAGGGCGAATTTGAGGGTCAAGGAGCCCCCAAGGGCCAGCAGGGCGCCATCGGTCAAGGGGATTGCGGCGTCGCCCACCACCTGGCCGTCCACGCCGGTGCCATTCGTGCTCCGCAGATCCGTGATGAAGGCCTGTCCCCCGCTGTACACGTCGATGGCGCAATGCTGCCGCGACACGCCGTCCTCGTCGAGGACCACGTCGGCCTCCGAGCCGCGCCCCAGGATGGTGCGCCCCTGGGCCAACGCAAACTGCCGCCCCGCCTCGATGCCCGACAGCAGCGTCAAGGTGGGCCGCCGGCGATCCATCGGGATCTGCAGGCGCTCGACGCGGTCCGCGACAGTGACCTCATCGGTCGGGTTCGGCTCGCAGAAGATCTGCGGTGCGCGCGTGTGTGCGGCGTGAAAATCCGTCATGGGGTCTCCTGACGGGGGGCGGGGCAAGCCCGGGCGACCAGGCACCCCGTCTACGGACGCCCACCGCCGACATTGAGCCGATCTGCCCTGCGATCGCGATCGGACTCCCCGCCCGGCGTGATGGCCAGCAGGGTGAGCCCCTCCTGCCCTTCGCCCAGCAACCAGATCACGCCATCCGAGCTGACCCAGGCGCCCAGATCCCCCGCATCCGAAGGGACCAGGGCCGGGTCGAAGCAGCCGCCCAGCCAATAGGCGCCAGCCTCGGGGTCGATCACCGCAAGCAGCTCGGCCTCGGGCCGGGTCCAGCCGCGCAAGGCCAGCGCGGGCAAGCCGAGGCCCCGCAGATCCCCTCCCCCCACCAGGCGCCCATCGGCCAGCTCCGGACTAGCGGTCGGCGGGTGGGGGCGGCTGCATGAGACCAGGCCCCGCCCCCGTCCGTGAAGCCTTGCACCGCGTGGCCGCCCACCGTGCCCACAAAGCCCAAGCCGCCAGAGCGGGGGTGCAGGCTGCGGTTCGACAGGCCCGAGAGCCCCTCGGGAAAGGGGTGGACGCCGCTGCTTCCGTCGATGGGATCGTGCTCCAGCAGCCCATCTCCAACGAGCTGCCACAGCCGGCCCTGCCACCACAAGGCGCCGGATTCAAAGCTGGGCGGCGCACCGACGCTGACCACCGGGCTGGCTTCGCCGCCATCCGGCGGCAGGCGAAAGGCGGTCCAGACCTCCCCCCAGCGGGCCACCAGGCGCCCCTCCTCCGGGCCCGCCACCAGGAATGCGCCGGGCAGCGGATCGGTCGCTGGCAGGGGCCGGTGGGTGGTCCATTCGCCCGTGAGCAGGTCCAGGCGGTTGAGCTCCCAGGTGGGCGGCGGGTGCTCCAGGCTGAGGATCCAGAGCCCATCCCCCACGAAGGCGACGTCGTAGATGCGCTGGGCGGGCGGATCAGCGATGGGCACCTGCCGGATGGCGGCCGGCAGGGCGGCGCCCAGGGCCGCGGGCTCCCCAGCCGGAGCCTCGGGGTAGACCTGGTCGAGCACGAAGCGCCAGCCCGGGGTCAAGCCCGCATCGCAGCCGCCGGCATCCAGGCTGCGCACCAGGGCCGGGTCCACCGGGCCCACCCCGCACAAGAAGGCGAAGACCTCTCGCGCCGCCGGTCCCTGCCGGATGGGTGGCGGTATGCAGGCCGCGGGCAGCTGCTCCGCGGGAAAAAGCTCAGGGTGCTCATCGGAGACGAAGCCGCGAGAGGCGTCCCAGGCGTGGCAGAGCTCGTGCTGCAGCACCGGGGCCACGGCCTGCAGGTCGAGATCCGGCGCGAGGTGGATGCGCCGCTGCCAGCGGTCGAAGGCCCTCGGAGAGCGGGGGTCGCCCTGGATTGCGGAGGGCAGCCCCACCGACACCGCCGACAAGCAGGTCCCCTCGCCGCTCCAGGCCAGGAAGTCCGATAGCGTGCCCGCGATCTCGGCCTGCCAAGCGACCGGGTCTGGGGCGGCCTCGGTGAGGATGGGCACCTGGTCGAGATCTTCACAGGCAGGGCGGCAGGCGCCGAAGAGGGAGGGCGGCCAGCGGTCCGACCCCGGCGCCGGCCTCATCCCCCGTCCAGCCGGGCCACCAGGGCGCGCGCCCGGTCCAGGTAGCCGGGGTCCCGGGCCAGCAGCACGGCGCGGTCGGCCCACTGGCGGGGCCTCTTGCAGACTACCGCGGGCCAGGGCCAGGGATCGGCCAGCCCCAGCCAGGCCGGCAGCAGGGCCTCTTCGCTCTCGGGCCAGCGGCGGCCAGGGCCGCCCAGGCCTCGGCCGCGGCGTCCGGCTCACCCTGGCCCACCTGGGCTGCCGCCCGCACCTCCACCAGCGAGGCGTCCCAGCCGGGGCCCAGCGGTGCGGCATCCACACCTTCCAACACAGCGACAACGGAGTCCCAGTCTTCATTCCCAGCGGAAATGCGCGCGCTCTCCAGGGCCGCCTGGAGCTGGACCTCCGGATCGGCGTGGGACCGCACAAATGGGGCCTGGCTCCGGGCCCGGTCCCCCCCCCAGCTCCGCCAGGGCCGCCGCGAGGCCCAGGCGCGCCCAGCCCGAAGCCGGACCGTCCGTCGCGCTGGCGGCGGCCTGCTCGTAGAGGGCCAGCGCTGCCTGGGGCCGGTCCAGGGTCAGCTCGGCGTCGGCCGCCCCGCGCAGGCCGCGGTGCGGGCCCCCGGAGACATCGGGCGGCGGCCTCCACTAAGGCCATCCAGGTGACCAGCGCGGCTTCGGCATCGCCCGCCTCCACCTGCAGGCCCGCCCGGGTCTCCAGCCACCAGCGGCGGCTGCTGGGATCGGGGGGATCGAGCTGGGAGAGCGCATCCAAGGCGCCGGGCAGATCCCCCTGGCGGCGTGCAGGGCCTCGGCCCGCCCCATGGCGGCGGCGAAGCGGGTGGGATCCTCCACCCCCTCCAGATCGGCGACCTCGGCGAAGCGGGCTTGGGCCGCGGCGATCTGCCCGGCCTCCAACCAGGTGTCACCCAGCTCCACCAGCGCGCCGGCGCGCTCGGCGGTGGACAGGGGCAAGGACAAGGCGCGCTCCAGCATGCGGGCGGCCTGTCGGGGCGGCCCTGGGACCGGGCCTGGGGCCGACTGCAACAGCAGGGGCTGGCCAGGGCGGGGGCGGCCCACCAGGGCGTCCCGCCCGGCCCGCGCTGCCGCCAGGGCTGCGGGCGCGCCAAGCTGCTCCAGGGCCTCCACCCAGGCCTGTGCAGCGGCAGGCAGGGGCACCGCCTGACTCAAGGGAGGCAGCCTCGCGCCAGGCGCGCGGCGGCGGCGGGGCTGGTCCAGGGCGAGGTGCAGCGGGCGGCCTCAGCCAGGCGTCGCCTGCGATCGGCTGGCAGGACCGGCACTGCGGGCCAACCTGACCTGGCTTCCCGCGGCCTCCTCCAGGTGACGGGCCCGCTCGCAGCCTTCCGGCGCAGCCTGCCCGGGCCCGCGGCGTGATCCAGCCCGGTCGTGGTGGCGACGGCCTGCTCACAGATGCCCAGGGCCTCGTCCAGGCGTGGGCCCCAGGCTCCACAGCGCCCCAGCAGCGCCAGGCGCGCGTTGGCGATGGAGGGGTGGCCCGGCGGCGCCACGCCCAACAGCCGGCGCCAGGCCTCCAGGGCGGCCTCGGGGCGCTCCTCCTCGGCCGATAGCAGCGCCAGCTCTTGCAGGGCCTGCACCTGGAAGGCGGCGTCGGGCGCCCGGTCAGCCACCTGCCTGCGAGGCCTGCACGCGAACGCTCGCCCGCGCTCAAGGCCACCTCGGCCTGGCCCAACAGGCCCCGGAAGCGCACATCCGGGTCGGATGCGGCGGCGAGGCTCTGGAAGGCCCGATCGCCCTGGGCGGGCTCTCCCCCCTGCAGCAGCCCATAGGCCAGGCGCAGCTCGATCTCGGCACGCTCCGCGGCGTCCGGGTTCTCAGCGAGCAGGGCCCGCCACAGCTCGGTGGCCTCGGAAAGCTCGCCCAGGTAGGCCAGGGCCTCGGCCCGCCCAGAGAGGGCGCCACGCCGCAGATCATCGATCAATGCTTCATTTTCGAGCAGGGCATCGTAGACGGCGAGGGCGGCTTCGGCCTGGCCGTCGTCCATCAGGCCCCGGGCCTCACCCAGGCGCGCGTGGGCCACCACCAGGGCCGCAGCATCGGGCGGCAGGCCGGCGATCGCCGCCTCTGCGTCGGCCCCGCGCCCCCTCCATCAGCAATTCCGCGCTGGCGAGATGCGCGCCTCGTCGCGGGTGTCGGCGTCGATGCCGTCCAGGGTCAGCACCTGCTGGTAGGCCGCCAGGGCCGCCGTGGCATCCTCGCCCTGTTCGGCCAGGCGCCCGGTCAGCAGCAAGGCCCGGCCGCGCACCCCCGCGTCCCCGGCGGTCTCGGCCAGGGGCAATACCAGCGCGGCGGCCTCGTCCAGGCGCCTCGCCGTTGGTGAATGTCGGCCAGCGCCAGCCGGGCCAGCGCCGCCCGGGGGGTGCTGAGGTCGGGAGCCTCGGCCAGCAGCGCATAGTAGGGCGGCGGCCGCCTCCAGCCTCCCGCCCGGTCCAGCACCCGGGCCCGGCTCTCCTGCAGGCGCCAGCCCTGGCCGAAGGGGCAGGTCCAGGGCGGCGGGCCGCGTCCAGCTGGCCCAGGGCTGCGGGTCCCCGCCACGGCCGCTGCGAAGCTCGGCCACAGCGAGGTAGAGGTCGGCGGCGGCTTCGGGCAGCTCGGCCAAGGAGCCCACCAGGGCCGCCACGGGGTCCCCCTCGTCGGCTTGCGGGGGCAGGTCCAGGGCAGCGCGCCCTTGCCAGACCACCACGGCGCGGGCGCGGGTCTCGGCCGGGTGGCCTTCGAGGCCCAGTGCAGCGGCAGCACCGTCTCGCGGGGCCGCCACCCACTCCCCCCGCCCAGGCGGGAGCCCCTTGCGCACGCGCACATCCGCCGAGATGCCCGGGCTGCTGCCCGCCACCACCAGCGCCTCGTCCATCAGGGCCGAGGCGCGCTCGGCGTCCCCGCCCAGGTCGGCCAGGCCCGCGGCCTCGACCAGGTAGCCGACGCGCTCGTCCACCCGGGTGCTCAAGTCGGCAAGGCTGGCATAGGCGGCGCTGGCGTCCAGCGGGGCCTCGCTGCGCAGGGCGGCGGCTTGTTCAGCCAGCACCGCCGGGTCTTCTTGACCCGCCAGAAAGCGCGCCCCCAGCCAGGCCCCGAGCCCCAGGCCGAGGATGACCAGGGCCGCGCGAAGCTGGAAGGCGCAGGCCCCCCAACAGCTCTCTTCGAGGCCCCGGCTCGCCGGTGCGCGCGCCCCGCTCGGCCAGGGCCCGCGCTCCCGACCCGACAGCCCCAGGGCCTCTGGCGAGGTCGGCCCCGCGCACGCCAGCGCCCTCCCACTGGCAACCCGCGAGGTCGGCCTGGTCCAAGGTGGCGTCTTCCAGGAACAGCCCGCGCAGGTCGAGATCCGACATGCGGGCGGCGCTCAGGCGAGCCCCCCGCAGGTTGGCCCCGGTCAGGCGGCACCGCCGCAGGTCCACGCCGGTGAGGTCCGCGCCGAGAGGCTCGGCTCCGCGCAGATCCTCGCATCCCGCAGATCCGCGTCCACCAGGGCGGGCACCTGACAGCTGGGCGCTCCACCAGGCTGGCCCGCCGCAGCCGCGCGCCCGACAGGCGGACCCCCGCCCCGCAGCCACCCTGTCCGAATGCCCGCCAGGCGCGCACCTGAAATCCGCGCCTTCTCTCTATCTCGCTTCCTCGCAGATTCGCGCCTCCAGCCGCGCGCCCGGACAGCCGAGCCTCGCGCAGACGTGGCTCCGGGCCAGTTCAGGGCCCCCAGCCGCCTGCGCCGCAGATCTGCGCCAGAGGTCCACCCTGGGGCCCTGGGGCAAGGCCCCGGGACCGGGCAGCGCCAGACGCGGCCTTTGAGCCCTTCGGGCGCAGGGGCCCGGCGGGGCCTGGCGTTGACCGCGGCCGCCCGCCTGCTGCCGGTCCAGCGCCTCCAGCTCGCGCTGTCGGCGAGGGCCTGGCGGGCTTTGCAAGGCGCTGGCCGCCGCCGCAAGATCGGCGAGATCGGCCTGACGGCGGCGTAAGGCGCGGCGGGCCCGCTCCTGCCGCGTCGCCCAAGGCCTGCGCGCGGGCATCGGCCTGCTGGGCGGGCCGCCAACTGGGCTTCGGCGGCAAGCCGAGCCTGGGCGTCCTGGCCGCCGCCCGCTGGGCGTCGGTCCTCCCGCCCGCCCGGCGGCGCGGGCGGGCCTCTTCTGGCCTCCAGCCGCGCCTGGTGGGCGGCCTCGGCCGCGGCCCGGGCGGTCGTCGACGGCCCGGGCTGGACGGCCCGGGCACGGGAGAGGATGCGTCTGGCCGCACCGCGAAGATGCGCCAGCAATCCCATCTCACGTGCGCGCGAGGAGTATCTGGCGCGGCGATGGGCCAGCAGCTGCAGCCGGGCGGCGGCGGCGCCGGCACCCGAGGGCGCGCGGCAAGCGCAGGACCCGCCGGGGCAGGTCCACCAGCAAGGGCTGCGCTGGGCCCCACCCGGAAGCTGGGCTGGTGGCGCAGGCGCCGGGCCGCACGCTCCGCACGCCGGCTGCGGTGTTCCGCTCACCGCCTGGTCCTGGCGCGACGCTGGCGGATCGGCCTGCCGCTGGGCGCGGATGCGGCGCCACCGGGCCTGTCGCTCCTGGACTCGGCGGCCCGCCGCTCCTGGCGGGTGTGGCCTCGGCGGCGCCCCCGGCGATGCGAAGCCGCAGGCGCAGGCCGGCTGCCCGCAGCCGGGGCCCACAGGGGAGAGGGACCCGACAGGCTGTCGCGCGAGGCCCGGAGCAGGCGCGCGCCCACCTGACCCGCTCCGGCCCGAGGCGACCCCCGCCCCGACCAGAGGGGCGACCAAGCCCGTGTAGCCGCCGGCCTCGATCAAGGCGCGCAGCGCCGCACCATCGGGATCAGAGACCCGGTGCAGGCGGACCCGCTGTCCGCGCAGGCCCTCGACCCGAGCCCCCTCCAGGCGGGCGCCGGCCAGGTCGGCCCCCGACAGCTCCGCACCTCGAAGATCCGCACCCCGAAGGTCCGCACCCCGAAGATCCGCACCCGACAGGTCGGCGCCCGACAGGTCGGCGCCCGCGAGGTCCGCCTCCAGCAGTACGGCGAAACACAGGACGGCACTGTGAAGCACCGCACCCGAGAGGTGCGCCCGCTCCAGGTCCAGGTCCCGTCCCAGGAGTCCGACCGCGGAGGCGCCCGTCAACACCGCGCCGCGCAGGCATGCGCCGTGGGCGATGGCCCCATCCAGCTGCGCCCCCGACAGGCGCGCCCCCTGCAGATCGGCACGGCGCAGGTCGAAGCCCCGCAGGTCCGCGCCCTCCAACATCGCGCCGGGAATCGACATCCCGCGCATCTTTTCGAACGATGCACGCGCCCCGCCACGCGGGGCTTCCGTGGGGGCAGCGGCCTGGGGGTCGGGGGCGTGCGGGCTCACGACAGCATCGTATCGTGACCGGCCTGTAGCCGGGCACTCCACCGCGCCGCGACCTGGCATGGAGCTTGCGTATTGCCGGGGTGGGACCCAGTCCATTACGATGCAAAGACGGCCGGCTCCTCGCCCGGAGGGCCAACCGCACCCGCCTCGGGGTCTCTGCGTCGCGCTCGAATCCCCCTCGAGCCCGCATCCTCTCCCTCCCCGAACCCTCCCCTCCGCACCCGAGTCCTCCATGGAAAAGCTCGTCATCGAAGGCGGCATCGCCCTGCGCGGCGAAGTCCCGGCCAGCGGCGCAAAGAACGCCGCGCTGCCCATCCTCATCTCCACCCTGCTGGCCCCGGGTGAGCACGAGCTGGACAACATCCCCGACCTGGTGGACGTCTCGACCACCCTGTCCCTGCTGGGGCGCCTGGGTTGCCCCTCGCTGGTGCCCGAACCCGACGGCCAGAGCTTCGGCCAGCGGGTGCGCCTGGACACCACCCGGGTCGCCTTCAACGAGGCCCCCTACGACCTCGTTCGCAAGATGCGGGCCAGCGTGCTCGCCCTGGGCCCGCTGTTGGCACGCTGCGGCGCGGCGCGGGTGTCCTTGCCCGGCGGCTGCGCCATTGGCGTGCGCCCCATCGACCAGCACCTCAAGGGCCTCGAGGCCCTCGGCTGCCGCTTCGAGCTCGCCCAGGGCTATGTGCACGGGACGGTCGACCACCTGCGCGGGGCCGAGATCCACCTGGATGTGCCCACGGTCACCGGCACCGAAAACATCCTGATGGCGGCCGTTCTCGCAGATGGCACCAGCGTCATCCACAACGCCGCCCGCGAACCCGAGATCGTCGATCTCGCGCGCTTCTTGCGTGCCATGGGCGCCCGCATCACCGGCGAGGGCACCGCCACCCTCGAAGTCGACGGCGTGCCGGCCCTGCGCCCCGCCCGGCAGCCCTACAGCATCCTGCCCGACCGCATCGAGGCCGGCACCTACCTGGTCGCTGCGGCCATCACCGGCGGCGACGTCACCGTCACCCGCCTGCGCCCCGACGACCTCAGCCCCCTGCTGATCGCCTTGCGGGCGGCGGGTTGCACCGTGGATGTGGGCGAGGACCGCGTGCGGGTGCGGCGCAGCGGCCCGCTCCTGCCGGTGGACATCGAGACCCAGCCCCACCCCGGCTTCCCCACCGATATGCAGGCCCAGTGGATGGCCCTGATGACCGTCGCGGGCGGCAAGAGCGAGATCTGCGAGACCATCTTCGAGAACCGCTTCATGCATGTCGCCGAGCTGCTGCGGCTGGGCGCCAACATCCACATCGACGGCCACTGCGCCTTCATTGATGGCAGCGCGGGCCTCAAGGGCGCCACCGTCATGGCCACCGACCTGCGGGCCAGCGCCTCCTTGGTGCTCGCGGGCCTGGCCGCCCAGGGCCAGACCGAGATCCTCCGGCTCTACCACCTCGATCGCGGCTACGAGCGCCTGGACGACAAGCTCGCGGCCCTGGGCGCCCGGGTCTCGCGGGTGCCCGACGACATGCGGGTGCGCAGCGGCAGCCTGGCCACGGCGGCGCAGCGCCTCGCCGCGGGCAAGCAGCCCCCGGGCCGCTCCCCTTGGCGGCCCAGGGTGGGCGCGCGCGTGATCTCCCGGGACATCATCGAAGCCATCCGCGAGCGCACCGACATCGTCGAGGTGGTCTCCCAGGTGGTCACGCTGCAGCGCAAGGGCGCCAGCCTGATGGGCCTCTGCCCCTTCCACCAGGAGAAGAGCCCCAGCTTCAGCGTGGTCCCCCACAAGGGCATCTACCATTGCTTTGGCTGTGGAGAGGGCGGCGACGTCTTCAAGTTCATCGAGAAGACGCGTGGCATCCCCTTTGCCGACGTGGTCAAGGAGCTCGCGGCTGGGGCGGGCATCCAGATTGAGGACCGCGAGCTGAGCGCGGATGAGCGCAAGCGCATCCGGGCCCGGGCCGACCTGCACGAGGTCTGCGAGCTGGCCGCCGGCTGGTTCCAGTCCAACCTGCAGACCCGCCCCGAGGGCAAGCTGGCTCGGGAATACCTCGCCAGCCGGGGCATGAGCGCCGACACCCTCAACACCTGGCGGGTGGGCTACGCGCCGGAGAGCTGGGACGGCCTGCTCAACTTCCTGCACAGCAAAGGCGTTCCCGCCGACCTCGCCGTCAGCGCCGGCCTGGCCAAGGCCCGCGAGGGCGGCGGCCGGGACCGGGGCGCCTATGACCTCTTTCGCGACCGCATCCTGCTGCCCATCGAAGACCCCCGCGGCCGGGTGGTGGCCTTTGGCGGGCGGGTGCTGCCCGGGGCGCGCGCCGACGCCCCCAAATACGTGAATTCGCCAGAGACGCCCATCTACAAGAAGTCCAGCGTGCTCTTTGGCCTGCGCCAGGCGCGCACGGCCATCCAACGCAAGGGCCGCATGTTGGTGGTCGAGGGCTACTTCGACGTGCTCAGCCTGCACCAGGCGGGCTTCCAAGAGAGCGTGGCCACCTGCGGCACGGCGCTGACTGCCGAACACGCCCGCGCCGTTCGCACCCTCACCCGCACCGTGGTCGCCCTCTTCGACTCGGACGAGGCCGGTGAGCGGGCGGCCGTGCGCTCCATGGAGGTCTTTCTGGGGGTGGGCATCGAGCCCCGCCGCCTCACCCTCGATGGCGCCAAGGACCCCGACGACTTCGTGCAAGAGCAGGGGGCCGAGGCCTTCGAGGCCGCCCTGGGCAAGGCCGAGCCCCTCTTCGAGCTGGTCCTGCGCCGGGCGATGGAGCGCCATGGCACCACCCCCGGCGGCCGATCGTCGGTGCTGCGAGACCTCGCCCCGGTGGTGCGGCTCTACCCACCCGAATCCCGCGATCCGATCGCATCCCGCCTGCAGCGCGCCTTGTGGATGGACCCCCGTGCCATCAACGAGGCCATCGGCCAGTCCACGCCCACCCCGGCACCGGGGGCCCAGCGCCCGCCCGCCCAGTGGCGGGGCACGGTCGAACTCAACCACCTGCTCTGGCTGGTTCTGCACCACCCCGCCCAGGTCGCCGAGATCATCGCCGAGATCGAACCCACCCTGGTCACCCGCCGGGAGTCCGCCCTCCTCGCCATCGCGATGCTGCTGGAGCAGAAGAACTTGCCCGAGGTCATGGAAGCCACCCAGGATCCCGAGCTTGCGCGCATCTTGCGCGCGGCCGCGGCGCGCGAGGGCCTCTATTCGGCCGAACAGGCCGCCCCCGCCGCCCGACAGATCCTCGATCGCCTGCTGCAGAACCAGATAAGGGCCGAAATCTCGCAAATCGAGCAGCGCCTGGCCGCTTGCGGAACAGGCGATGACATGTCAAGACTGGACTTGTTACGACAACGTCAGGAGCTTCAACGCAGCATGGGCTCGTTGAAGCGCAAGGGCCGCAGCGGCCCCCCCTGACTCCCGGCCCCTCCGACTCCCCCGCGACCTGGAAAGCCCGATCTCACTTGCAGCCACCCTGTTCCCCGGGCAGCTTGACACATTAGTGGGTTCGTCAGGCCAACCGCCGCGCCGCCTTCGCTCTCTGCGACGCACGACCGAACGCGATCCCCAACCACCATTCCGGCCCGAGGCTGTCACATGATCAAGGACAAGGACCTGAAAGATGTTCAGGCCCTCATCCACATGGGCAAGAAGCGTGGGTACCTCACCTACGACGACGTGAACACCCGGCTCCCGGCCCACCTCATCACGCCCGACCAGCTCGACGACCTGATGCTCATGTTGTCGGATATGGACATCGAGGTCGTCAAGGCCGCCGCCAAGCGCGAGGCCGAAGAGCGGCGCAACCAGGGCGAGGTGGACCCCAAGGCGGCAAAGGCCGACGACCCCGCCCGCAGCAACGATCCCGTGCGCATGTACCTGCGCAAGATGGGGACGGTGGCCCTGCTCTCGCGCGAGGGTGAGATCGAGATCGCCAAGCGCATCGAAGAGGGCGAAGCCGTCGTCGAACGCCAGGTCCTCGTCAGCCCCTACTGCGCGAAGATCGCCCAGGACTTCGTGGACGCCGAAGAGGATCGCTGCGCGCGGGCCATCCGCGGCGGCAAGAAGCCCCGGCGCACCAAGACCCGCGACGGCCTCACCATGGAGGAGTTCGGCCAGCGCGTGGCCGAGCTGATCAAGACCCGCGAACAGGCCATGAAGGCCGTCGCCCGCGCCAAGTCCAAGAAGCGCACCGACGAAGCCCAGGAAGAGCTCACCGCCATCGAGGATGAGATCTTCCGCACGATGAAGACGGTGGACGTCACCAAGAAGCAGCTCTCGGACGCCTGCGCGGTCTTCAAGCGGGCCTATGACGAGATCCGTGTCTATGAGCGCGGCATCGAAGCCGTGGCCCGCGAGGCCGGCGTGCCCGTGCGCGACCTGCGCCGCCTCATCCGCAAGGTGCGCCGCACCCCCGGGCGCGGCGGCGAGGATGTGGTCGAGGACACCGGCATCGACGAGGACAAGTGGGCCGACTTCGACAGCCGGGTGCGCCGCGAACTCCGCCGCATCCGCAAGGTCGAAGAGCAGCTCGGCATCGAACGCGACGAGCTCAAGCTGCTGTCCCGCGAGACCCGCAAGGGCCTGGCCCAGGCCGAAGCCGCCAAGTGCGAGCTGGTCGAGGCCAACCTGCGCCTCGTGGTGAGCATCGCCAAGAAGTACACCAACCGCGGCCTGCAATTCCTCGACCTCATCCAAGAGGGCAACATCGGCCTGATGAAGGCCGTCGAAAAATTCGAGTACCGGCGCGGCTACAAGTTCTCGACCTATGCCACCTGGTGGATCCGCCAGGCCATCACCCGGGCCATCGCCGACCAGGCGCGGACCATCCGCATCCCGGTCCACATGATCGAGACCATCAACAAGCTGGTGCGCACCCAGCGCCACCTGGTCCAGGAGATGGGTCGCGAGCCCACCCCCGAAGAGATCGCCGACAAGATGGAGATCCCGGTCGACAAGGTGCGCAAGATCCAGAAGATCGCCAAGGAGCCCATCAGCCTCGAAACGCCCATCGGCGAAGAAGAGGACAGCTCCCTGGGCGACTTCATCGAGGACAAGAGCGCCCTCTCCCCCTCCGAGAGCGTGGTCAATGGCAGCCTGGAAGAGACCTGCCGCAAGGTGCTGGCCACCTTGACCCCGCGCGAGGAGCGCGTGCTGCGCATGCGCTTTGGCATCGGTGAAAACTCCGACCACACCTTGGAAGAGGTGGGGCAGGACTTCGAGGTCACCCGCGAGCGCATCCGCCAGATCGAGGCCAAGGCCTTGCGCAAGCTGCGGCACCCCGGGCGCAGCAAGCGGCTCAAGGCCTTCCTCGAGACCTGATCCCGCTGGAGGGAGCACCCATCGGGGCCTATAGCTCAGTTGGTCAGAGCACCCGGCTCATAACCGGAGGGTCCCAGGTTCAAGTCCTGGTGGGCCCACCCCGCCTCCTCCGCTACACTCCGACAGGCGCCAGACCGGCGCCGCTCCCGGAGTCCGCTTGAACCAGACCTTGCTCGACCTGCACGACCTCTACCGTGTGGACTTCGAGATGGACGCGCTGAAGGCCGAGGCCGCCGCCCTGGCCGAGGCCGTTCGCACCCAGCAGGCCCGCAACGCCGAAATGGATGCTGCGGCGGTGGCCTTGGACGCCGCCATCCAAGCGGCCCGCCACGCCGAGGGCCTGCTGGCCCGCAAGGTGGACGATTATGTGCAGAAACGGGACCGCACCCGCGCCCTGATCGACGAGGGCCGGGCCCCGGACTTCGCGCTGGCCCAGCACCAGCTCGAATCCCTGATCGCCCTGGCCGACGACAACGAGACCCTGCTGCTGGAGCAGATGGAGCGCCGCGAGAAGCTGGAGGCCGACCGCGAGACCCTCAAGGCCCGCCGCTACGAGGGCAACCTCCGCCTCGAAAATGCCCGGTCCAAGCAGGGCACCCGCCGGGCCGAGATCTCCGAACGCTATGGCGCGCTGAAGCCGGTACAGGCCGAGCGCGCAGCCGCCGTGCCCGCGCACACCCGCAGTCGCTACAACGACCTGCGCACCAAGGGGGTCACCCCCGTGGTCGACCTCATCGATGGGGTCTGCGAGAGCTGCCATATGGAGGCCCCCCCCCAGGCCCTGGTGGACGTCAGCGGCGGCGCCGACCGGCTGCACAATTGTCGCGGCTGCGGCGCCTTCCTCTACGAGGCCCGCGAGACCCCGCCCCCCGAAGACGAAGACGGGGACTGATCCGCGCGCTCAGGCCCCGTCGTCGGCCTCCAGCTCCTGGCCCTGCTCGGCCAGCCAGCTGCGCATCTCGTCCTTGTCCAGCGCCTTCTCCAACGCGGCCTCGGCCTCGATGTCGCCGTCGAGAAAGAGCGTGCGCAGGCTGTTGTCCATGCCGATCATGCCGCGACGCTTGCCGGTGCTGATGTAGCCCTTGATTTGGGTGGTCTTGCCCTCGCGGATGAGGGAGGCCAAGGTGGGCGAGCCGAACATCACCTCCAGGGCCGCCACCCGGCCGCCCTTCTTCCGCCGCAACAGCTGCTGGCTGAGCACGGCCTGGACCACCGTGGCCAGCACCTGGCGCACACCCTCCTGCCGGTCGCTGGGGAAGACGTTGATGATGCGGTCCATGGTCTTGGACGCTGAGTTGGTATGCAAGGTGCCACGACGGCGTGGGCGGGGGCCCGCGGGGCCGTCTCGGTGCTCATGCGGGGGTCTCCTCCACGGGGCTGTCGGGGGCCTCGCCGGGGTTGGACTGGTTCTGAATGAAGCGGGGCGCGCACAAGGCGGCGAAGGCGTCGGGCTGCTCTGCCCGCATCCAGGCCGTCTCGGGGCTGCCCACGCTGAATGTGTTCTTGAGCAGCTCGAAGACGGCCACCCGCCCCACGCCATCGGCCCTTGGGATCAGCGACTGGCAGACCACCCACTTCAGCGACTCGGACAAGGACATGCGCACCTGGGGCTGCTCGTCGGGAGGGAAGCTCTGGACCAGGCGCTCCACCGTCTGGATGGCCGAGGTGGTGTGCATGGTGGCGATGACAAGGTGCCCGGTCTCCGATGCCTCCAAGGCCATGCGGATGGTCTCGGGGTCGCGCATCTCGCCGACCATGATCACATCGGGGTCCTGTCGCAAGGCGCCGCGCAAGGCCCGGCCGAAGCTCTCGGTGTGTTTGCCCACCTCGCGCTGGTTCACCAAGGCGGTCTTGACGGGGTGCACGAACTCGATGGGGTCTTCGAGGGTGATGACGTGGGTGGACCGGGCCTCGTTGATCAGGTTGATGATGGCGGCCAGGGTGGTGGACTTGCCCGAGGAGGCCGGCCCGGACACCATGATCAGGCCCTGGTGGTAGTCCAGCAGCTCCGTCAGCCGCCCGGGCAGCCGAATATCGGCAAAGGTGGGCGGGATGTTGGGAATCACCCGGAAGGCCGCGCCGATGCCCTTGCGTTGGGTGTAGGCGTTGGTGCGGTAGCGACCCACCTCGGGGATGGCATAGCAGAAGTCCAGCTCGCCCTCCTCCTCGAAGTGCCTGCGCTGCTTGTCGGAGAGCAGCCCCATCACGGCGCTCTGGGTGGATTTTGCAGAGAGGGCGGGCCAGCCCTCCACCCGCTCCAGCCGCCCGTTGACGCGCAGCAAGGGGGGCTCACCCACCGTCAGGTGCAGGTCGCTGGCGCCCATCTCGCGGTTCTTCGCCAGCAGCTTGTCAATGGGCTTGTTCAGCTGCTCGCTGCGCACGTCGGGGCGGCGGTCCCGCAGCTGCTTGGTGAGGTGGGTCAAGGCGGTGGGCGAACCGATCTGCGCCAAGGCATCAATGGCCGCCCAGCGCGTGTCTTCGTCGTCCAACCCCGCCACGAGCGCCGGCACCGCGTCCTCGGAGCCGATGCGACCCAGGGTGTCGCATGCGGTGATGCGCAGCCACCAGTCCTCGGACTTGAGCAGGCGCGCCACCGGCGGCACCACCCGGGGGTCGTTGAATTGTTCGGCCAGGACCAGGGCGCTGGTGCGGATGGGCTCTTCGGGGTGGTCGAGCAGGGCCAGCGCGGGTTCGAGCAGCTGGGCGCCAAAGGTCTGCACCGTCTCGAGGATGCGGCTGCGCAACCAGCCCACCAGCTCCTTGCTATATTTCCTTGCTATATTCGAGGATGTCGAGCAGCACCTCGTCGCTCTTGCCGGTCTCCAGCAGGATCTCGATGCTCAGGCGCCGCGTGCCGTCATCGCCCTCGCCCAGCAGGGCCAACAAGCGGGTCCGGGTGGTCTTGGGGTCGCGGGCGGCGGCCTCGCGCAGGTAGCGGGCGGCCCGGTCCCGGGTGGCGGCGTCGCCATGGGCGAAGCGGTCCATCATCAGGGCAGAGACCCGGGGGTCGGGCAAGGGCAGCACGGCCTCCAGGGCCACGGCCGCCAGCTCCCCTTCCCCCTTGGCCCGCTCGATCAGCCGCTCGAGCATGGCCTGGACGCGGCCATCGTGAACCAGCCCCCGCAGGGCGCTCAGGCGCACCGACCCGGGCGCCTCGTCCAAGGCGCGCTGCAACCACCGCTCGCGGCTGGGACCCCGGGACTCCAGGGCGAGCTGCCAGCCCATGCGCTGCGACCGGCCACCGAGTCGCGGATCAGCTTCTCCAGCGCCTTGGACACGGCGTCTTCGGGCATGCAGGGCACCAGGCGGCTGACAAAGGCCACCGCATGGCGGGGCTGCGCCGGCAAGGCCACAAAGAGGGCCTCCACCGAAGCGGCGTCGCAGCCATCGAGGAATTTCTCGACGCCGACCTGCCGCAGCCCGGCGTCGTTGAGCCCGAGCAGCTCGATCGCCTCCTTGGGGCGAATGCGGCTGGCCTTCAGCTCGGCGAGCAGCTCGGCGTGCTCCTCGGCACTCTTCCAATCCGAAGCCTTCGCCCGCTCCATGGGGCGCTTCCGGCCGAAGAGTCCACTGGCCAGGTCGGGTTCTCCAGGCGCGGCCGAAGCATCGCATATGCGTGACCAGCCGCGATGCCCTTGCCCCTGCAGCCCCCGGCGTTTAGGTCGCTGCCGTCGAAGGCGACCAGGAGGTCGCCGGCAGGGTGGCTGAGGGCGGCCTTCAAAGCCGTCCCCCGGCTCCTGCGGGAGGAAAGTCCGGGCTCCGTAGGACAGGATGCCGGTCAACGGCCGGTCAGGGTGACCTGCAGGCAAGTGCAACAGAGAGCAGACCGCCACGTACGCGTCCGCGCGCCGCGCCCCTCGGGGTGAGCGCCGGGGGGCTCCCTCGGGGGCCCCGGCAAGGTTGAAAGGGTGCGGTAAGAGCGCACCGGCGGCCCTGGTGACAGGGTCGGCCAGGCAAACCCCATCCGGAGCAAGGCCGAATAGTGGAGCGCTTGAGGGCTGTCCGCCCGAAGCTTCCGGGTAGGCCGCTCGAGCCCGTCGGCAACGGCGGGCCTAGATGAATGACCCCCACCGCGGCGAGGGAGACCGGACCGCGGAACAGAACCCGGCTTATGGAAACCTTCGACCCGCCCTGTCCCCTTCGGGGGGCGGGGCGGTTGCCCATGCAGGAGCGCGCAGGTACAGGGCCAGACCGATCCGGGAGACCCGATGCACCGCAAGGAAGCCCTCGACAAGGACGCACTGGCCTATCACGCCGAGGGACGCGCTGGAAAGCTCGAGGTCGTGCCCACCAAGCCCCTGCTCACCCAGCGCGACCTGTCGCTGGCCTACACCCCCGGGGTCGCCGAGCCCTGCCGGCGCATCGCCAAGAACCCCGACCTCGCCTTTGAATACACGGCAAAGGGCAACCTGGTCGCCGTCGTGACCAATGGCACCGCGGTGTTGGGCCTGGGCAATATCGGGGCGCTGGCGGGCAAGCCCGTGATGGAAGGCAAGGCCAACCTCTTCAAGAAGTTCGCCGACATCGACGTCTTCGACATCGAGCTGGACGCCCCCACCGCCGACGAGGTCATCGCCGCGGTCAAGGCCATGGCCCCCACCTTCGGCGGCATCAACCTCGAAGATATCGCCGCCCCGGACTGCTTCGTCATCGAACGCAAGCTGCGCGAGATGCTCGATATCCCGGTCTTTCACGACGACCAGCACGGCACGGCCATCATCGCCTGCGCGGCCCTGCTCAACGCCTGCGAGGTCACCGGCCGCAACATGGCCGACATCCGCATGGTCTTCTCGGGGGCGGGCGCCGCCGCCATCGCCAGCGCCAACCTGTGCTTGGAGCTGGGGGTCAAGCGCGAGAATGTGTGGATGCTGGACAGCAAGGGCCTGGTCTGGAAGGGCCGGGTGGAGGAGATGTTCCCCGAAAAAGAGGCCTTCGCCCAGGACACCTCCCTGCGCACCCTCAACCAGGTCATCGACGGGGCCGACGTCTTTGTGGGGCTGTCGGTGGGTGGCATCCTCAGCCCGGACATGGTCCGGCGAATGGCCGACAAGCCCATCATCTTCGCCATGGCCAACCCCGACCCCGAGATCACCTACGAGGCCGCCAAGGGTGCCCGCCCCGACGCCATCGTGGCCACCGGCCGGTCGGACTACCCCAACCAGGTCAACAACGTCCTGGGCTTCCCCTTCGTCTTCCGGGGGGCCTTGGATTGCCGGGCCCGCGCCATCACCGAAGAGATGAAGGTGGCCGCCGTGCAGGCCCTGGCCCAGCTGGCCCGCGAAGACGTGCCCGACCAGGTGCTCACGGCCTATGGCCTGGACCGCCTCAGCTTCGGCCCCGAATACCTCATCCCCAAGCCCTTCGACCCGCGGGTGCTGCTGTGGGTCGCCCCCGCCGTCGCCAAGGCCGCAGAGGCCTCGGGGGTGGCCCGCCTGCCCATCGCCGACCACGACGCCTACCGCCAGCGCCTGGAGCGCATGGTCGAGCGCAGCAAGGAGGTGGTGCGCCCCCTCATGAACCGCGCCCGCATGAACAAGCGCCGCATCGTCTTTCCCGACGGCACCCACCCCAAGGTGCTGCGGGCCGCGCAGATCCTGGTGGACGAGGGCATCTGCGAGCCCGTGCTCATCGGCGAAGAGTGGAAGGTGCTCAAGCGCGCCGAAGAACACAACGTCAACCTGCGCGGCATCCAGGTGGTCGAGATCCACGACGACGAACAGTTCAACCGCTACGCCGACGACCTCTGGAAGCGCCGGCAGCGCCGGGGCATGACCCTGACCTCGGTGCGCTCCTGGCTGCGCAACCCCACCGTCTACGCCTCCATGATGGTGAGCCTGGGCGACGCCCATGGCATGTGCGGCGGCCTGGCCACGCCCTATGCCGACACGCTGCGACCAGCGCTGCAGATCATCGGCCCCGCCAGCAAGAAGGAGGTGGTCAGCGGCGTCTACGTCATGCTCTTCAAGGAGCGCCGCCTCTTCTTCGGCGACTGCACGGTCAACACCCACCCCGACGCCGACACCCTCGCCCGCATCGCCTTCAACACGGCCCAGGTCTGTCGGGCCTTCGGGGACGAGCCCAGGGTGGCCATGCTCTCTTACTCCGACTTCGGCGAGCACCGCGAAGATCCGCATGTCATCCGCATTCACGACGCGGTGAAGCGGGTGCGCGAGTGGTGGCCGGACCTGGTGGTGGACGGCGAGATGCAGGCCGACACCGCGGTCAATGTCGAGCTGGCCCACGGAGACTTCCCCTTCTCCGCCATCCAGGGCGACGCCAACGTGCTCATCTTCCCCGACCTGGCCAGCGGCAACATCGCCTACAAGCTGCTGCGCGAGCTGGGTGGGGCCACCGCCGTCGGGCCCATCGTGGTGGGCATGGACCGGCCGGTCAACGTGCTGGCCCTGGGGTCGACCGTGCCCGATATCGTGAATATGGCGGCCATCACCGCAAACCAGGTCCTGGACCTGGCTGGACCCGCCGGCGCGACCGCTGCGCCTCCTTCCCCCGGAGCCTGAAATGGCCAAGACCCTCAAGCACGACCTCGCCGTCGTGACCCAGCTCATGAAGGGCCCCGCCGACGACGCCGCGAGCGACTGGCTCTATGCCGGCTCCGGCAGCATCGACCTGCTCGACACCCGCGTCGCCATCAGCGCCATCGAGGCCGCCGTGCGCATGAAGCGGCGACCGGGTGGGCTCGGCCTTGGCCGAAGCCAGCGACAAGGATGTGCGCAAATTCGCCGCCGCCGCCGCCCACCGCCTGCGCTCCACCGGGGTCGACGTGCCCACGCCGGTCGCCCCCACCCAGTGGACCCTAGCCACCGAGGTCAAGGAGGCCCAGCCCCCGGTCACCCTGCTGGGCTACCCCGACCCCGAGGGCTGGTTCCCCTTCATGGTGATGTCCTTTGGGGCCGAAGAGACCGTGGCCTTCGCCGGGCTCGCCGGGGCGGGCTTCGGGCAGAAGGACTGCTACCACAGCCACGTCGGCCGCTCCGACGCCAAGAAGCTGGTCTACGATGCGCGCCGGGGGCACGATCTGCACGAGCTACCCCCCCATGTGGCCCTGCACTTCCTGGACCGGGCCTTTGACGAGGGGGGCAACCGCCCCCACGAGTGGGCCCACTTCGCCGACCTCGTGGGCCCTGGCGTGATCACCAGCGCCCGGCTGCTCGACCCCATGCGCGACCACGCCCAGGCCCTGGACGAGGCGGCGCTGCGCAATGTCGAGCCCCTGCTGGATCGCCGCCACCAGCTGCTCTTCGGCCTGACCGAGGAGGTGGGCGCCGCCGCCGTCGGCGAGCTGGTGGGTGCGCTGCAGAGCGCCCTGGAGCTCAACGACGACACGCGGGCCGCGCGCCTGAAGTCGGTGCTCGACGCCGCGGCCGACCAGGCCCTGACCGAAGAGAGCCGGCGGGCCTGGGCCCTGGCCCTGGACCTCACCGCCCGCATCGCCGTGGACCGCGGCGACGGCGACCTCGCCCTGTCCGCGCGCCACACCGCCCTGGCCATCCGGGCCGGCAAGGCCGGGCACGAGGTGCCCTTTGTGCGGGCCAGCGTCGAACGCCAGCTCGCCCATGTCACCGAGGCCGTGCAGCGCGGGCTGAAGTCCCGCCAGGACGCCGATCCCGGCAGCCTGGCCTGACCGGCCGGCTCAGTAGCGGACCTCTCCGCGGCCCAGCGCGAGCTCGAGGCCGCGGATCGCGTGGGCCGAGTCGCCCACCACGTCCAGGTACATCTGCTCATCGGTGGTGCGCAGCGCGTCCAAGGCGTCGAAGATGGCTTGCTGCTCCATGCCCTCGACCACCAGAACAAGCTGCTGGGCGGCACCCTGGAGCATGCGCTGCTGCTCTTCGCTGGGGCGGTAGAGGCCCATGGCCGCCATCTTGTGGGCGCTCTCCAAGAAGTGCCCCACGAATTTGAGGCGCTGCACCAGCAGCAGCGCGGCATGCTGCGGGGCCTTCTTCATCAGGCTGTCGTAGATCTGCAGCTCGCGCGGAAAGCGGAAGTAGAGCAGCGGCACCTGGCCCAGCAGGCCCTTGTGTACCAGCTCGCCGCCATGGCCCCGGGCCACGGCATAGGCGGTGCCCTGCAGCAGGTGGGCCCCGCCGCAGGTGTAGGCAAAGATGCCCTGGCCCTTCTTCTCGAAGCTCGCGCCAGCCTGCATGGCCTCGAATAGGAACTGGCTCTCGGCCATCAGCACGGTGGCCGAGAAGGCCGTCAGATCGTCCATGCTCATGGGGGTGCCATCCAGGGCCTCCCAGCGCAGGGGCCCCGGCGGCGCCCAGGTGGCCAGGCCTTGCAGGGCCCAGGGCAGGTCGTTGGGCGATTGGAAGGAGGAGTGGTTGCGCTCGGGCACCAGGTAGCTGCTGACCAGCACCCCCCGGTAGAGGTCCGCGACCGGGTGGGGGTGGCCCTGCACCTGCACAGTGCGCTGGGGGTCCACGCCCACCTCGGCGAGCACCTTGAGCATCAGCCCGGTGTGGGGCTCGATGCGCTGGCTGCCCCGGGAGGTCGGGAAGCGCACATAGCTTCGGGCCTCCGCACCCTCCCCCACCGGCAGCTCCTCGGCATATTGGGAGAAGAGCCAGTCCACCGCCGGCTGCTGGTTGGTCAGCTGGAAGTCGGGCCCCATGGCCAGGAGGCCGTGACCGATGGCCCAGGGGTTGTCGGGGTCGCCGGCGTGCTGGGTCACCACCGCCTTGAGCCGCTCCAGCACGCGATCATAGCGGGGGTCGGGCTCAAGGGGGATGGGCGTGCGCCCCACCCGGGTGGGGGTGGTGGCGGGCAGGTCGGCCGCGGCGCGCGCTGTCCAGAGCTTGGACCCGGTGGAGAAGGTGTCCTTTTGCACGGCGGGGGCGGGATCGGCCGCCGGCGCCACCCCAGGCTCCGCTGGCGCAGCCCCTTCTTCCGGCCGGCCCACAAGGCCGCGGGCATCGCAACCAACCTGGTCTACGCCGTCGCCGATTGAGCCCGATGGGGTAGGCTGGGGCCGGATGAAGGCCCCCGACGCACCCCCCTCCCGCCCGCGCCGCCCGCGGACCCTCCTGGGTCCCGGCGGCAGCGCGGGCAATTTCGAACAGCGGGGGGCCCGAGGGGCGGGCCTCGCCGACCTCTACCACCACCTGCTCACCGCGGGCTGGGGCCGGTTGATCGGCCAGATGGCTGTCGGCTTCACTGCCTTCAACCTCATCTTTGCATTGCTATACCTGGCAGGTGGCGACTGCATCAACGCTTCGGAGCCCGGCAACCTGCTGCTGGCCTTCTCCTTCAGCGTGCAGACCGCGGCCTCCATTGGCTACGGCGCGATGGCCCCCACCACCCCCTGGGCCTACCTGCTCAGCAACCTCGAGGGCTTCCTGGGCTTGATCGGCATGGCCATGGCCAGCGGCCTGATGTTCGCCAAGTTCTCCCGCCCCACGGCGCGCATCAGCTTCAGCAGCCGGGCGGTCGTGAACGACCGCAACGGCGTGCCCACGCTGCAATTTCGCATGTCCAACGAGCGCGGCAACCAGATCGTCGAGGCCCAGCTGTCCGTGGTGGCCCTGATCGACGAGGTGACGGCAGAGGGCGAGCGCCTGCGCCGCCTCGTGGACCTCAAGCTGCTGCGGGATCGCACCCCCATGTTCTCCCTCAGCTGGGTGGCCATGCACCCCATCGTGCCCGGCAGCCCCCTCTTTGGGCGGGTGGGGCCCGAAGGCGTGGCCGAGGACCTCGTGGCCATCGTCGTCAACCTGACGGGCACCGACGACACCATGGTGCAGACCGTTCACGCCCGACAGCTCTATGGCCCCGACGATCTGCATTGGGGCATGCGCTTCGTGGATATGCTCGAAAATAGCGACGATGGGCACATCATCGTGCACCACCGTCGCATCGACGACATCGAGCGGGCCTGAAGCCCACCCCGACCGCCGCCGCGAACCGGGATCAGTCCTGGCGACGGCGGACCAGGGCGAGGGCCGGCAGCAGGAGGGCCCCCAGCCCCACCGCACCCAAGCCTGCGCTGGAGCAGCCAGCAGGCGGGGCCTCGGCCGAACCGAAGCTGCGCGGCTCGTCACCGGTCCCAGGGCTGCCCGTGTCCACGCTGCCGCCGTCGCTGCCCCCTTCCGACCCGCCGCTGCCGCCATCCGAGGACCCGCTGCCGCCATCCGAGGACCCGCTGCCGCCATCCGAGGACCCGCTGCCCGAGCTGCCGCTGCCGCCCGAGCTGCCGCTGCTGCCCGAGCTGCCAGAGCTGCCCGACGAGCCGCCCGAGCTGCCCCCGCCGCTGACATAGCCGGTGATCCAGGAGTAGTAGGCGTCCACGCGCGAGGCGCCCGCGGCCGCGCCAGCACCCTGGCAACGGGGCCTGCCGCCATAGATGTCGAAGCCGTGGCTGTTGGCGCCCGCCAAGGTGAACCTGCTGCCGTCCCACCAGAGGGCGGCCCCACCAGAGTCGCCCGAGCAGATGTTGGAGCGGCCCTCGGGGTCCCAAGTGTAGAGGAACATCGAGTCGCGGTCGAAATACTCGACCGTCACCGTGCGCTTGGTGCCCGAGTCGTAAAGGTCATCGCCCGTGATGCCCCAGCCCACATAGGTGATCTCGGACCAGCTGGAGCCGGGCGCGGTGGTATTCATGGGCATGGGCGTCACCGAGGTGATGCCGCTGCCGCCCAGCTCCAACAGGCCGATGTCGTTGGCCAGGCTGGAAGAGTTGTAGCTGGGGTGGGGGATGAGGCTGACAGCCTGCGCGTAGTCCAGCCAGGTCTCGTAGATGTCGGTTCCCAGCACGAAGTAGATGTCATAGCCGTAGCGGTCGTAGTCCTCGGCGGCCTCGATGCAGTGGGCCGCCGTGACCACCCAGTTGCTGTCCACCAGGGTGCCCGAACAGAAGTCCGCGCCATAGCGCCCGGAGATGGCCATGAGGGCGCCCACCTGCTCGAAGCTGGAGGTGGTGCTGCCCCCGACGATGGGCGGGGCCTCTTGGGCGGAGGCGGGGGCCACCAGGGCGGGGGCGAGGGTCAGGGCGAGGGCGACGAGCATGGACACTCCGGGGAGGGCAGCGTGCGAGGTCGGCCGTCGGGCCGGTCGTCTGCGCGCAAAGCACGCAGCGGCGCCGAGCACCCCTACTCTAATCCCGGATCTCCACCGCCCCAGCCTCGGCCGGTGAACTTCCCGTCACGCACCACCCCGACCGCAACGACGGGGCCCATGCTACCGTGCGGTCCGGAGGCGCCCATGTCCCGGTCCTTGTTGCTTCCTGTCCCGGCCCTGGCCTGGGCCCTGGCCGCAGGATGTGCGCCGGGCGCCCAACAGCGGCAAGACGGCGCCCCCGCCGATGGCAGCGCAGATGGCAGCGACGCCGACGCCGACGCCGACGCCGACGCCGACGCGGATACGGATTCTGACGCCGACGGCGACGCCGACGCCGACGCCGACGGTCCCGTGGCCGTGGGGGGCTTCACCGTGGAGGGTGTGGTGCAGGACGCCGACAGTGGCGCCGCCGTGCCCGGAGCCTGCGTGGGGGTGGCCGACCCCATGGGCGCCGCCCTCGGCGAGCCCCTGCCCTGGCTGGGCCAGGCCACCGCAGACGGCGCAGGCCGCTTCGAGATCTCCGACGTGCCCGCAGCCTCCACCCTGGGCCTGCTGCTGGTGGCCGACGACTGCGCCGACCTTGGGCTGCTGGGCGAAGACAGCAGCCGCATGCGCCTGGGTGACTGGGCCCCCACGGGCAGCCTGCTCCCGGTGGAGCGCTGGGCGGCCCTGGGTCCCGACGACCGGCTCACGGCGGTGCAGCCGCTGATCTCCCAGGGCCAGCTCGCCGCCCTGGCCACCGAGCTGGAGGCGGCGGGGGCCTGGAATTCCATCGACGAAGGCGCGCTGCTGGGACAGGTCGTGAACGAGGACGGGGAGCCATTTCCCGCAGCCTGGTTGAGGGGGCCCGCGAGCATCCAGGTGCTCTATGCCAGCGGCGGCGGCAGCTGGCTGGCCTGGTCCCACACCACGGCGGCGGGGGCCGCCCGCTATGTGATCCCCACCCCGCCCTGGGGCGCCTACCTGGCCTGGGGACCCGAGGTGGAGTTCCCCACGCAGATCACGGGCGGCATCCCGGGCCTGCTGCTGCTGTGGGACTTTCAAGCGATGGGCCGCCACGGGGGTTGAATCCCTCCGGCCGGGCCCCTGGCCCGGCTCTCGGGCCGCCTTCTCAGATCGGCGATTCTGCGCAGCTTAGGCCCCGATCGGATAGGGGCCGCAGGGCGTAGCCGAAGGGCGCTCCATCGCGACACCTTGCTTGGAAGTCCCCATGACTCTTGCCAATCCACGTCGGGTCCTGGTCGTTGACGACGATGCGCAGATGTTGCGGGCGACAGGACGGCTGCTGGGTGCCCTGGGGGCCCATTGCACAGCGGTCGAGAACCTGCCCGGCGCCACCCAGGCCGTGAAGACCGGGGCCTGGGACGCGATGTTGATCGATCTCAACCTATCGGAGGGCAACTGCCTGGACCTGATCCCGGTGGCCTTTGCCAACCTCGCCATGCCCCCGGTCATCTTGATGAGCGGCAATGCCAGCGTGGACGATCTGGGCCGCGCCGTGCGCCTTCCCGTCGTGGACTTCCTGAACAAGCCCTTCGGCCTGGCCGACCTCGCGAAGGCCTTGGATCGGGCCTGGGCCTGCCCCACCCTCAAGCCGCGACTAGCCGCCCCCAACCTCAATATGATTCAGCATGTGGTGGGCATCCTCGGCCAACTGGAGCGGGAGGGACCCGACGCGATCGGCCCGCAGCTGACCCCACTCGAAGACTCCGCCCGTTTTGTGGGTGGCCGCACCACTTGGGTCTCGGCCACGGGGCGCGCGGCCCTGCCCGCAAGCCTCGCCAGGTCCCTGCGCACGCTCGCATCCGACGATGAGGTCGGGTCGATGTTTCTGGGGTCTGCGCTGATCGGCACGGCCTGGAGCGTGGAAGGGCCCTGGGCCCAGACGGCCGCGGGCTGGACACTGCAGGCGGTGCGCGCGGCCAGCCAGCGCCGCACCGGCCCCTCGGGTGATCTGGGCGAGCTGACCGGGCTGCTTCAAGCCATCGGTCCCCTCACCCTGATGGCCGCAGCCCGCAGCAGCAGCGAATTTGCCACGCCAGGCCCGGCCCTGGTGCAACGCATGGAGGCGATGGGCGCCGCCGTGGGCCGCCGCATGCTGCAGCAATACGCGATCCCCGAGGGCCTCGCGCGCCGGGTCGAGCTGAACAGCTGGACCGCGACAGTGCCGCCCCCGGCTGACGCGGCCATCCCGGTGGCCAGGGTCCCTGCCCGCCCCGCCGCGCGCGCCGCCAGCTGGGTGGCTCAGCCTCCGCCGGTGCGGGGTGGGGGTGGCGAGCCCGATCTGACGGCGACCCTCAGCCTGGCGATCGAGCTGGAGCGGGCCACCCGCGGACCCACGCCCATCCAGGGTTGGCCCGGCTGGTCCCGCCTGGTGAGTGGGGCCTTCGCCCTGCCCACGCAGCTGCGGGTCCTGGCCCCGCGCCGGGTGGATGTGGCCTTTGAAGATGCCGAGGAGGAGCTGCTCCAGCAGCTCGCAGACGACGCCCGGGTGGCCGGCATCTGGCTGGAGGTCGGGCGGGCCCGGGATGGCCACGCCGTCAAGGCCCCCGTCGAGCTCAGCAATATCTCGGGGCCGCTGCTCACCGGTGTGCGCGGCCCCACCACCGCAACCTTGCGGGTGGTGGGGGCACCACATCACGAAGATGCGCTCCGGGCCCACATCTTCTCGGGGCTCAACCGCCGCCGCAGCGTGCGGGTAGCGGCCGATCCCAAGCAGCCCATGCGCGCCTGCATCTCCGGGGGCGCAGGCGCTCCTCGGCTGGATGCGGTCATCCGGGACATGTCCCTGGACGGCATCGGCCTGGTGCTGCTCGACACCCGAGGGCCAGTGCTCCCAGTCCAGGAGATCGTCGACCTCACCCTGTTTCTGCCAGATGGGGGTGAGCCGGTGCTCGCCCGGGCGCGCGTGGCCCGGGCCCGCAAGATCCAGGGCAGCCTGGGGCCCGGCTCGGGCACGCTGACGGTGGTGGAGTGCGGCCTGGAGCTGTATGAGGGTGGCATGGACCGCGAGGCGGGTCAGCGCTGGGTCGCCACCGTGATGATGCGGCAACGGGCCGCCTTGCGGGCCGAACAGGAGCTGCGGACCTGAGCTCGGCCGCTGCGTTGCACGCCAGCCGCCCTCAGCGGGGGCGCCAGGCCGCCAGGTCGAGGTCGGCAAAGCAGGGATCGCTCAAGTTGGCCTCTTGCCGGCGCAGGATGTGTTCCGGTCGAGAGGGCCGCCCGGCCAGGGCGTCCTCCACCATGGCGAAGAGGGCCTCCAGGCGCTCGAGGTGGCCGCAGATGCGGCGGAAGCCGTAGTCCACCGCGCCACCGCTGTGGATGACGAATTGCCAGTCACTGGCTTGCAGCAGCAGCAGCTCGCGGGCCACCTCGCGCAGGAGCTGCCGCGCCGCCGCCGATGCCCCCGGCTCGTCCACCACCCGGTAGCGCAGGCCCAGGAAGCGGTCTTCGATGCGGTATTGCGCCTCCCAGGTCCAGGCGGTCTGGTCGTTGATCCAGACGCGGTGATCCCCACCTTCGCCCCAGCTGCCTTCGGGCAGCCAGGCCACCTTGTCAGGCGGCACCCGCTCAAGCCGCTGCTGGGCGGTCTCCACCCGCACATCGGGGTCATGGTGCAGGGTCAGCAGCAGGTCCCGCAGGAAGTCCACGCCCTCGTGCCACCAGTGGCCGAAGAGTTCGGCGTCAAAGGGGGCCGTGACGCAGCCATCCCGACCGGTGGCCTTGCGCCAGTCCAGCAGGCGCCTGCGGGCCAGGCTGGCGAAGTGTTGGGCCTGGCTGAAGACCGCGTGGGGGGTGGCCTCGGGGTCATACCAGTCCTTCTCGCCCAGATCGGCCTTGCGGTCGGTCACCCGCCAGTAGCGCAGGCCGTCCTGGCCCTGGCGCTTGTGGAATTCCAGGTAGCGGGCGTCACCGGGGTAGCCGGCGTCGGCCGACCAGACCTGCTCGCTGACGTCGGGGTGACGCGCGAAGGCGGTGACCCGGCCGGGCCCACCCAGGCTGTTCACCCGGTGGGGTTCCAGCACGCTGCGCCAGCCCCGTTTTTCGTCCCGGTCGGCCGCCTGCCAGTCCACCTTGGCAAAGCGGGCGCCATCCCACAGGCCCTCGCTGCGGGCGCCAGCCACCAGGTGCGCATCTACGAAAAAGTGCGTTACACCTGACTCTTCAAGGATTCGGTCCACCCCGGTGCGGCTGCGGCTGCCCCCAAGCACCGGCTGCTTCCACTCCCCGGCCGGGCGAAAGCTGCACTCGGGCAGCCAGATGCCCCGCGGCCGGAAGCCCAGGTGGCGTTCCGAGGTGGCCAGGCCGATGTCCAGCTGGGCGCGAATGCAGCGGTCGTGCTTGATCAGTGCGGCATAGCCATGGGTGGCCAGGCTGCTGAGCAGCTCGATGTGGCCGGCCTGGGCCAGGCGGGCGTAGGCGCCGACGATGTCGCGGTCGATGGCCTCGAAGCGGGCCTTGTGCCGCAACAGCCAGGGCTCCCAGTAGTGACGGGCCAGGCCGCGAATGGAGGGGTCGGCGTCGGGGCGGCCATCGCGGGCGGCCATGGCCAGGCGCTCGTCCAGAAAGGCCGAAAAGCCGTCCTGGAAGCGGGGCAAGCGCAGCTGCTCCAGCAGCACCGGGGTCAGCCCGATGGTGAGGGGGGCCCGGGCGCCGCGCTTGTGCACGGCCTCGATGGCCTCCAGCAGGGGCAGCCACACCTCCAAGGCCGCCTCGTAGAGCCAATGCTCGCCGTGGGGCCACTGGCCGTGCTGCATGACCCAGGGCATGTGGCCATGAAGGGTGAGGACCAGGCTGCCAGCGGGCTTCATCATCGGGCTCCTCGGCGGGCGCGAAGGGCGAGGTTGCGGACCTCGAGCTCCAGACTCACCCGGCGGCGCTCTTCGCCCCACAGGTGCATGGGCCAGACCAGGTTCAAGCAGAGGCCCTGGAAGGGGGAGCCCTGGCGCAGCTGGGGCTGGGGATGCAGATCATCGGGGGGGGCGGGCACCCGCACGGGGTAGCAGAACAGGGTGACGGCCGGCTGCACCCGCAGCAGCACCTCAAAGCCAAGATCCGCGAAAACGAGCGCCAGCGCGCTGATATCGTCGCGCTCTGTCGCCGTATCCATGGGCTCTGGGCGGTCGTTGGCGAGGCGCAAGACCCGCGAGGGACCCACCACCCCATCCACATTCAGGGTGAGGCTGGTGCCATAGCGGCAGCGCAGCGGTTCGCGGGAGCGGTTGATGAGGGTGGTCTCGCGGCCCAAGCAGGGGGCGTGACCCGAGAAGGTCCAGTGGTGGCTCACCCGGATGTGGCCCTCCTGGTCTGGCGCGGGGCGCACGGGGCCTTCGCGCCCCAGCAGCACCTCGACCCCGCCCTCCACCACCTCGGCGCGCTCCACCCGGAATGCCCCATCGGCGAAGTCGCCAATTTCGGGCGGCTGGCTGCGCCAGAGGTTGGCCAGGGTCAAGGGCTCGCCAAAGAAGCGGTCCTGAAAGGCCAGGCGGGGCAGCCGGTCCACCGACGAAGGCGGCTCGCCGGGGCCGAAGTCGGCCTCGTCGGTGGGGCCGTCTTCCACGCGTACGAGAGAGGGCCCGTCCTGCAGGCAGTCCATGGGCTCCCCGTCCTCGCCCAGCAGGACCGGCAGCACCTCTTCGGCGGCCTGCAGGTCCAGGCGGGCCTGGCGGGCCAGGGTGTTGAGGAGCTGGTGCTCATCCCACAGGCTGAGCTCGGACAAGGCGCCGCCCCGGCTGAGATCGATCACGGCCTGGAGGTCTGGGGTGCGCACCCGCAGGCCCTCGCGGGCCGGGCGATCCCCCGTGGGGTCGCCGCTGTGGACGAAGTTGCGGCCCTTGCCCAGGCGCTTCCATGCGATGCCTTCTGCACGCAACAGCTGGGTCCAGGCCCGGGCCCGGGCGGCGGGGTCCCAGAGCCGGCCGGAGGGGCCGGGCTCCAGCACGGCGGCGTTCTGCCCCTGGCCAAGGGCCTCCTGGGCCCCTCGAGGGCCTGCCGCAGCTCAAGGTCATCGGGGTTGCGGGCGGCATGCCGGGCCAACGCCGCCACCAGGCCGCTCACCCGGGCGCCCGCGGCATGCAGGCGATCGGCCCCGTCGAAGCGGTCCAGGGTCACCTGCCAGTCGGGCCCCAAGGCAAAGGGCGAGGGGTCGCGCCGCAGCCGATCGGCCATCTCGGGGGGCAGGCGGGCCAGCGCGGCGGCCAGGGGCAGGCCCGGCGGCGGGTTGCAGCGCGTGGTTGGGGGCAGGCGCTCCACCAGCTGCCAGGGGACCGTGGGCCGCAGCCAGGCCGAAGCCTCCGCCAGCGCGCCCAACAGGGCCGAGACCCGAGCCGGGTCCAGCTGCTCCAGGGACAGCGCCGCGGCGTGGTGCATGCGATCTGCTGCGGCGTGGATGCGCAGGGCCCCCAGCATTCCCGTGGGGGCCAGCAGCGCGCTGCGGGCCAGGCCACCATCCAGGGCCAGCAGGCGAATGGCGTGCCCGTCGCGCTCGGCCACCACCGGCCCGACACCCAGCAGGTCGCAACCGCTGACCCCGATCAAGCGCTGATCCACCAGACTATATCGCAGTCCCAGGGGGGCGAGAAGACGGGGCAGGACGGGATCCCATGCACCAAAGGGCAGCCAGGCACCGCGAATGGGCGTGCCCACCCGGGCCCGCAGCGTGTCCATCTGCAGGCGCAGCTGGCGGGTGGCATCGGGCCAGGGAACGGCGTGCAGCGGGGCACCCCAGCGGGGCGCGGCGAGCAGCTCGATCTGCCCACGGCGGGACAGACGGGCCACGCGAACCAGCTCCTCGGGCGCATTCTCCGCGAGGTATGCCACCAGGGTACCCGAGGGCGCCCAGCCCACCCGCAGGCTGGGCGCCGTCTCCAGCCCGCGCAGCAGCGGCCGCACCACCTCCTCCACCAGCCCCGCCAACCGCGCGGAGGCCGCGCCAACCTCGGCGGCGTCGTGAAAGACCAGGACGAAGGAGACAGACTGCATGCGAAAGCGGGTCCCGGGATGCCCCGCAGGCGCAGCACCCCCAGGGAGAGCGCCGTAGCGCGGGAGTCTGAACTCTGCCCACGACCCAAGCGGGGCGGGAGCCCTCATTCTACGGAACTTCTACCGATCTCCTGGGCGAAGAGGCGCAAGAAGGCGCGGCTGGCACGCAGGGTGGCCTCCACCCGATCTTGCGCGAAGGCCTCAAAGGCGCCGGCCCAAGGCCCCTGCCCTTCTCCAAAATCCTTGTTGCTTCCTGCATAACGGCCGAAACCCCCACCATCGTCGGGCTGCCAGTATGCGGCCCACGGCCCCGGCGCTTCGGTCAATTCCCCAGTCACCGCCGCCCGCGTGTCCACCGCGAGGGCGTGGTGCAACGCCGCCACATCGGGCTGCGGCATGGGGCCCTCTCCGGTGGCCGCCGCGATGATGCCCGCAAGTCCAAAGGACTCGAAGCCATCCCCCAGACCGTGCGCCACCGGCACCACATGGGGGGGCGATCCCATGTCTTGGACCTGGTGCAGCAAGCGGCCGGCAAGGTGGCAAGCCCGGGGACTGGGGTGCCCTGGGCCCGTGGCCGCGAGGGCCTCTACAACGGCGGTCCACAGGACCTGCACCCGGGCGTCCGAAGCCTCCCGCCAGCCCACCAAGAGGGGCCCCTGGGGGTTGTAGTAGTGGCTGAAGCGCCCCCACTTGGTGAGCAGATCGAGGTCCTCGCGCACGGCAGCCCGCGGCAAGGCGGCCGTGCAGGCGGCCAGGCTGGGGTGGGCCCCGATCTCCAGGGCGAGGGCCCGCTGAGACAGGGCGCGGTGGTCGGCCAAGGAGAAGGCCCGGGCCGACCCCGAGCAGGCCAGCAGCAGCAGGGGCAGCAATCGCAGCAGGGCAACCATCGGCACCTCGACCCGGCAGCAGCGGCGCGGCTTCCCCCCGCGCTCAGGCCAGCCTGGTGTCGATCAGGCCGCCCGGCCCGGTGATCGCGTCGATGGCGGCCACCGCGGCGGGGCCGATGGCCACGGCGGTGCGGGTGGGCACGCCCTTGAACTCCGTATGGCCCGCATCCATGATGAGAATGGCGGGCAGACCGGCGTCCACAGCCAATCGATAGGCCTTTACCAGGGCCTCTTCGTCCTCCACTGACAGGACGATCTTGGCAGCTCCTTCGCGCAGCCAGTGTTCGGCCTCCGGGCTCAGCTCCACCGGCAAGGGGTTGGTGCCCGGCGGGTGGGCCCGCAGGGCCGGTCGCAGCAGCACCCCCACCGACGCGTGGGCACATTGGGCCGCGATCTTGCCCTTCCGCATCTGCAGATCCCGGCGGTAGAGCAGCACCTGCTTGAAAGGACGCACCCGGGCTCCGGTCAGGGGTTGTCGTGGCGATCCCGCACATAGCCCGCCAGCAAGGCGTCCACGCGGGCGCGCAGGGCCGAGGCCTCCAGACCGGGCCCGTCCAGGTCGGCCCGGTCCACGCAGGTGGTCGCCCAGCCCGGTGCGGTCAACAGGACCCGGCTGCCCCCCCGCACCAGCAGCACCGTTCCACTGGGAAATGCACTTGCAAGCCCAGTATGCGCATCATCGCACCGAAAGCCCTGGGAGTCGGTGAAGGCCCCCGCCAGCAGGGCCTGGGCCTGGGCGGGCGCCACCGCCACCAGCGACACCGACCGGCACTCCTGGGTCTCCAGCGCCTGCACCAGCCCCAAGACCAGCGGGTCCACCGGGCCCGGTCGCAGGCTGCGCTCCAGCGCCTGGCCATCCCGGCGGAGGCCCAGCTGCATGGGCGCATCGGCAGCCAGGGCGTCAAAGGCCGCCGACAGCTCGGCGCGGGTGGCCACGGGCGCGCCATTGGCGGTGAGGATGGCATCCCGGGCAGCAGCCCCGCCGCCGCGGCCGGACTGTCGGGCTGCGCCGCGCGCACCACCAGCCCGCCGCCGGCCTCCCGGTAGGACAGGCCAAACCACTGGCGCTGCACCGACAGGGCGGCCAGATCGGCAGCGCGATCCCGCCAGGGAGGGGTGAAGGCGGCGATCTGCACGTCGATGGGACAGGGATCGCCGGCGTGGGCCAGGCCGAGGAGGGGGAGGAGGAGCAGGGTCAACATTCGCCCAAGGTAGCGCAGGACCGGGGCCACGACCGGCCGCCGCCGGAGAGACGGAGGCCACCGACAGCTCAGCGACGGCGGGTGGCGCCCTGCAAGGTCACGCCCACATCCAGGATGTAGCGGGCCTCCACCGTGGTGCGCTCGTCGGGCCGCTGACCCGTCACGTCGGTGGTGAGGGTCATGGACTCGCTGGTGGCGTAGTCCGTCAAATCGACGCCCAGCAGATCGAAGCTGACCAGGCTCTGCCCGTCGGGGAAGTCGTTGGCCGAGGCGATGGTGGCCGCAGCGAGGCCCGGAGCCTGCACGCCCACGGCCATGGCGTCGATGAAGGACAGGTCGGCGCCGGCCGGATCGGTGGCCTCCAGCTCGAAGAGCACCAGCTGCACATCCTTGATGTCGCCGGGCTCGACCCCCTGGTTGGCCAGCTCCTCTTCCGAGGTGATGTCCATGGAGACAAAGTCGTCAAAGCCCAGGTCGCCCGCGATGACTTCGAGGATGCTGGCGCCCTCCAGGGTGACCGTGGCGCTGCCTTCGACCTCGATATGGGTGAGCACACCGTCTTTGCAACCGACCAGGCCAAAAAGAAGGGAGCAGGGGAATAGAAGGCGAGAGGGGATCATGGGGACTCCATAGGGGAATGCAGTGCAGGGACATGCGAATCAAATATAAGCATAAGGTCCGCCCCGCTCCAGGGCCCGCGCCCAGGCCGGCCGCGCGGCGATGCGGGCCAGCCAGGCCGTGATGGCGGGGTACGGGCCCGCGCCCTCGCGGCTGCTGGCGGCTTGCAGGGGAAAGCTCATCTGCACATCGGCGATGCTGAGAGCGTCTCCGGCCAGCCAGGGCTGGTCCCGCAGGGCCTCGTCCACATAGCCCAGATGCAAGGACAGGCGGGGGTTCAAGAAGGATGCACGCACACCCTTGGCCAGGGCCTTGCCCACCGGCCGCACCAGGAAAGGAACCCGCGCCCCGCCCAGCTGGCCCAGCACCAGGCCCATCAGCAGCAGCGGCATCAAGGAGCCTTCGGCGTAGTGCAACCAGTGGGTGCAAGCCATGCCATCGGCGCTGTCGGGATCGGGGCGGAAGCTGCCCGTCTTGCGGGCCAGGTATTCGAGGATGGCCCCCGACTCGGCAACGATGCGGTCGCCATCTTCCAGCACCGGCGAGAGGCCCAGGGGGTGGACCCGCTTCAGCTCGGGGGGCGCCAGCATGGTGCGGGGATCGCGCTTGTAGAGCACCAGCTCATAGTCCAGGCCCAGCTCTTCGAGCAGCCAAAGCACCCGCTGGGAGCGGGAGTTCTCGAGATGATGAAGCTTGAGCATGGACACCGCCAACGTAGGAACCCGCTGTCTACCCCGGCGATTCCGCTGGGCCCAGCCAGCGCTGGGTTAGGAGCCCTCACCTGGAGCCTCCATGTCCCTGCTGTCTCGCAAGTCCCCCGTGCCCGTGGGCACTCCCCTCCCCGACCTCAGCCTGCCCGACCAGCACGGCCGGGCCCACCGCCTGCGCGACAGCGCCGGCAGCCCCCTGGTGCTCTTCTTCTACCCAAAGGACGACACCCCCGGCTGAACGATCGAAGCGCGCGGGTTCCGCGCGACCTTCGACCGCATCGCGGGCCTTGGGGCCGGCATCTTCGGGGTGAGCGTAGACACGGTGGAATCCCACCGTCTCTTCGCCGAAAAATACGACCTGAACTACCCCTTGCTCTCGGATACCCAGGGCCGGCTATCCGCGGCGATGGGCGTGCTCAACAAGCTCGGACCCATCCAGGCCTCGGCCCGGGTGACCTTTCTGGTGGACCCCGCGGGGCGGGTGGCCCGAGTCTTCGATCCCGTGCAGCCCGGCGGCCACGCCGACGAGGTCCTGGCAGCCCTCGCGGCGCTGACCGGCTGAGGCCTGCATGAGGGTTTGATGAGGCGAGAAGGCGCTCAAGGTGGGGATCTTGCACGGATCCTACAAGGCGGTCGCGGGGCCCACGGGGGGCATCGGCCCCGGGTAGCTTGAGGGGGAAGGTCGCGGCCACGCCGACGACCGGTCCACCCGGCACACCCCGTCCCCGGACAGCGCCATGAGCCTGCTCAGCCTCCCCCTCGTGCTCCTCTTCGTCCACAGCGCCGACGCTGCCCCCCGGGTGGCCGACCTCGCCACCACCCTCACGGTGCCCGCGGCCACCCCTGTCTACAGCCCGGGCACCTACACGGTCACCGTCGCCAACAGCGGCACTGCCGACGCAGCGGGCGTGAGCCTCGTGATCCAGCTCCCCGAGACCCAGACCAGCCCCACGGTGGCCCTGATGGGCAGCCTGGCCGCCACCCCCAGCGGCTGCAGCCGCAGCGCCAACCGGCTGATCTGCAACCTGGGCACCGTGCGCAAGGGCCGCAGCAGCCAGGTCAGCTTCACGATGACCCTGCCCCAGAGCAGTGAGCCCATCGAATTCCAGGCCGACGCCACCACCACCTCCCGCGAAAACAACCTCGGCAACAATGGCGACGCCGACGCCGCCGACCTGGTCTACATCGACACGCCCATCGCCGCCCCCGCCGGGGCCACGGTGCGGCATTGCACCGGTCAAAATCTGACCGCATTCTATGAGTGCAGCCTCTTCCCCAGCTCGATCAGCAGCCACAGCGTCGTACTGGCAGCTGACGGCAGCCTGAGCTTTCCCGGCCAGCCCAGCAGCTATGGCGGCAGCTGGGTGCAGAGCAGCCCCGACCACCTGTCGATGGTCTACACCGACACCGGCGCCACGGTGGCCCAGTTCGAAGGCGATGGCGTGCCTGGGGGCTGCTTCGAGGGGCTGACCACCTTCCCCGGCAGCGTCTGGGTCTCCCCCTACCAGATTTGTTTTTAGGCCCGGCGCCGCGAGGGTCCTCGGACCTGTCTGCACAGCGGCCCACCGCGAAACCCGATCTGAGAGGGACTCCGGAGATATCGACGGGGCGAGCGCTTCACCGACCGCCGTCTGCCCATCAAGCAAAGGGCGGTCGCTGGGCGACAACCCGGTCACCATCCCCGACAACACAGTCTTGAACAGGGCCGTCGCCTCTGCCAACGCCGAGGCCTTGGATTGTGGCTGCGTGCTGAAGCGTCACATCTCTGCGGTCGGAGCCGGACCCAAGGGATCGGTGGGGCCCATGGGCGCTCCAGGTGTCAGGCGACGCGGCGTCGATTGGGGACCGCCCGCTCACGCACCAGCAGCAGGTCGAGGCGGGCAACCGGCAGACCGATGTCCCGGGGGAGGATCTCGAGGATGGCCCGACGCACCGCGGCTGCGGTGGCCACGGAGGGCCGACCCGCCCACAGCTCCAGGTCCACATCCACCCGCCAGCCGTCCGTGGCCAGGCCCGGTCGCGACCCAGGCCCAGGTGCAAGCAGCCCATGCCAAATACAAGCAGGCGCCGGGTCCCTCGGCGAGTCAGCGGGGAGAACGAGACATCCAGCCTTCAGCGCTCCACCGCGAAGCTGCCTGAGAGCTGGACCTCGCCATAGGCCGTGGTGTTGGCGGCGCCGATGACCACCCCATCGACCTCGGTGGTGCCAGGGCCGGCGGTCCAATCCAAGGAGAAGGGACCCTCTCCGTCCAGCAGCAGGCTGAGGGTGCCCGACCAGAGGCCGAAGGCGTCCACCGCCCCGCTCAGGGTGAGCGCGGTGAGGGCGGCATCGGCGCTCTCGCAGGTGGCCGTGCCCAGGATGGCCGGGTCGGCGCTGCGATCGATGTCGAGGTCGATGAGGCCGGTGCAGGTGCTCACCAGCCCGCCGCTCATCACCAGGTCCAGCGTGCCGGACCAGGCTCCATCGGGCTCGTCCACCTCGGCCCCTGCCGTGGCGGTCCAGGTGATGCTGCGCTCGCGCTTGTTGCCCGAGGCGTCCTCTGCGACAAAGGTGAGCAGGTGCTCGCCCTCGGTCAGGGCGGCGAAGCAGACCACCTGGCCCTTGGTGCCGGGCGCCCGCTTGCACAGGCGGCCATCGACATCGGAGGTGACGCTGACCGCGATCTGCACCAGGGAGGCCTCGCCGTCGTCCACCCGGGCCGACAAGCGGACCGCGAGGTCCGCGGGGCCCTCTCCCGCGTCGGCGGGGCTGATCACCCGAAGGCTGGGGCGCTGCGTGTCGACATCGGCGCAGCCGGCGACAAGGAAGATGAGAAGGGACGGTGCAAGACGCAGCATGACTGCTCCCAGTGTTTGGGTGCCAAGAGAAGAAGAAACGAAGACCGGCCAGCGAGGCTCAGGCCTCGGGCAGGCGGACGATCAGCTCGATGCGCCGGTTGGCCGCACGGCCTTCGGGTGTCCGGTTGTCCGAGATCGGGCTGCTGTCGCCATAGGAGGTCGCCTTGACCCGCTCGATGGGCAAGCCCGCGCCGATGAGGCCCTCCAGCACGCCCCGGGCCCGGGCGAAGCCCAGATCCCAGTTGGTGCTGCCCCGAATGGGCTGGCTGTCGGTGTGGCCTTCCACCTCGACCTGCAGGCCGGGGGAGGAGGCCAGCACCCGGCCCACCCGGGCCACCGTGTCTCTGCCGATCGTGGACAGCTTGAACTGGCCCGAAGCAAAGAGCACGTCGGAGGGCAGCTTGATCCGCGCGTCCTCGGCGCGTATCTCGACCGCCAGCCCCGACGCGATCACCGGCTGCAGCAGCTTCGAGCCGCTTCTTGGCCTCGGCATCCCGCGAGCGCAGGGTGCTGAGCTCGGCGCGGGTGCTCTCCAGCTCTTCCGAGCGGCCCTTGAGTGTGGCCAGCTCGGCTTCGAGGGCGGCGATCTCGGCCGTCTGCGAAGGGCTGGAGCTGGCCTGCATGGCGTCGATGCGGTCGAGGATCGACTGCATGCGGGAGTCCACCTCGGCCACTTCGGCCGCGGCCTCCTCCTCTTCCAGATCATCCTCGTATTCCAGCAGGGATTGCTTGGACCGGGCCGCGTCGCGGGCGGCCTGCTCGCTGAGGGCGCGCTGCACGGCGGCCTCGATGATCAGCGGGTCCACCGGACCAGCGGCGGGGGTCGCAGCGGTGCCGTCCCCCTCTACCGTCACGCGGGCGCCCTGCCCGTCGGTGCTGCGGCGATCCCGGCGAAATACCCGGGACAAGAAGCGATCGTCGCGACGCTGGCTGGACTGCTGGGCGGCCAGCATGGCCTCTTGCTGGGCCTGCATCTGGGCCATGCGGGCCTCCAAGGAGCTCTGGCGCAACAGCTCTTCCTGGCGGCTGCGCTCGGCAGCCTCAGCGGTGTTGCGCTCCTCCTCCTGCCTGGCGCGCGCATCGGCCTCGCCCTCGAGGGCCGCAAGCTGGGCCGCCAGGGCGGCGACCTTGGGATCGATCGGCTCGGTCGCGCCCGTCGCGCCGGGCAGCGTCGTCACCGCGCCCGCGGCACCGGCAGCTCCAGCGGCAGCCGGTGGGGTCTTGCCGCTCTCGATCCTTTCGAGGCGCGCCATCATGGCGGCCCAGCGGGCATCATCGGCAGCCTTGGCCTCTGCGGCCCTCTTGTCTTGGAGGGCCGTCCTGGCGGCGGCATCCCGCGCGACGAGGTCAGCGGCCACCTTGTCCTGCTGGGCGCGCAGGGCCGCCACGGCGTCGCTATCCGAGCCCACCAGGGCGCGGGCCGCGGGCGAGCCATAGCCGCCAATGGCATCGATGAGACGCTGCTTGTCGGCCAGGCGAGCCTCGAGGATCTGCAGCATGGTCTGCTGTTCGAGGGCCCGGGCCACGCGGTCCATGGACACGGCCATACCGGAGTCCATGCCATGCCCCTGCGCGACGCGCGGCGGGGTGCCACGCTGCAGCCACTCCACCTCGGCGGTCTCGGAGAGGGGGCTGACCGTCGGCTCGACGATGGCCACGGCATCCTCGATCACGGGCTCCTCGACCACCGGGGCGATGACCGGCGCGGCGTCTGCCCTGGGCATCTCCGCCTTGGGTTCGGGAGCGATGAGCTCGGTGGGCGGCACAATGGCCAGCCGGGACTCCAGCCGGTCGGTCTCGTCCATCTGGGCGTCGAGGGCCGTGCGGGTGGCGTCCAACTTGAAGGCCGTATTGGATTGGGTTGCAGCGCAACCCACCAGAGACAGCGCGACCAGCATGGCCGGGAGAAGCCGCACAGCGGTGCTTGCGGCAGTGGGGAAGATGTGCTTCACAGCAGGCTCCAAGACGCGCGAAGATAGCCGCCATGGCGGACTTGAAGGGCGTCAGTGATCTGAGGGAAGGAGGTGATCGAGGTGAGGTAGTTCAGCGACAGCACCTGCGTCAGCCGCAGGTTGGCCAGGCCGTCAAACTCGATCACGGGGCGGGAGAGGTCTCCAAATCCCCAGAAGGCGTCCAGCTCGCCGCTCACGGAGAAGGCGTTGCTCAGGCGCAAGCCCGCTTCTGCGGAGGCCTCGAAGCCCCGCTGGTTGAAGCTCTCCAGCCGGGTGAATTCGATCGCGGGCGTGTTGAGGTTGTCGTTGGCAACCAACGAACCCTCGACGATGTTCTGGCGCAGGCCCAGGCCCGTGCGAACGGATAGGCGGAAGGGCCGCGTGTCTACGAAGCGGAAGCGCGCTCCCGCCCCCTCCTTGAGGAAGGTGGGCCGCCAGGGGTCGGCCACATCCCAGGTCTCTCCGGCGCCGATGGTGCGGTAATTCACCGCCCCACCCTGCTCGCGGATGGCGATCTGCACCGGGTCCGTGGCGACATTCCAGGTCTTGAAGGCAGCCGTCTCGGCACCTGCGCGGGCATAGATGCCCAAGCCCTCGTTGAGGAAGAGCGAGTACATCGCCTTGCCTTCGAGGTGGTCCCGCGACTTGATGAAGGGCAGGGCGCGTCCCTGCACCGTCTCGACATATTGGGCACCTTCTTCGACCTGACCGCGCAGGCTCAGACCGTGGATGCGGTCGGAGTAGCGCAGGCGGCCGTCGATGAAGGCCGTGCCGGTGGCCAAAGTATGGTCGGGCACGCCCGTGAGGTTGCGGGTCTGGGTGCCCGCCGCGTCCGCGCCGAAGACCAGCGAGCTGGACCAACCCGAGGGCTCCACCTTGTCGGGGAGGGTTTGATTGGCGGGCACGACGCCACCGCCGCGGAAGTCACCGGTGGTGCGATCGACGAAGAGGCGGAATTGCACCGCCCCGCCAGCGGGCACATGCACCGTCACGAAGTCCGGTCCGGTCAGCCGATCCGCTCCGGGCTCCATGATTCGGTAGAGGCCGGGCGACAGCAGCCAGGTGCTGCTGTCGTCTTCGGGGTCCAAGACACCGGGAGTTGTGATCTTTCGACCGGAGCTGACCTCGATCAAATCGAAGCTGGCCTCTCTCTTGCGGAGCTGGCTGTCCACCACCTCCACCCGCAAGGCACCCCACTTTACCGGCACCACCGTGGTCTTGCCGACCGCGACCTCGACCGGGACGCCTTCGGAGAGGCGCGGGGGGGAGGAGCCGACCACCACGACATAGCGCCCAGGGGGCACGATGACGCGCCGGCCGACGGCGACGGTGCGCACGGCGTCACCATCAACAACCAGCACCTGTGGCTCTTTTTCAACGCCCGTGAGGGTGGGGATGAAGAGGGCGCCAGAGCCCGTGGGGATGACCGTATTGTCTGCATTCAGCTGAACGGCCGCCGGAGGCGCCTGCCAGCGGTAGATGTTGTTGTCGTCGTCGGGCGCAGCCAACGCGGTGTTGGCGACGAGGGACGACGCCAGCAGAAGGCCGAAGAGTGGCCTGTAGATTTGTGAGGCGTTCACGGATTCCTCTATTTGCGGGTTGCCGGCAGCGTTGGACCCGATCCGGACGGACCGAGTCCCGGGCGCAGCCGTCTACTGCACGCGATGCGTCGAATCGGTCGAGGTGGGTTCGTCGAACCAGAGGTCCACGACCTCGAGGTTGATCTCCTTGACCCGAAGTCCGGTCATCTCGACGATGCGCCGCTGGACATTGGTGCGAATTGCCGTCGCGATGTCGGGGATGCTTCCCCCATAGTCGGTGACGATACGCGCGTCCACCGTAGCTTCGACCTGGCCAACCTCGACCGAGACGCCGAGGTCCCGGAATTCGCCGCCCGCGACGGAGCGGGCGAGGTTGCCGATGGCCTGGCCCGCACCCACGGGGACGAGGCTGTGCACGCCTTCCACCTCGCGAATGGCGAGGCCGGCGATCTTGGCGACCACATGGGGCTGAATGACGGTCCGCCCGCCCTCGTCCTGACGGACCAGGCTGGAGGATTCGGGCCTTGTGTTGGCGACGACCGCGTCTGTGCGCGAGGTCGCGGATGGAAGGGCAGTGGCAGAGTGGTGGGACATAAGAGTGACCGGTGAACGCGCGTTCCGCATATCGGGAGCGCAGCAGGACCTGCAGAGCCACGGGGCGCCTGGCGCCTCCCCATCGCTCTCTGTACTTATATGACCCGGCCCCCGGCCCCGGGGTCACAACTTATCGAGAAGCAGATCAGGAAGTCTTGGATTCGCGGCCTGGACCAGCGAATCCGGGGTAGAGCAGGACCGGCTGGTCCAGCAGCTCGCCAGCCGGCAGCGACACCAGGCCGTCGGAGGTGCGCAACCAGGCGGTCACCGGCCCAAAGCGCTCCAACACAAACTCGCGATCTCCCAGCCGCAGCCGATCACCCTTCTTGAACATTCGCTGCGCATAGTGGCGGGCCAGCGCGTGCCGCAGCACCGGGCGCGCGCTGAGGGCGAAGGCCAGGGCTGCTCCGCCGACGGCGGCCCCAAAGGCCAGGGAGATCAAGCTGTCGATCAGCGCGGTGTCGATGCCCAGCTGTTCGGCCGCCATGCTGAAGGAGACGACCACGGCGCTGTAGTAGACGGCCTGGGCCACAAGCCCGGGGCTCTCGACCGCTTCCTTTCGGGAGGCGATGCGGCGCACGAGGCTGCGCAGCACGTCCGCCCCGACGAGCCCTGCCAGGAGGATCACCGCCGAAGCGAGGACCCGGGGCATATATTCGACGACCCGGGCGATGCCCTCGGCCACGCCAGGCAAGCCACCGGCCTCGGCCAGCAGGGCCAATACCACCAGGGAGCAGGTGCCCCACACGCCCCAATCCACGACCTCGGGGAAGCCCCGGTGGATGCCGACCGAGTAGAGCAGCCGCGACACCCCTGCGCGTTCGGCGAGCACGTCGAGGCGCACCCGGCGCACCGTCCAGGCCGCGAGGCGCCCGGCCAGCCGGGCGAGCAGCAGCCCGAAGACCAGAGCCACCAGCGCCACCAGCGCCCGCAAGAGCAGCTTGGTGGGCAGCAGCGCCGCAGCGGCCTCGGAGAGGGTGTCCATCGGGGGTAGCTCTGGGAAAAGGAAGGAAGGCCGCACCTGTCCGACTGGATGCTCAGCCGTATTCCTGGTCATTGGGACCATTCGGGTCCCGCCCAAACGAGCCGGTGAACAGGTTGCTCAGCTCGATGAAGAAGCCCTCCAACACCTGCCAGAAGCCGGGATGTTCGGCCCGCATGCGCACGTCTTCTTCGACCGCGAGGCCGACCCGCTCACCAAAGTCTTCCGCAATGCGCACGACCTGCCGTCGCAGCAGGCCGAAGGCCGCGAAGAAGGACTCCTCCTCGGCATCCATCAGCCCCAAGTCCCGCTCTTCACGCATGGCATCACCATCTCGGAGTAGTGCTCGCCAAAGGCTGCACGGGCCCGGCTCAACCGCATCTTGACGGCGGATTCGCCGATATCCAGGGCGGATGCGATCTCCAAGACCGACAGCTCCTCCACGAAGCGAAGGAGCAGGATCTCGCGGTAGGGGTAGGGCACGGCGACAAGGACCTTGAGCAGGGCGTCGTGGGCCTCGACCGCGCGCCCCGGGGGGGGCATCAGCTGGGATCGCTCCACCTTCAGCTCGTAGTTGGCCCGGGTGGTGGCATCCCGGCGGTGGTTGAAAGCCAGCCGCGTGGCGATGCGCCGAAGCCAGCCCCGAAAGAGGCTGTCCCGCCGGAAGTGGGGCAGGCCCCGATGGGCGCGCACAAAGGCCTCCTGGGCGACATCCTCGGCCGATCCCATGTCGTGAAGCAGGTAGAAGAGCAATCGAACCAGCCAGACCTGGTTTGCCCGGACCAGGTCACCAAAGGCCGCACGCCCGGCCGGGCCACCGGCGAGGGCGAGGTCGATGAGGCGATGCTCCCCATCCAGATCGGGCTCGTCGGCGTACATGAACAGACTCCAATGGTGAGACACGGCCGGAGCACCCGCGGTCACTCGCCCCGGCGGCAAATGCCCCGAGCGGCACCGGGCATGCAGGCGACGGGGGGTGCCCGACGGGCCTCGAAAGGCGCACCCCGAGCCCGCCGCCGAGTCCGCCACGCAGCGCGGGAATGCGCAGCCTCCGAAGCCGGGTAAGAGGATGACAACTCGGAGCTTCGATGACCTACCCCCAGCTCTCCGACCTCGAGATCCTCCAGCAGCTCGCGCGCCTGGGCACATTCGAAGAGACCGCGGCGGAGCGGAACGAGACGGTGGCCGAGCTTCGGCGACGCATCGACCGCTTGGAGAGCTGCTACGAAGTGCCGCTTCTGGCGCCCAATCCGGGCGGCTGGGAGCTGACCCCGGCGGGCCAGGTGCTGCTGAGCTACGGCCGGCAGCTGCTGGGGCTGGCACGCGAAGCCGAGCGAGCCGTGCAGCCGCAGCTGGGGCTTCCAGACACCCTGGTCGTGGGTCTGGCCGACGTGCTGCCCAAGACCCTCGCCTGGCGGCTGCTCTCCGCTTCCGGGACGGACCCGCACCCCACGGTCCGCCTGCGCTGCCTGGAAGGACCGACCGCCTTGTTGGACCAGCAGCTGGCGGAGGGCACCATCGACCTGGTCCTCAGCGATGCGGGCCCGCCGGCCGTGCAGCGCGTCGAAGTCCAGCTGCTGGGAAGCACCGGACTCTCCCTCTTTGCCAGCCGCGATCTCGCCGATCGGCTGGCGCAGCGCGGTCCACGGTGGCTGGACGGCGCACCCATGTTGTTGCCCGCCCCGGGCAGCAGCATGCGGGCCGACCTGGACGGTTGGCTTCGCGATCATGCGTTGCAACCCGTTATCGTGGGGGAATTCGACGATTCTGCGTTGATCAAGGCCTTCGCCGCCGATGGCGCCGGGGTCTTTGCGATGCACGACGCCGTGTCCTTTGAGTTGCAGGCGCGTCGGGGCTTCGTCCGGCTCGCAGGCCTGGTCGGACTGCAGCAGCGGGTCTATGCCCATGTGCGGGCCGATCGCCGCCAACGCGCCCCGGTGCAGCGCCTCTTGACGTTGGCACCGGCGGCCTTCGTCGACGAGGGCGACGCCGCCGTGCTGGAGATCGCAACCTGAACCCGGCCGTTCCACCCGTCCCTGGCCCCACACCAGGCCGACCGGGGAGTCGCTCAAAATGACACACTTCGCCCGCACCACTCCCCGGTCACCGTCGAGGTCTCTCCGTCTTCGCCCCGATCGGTGACCGACAAAGCGCAGGTCTCGTCCACATCCCCGCCGGCATCGAAGGTACCCACCACCCTGAGGCTGTCCGAGCGCGTGCCGAGGGCCTTGTAGCCGGTGGACCGAAAGCTGCCCGACCAGCTGACATCGCCTGTCAACGCCGCCGAGTAGCCCGTTCCTGCGTTCTCACAGCCGTCATAGGCAAGGGTCAGGTCCAGCGAGGTGCCGCCCTCGCCTGCGGTCGCGCCAAAGATGCGCGCCGTGCCGCCGAGCGGACAATCCACGGTCAGGTCCTGGGGCCCCACCGGCAGCCCGATGAGGTTCTGGTTGTAGAGGAAGCCCTGGGTGTCGAGCACGGCATAGACCACCTGGGGGTCGATGTCGGTCTGCCCATCGTCTCCGGCGCAGCCGACGAGGGCGAAGGCGAACAGGAAGAAGCGGGCCGGGAGAGAGCAGGTCATGGCGCCTCGCGCAGGGTGGCGGGTGGGAGCCCTTCGGCCCCAACCCGAACACATGCAATTTCCATGCCAGACTCCCTCGGGAGCGCCTTCGCCGCCGGCTGGTCTTGCTCGTGGTGCGCAGCTGCCGCTGCCCCCCCGTGGGCCCTTCCGCCCAAGGCCTGTGCGGATGGACACAGGGCCCGCCGACCCCGCATGAGAACCCCGAGAGGCGGGCCCGGCGGGATTCGCTGGGCCATTTCGGGCGCCAGTCCGCACCCTGGCTTGACGCCCTCGCTCCCCCCCCCTATCGTCTGCGCCCCCCCCCAGAGAAGGCAGGCATCTCCATGAGCAGCGTCACCCGTTTCGTCTCGGATATGTTCGGCGATCCCACCAATATTCGGACCGCCAACGCCCGGCAGGCCTGGCGCCGCGACCCCAGCGCCACGCTCAAGGCCTACAACCTGAGCGACGAGGCCAATCTGGCCATCCAGAAGGAGGACTGGACCGCAGTGGGCGAGATGATGCTGGACGAGCTCAACAAGGCGACCTCCAGCGGTGGGCCGAACTGGTAGTGCACGCCCGCGCGCTGCTGCTCTTCAGCCTGGCCTGCTCGACCGCCGATCCGGCGGCGGGCGGGCCCGCGCGCGTTGGGGCGCAGCCGCCCACGCCGCCGTCGAAGGTGGCTGTGAGCCCCGCCGGGCTGGCGGAGGACGCCCCCTGCCGACCCATCGAAAAGGTCGATTACCCCGATGTGGTCATCGACTGGCGCCCGCCTTGCGACGCAGCGGGAACCGTGGTGAGCGCCGGTGGCATCCAGTACGCCATGGATGTCTACGCCTGGCGGGGCTTCCTGGCCCGCAGCTGGCCGGTGGACGCCCAGGGGGCCCTGGACCCGGCCCAGCCCCCCGGGGTCGGCGCCGATCGGCGGGCGCTCTGGGAGACCTGGTCGGCCACGGCGGACCTCTTTCCCAGCGATGGCAGCGCACCCGGCCCGTGGGGCTCGCCGCCCCCCTTGCCAGCCGCCTGTGCTGCGCTGGGCCCCAACCCGCAGCCCCAGCGCCGGCTGCTGCGCTACACCACGAAGATCGAGATGCTGGCGTCGGAGGGGCCCCACAAGACCTCCGATTTCGGCCTGCTGGCCAACGAGGTCATCGACGGCCAGGGCTACCCCGTCTACTACGAGGTCCGGCTGGACCGCGCGGCCTGGGACTATGTGCTGTCCGCCGGCCTGGACACCCGCGCCGGCCAGGAGGGCAAGACCGCGTCCTTCCCGGCGGGCTGCGCGACGGCGACCGGCGGCGAGCTGGGCGCCACGGTGATCAAGGCCGCCTGGATGCGCCTGTCGGCGGCCCAGGACAAGGCGGACTTCCACAGCGCCGAGGTCTACCTCTACGACCCGCGCACGGACCGCTGCGAAGCGGCGACGGTGGGCCTGGTGGGCCTGCACATGGCCACCCGCAGCCAGCAGGCCCCGCTGTGGGCCTGGGCCACCTTCGAGCACCGGGCCAACGCCCCCGACATCACCGAGCAGCCCCTGCAGGGCCAGTGGAGCTTCCTGGACCCGAGCGCGGTGGACCCGAGCTGCTACACGGTGCCGCGGGGGGCCGCCTGCGCCTGGAATGAGCCCCCGCAGGCGCGCCCGCTGGGAGAGCGGCGGCAGCCCACCCAGGTGGTCCGCGCCCTTCCCCTCACCCAGCAGTCCACCCGCAGCACCGATGCCCGGTCGGTCAACCAGCAGGCCTGGGATGCCCTCGAAGCGCTGCAGCCGGGCAACCGGTGGGGCCGCTACGTCCTGGTGGGCACCCAGTGGAGCTGCCCGGCGGGCGTGACCGTGGCCGGCTGCCCCAGCGGCGCCCCCGTCACGCCGACGCCGCCCCCCAACGCGGCGGTCTGTCCCCTGCCCCCGGTCGTCTCCAGCCCCACGCCTCCGGTGCTGGCCAACGGCGTCATGGAGACCTACCACCAGGGCAGCTCCGACTGTGTGGGCTGCCACAGCGCCGCCCAGATGGCCGCCGGCGGCGGCGCAGACTTCATGTTCTTCCTGTCTCAAGCCCGCTGATGCGCCGGAGGGTCCATGCCCGATGCCCTGCCCTTGTTCACGGCGGTTGACCTCGCCCGGCTCTACAACTTTCCGGCTGCGGCGCCGGGCCAGACCGTCGGCATCATCCTGCTCGGCGGCGGCCTCAAGGCCAAGGCCACCTGCTTTGAGACCTACTTCGACCGCCTGGGCCTGCCCCTTCCCGAGATCACCGTCGTGCCCGTGGGGGGCGCCCAGAACCGACCCGCCCCCTATGCGTCGATGGCCCGCCTGCTGATGGGCCTGCAGGCTGGATCCGTCGGTGCTCCGGCCGCGGGTCTTGGCGCGCCGCCGCCGACCCACACCGGCGGGCACGCCCACCTGCAGCGCCGCCAACACCGCGATCTCCACCTGCACCGCCATCCGGGCTTTGTGGCGCCCATGGGCGCCGAACCGGTCGATGCGCTGACGGTGGCCTGGACCCTCGAAGGCATCATGGACGTCGAGCTGATCGGCGCCATGGCCCCTGGCGCCGCGCTGCGGATCTATGTGGCCGATGGGGGCGACGGCGTGGACCTGGGCCAGGTGGACCGCGCCTTGTCCCTGGCGCTGGATGCGGCCATCGACGACGGCGTATCGGTGATCAACGCCAGCCTGGGCTATCCGGAGGCGGCGAAGGAGAGCTGGCGGCGGAGCGAAAGCGCCCTCAAGCGCGCCTGGCAGGCGGGCATTCCGGTCTGTTGCGCCAGCGGCAACGACGGCTCGACCGCCAGCACCGGCCTGTCCGGCCCCAGCCTGGGGGTCCAATTCCCCGCCAGCAGCCCCTGGAGCCTGGCGGTGGGGGGCACCCGGCTGGAGCGCGACGAGACCGGCGCGCTGGTGGGCGAGCACACCTGGAACGAGCAGCAGCTGGGGGCGCGCTATGGCAGCGGCGGCGGCTTCAGCCGGCAGTTCAACCGCCCGTTGTGGCAGCTGGGGCTGCAGCGCTGCATCGGCGGCCGCAGGGGCGTGCCCGATGTGGCGGCCAACGCCTCCTTCTCGACGGGCTGCTGGCTGTGGTTGCAGCCAGAAGGCGGCAAGGGCCCGCAGGGCATCAACACCACGTCCACCGGCACCAGCGCGGCGGCGGCCACCTGGTCGGCCCTGCTCAGCCGGCTTCGGGGCGCGCTGGGCGGCGCCCCCCTGCGGGCGGACCAGCTCTACAAGGCCGCGGCCCGAGCAGCACTTCGTTCCGATTTGCCTGGAACAAACTCCACTTCATCGGAGATTCCGGATTTCGTCGCCAGCGCTGGCTGGGATCCGTGCACGGGCCTGGGCGCGCCCGACGGCGAGGCCTTGTACCTGGCGCTCGGGGGCCAGCCCGGGGGCGCGCAGAAGGCCCACGACGAGGGCGATGCCTGCGGCTGAGCTGCTCCGTTTCGCGGCGGCCCGGGCGGGGGAGACGCTGCTCCCGCCGGCGGGCATGGACCGGGTGCTGGCCGCGGTGGCGGCCCTGCACCTGCCGCTGCGGGGCTCTTCTTGGAGCGCCCCTGGGCCCCAGCGGTGACCGGGTGGATCTGCTGGTGGCCTTCCGCGAGCGCCCCGGCGAGCGCCGGCAGGTCGGCCGCCTGCCCTTTCCCGGAGGCCGGCGCCTGGGGCCCCACCGGCCGCTTCTTTCGCGCCTGGGCGGCGGCGGCCCCCCTGGGCGGCGGTGGGCCTCAGCCTGCTGGAGCTGGACCTGCTGCCGGGGGCAGCGCCCGCCGGGCGTGCACCTCTGCCTGGACCCGGGCTTTGTGCGGGGCGGCCTGGAGGCCCGCAGCAGCCGCGACGCGGGGGCGGCCTGGGCCGGGGTGAGGCCGCCAGCCGCCTGCTTCGGGGGCGCGGCCTGGATCTGCTGGAGCAGGGCAGCTCCCTGCCATCGAGGCCGCGGGTGCCACGCTGCTGCACGCGTCCTTTCTGCCCGGGCGCGCGGGCTGCCCCGGCAAGCTCAACCTGCTGCTCAACGGCGGAGCTGGCGGAATTCCTGCGCCGCCTGGGCTGGCCAGGGGACGCCGAGGAGGCGGCCGCCTGGTCTGCCCGCCCTGGCCCCGGGCCTGCAGTGGGCCAAGCTGGACTGGCCCCTGGGCCCGCCCGCTCCGCGCCTGGGCCTGGGCGGCGGTGCCCCAGGCGAGGCCGGACGCTGGGCGGCCATCGCCGATGCCTTGGCCGCTGCGGGGCTCTGCACGCCGGATGAGGCCCGCGCGCTCGGGGCCTGGACCGGCAGCGGCCCGGCGCCCGCGGGCCTCGGCGGCCAGCTCGACCGGCGTCTGCAGCTCAGCTGGTGCTGGGCGCTGGCCCTCCGACGGCCAAGGCCTACCTGGAGCTGGCCCACCGCCGCTCAGCCCTCGCCCGCGACCCCTTCTGGAGCCCTGATCCCTCCGCGCCGGCCACGCTGACCGCGCTCAGTCCTCGCCCGCGTCGGCGAGGCCCACCCAGTCTGCTGGATCGGGCAGGCCCAGCGCGTCTTCGAGCAGCGGCATGGCGTCCACCGCCACCCGGCCCACCGTGACCCCCCAGTGCAGGTGGGGGCCCGTGGACTGGCCGGTGCTGCCGACCGCGCCGATGACCTGCCCGGGCGACACCCGGTCGCCCAGCTTCACGTCGATGCGGGACAGGTGGTTGTAGGAGCTGGCGAGGCCCTGGCCATGGTGCAGGATCACGACCTTTCCGAAGATGGCCTGTTCGCCGGAAAAGCGCACCTCGCCCCCATTTGCGGCCAGAACGGGCGTGCCGGTGGGGGCCGCGAGATCGGTGCCGGTGTGGTGGCTGCGCCGCCCGTCGGAGTAGCTGCGGTAGCGCCCGAAGGCAGAGGACAGGCGGGCGCCTTCGACCGGCAGGCGCATGGGCCTCGACCAGGCTGCGCCGGCTCCTCCCAGTCATAGGCCGCGTCGCGCTCGGCCCGCATCCGGGCCTTGGCGACCTCGTCCTTGCGGGCCGCCACCTGGTCGGGGCGCAGCTGGATGAGGCCCGCCCGGGGGAAGCGGCCGGCAGCGATCGCCACCTGGCCGGCCACGCGGCGGTGGTTGCCGGCCCGATCCGCCGCGTCGATGCGCAGGGGCAGCAGGCCGGCCGGCGCCTCGATGGCCACCCCCACCAGGGCCCGCCACAGCCGCCCCTCGGCGTCCAGGGGGTAGAAGCGCAGCAGCTGATCGCCCAGCTGACCGTCGGGGGCGTCCAGGGCCTCGTCGCTGCGCAGCAGGATGCGGTGCGCCTGGCCCTGGGTCGCAGACAAGGACGCGCCGCTGACCGTGAGCACAGGGGGCCGGGCGTCCACGTCGAAGGAGGCCGAGAGGCGGGACCAGTTGGGGCGCAGGGCCTCGTCCCAGGCCGCGATCTCGAGCAGGTGGGGGCCAGAGGCCAGGCCCTCCAGGGACAGCCGCGCGCGGCCACCCTCCAACAGGATGTCGGCCGGCAGCCCATCCACCGAGGCCGCCCAGCCGGCGATGCCCGGCGCCGCGTCGTGGATCTCCAGGTCGAATTCCAGCGAGCGAGCCACCGCCCCCGCGGGCAGATCCCCCAACCGCAGCGCGGGCCCCTGCCGATCCAGGCGGCCCGACGCGGCCAGCAGCCCGCCCCCTCCGGCAAGGCCCAGCGTCGCGGCGATGGCGATCGGCGTTGCGCGCATCGGGTCAGCACCTCGTCCCATCCCGTGCCTATTCCGGGGAGCTAAGCTGCACCGCCCCCTCATCTCTGAGAAGTCGCTTTGCACCCGCTGCCGACCGCGAGCCCGCGCGCCCTGCTGGCGGCCCTGCGGCCACAGGCCCTGGGCCCGGCGCTGCTGTCAGAGGCCGCCTGGGGCCGCCTGGATGCCGTGCTGGCCCGGCTGCCCGACCGCCTGGGCACCCTCTACCTGGAGCTGCGCCTGTCGGGGGAGCTGGATCGGGCCGACCTGATGATCCACGTTGGGCGCCACCCGGCCCCAGACCTCGTGGAGCTTGCAGCGGCGCTGGCTTCCTCGGGCCCCCTGCTGCAGCCCCTGGCCCAGCTCCTGCGGCAGGCCAGCACCAGCGGCGACCCCCTGGCCGAGGCCCTGCAAGGCGCCTGGCTGGAGTGGGATCTGCCGGAGGGAACGGACGCCAGGAATGAAGCCCCACAGCTCTTTGTCAGCGGATCAGCGGACCCGGTCAACGGCCAACGGGGCGGTGGCCACCCCGCCTTGTTGGCTGCCCTCGCCGGCCTCGCGGGGCGACCCGGGGCCGAGGCCGACGCCGACCGGCTCTCCGCCGCCCAGGCCCTGCTGCCGGAGGGCGGGCGCCTCGTGCACCTGGGCTGCATGACCGGACGCCCGGAGCGCACCTTGCGCGGCGTCTTCCAAGTGCCCGAGGCCGCCCTGGGCCCCTGGCTGCACGCGGCAGGCTGGCCGGGTCCGGTCGCCACCCTGCCCGAGCGGCTGGGTGGCCGGGTCCATGCCCGCCGGGGTCGGCTCAAAGTGGACCTCGACCTCCACAATGGACCCAGCGCCCGCCTGGGGGTCTTCTCGGAGCTGTCGGCCTCGGGCGCCCGGGGCCACGCGCAGGCGCCAGCGCTGCTGGCTCGGCTGGTGGCCGACGGCCTGGCCCGGCCCGACCGCGCCGCGGCCCTGCTGGCCTGGCCCGGCCTCATCCCCGTCGCGGTGGCCGACCGCCGCTGCGTGCTGGAGCGGCGCCTGGACCTCAAGCTGGTGCTGCAGGCCACGGGCGCGCTGGAGGCCAAGGCCTACCTGGGGCTGCAGCTGCGGCCCTCAGCCTGGGCTTGATTCGGCGGCCTCCCAAGCCCCTTGCGACGGGCGGGGAAGCTCCAGGACGAGGGTGCAGCCCTCGCCGGGATGGTTCTCCAGCAGCAGATCTCCGCCATAGCCGCGCACCACGATGTCCCGGCTCAAGGAGAGGCCGAGACCCGTGCCCTGGCCCGGTGCCTTGGTGGTGAAGAAGGGCTCAAATACCCGGGAAAGCAGCGCTTCATCAACCCCGCCGCCGTTGTCCTGGACCCGCACCCGCGCCCCCACGCCCACCGCCTGGGTGGACACCACGATGGCCGGTCGGAAGCCGGGCTCCCGGGCGGCCCGCGCCAGCACGGCATCGCAGGCATTCTTCACGAGGTTGACCAGCACCCGCCCCAAGGAGGCTTCGGGCACCCGGTGCTCGGCCAGGGCCGGGTCCAGGTGCAAGGCCAGGCAGCCCTCCGGCAGCGCGGTCTCGGCGGCCGCAGCGAGGCGGCCATATTCGGCCACCAGGTCGTTGAGGGGCGTTGGGGCCTCGTCCCCATCCCGCCGCGCGGCGTGGAACTGCATGTCGTGCACGATCTGGTCGGCCCGCAGGCTGTGATCCCGGATGCGGGCCGCGTTGGCGCTCAGGGTCTCGGCGGCCTCCCGCAAGGCCTGACTTTCGGGGGCATCGGGCAAAGCCTCGACCGCCACCCGCAGCTCGTCGGCCAGCTGGATATTCAGCCCGGCATAGTTCTGGATGAAGTGCAGCGGGTTGCGGATCTCGTGGGCCACGCTGGCGCTCAAACGGCCCAAGGAAGCCAGCTTCTCTTGCAGCAAGACCTGGGATTGGGCGGCCTCCAGCTCGCCCATGGCGCCCCGCAAGGCGGCGGTGCGCTCTTGCACCCGCTGCTCCAAGGTCTCGTAGAGACGGGCATTCTCGATGGAGATGGCCGCCTGGGCCCCCACAAGGTCCAGCAAGCCCATGCGAGCCTCGGTGAAAACACCCGCCAACAGATTGTTCTCGAGGTAGAGCAGCCCCGAGGAGGCCCCCTGGCGGCTGAGGGGCAAGCACAGGATGGACCGGAGCTGACGCCGCCGCACATCGGGGTCCGTCTGCCAGGTGGGGTCGGCCAAGGCATCAGCCAGCAGCAGCGGCTGCTGGGTGCGGTGCACATAGCGGACGATGGCCGGGCAGAGGTCCGGGTGGACGCCGACCGAACCCGACTGCACCGCCGTGGCCGCGCCCCGCTGGCTGTCCCAGGCAGCCTCCACCCGCAACCCACCCTGTGAGGGGAGAAGAACGAATACACGCTCTGCGCCGGCAATCTCGGCAAGACTCAGGCAGAGCTTGGTCAGCAGCTCGCCCAGCACGACCTCGCCGCTGAGGGCGCGGGTCGCCTTGAGGACGGCGTCCAGATCCAGGCCGCCCCGCGCACGCCGCGCCGGGGAGGCGGGCTGTGGGCGGGTGGGCTGCTGACCCGCACAGAGCCGGTCGACCACCCGGTCAGCACCCCAGGCCTCGAAGTGCCGCAGCGCCCGCTGCCGGTACAGCTCCGCCACCTCTCCTCGACCGGCCGCCCCATGAAAGCGCGAGGCGCGCTCCGCGGCCAGCCCCGCGTCCTGGTTGTAGCCGCCCGCTTCGGCGGCGGCGATGGCGGCGTCATAGGCGGCCATCGCGTCCAGGGGCCGGCCATCGCAGACCAGCAGCTCGGCATGGACCAGCTGGTAGCGGTGCTCGGCGTTGGCGGGGGCGCGTCGCCGCGCCCGGTCGAGGTAGCACCGGGCCCGCCGGGCCGCCCGCAGCCGCCGCTTTGGAAGCTGACCCGTGCGCACGGCCTCGCACAAGGCCAGGGGGTACATCGACCAGAAGTACTGCTTGTAGGAGTCCGACAGGCGGATCACCATGGGGTTGGCCAGCACCTTGTCTGCGGCGGCCAGGCTCGCGGCGGCATCCCCCAGAAAGCAGCCAATCGCCACATCGTAGACCCAACCCAAGGTGTCGGACCAGCCATCGTCGTCGGGCACCTCCACGTCATCGGGCTCGGGGGGAGGTTCGGGGAAGCGCTCGGCCCCACCCACCGCCGCGCAGAATCGCGTGATCTGCCGGCTCACCCCGGCCCAATTTCGGGTGTAGCGGAAGAAGTCCAGGCCCTGCCGGGCCTGCCCATGGGCCTCGTCCAGGCTGTGTCCGTCCATGGGCAGATAGGACAGCGCGCCCCCCAGGGCCACGCTGGCATAGAGCACATCACCCGCTCGCATGGCGCTTCGAACCGCCTCTTCCAGCATGGTGGTGGTCTCTCGCAAGGGCTTGCGCAGGTGGCGCAAGAAGCCCCCATAAAAGACCATCACGCGCCCCAGCACCGTGGGGTCGCCGTCTCTGCGGGCCATCGAGAAGGCCTCTGACCCCATGTCGTGGCCCATTCGCGGCGCGCCGAAGAGCAGGCTGGAGATCAGGCCGAACTTGGCATAGGCCACCGCCGCCTCTGCGGTCTGGCCGTGGGCCAGCCACAGGTTCACCATGCGCAGGGTGACCAGGGCGTCCAAAGGCGGGCGGGCGAGGCGCATGGCGGTGAGGGTCACGTCGGCCAGCAGCCCCATCTCGGCCAAGCGCCGGGGATCGGTCATCGGGGGCAGGCGGTCCAGGCCCCCTCGACGCGCCCAGGCCATGCGCAGCAGGGCCGGCACCAGCTCGGCCAGCACCGACAGGGGCCCCGGTCGCGCCGAGATGCCCCGGTCCAGGGCCCGCAGGCCCGCCAGGCAGGACTCCAACGCCTGCTCGTTGTGGTCGTGCTGGGTGAGCACCCGGCTGCGAAGCTGGTGCACCCGGGCCCGGGCGACCGGATCGGTGGTGGCGGCCAGGGCGGCGTCGAAGTGGCTGTCGCTCTCGGCCTTGCGGCCCAGGGTGGCGGCGCAGCGGGCGGCCTCCACCTCGATGGCCGCCGCCTGCGCGGGATCCGCGGCGCGGCTGGCGGGGTCAACAAGGACAAGGCGGCTGCGAGGTGCAGGTCGGCACGCTCAAAGGCCGCCGTCGCCATCGCCCGCCCCGCCGCGGCCTGCTCCAGGCGCAGGCGCAGGGCGCGCAGGCTGGGATCGAGGGCGTCGCCCTGCAGCTCCGCGAGGTGGGCGGTGATGGTGAACAAGGCGTCGTCGGCAGGGATCTCGCGGTCCGGACCCAGCAGGTGCAGGCCGATGGCCCGGTGCAAGGCCCGCCGTCGCTCCGGCGGCAAACGGGCGCGGGCCGCCTCTTGAACCCCGTCGTGAATGAAGCGCATAGGCCCATTCCCATCGTCTGCCACCAGGAAGCCGCCCAAGATGAGGCGGCGCAGATCCCGGGCCATCGCCTCGCGGCTGACACCGTCGCAGCCGCCACCACGTCCAGATCGAAGCTGTGGCCGATGCAGGCGGCGGCGCTCAGCAGGTCGGCCTGCTCCGGCGGCAGCTCCGCGATCCGCGCGGCCACCAGGTCCCGAACATTGGCGGTGACCTGCCTGGCCCGCAGGCGCTCGGCATCCCAGCGCCAGCCCCCATCCCGGTTGCGGTAGCAAAGGTCGCCGTCGGCCACCAGGCGACGCAGGAACTCCTGAGCAAAATAGGGGTTACCCCCAGATTTTTCGCAAACAATCGTCGACAGCTCCACCAGGCTGTCCGGCGGGGCCCCCAGCATGGCTGCCACCACGCCGCCCAGACCCTGGGCGTCCAGGGGCCCCACGGCCACCCGCAACGGCGGCCGACCGGCGCGCTGCACCCGTTCCAACAGCTGCCCGACCGGGTGGTGGCCATCCACCTCGTTGTCCCGCCAGGCCAGGATGAGGGTCAGGCCGGGCACCGGATCGCCGGTCATCAGGCCCTCCAGCAGGTCGAGGGAGGCCTCGTCCGCCCACTGAAGATCATCCACAAATAGCGCCAACAGCTCGTTCTCGTCCACCTGCGACGAGAGCAGCGCCCTGGCGGCTAGGTGAAGGCGCCGGCGGGCCTCCATGGCGGACAGCACCACCGCCGGGGCTGCGCCGCCAGCACCGGCGAGAGGCTGGGAAGCAGCTCCACCAGCGAGGCCGCCAGCAGATCATCGGCGCCCAGGCGGGCCAACCACGGGTTCAGCGTCGCGGGATCCCCACCCAGCAGCCGGTCCACCAGCGGCCGCAGGGCCTCGCGCAGGGCAGAGAGCGGCGCCCGTCCCGCCACGAGGTCCAGCTTGCTGGTGGCCACCCGCGCCCCGGAGCCGGCCAGGGCCGCCGCCACCAGGCTGCTCTTGCCGATGCCCGAGGGGCCGGCCACCGCCACCGCCGACACGGCCGGGTCCAGGGCCGCCGCCCGAAGCTCGGCGATGGCGTCCTCCCGCCCGAAGAGGCCGCGGGGCAGGCGCAGGACGGGGGAGGCATCGCGCTGTCCCAAGGGGAAAGGCTCGACCTCGCCGTCAATCTGGAGCTGGTCGAGGCACTCCCGCAAATCGGCGGCCAGCCCCAATGCGCTCTGGTAGCGGGCGCCTGGGTTCTTCTCCAACAGCCGCCCCGCGATCTCCGAGAGGGCCAGGGGCAGACCCGGGCAGCGCGCCACCAGGGGCTCGGGGGTGGCGGTCAGCTGGGCGTGGACCAGGCCGGTGCGGTCCGGGGCCGCAAAGGGCGGGCGCCCCGCCAGCATCCAATAGAACAGGGCGCCCAGGGCGTAGAGATCGGCCCGGTGGTCCACCGACAAGGCCACCAGCCCGCTCTGCTCCGGCGCGAGGATCTCCAGCCGGCGCTCCTCCAGGCTGCGCTTCCCACCGCCACGGCCCGGCCCCGCAAAGCGGGCCGCGCTCAGGTCCAGAAAGAGCGCCGTGCCCCGCACCCGGTCCAGCCACAATGCCTCCGGGCGCAAATCGTCCAGAACGATCTGCTGGTCGTGCAAGTCGCCCAGCGGCCCGCAGAAGCACAACAGGGCGCGCACCGCCGACGCCGGCCGCATGGGGGCGCCGAGCAGCTCCGAGAGCGGCTGCCCTTCGACCCACTCCCAGACCGTGGCGCCGGGCAGATCCACGCCCGCAGGCCCCCGCGGCTTCAAGCTGATGCCTTCGGGCAGGGATCGGCAGAGGCTCAGCTCGTCGAGCAGGCTCTCGCGATCCTCCCCGAAGCTGGGGTCCAGGTGGGGCAACTTGACGGCCAGGGGGGGGTCACCCGGCCCACCCCGCGCCTCGGACAGGCGGAAGCAGGGCCCCTCGTAGCGGACTGCCCCCAGCCACAGCGGGGTTGCCTTCATGCCCTCAGCGCCGGCCCATGATGTCGTAGACCACCAGGGGCTCCTTCTTGTTGCGCACGATGTGGGATCCCAGCAGCCGGGCCGAGAAGCGCCGCGCAACCGCGGCGAAGGTGCTGCCGACGACCAGAATCTGTCCGGGTTCGGCCAGGGTCTGCAGGCGGGCGGCGATATTCACGACGTCGCCAATCACGGTGTAGTCCATGCGGTCGAGCTCGTGGGAGCCGATGGCGCCCGCCACCATCGTGCCGGTGTTGAGTCCGAGAGAAACCCGGGGGAACCAGCGCTCTCGCTGCGCCGCAAGGCCAGAGAGCCGCTCGGTCTCGGCGCGGATGTCGATGGCGGCATCGATGGCGCGCACCGCGTGGCCATCGCCCCGAAAGACGGCCATCACCGCGTCTCCGATGAACTTGTCCACCTCGCCGCCGTGGCTGCCGATGATGGGCACCACCACGTCGAAGCAGCGGTTGAGCATGGCGATGGCCTCGTGGGCCGGCCGGGCCTCGCTATAGCTGGTGAAACCGCATACATCGACGAAGAGAACCGTGGCCTCGATGTTCTCGGGGGCAAAGACCTCGTCGGTATGCTCCATGTCCCGCACCCGCCGCACCAGGCCGGGGTTCACCACCGCCCGCAGCATGTGGTTCTCGCGGGAGGTGCGCAGGGCCTCGCGCATCAGGGCGACCTCGAGGGCAGCCTTCTGGAGGGTGGCCTTGAGATCGACGACATTGACCGGTTTGACCAGAAAATCGAAGGCGCCCCGGTTCATGGCGGTGCGGATATTCTCCATGTCGCCATAGGCGGTCATCATCACGGTGCGGCAGACTGGATCGACCTCTCGGGTGCGATCGAGCAGCTCCAGCCCGCTCATCCCCGGCATGCGAATGTCCGAAAGCAGGATATCTACCCGATCTTTTCCCTCCAGCTCCACCAAGGCCTCGGCGCCGCTGGCCGCAAACCTCAGGCGATAGGTCCCCTCCCGGACCTCCGTCCGGAACCACTGCGAGACGAGATCCGGCACATCCGGCTCGTCATCCACCACCAGCACCTTGCAGGTCATCGCACCACGCTCGCCACCTGGAATCCCGACCATAGTCCAGCGCGAGCACGGTGGGCGCGTCGCATCCACCCGGTCGGCGCGGGCCGCCTCGGCTACGCTGCGCCGATGCCCACCGCCACCCTGCCCAGCCGACTCCTCGACGCGCCCGGCTTGCGGGCCTTGAAGCGCGCCGGCTTCCCGCCCCGGGGTCTGCGCAGCCGCATGGACCGCCCCGTGGTGCACCAGCGCCTCGACAGCGCCGGCCCCGAGGTCGATCTCACCCCCGCCGACCTCGCGTCCCTGACCATGCCCCTGACCGTGATGTGGGGCGGCGCCAATCGCCTGCTCCACCCCCAGCAGCGGGACTGGTTTCGCCAGCACCTGCCCCGCCACGCCCGCTTCGAAGAGCGACCGGCCTGGGGCCACAGCCCCTATGTCGACCCGCTGCCCGAGCTGGCCACCGAGCTGACCGCCTGCTTGTCCCGCCCCCAAGGGCGCTGAGGTGGGCGTCCCTGGCTTCACCGCGTCGGTCTTTGCGGCCCAGGGCCGCCACTGGCCCGTCTTCTGGCGCGGAGAGGGGCCCGGCGTGCTCGTCCTGCACGAGGTGCCCGGCATCACCGACGCCGTGGCCGCCTTTGCCCGCCGGCTGGCCGATGACGGCTTCTGCGTGGCCATGCCGCAGCTCTTCGGCAGCTTGGGCGGAGGCTATGGGCTGCCCCGGACCGTGGCCGCCCTGGCCGGGGCCTGCATCTCCCGGGAATTCAACCTGCTGGCCCGGGGCCGCCGCAGCCCGATCACAGACCCGCTGCGGGCCCTGGCCAGCGCGCTGCACCAACGCTGCGGGGGCCCGGGCGTGGGCGCCGTGGGCATGTGCCTGACGGGCAACTTCGCCCTGTCCCTGGTGCTCGACGCGCCGGTGATCGCGCCGGTGCTCAGCCAGCCCTCCTTGCCCCTGGGCCTTAGCGCCGCCCATCGGGCCGACCCCCACCTGTCCCCGGCGGAGCGGCAGCAGCTGGCCGCGCGATGCGGTGCCGAGGGCATCGGCGTGCTGGGCCTGCGCTTCACCGGCGACCTGCTCTGCCCGGCCAGCCGCTTTGCAAGCCTGCGCGAGGATCTCGGCCCTGCCTTTGAAGGCATCGAGATCGACAGCGGGCGGGGCAACCCCCACGGCCTGGGCCCCACAGCCCACAGCGTGCTCACCCGGGACCTGGTGGATGTGGCGGGGCATCCCACCCGCGAAGCCCTGGACCGGGTCCTGGCCTTCCTGCACGAGGCGCTGGACCCGGTGGGCTGAGAGGCGGCCACGAAGGGGCCACATCGGTCGCTGTGATCGCCAATCTCCCCCCCTCGCGATAAACCCTGGAGACCGCCGCTTCCAGGATCTACGGAGCCCTGACAAGCTGTGACCCCTGGGGCATTCCGCCCGGGACACACTGTGGTAACTCCTGGTTGACAGGACCCGGTCCGCCCCTCGACATCGGTACGGAGACGACATGCGCAGCACCCTGCTCATCCTCATGGCCCTGGCAGCCTTCGGTTGTGGGGGCGTTGACAAGGACGGCGACGGCTACAAGAGCGCCAACGACTGTGATGACGACTCCGACGCCATCAACCCCGGCGCCACCGAGATCTGCGACGGCATCGACAACGACTGTGATGGCGAGGTGGACGAAGGCGTGGCCCAGACCTGGTATGTCGACTCCGATGGCGACGGCTACGGCAGCCCCGACATCACCCAGGCCGCCTGCCAGCAGCCCACGGGCTTCGTAGACAACGACGAGGACTGCAACGACAACAGCAGCGAATTCAAGCCGGGCGCCGCGGAATACTGCGAAGACCCCAATGACTACAACTGCGACGGCTCGGTGGGCTTCGAAGACGCCGACGGGGACGGCGTGGCCGCCTGCGAAGACTGCAACGACACCAACGCGGCCGTCTCGCCCAACAACCCCGAGATCTGCGACGGCATCGACAACGACTGCGATGGCGACGTGGACAGCGACACCGACCCGACCGACGCACTCACCTGGTACTTCGACGGCGACCAGGACGGCTTCGGCGACGCCCGCTACTCGATCAACTCCTGCGCCCCGCCCTTCGGCTACACGGACAACGACGAGGACTGCAACGACAGCTCGGACCTGGCCTACCCGGGTGGGGACGAGGTCTGCGACGAGCTGGACAACGACTGCAACGGCGTCGTGGACGGCGCCGACGCGGCCGACGCCATCAGCCTGTATACCGACGCCGATGGCGACGGCTATGGCGACGACACCACCCTCTACCTCGGCTGCTCCATCGTCACGGGCGTGGCAGACCAGGGCGGCGACTGCGACGACAGCAACCCGGACATCAACCCGGGCGAGATCGAGGTCTGCAACGACGGCATCGACAACGACTGCGACAACGGGCCCACCACCTGCGAGATCGAGGCCGACGCGGCCGCCTTGACGCTCACCGGCGAAGACGTCCAGGACTACGCGGGCATCTCCTTTTCCGGCACGGCGGACCTCGATGGTGACGGCAACGCCGACCTCGTGGTGGGCGCCTCGCAGATGGACACCACGGTCAGCGCCGCCGGCGGGGCCTATGTCTTCTACGGCCCCCTCAGCGCGGGCAGCGCCTCCCTGGGCACCGCCGATCTCGTCCTCGAAGGCAGCGAATCGGGCGAGCGGGCGGGCGAGTATATCCGCAACGTCGGAGACTTCGACAACGATGGCCTGTCCGACCTCCTGATCACCGCCCAATACGCAGACAGCAACGGCATCAACTCGGGCAGCGTGCACCTGGTCACCGGCGCCACCGTGGCCGCCCAGGGTGCCACCGCCAACCTGCGCAGCATCGCCGACTTCACCTGGGCGGGCGACGGCGCCTACGACTGGCTGGGCGCCGGCGCCACCGCCGCGGGTGACATCAACGGCGACGGCTTCGACGACTTCCTGGCCGGCGCCACCGGCGACGACACCTCGGCCAGCAACTCCGGCTCGGTCTACCTCTTCTTCGGCCGGGCGAGCTTTACGGGCAGCGCGGCCACCGTGGCCGCCGCCGACGGCCGTTGGACGGGCATCAACGCCTCGGACTTCATGGGCTCGGCCATCGCCGGAGCGGGCGACCTCGACGGCGACGGCCTGGACGACTTCGGCGTCGGCCTGATCAACGGCGCCAGCCTGGGGGGCTTCACGGGCTCGGCCTACCTGGTTTCGGGGGCCAACGCGGCCGGCAACCACGGGCTGGCCGATGCCGACGCCACCGTGCTCGGGGCCGCTGCGGGCGATCGCCTGGGCGCGGGCCTGGCTGCGGCGGGCGATATGGACGGCGACGGCCGCGACGACCTCTGGCTGGGCGCCAACCGGGTGGACGACTACGGCGCCGACGCCGGCGCGGCCTACCTGATCAGCGGCGTGGCCGACCTCTCCACCCTGTCCAGCGCCACCGTCACCAGCCTGGCGGTCGCGACGGTCTACGGCGGCGATGCCGGCCATGGCCTCGGGGCCGTCCTCGCTGCCAACGGCGACTTCGACAACGACGGGGTCAACGACCTGCTGACCGGCGTGCCCCTGGCGGGCCTCAACGGCGAAGGCACGGCCTACCTCTTCCTCAGCCCCAGCAGCGGCACCTTCGTCGCCGGCCAGAGCAGCGACGCGGCGGTCTCGGGCGATGGCAACGCCGACGCCATCGGCCTGGAGGTCCGCTTTGGCGGAGACCTGCTGGGCACCGGCGGCAGCACCGTGCTGGCGGGCTCCTGGCGCGACGACTCCAACGGCACGGACTCCGGCAGCGTCTTCGTCTTCTCGGGCTTCGGGCTCTGAGGGCGGGCTCTGAGGACAATAGGAGCAGCCATGGACGAGCCCATGGACCCTGGGGACAGCCTGTTGCGGCTGGCTCCGGGCCATTGCCGGCTGCACCTGCGCCGGGGGGCGGCCGAGCTGACCTTGGAGGGCTCGGAGTCCTTCTTGCGGGAGCTGCTGCCCGCGCTGCTGGCCAGCCTGGGCGGGGCCACCGAGAGCGGGGTCGCCGTGCCGATCCTGCCCGCAGCCACGCCCCCGGTCCTCTCCCCCCTCGGCGCACTTGCCGCCGAGATCGGGGCCAGCCCCGCCCACATCGAAGGCGCCTTGGGCCCGACCGACATCCCGCCCTGGCTGCACATCGATGGGGCCCACTGGGCGGATTTTCGGGACCGCAGCCCCAAGGCCGGCCGAAATGCCACGAATGACGTGCAGTTCACCGCCCTGGCCCTGGCCCTGTGGTACCGGCACCTCGACCGGCAAGCCCCCAACCTGGGTGATATTCGCGGCGCCGTGAAGGGCTCGGGCCTCAACCCCAAGAACGCCGCGCGCTCCATCGAGAATTCCCCGCTGCTGCAGCGCCGTGGCGACCAGGTGCTGGTCCGCCCGACCGAGCTGGGCCGCAGCCGCATGCTGTTGCGGGCCTTTTGCCTGGGTCAGCCCGTGCCTGCGGAATGATGCGGGGGTGACGACCAGGGGTGCCGCCGCATAGAGTGGAGCCATGAATCCCAAGCCCTCCCCCTCCCCTGTCCGCATCCTCGCCGCCGGCGCCCTGCTCAGCCTGGGCGCGGCCTCCTGCCACAAGGATGTCGTGACCAGCAATCCCCCGCCGCCGGACCCGGTCCCCACGTCCAACCCGCCGCCGGTGGGCCCGCCGCCTGCGGCGGCGCTGCCGACCTGGGACGACGTCGCCTCGGGTCACCCCGAAGGCGCGACCAACCCGCCCATGCCCGTGCTGGAGATCACCGAAGACGGGCAGCGCTGCTTCAAGGCCTGGCAGTCGCCCATGGTGCCCGACCCCGCCTTGCGCGAGCTGAACGGGCGGGTGCTGGCCAGTGTCGACGCCGCCAAGGGGGTGGAGATCCAGTGCCCGGCCGATGAGCGCGACCGCCTGCTGGCCGCGTGGAAGGCCAAAGAAGCGGGCGAGAAGGCCCCCTCCGAGCCGAGTGACCAGCACTGAGCCCGCCAGCCCCCGGGTGCTCGCCGAGTGGCACAACCGGGTGCAGGCCGAGTACCGCTCCGCCGCGATCACCGCCCAGGTGCTGCAGTGGAGCATCCGTTTCGGCCTGCCGCGCCCGCTGCTGGACAGCGCTGGGCGCATCGTCGCCGACGAGCTGGACCACGCCAGCCTCAGCCACGCCTGCCTGGTGGCCCTGGGCGGCCCCGATCAGCCGGTGGATCTCGACCAGGCCGAGCTGAGCCCCCGTGTGGCCGCCGAGGGTCCCCTGGCGAGCCTGGTGGACACGGTGCTGTCGGCCTTCTGCTTTGGCGAGACCTTCGCCGTGCCGCTCTTTTCGGCGATGCGCGCCAGCACCACCCACCCCGCCGCCCGGCCCGTCCTCGACCGGGTCTTGCGGGATGAGGCCGCCCACCGGGCCTTTGGCTGGGAGGCCCTGGACGCGCTGCTGGACCTCGATCCCGAAGGGGTGCGTGCCCGTGTCGGCGCCGCATTGCCTGCGGTCATCGCCGCCTTCGGGCGGGCCTATGGCGAGGCCCAGGACGGCCCCCCCCTTCTTCCCGACGAGCGGGCCGCCGGGCTGCTGGACGCCGCCGCCTACCGCCGCATCTTCCAGGACACGCTGCACGGCGACATCCTCCCCCGGCTGGCCCGGCGCGGCATCCCATGGGCCGCGGACCGGTGCTACGATCCCCCAGCCTGAAGACCGGTTCCGCCATGCGCCCCCTGCTGCTGCTCTGCATCGCCCTGAGCCCCGCCGCCTTCGCCAGCGACGACGACGAGTTCCTCCTGGACGAGGGGGGCAGCAAGAGCCCCGAAGAGACCCGCCACACCTGGACCTGGCCGGTCAGCACCCACTTCGACACCGGCGCGGACCAGGTGAAGATCCGCTGGCCCAGCGGCACGGGCGAACCCACCGAGATCATGCCCCTGGACGACATCATCCGGCTCGAACGCGCCCGCCCCTTCGAGAGCACCCCCGATGAGCTGTTCATGCTGGTGGCCGACGGCCGCCGCATGCTGGTCGCCCGGGGCGAAGACGTCAGCGCCCAGGCCGCGATCACCGCAGCGGTGACCGAGCTTCCCGTCAAGGAGCTGACCCCGGGCACCGGTCACTTCGAGGGCCAGGCCAACGGCGCGCCCCCCAGCGTGGTGGTCGGCGGCGGCGGGGGCATCTCGGTGCGATCCGTGGCCCGCACCGAGATCGCGGGCGGCACCCGCAGCGCCGCCTCCTTGACCCTCACGGACGAGGACAACGACCCCAACATCGCCGGAGAGGGCGGGGGCGAGCTGGACAAGGCCGAGATCGACATCATCATCAAGCAGAAGATGAACCTCATCCGGCAGTGCTACACCCGCGAGCTGCGGCGCGACGCCAACCTGTCCGGGAAGATGGTCGTGCGCTTCGTCATCGACCGGGACGGCGGGGTCAAGTACGCGGCCACCCGCGCCACCAGCCTGAACAATGCCATCGTCGAAGACTGCGTGGTGGACGAGATCCGCGAGGCGCGCTTTCCCAAGCCCCGGGGCAGCGGCACGGTGGTGGTCTCCTACCCCTTCGTCTTCTCCGCCGGCTGAGCCCCCCGGCCACCACGCCGGGGCTGTACACGCGTTCAGATTGCGATAGGGAGCGCCCGCCTCCGAAATCGGGTCCGCATGTCCGACCACATCGACGTCGTGGGCGCCCGCGAGCACAACCTCAAGGGCGTCGACATCCGCATCCCCCGGGACGCCCTCGTGGTGATCACCGGCCTGTCGGGGTCCGGCAAGAGCAGCCTGGCCTTCGACACCATCTACCAAGAGGGCCAGCGGCGCTTCATGGAGTCCCTGTCGCCCTATGCGCGGCAGTTCCTGGGCAAGATGGACAAGCCGCGGGTGGAGCGGGTGGATGGGCTCTCCCCCACCCTGTCCATCGACCAGAAGACGGTCAACCGCAACCCGCGCTCGACCGTGGGCACCGTCACCGAGATCCTCGACCACCTGCGCCTGCTGCTGGCCCGCCTGGGCACGCCCCGCTGCCCCGTCTGCTTCGAAGCCATTCGCGCCACCAGCCCCAGCCAGGTGGCCGAGAGCCTGCTCGAAGAGCACCCCGACGCCCGCCTGCACGTGATGGCACCCATCGTGCAGGACCGCAAGGGCGAGTACCGCAAGGAGCTCACCAAGGCCCTGCGCGATGGCTGGCTGCGGGCCCGGATTGACGGCCAGGTCGTCAATCTCGAAGATGAACCCGTCACCCTGGCCCGCTACGAGAAGCACACCATCGAGCTGGTCATGGACCGCCTGCGCCTGCGGCCGGACGACCTGCCCCGCCTCGTCGAGGCCATCGAAGGCGCCAACGCGATGACCGCGGGCACCGTGAGCTTCCTCATCCAGCCCGACGGCCAGGAAGAGCCCGAGTGGCGCCTGGTCTCGACGGATCGCTCCTGCCCGCGCCATGGCATCTCCATCCCGGAGATGGAGCCCCGGCTCTTCAGCTTCAACGCGCCACAGGGCATGTGCACCGCCTGCTCGGGCATCGGCTGGACCGAAGACTTCGACCTCGACCTGCTGCTGGACACCGACGCCCCCGCCCTGGACCTGCTGCGGGTGCTCGACGGCGACGACCGCCTGCCCTTCTCCAGCCTCTGCCGCCCCGTGCTCAAAGAGGTCTGCAAGAAGCTGGGCATCTCCCTGAAGACCCCCTTCCGCGACCTGCCAGCCGACCAGCAGGACGCCCTGCTCAACGGCGCCGCCGTCAGCTACAAGGTGGTCACCGAGCGCGAAGGCCGCAGCAGCACCACCACCCGCAGCTGGTCGGGCATCCTTCCCACGGTGGAGCAGGTCTGGCGCTTCACCAGCTTGCAGCGCCTGCGCGATTACCGGCGCCGGCTGCCCTGTCCCGACTGCCAGGGGGAGCGGCTGAACCCCATTGCGCGGGCGGTTCATTTTCGGGACCAGGGCATCTCGGCCCTCACCGCCATGACGGTCGAAGACGCCCGCCGCTTCTTTGAGGGCGTGCAGCTTGGGCCCACCGAAAATCGCATCGGCGCGCCCATTCTCAAAGAGCTTCGCGGGCGGCTGGGCTTCCTGCAAGAGGTCGGCCTGGGCTACCTCAGCCTGGACCGCAGCTCGGCCACCCTCTCCGGCGGCGAAGCGCAGCGCATCCGCCTGGCCAGCCAGGTGGGCTCGGGCCTGCAAGGCGTCACCTATGTCCTGGACGAGCCCAGCATCGGCCTGCACGGCCGCGACCAGGAGCGCCTGCTCCAGGCCCTGCTGCAGCTGCGCGACCAGGGCAACAGCGTGCTGGTGGTCGAACACGACACCACCACCATGACGCGCGCGGACTACCTCGTCGAGGTCGGGCCCGGGGCGGGCCGCCTGGGGGGCCACATCGTCGCGGCGGGGCCGCCGGCCACCTTCTTGAAGTCCGACGCCCTCACCGCCCGCTACCTGCGGGGCGACCTGCGCATCCGCATGCCCGCGTTGCGCCGCAGCGGCAATGGCCAACACTTGGTCTTGCGGGGGGCGCGGGCCCACAACCTGCACGGGGTGGACCTCGATCTGGCCCTGGGCACCCTCACGGTCATCACCGGCGTGTCCGGCTCGGGCAAGAGCACCCTCATCAGCCAGACCCTGCACCCCGCGCTGGCCCGCGCCCTGCATGGGGCCACCGACCTGCCCGGTGAGCACGACCAGATGGACGGCGTCGACGGCATCGACAAGGTCATCCGCATCGACCAGCAGCCCATCGGCCGCACGCCACGCAGCAACCCTGCCACCTATACCGGCGCCTTCGACACCATCCGCGACCTCTTCACCCTGGTCCCCGAATCCCGGCTTCGGGGCTACAAGAAGGGCCGCTTCTCCTTCAATGTCAAAGGCGGCCGCTGCGAGGAGTGCGAGGGTGCCGGCGTGCGCACGGTCGAGATGCAATTCCTCAGCGATGTGGAGGTGCCCTGCGAATCCTGCGAGGGGGCGCGCTTCAACCCCGAGACGCTGGAGATCCTCTACCGGGGCAAGACCATCCGCGACGTGCTGGAGATGAGCATCGGCGAGGCCGCCCGCTTCTTCCACACCCACCGCAAGCTGCGCCGCATCTTCGAGACCCTGGTGGATGTGGGCCTGTCCTATGTGTCCCTGGGGCAGCCCAGCACCACCCTCTCGGGGGGAGAGGCCCAGCGCATCAAGCTGGCCACCGAGCTGTGCAAGCCCGCCACCGGGCGCACCCTCTACATCCTCGACGAGCCCACCACCGGCCTGCACATGGCCGACATCGAGCGCCTGCTGGCCGCCATGCAGCGCCTGGTGGACGCGGGCAACACGGTGCTGGTCATCGAACACAACACCGATGTGATCAAGGTGGCCGACCACATCGTGGACCTGGGCCCCGAAGGCGGCGTGGGGGGCGGCCACATCATCGGCCAGGGCAGCCCGGAGGCCATCGCGGCCCTGGACACGCCCACCGGCCGCGTGATGGCCGAGGTCCTGGCCCAGGAGGCCGCCTGGGACCTGCGCGAAGCCGGCAGTCAAGGGCTGCAGATCGCCGACAACGGGCCCCCGGCCTATGCGGCCCGCCGCCGCCCCAAGGCCCGGCCCACCCAGCGGCAGATCGTGCTCACCGGCGTCTCCACCCACAACCTCAAGAATATCGACATCCGCCTGCCCCAGGGCAAGCTCAGCGTCATCACGGGACCCTCGGGCTCGGGCAAGACCTCGCTGGCCTTCGACACCCTCTTCGCCGAGGGGCAGCGCCGCTATGTCGAGAGCCTCAGCACCTATGCCCGCCGCTTCTTGGGGCGCATGGGCAAGGCGCCGGTGGACAAGGTCGAGGGCCTGGCCCCCGCCATCGCCATCGACCAGCGCAACCGGGGCAGCAACCCCCGATCCACCGTCGCGACGGTGACCGAGCTCTACGACAGCCTGCGCCTGCTCTATGCCCGCATCGGCCGGCCCCACTGTCCCAGATGCGCCCGCGAGCTGAAAGCCTGGAGCCCCAGCGCCGGCGCCCGCCACCTCGCCGCCGAGGCCCAGGGCACGGGCTGGCTGGTGACGACCCCGCCGCCGGGCACGCTGTGCATCGACCTGCAAAGAGAAGGTTTCTCGCGTCTTTTGGGGCAAAGCGGCGAGATCGGGCTTGAGGAGCGCATCGCAGCAGAGGGGCCCGAGGCCACCACCGATGGCGCCGAGCTGGTGCTGGACCGCATCAACCCCCAGAACACGCCCCTGGAGCGCATCTCCGAGGCCATCGCGGTGGCCTATGGTTGGGGATCGGGGCGCTGCCGCTTCCAGCCCCGCAAGGGCGGCCAGGCCCTGGTCCTCACCCGGGGGGCCCACTGCCCCGACCACGGCGTCATCCACCCCCAGGAGCTGACCCCGCGGCACTTCTCCTTCAACAGCCACATCGGCGCCTGCCCGGCCTGCCAGGGACTGGGCCAACGCAACGATGTGGACCCAAGCCTGCTCCTGCCCCAGCCCAAGCTGCCGCTGGACCAGGCCATCGACGCCCGCGTGGGGGCCGTGCTCTTCCGCTCCCCCCGCAAGCGCACCCTGGTGGAGGCCGTCTTCAAGAAGTACGCCGTGGCGCCGGACACGCCGGTGCTGCTGTGGCCGGGACGCCTGCGAAAGGCCCTGCTGCAGGGCCTGGACGAGCCCCTGGACATCGCCTACACCCGAACGTGGGGCCGCAGCCGCAGCCGCATCGAAGAGACCCAGACCTGGCCGGGCATCATCGGCCTGATCGATGGCTGGTCGGGCAAGCACGACTGGCTGCGCCGCGAGACCACCTGCAGCCGCTGCGAGGGCGGGCGCCTTCGCCCCGAGATCCTCGCGGTGACCCTGGGCGACGCCGCCCCCGCCGAGCCCGGCCAACCCGCGGGCACCTCCATCCAGCAGGCTTGCGCCCTCACGGTGGCAGAGGCCCTGCGCTTCTGGGACAGCCTCTGCTTGGGACCGGCCGACCGCCAGATCGCCGAACAGGCCGTACAAGAGCTCACCGGCCGGCTGCATTTCCTCGACGATGTGGGCCTGGGCTACCTCAGCTTGGACCGGGTGGCCGACACCCTGTCCGGGGGAGAGGCCCAGCGCATCCGCCTGGCCACCCAGCTGGGCTCGCGGCTCACCGGCACCATCTATGTCCTGGACGAGCCCACGGTGGGCCTGCACCCCCGGGACACCGACCGGCTGATGGGCACCCTCACCCGGCTACGCGACCTCGGGAATACGCTGGTGGTGGTCGAACACGACCCGGACGTGATGCGCGCCGCAGACTGGCTGGTGGATATGGGGCCGGGAGCGGGTGAACACGGCGGCCGCATCGTGGACCAGGGCACCCCCGCCGCCCTGGCCCGAGGTGCCGGCCTCACCGGCAGCTTCTTGTCGGGTCGCCGCCAGATCCCGGTGCCCGACCAGCCCCGGCCGCCCCAGGCCTGGCTGGCCCCGCCGCCGGCCAGCCTGCACAACCTGCGCGATGTGCGGGTGCGCCTGCCCCGGGCCCGGCTGTCGGTGGTCACCGGGGTCAGCGGCTCGGGCAAGTCCTCGCTGATCATGGAGCATGTGGCCCCCTGGCTGGAGATCGAGGCCGCCGCCGCCCAGAAGTCCAGCCGCGGCAAAGACCACGCGCCCGGCACGTCGGCGGCCCCCCAGCGGGTGGTGGTGGTCGACCAGAAGCCCATCGGCCGCTCGCCCCGCAGCACCCCGGCCACCTACTGCGACCTGCTGGGCCCCCTGCGCGATCTCTTCGCCCAGACCCCCTTGGCCCGGGAGCGCGGCTGGGCGGCGGGGCGCTTCTCTTGGAATACCGATGGCGGGCGCTGCCCCCATTGTGAGGGCCGCGGCGCCGTCCTCGTCGAGATGCACTTCTTGTCCGACGTGTGGATGCCCTGCGAGCCTTGCCGGGGCCGCCGCTTTGACCGCACCACCCTCGAAGTGCGCTGGAAGGGCCTGTCCATCGCCGATGTCCTCGACCTGCCCGTCGACGAGGCCCTCGCCCTCTTCTCCAGCCAACGCAAGCTCAAGGCCAAGCTGCAGGCCTTGTCCGATGTCGGGCTGGGCTACCTGCGCCTGGGCCAGAGCGCGACCACCCTGTCCGGGGGCGAGGCCCAGCGGCTGAAGCTGGCCAAAGAGCTGGTTGGACGCCAGAAAGAGACCGCATACCTCCTGGACGAGCCCACCACCGGCTTGCACCTCGCCGACATCGACCGCCTGCTGCAGGTGCTGCACCGGCTGGTGGACCAGGGCCACACCATCATCGTGATCGAGCACCAGATCGACATGATCCGCAATGCAGACTGGGTCATTGACATGGGGCCCGAGGGCGGGGACGCCGGGGGGCAGGTGTTGGCCGAAGGCCCGCCGGCCGCCCTCTTGCAGGTGGTGGGCAGCCACACCGGGGCCGCCTTGCGCAAGGCCGCCGCGATCAGCGCCGCCGGGCCGGCAGGGCCTCCTCCAACAGCGTGATCTCGCGCAGCAGGGCCGGGTCGGAGGGTCCCTCGGCCCGAGCGCGCCAAAGCAGCGCCGCCGCGCCGTCGGATCGCCCGAAGCCGCGGGCGGCGGGGCCTCATCAGGTAGACAGGCCGCCCGGTCGCGTCTCGCCTTGGGGGCGACTCCACGGTCAGCGCGGCGGCCGGGCGGACTACCTGCCACGGCATGACCCAGCCCGCCCGCCACCAGGCCAACACCCCACCCAGCACCGCCCACAGCAGGTTGGCGCGGCCCCGCGGGTGTGGAGCGACGGGAAAGCGGGTGCTCAAGGCCCCCGGCGGCAGGGTGCTGCGCGGCGGGGCCCCCCGCGGGGGGCGGCCGGGCCAGCGGGGGCCCAAGGGGTCCACCGTGGTGCGCCCCTCCTCGGGCGGAAGCTCGGCCCGGGCCGACACCGCCAGCGTGTCGTCACCCTCCTGGCTCCAGGCCTCGATCACCATCCCAGGCGCCGGCATCAGGGGGTCGGTGTCCCGCTGCTCGGCCCCACAGGTGCGGAAGTCCTCCATCTCCTGGGCGGTGAAGAGGGACTCGATCCAGCGGGCCACGCCTTCGGGCCGGGAGCGCCAGCGGTGTGGCCCGGCGCAGAAGGACTCCAGGGCCGCGCAGAGATCGCCCGCGCTGGCGAAGCGCCGCGCCGGATCCCGCTCCAGCGCCCGCAAGACGATGCGCTCCAGCTCGTCGGGGTAGCTGCTGGACCGGGCCGAAGGCCGCGGCACCGGCCCCGCCATGCGCTGCCGCCAGAGCTGCACCGGGTCGTCGTGGTGAAAAGGCGGCCGACCGGCCGTCAACCAGTAGAGGCAGACCCCCAGCTGGTAGAGATCCACCCGGAAATCCGTGGCGGAATCCAGCTGCTCGGGCGCCATGAAGTGCAGCTTCCCCTTGATCATTCCGACTTCGGTGATGTTGGACTTGTCGCGCCAGGACGCGATGCCGAAGTCGATGAGCCGAGCCGAACCATCGGGGGCCACGATGATGTTGCCCAGGCTGACGTCGCGGTGCACGATGGACAGCGGGTGGCCATTGTCATCGGTCAGCCGGTGGGCGTGGTCCAGCCCCCGGGCCACATCCGCCACCAGCCGGGCGAGGTGCCCGAAGTGCCGGAAGCCGCCATCGCGCAGGCGGCGGCTGAGCTGGGCGAGGTTGGGGCCAGCCACATATTCCATGGCCATCCAGGGGATGCCGTCCTGCTCGCCCACCTCGAAGACCTTGCCGATGTTGGGGTGGTCCAGGCGCGCGCTCAACCGGGCCTCGTCCAGGAACATCTCGACAAAATTGCGGTCATCGGCCCGCTCGGGCTCCAACATCTTGACCAGCACGAGCTTCCGGAAGCCCCCCATGCCATCCAGGGTGCAGCGGAAGGTCCGCGACATCCCACCCCCGCCCACTGGCCGGTCCACCGCAAAGCGACCGATACGCGAAGGGATGGTGGCGGAGCTGCCGAGCATGGGATCCCCGGTGGGGGCGCGGCGAACTGCCAACCCCCGCGCCCTCACTCAAGCACGGCCCGGGGCCCCCCTGCGGTCTGGCGGCAGCAGGTGACGAGCTTTGACAGGCCGGTGGCGATCGCGAGACGGTTGAAAGCCTGTGATAGAATGTCAAGAAAATGTCAGCGCACCGGCTGTCATAGGCGAATCCGAGAAGGGGCCCGCTGTCGCTGCTCTCGTGTCGCTGGATGTCACCGAACCCCGCCGGCCGCGCGGATATGTGTCTACATCCGCGGACCACTCCGGTATACAGGAACCCGCTCAACAGGGTAGAAAGCCAACTATGCGGTGGCCGGCTCTCCGATTCTGTCGAAGCGCATGCAGGCATCCCCCCCTGTGGTGCATAGACATTCCAAGTCGGCTGAAGGACACTCTGCCTCTCGCAGAGCCCGACGCCCTCCAGCCCAGCCCCCCTGGGCAGCCCTCCGGTCGACCCGGCCAACCGTCAGGAGACGCTTGAGCACCACTGGCGCGGATCAGTCCACCTGGCGACAGGCAGGCGAACAGCTCCCCCGCAGCGCCAGGCGGGCGGGGGCCCTGCTCTGGCGCGGATTTCAGCGGGCCTTCATCTTCTCCAGCATCTGGGCGGCCGGCTCGGTGGCAGCCCTGACCGGCTTCGCCTGCCACATCATGGAGGTGCCCGCGACGATGCCGGCCCTGCTGGTCTTCTGCAGCGCAATCTTCGTCTACAACCTGGACCACGTCGCCGACGCCCACGTCCAGAAGATGACCGACGCCGACGCCATCGCCTATTTCCGCAGCCCTGGCGTGCTCGCGCTGCTGTCGGTGGCCGCCATCGCCACGGGCTGGCTGGTCTCGACCGCGCCCCTGCCGGCCCAGGCCTGCTTCGCCATCTACGCGACCGCCGGCTTGCTCTATGGCCTGCCCATCGTGCCTTTTCCCAAGCGCCACGGCGGCTGGCGCCTTGCCCGCCTCAAGGAGATCCCCTTCTCGAAGGGCTGGCTGGTGGGCGGCTGCATCACCATCGGCACGGTGCTGATGCCGGCCATGTGGGCGGGCCGGGAGCTGGACTGGGCGGTGGGCCAGCTCGCGCTCTTCATCTTCGTCTTTGTCAGCAGCAACACCCATATGTTTGACGTGCGGGACATCGACAGCGACCGCGAACACCGCGTGCTCACCCTGCCCGTCGCCTTTGGAGTTCGCCGCACCAAGCACGCGCTGATCCTGCTCAACCTCGTGCTGCTGGCCTGCTTGATGTGGGGCTGGGCCGCCCAGATCGCGGCCCCGCACCCCGAGATGGTGCTGAGCAGCGCTGCGGCCGTCCTCTGGATTCTGCTGCTCGATACCAAGACCCCACGGTCCATCTACGGCACGTTGATCGACGGATGCTGCTACCTGCCCGCGATGCTGGTACTGATCCACCATGCTGGATTCTGAGCAGAGTTCGGAGCGCACGACGGCCCACCCGGTCGCGCTGCGCAAACGCATCCAGTCCCGGCGCGGCCGGCAGTTCATGGTGGCCCAGACCACGCTGCTGGGCATCGCCATCGTCGCGGTCACCATCTCCCAGCTCACGGGCTTGATGGCCGAGCTGGTCTTTGTCCAGTCGGTCACCTTCTGCGTGGTGGTGGGCCTGCTCACCGGCCTGGGCTGGTTGGCCCTGGGCCGCACGCAACACTTCACCAAGATGGTGGTGGGGCTGCTCTATCTGGACAGCGTGTTGGCGCTGCTCTACGCCTATATCGCCGGGGAATTCGAGACCCCGGCCCTGATGATCCTCGCCCTCTGTGTGGCCATGGCGCCCATCTTCGTGGGCAAGGCGCACGCCTGGGGCCTCGCGATTGTGCAGACCGGCCTCTACGCCGGGCTGCTGCTGCTGCGCGCCGGGGGCTGGGCCGAAGCCTTCTTCCCCTATGGCTATTTGTTGCCGGCCGAGGACGTCAACCACCCCGGCTTCGTCATCGACAGCCTGTCCAACTTCACCATCGCCATCTTCGGCATGGCCTTTCTGGCCGGCCAGGCCTCCATCGACATCCTCAACAGCCAGGAACAGCTGGAGCACGAGGTGGAGGGCAAGACCCGCGAGCTGGCCCGTGTCACCAGCGGCCTGCAGACCGCCAACGCCGAGCTGGCCACCCTCAACAGCCAGCTGGGCCGGGCCAACCAGGAGCTGCGCCTGAGCAATGGCCGCCTCGCCCAGTTCAACGCCGCCGTCAGCCACGACCTGCGCTCACCGCTCCAGACCATGGTGGCCCGGGCCGAGCTGATCGCCATGTTGATGCGGGCCAACCCCAACCGCGCCGAGCGCATGGCCGACGAGATCATCGAATCCGCCGTCCAGATGTCCCGGCAGATCGACGAGCTGCTCAGGCTGGCGCGGGTGGGCGACCGCCTGGGCGACCTCGAGCCCGTGTCCTTGGCGCGGGTGGTCAGCCAGGCCAGCCAGAACCTGCACGAGGCCATGCGCACCCACAGCGCGCGCCTGGAGCTGGTGCACCCGCTGCCCACGGCCATGGGCAACGCCCCGCTGCTGCAAGAGCTCTTCCAGAACCTGCTGGAGAACTCGATCAAGTATGGCGCGCGGGTGGGGCCGATCATCCGGGTGGCCTCGGCCGAGGCGCCCCCCGGTCATGTCGCCCTGTCGGTCGAAGACAATGGCGGCGGCATCCCCAGGACCGCCGCGAGCACGTCTTCGGCCTCTTCAAGCGCCTCGAAGCCCACGACGGCGAGGCCGGGGTGGGCGCGGGCCTCGCCATCGTGCGCCGTATTGTCGAGGTTCATGGCGGCGAAATTCGGGTGGAGGACGGTCGCGATCTGTCGGGCGCCCGCCTGGTGGTCACCCTGCTGGCGCCCCCCTCCGCCGAGCCCTCGCGCAGCCAGCCCCGGCCGCGCTCCGCGCGTGCATTAGGCCCCCGGCGGAGGTTGCCCATGCCCCGCGTCGCCAGCAACGGACTCGAGCTGCACTACGAGGAGCAGGGCGCAGGTCCGCCCCTCGTGCTCATCATGGGCATCGGCGCCCAGCTGGTGCTGTGGCCCGACGACCTGGTGCACCGGCTGGCGGATGGCGGCTTCAAGGTGATCCGCTTCGACAACCGGGATGTGGGCCTGTCCACCTGGCTGGACCACCTGCCCGTTCCCCATGGCGGCAAGGCGATCTCGCGGGCGCTGATCGGCGTAAAGGTGCCTGCTCCCTACGATCTGTGGGATATGGCCGATGATACCGCCGGCCTGCTGGACGCCCTGGACCTGCCCGACGCCCACTTCCTGGGCGTTTCCATGGGCGGCATGGTGGGGCAGTGCCTCGCCGTGCGCCACCCCGACCGCGTGCGCTCCTTCACCTCGATGATGTCCACCACCGGCAAGCGGCGGGTGAGCGTGGGCAGCCCCCGGGCCCTGTCGGCCCTGGTGGGGCGCGCCGAGGACCCGCGACGAGATCATCGACTACTTCGTGAACTACACCCGGACCGTCAGCGGCTCGGGCTACCCGGTGGACCTGGACGAGGCGCGTCGGGTGGCGGGCCTGCTCTATGACCGCGCCCACCACCCCGCCGGCTTTGCCCGCCACTGGGCCGCGATCCTCGCCACCGGCGACCGCACCCGCCACCTCGCCCAGGTGCGGGCCCCCACCCTCGTGCTGCACGGCGAAGAAGACCCGCTGATCCCCATCGCCGGGGGCCGGGCCACCGCCGCCGCCATCCCGGGGGCGCGCTTTGCCGCCATTCCAGGCATGGGCCACTCCCTGCCGCGCGGCGCCTTGCCGCTGATCGCCGACCACATCCTGGGCCACCTGCGGGCCGCCGAGGGGCGCGCGGCCCCCGGCGTTGCGGGCTGATCCCCCAAGGGCGATCATCATCGAATAAAGACCGTCCAGCACCGTCCAGCATCGCGCCACCGGCCACCCGAACGCGGGGCGCCCCAGTGAAATCTCCCTTCCGCCCTTCGGAGTGTCCCATGCCGACTCCCCGCTCGCGTCCCCTCCTGCTCGCCCTGCTGCTGCCCACCGTGGCCTGCACCGAGCTGGACCCCAACGACCAGTTCTCCTCGATCTACTTCGTGAAGCTGGAGAGCGAGCCGGCCCAGGTGGTCGCCAACGTGCAGACCATCGCCGATGAGTTCGGCCTGCAGCCCATTCACATCTTCGATGCCGCCAGCGAGGGCTTCAGCGTGCGCCTGCTGAACAACGACCAGCTGGTGGGCGAGATCGAGAACCTCTCGGTGGTGGCCTCGGTCACCAAGGACGAGCAGCAGAACCGCCTGCCGCCCGACGAGGTCAACGACGACATCGTGCTGGGTGACGACGAGCTCACCGTCGGCATCGACCGCATCGGCGGCCCCTACCCCACCGTCATCGACTGGGAGCGGGAGGGCGTCGAGGTGGCCGTGGTCGACACCGGCATCGAGGCCAACCACCCCGATCTCAACGTGGTGGCCGAGGCCGACCTGGTCTGCGACTCGCGGGGTGACTGCGCCAACGGCAGCGACCCCCAGGGCCACGGCACCCACGTCGCCGGCACCATCGGCGCCTATGCCGACGGCGCGGGCGTGGTGGGCGTCGCGCCGGGCGTGCCCCTGCACGCGGTCCGGGTGCTGGGCAGCGACGGCTCGGGCTACCTCACCGACATCCTCGCCGGCCTCGAATATGTGCTCGACCACCCCGAGATCCGCGTGGTCAACATGAGCCTGGGCGGGCCTTCGGGCTCGGGCCTGGACGGGGACTTCGACGAGGCCATCCGCCGCCTCGAAAATAACGGCGTCGTCGTCGCCATCGCCGCCGGCAACGAGAACCAGGACACCACCAACGTCATCCCCGCCAGCCTCAACCGGGGCATCGTGGTGAGCGCCTACGAGCTCTCCCGGCAGGGCGACGATGTGGGCTTCGCCTGGTTCTCCAACTATGGCGACGCGGTGGACATCGCCGCGCCGGGGGTGGGCATCCTCTCCACCTACCCGGGCGGGCGCTACAAGGCCCTGGACGGGACCTCCATGGCCACCCCCCATGTGGCCGGGGCCGCGGCGGCCTATGTGGCCTTGCACCCCAACGCCAGCGCCGACGCCGTGCGAGATGCCTTCATCAACAAGGGCGAAGACGGCTACACTGGCCAGGGCGGGCGCCATCCGGAGCCCTTCCTCGACTTTGCCGCCTTGGCTGGGCTCTAGACGCTCGGCCCACCCCTGGAGCCCCGATGCGTCCCCGATTGAAGATCGCCCTCGCCCTGCTTGTGCTCGGGGGCTGCTTCCCCAACAAGGTGGAGGAGGGCGACACCGCCTCCATCTCGGGTGATGGCGGGGCCGACGGCATCGACAGCGGCGACGGCAGCGACGGCGCGGATGGGGCCGACGGCAGCGACGGCGCGGATGGGGCCGACGGCAGCGACGGCAGTGACGCAGCGACGGCAACGGCGCGACGGCAGCGACGGCAGCGACGGCAGCGACGGAACGGTCGGTCGACGGGATGGCGATGGTTTCACCGCCGACGAGGACTGCGACGACGCCGACCCCACCGTCTTTCCCGGCGCGGCCGAAGACTGCAGCGACACAGACCGCAACTGCGATGGCGACCGCACGGCCGGGGCCACCGACACCCTTCAGGGCTGGCTGGACAGCGACGGTGACGGCTGGGGCGACGCCGCATCGCCGGTAGAGGGCTGCACCCTGCCGGCCAACGCCGTGGGCAACGACGGCGACTGCGACGACAGCCGCTCCGACGTGAACCCCGATGCGGCCGAGATCTGCGACGGCAGCGTCGATGAGGACTGCGACGGCGACATCGACGAGGCCGACAGCGATGTGGGCTCCTGTGACGCCGCAAGCTGGAATGGCACCTACACCGGCGGCTTCACCCTCACAGTCACCGAGGCCACCCTGGGCCTGTCCGACAGCTGCACCGGCACCGGCATCGCCGTGGTGGACAGCAGCCTCGCCACCCCCATCACCCTCGACATCACCTGCAGCTTTGCCGGGGCCTTCACCACCTTCTTCCCAGGCAGCCAGTCGGTCACCGTCGAAGGCGCCTTCGACACCCCCAACAGCGCCAGCGGCACGGTCACCATCGTGGGCATCGCCACGGACACCTGGACCGGCAGCTTCAGCAGCCCCGGCGATTTCGAGGCGATCCTCGCGGGGAGCACCACCTATAGCGGCTTCTCGGTGAGCTATAGCGGCCTGTTCACCGGCCAGCGCTGAGGTCGGGGGGGCCATGCCCGGGGTCGCCGTTCAGCTCCAGATCTCCTCCGAGTCGATGTTGAAGGTCTACGATGGGCGGGCCCTGGCGGTGGAGGCCCGCGCCGAGGACGGCCGGATCGTCCGCTTCCCCGCCAATATTCTACGACCCTTCGTCTTGAAGGACGGGGTTCGTGGAAGGTTCTGGTTAGAATTCGATTCGGAGCACCGATACGTGGGTATCCGACGCCTCTGAGCCCCCCGGGCACGAGGCCCACCTGGAGTTCCCATGATCCGCTCCTCCGCCTTGCTGGTCGCGACCGCGCTCGGCCTCTCATCTGCGGCCTGTGGCGGCAGCAACAAGGACACCGCAGCCGCCGCGGCCGCCACAGCCCCTGCAGCCGACGCCGAGAAGGACAACAAGAAAGAGAAGAAGGGCCGCAGCTACGACAACCCCGATGCCGCCCTCAGCGACGACGAGAAGGACGACATCCTGCACATCTGTGCGGCCATCGTGCAATGCGATGATCAGAAGCTGTCGGGCGCCAGCGAGGCCGCCGTCTACAAGTCCTTCAAGCCCAAGTCCGAGTGGGGCAAGCTCATGGTCAAGCACCTTCAGACCGAGGGCCGGGCCAAGGCCGGGTCCCGGGTCGCCCGCCTGCTCAAGCAGGAGGACCTGAAGTGGGCCAGCGCGGACTGCCGCACGGTGGTCAAGCGCTACGCCCACACCTACCAGTAGCGCGGCCCGGTCGCGGGTAGGAGCCCGCGTTACACGCTGGGGCTGAGGGGCGCCGGTGGCCGGCCCCCCTGGGAGGCCACGATGAACCAGCGTGCGGACGAGTGCCCGGCCCCGGCCGCCCCCGGGGTGGCCCCAGCGGCCCCCCAGGCCGATCCGGGCCACCCTGTCGAAGACAGCTACCGACTGCACCGGCGCTTTGATCGCATGGGTCGGCTGCTGGGCGATGGCCCCATGGCCCGCCTGCGCGGGGCCCATGTGGTGGTCATCGGCCTTGGCGGGGTGGGCGGCGTGGCCGCAGAGTCGCTGGTGCGCAGCGGGGTCGGGCGCGTCACCCTGGTGGACTTCGACCTGGTCTGCGTGACCAATACCAACCGCCAGGTCCAAGCCATGCGGGGCACCATCGGCAAGCCCAAGGCCAGCGTCCTGGCCGAGCGCCTGCGCCTGATCAACCCCCAGGCCAGCATCAAGGCCGTGCCCCTCTTCTATGAGGCCCGCATCGCCGACAAGCTGCTGAGCGGCGACATCGACTTTGTGGTGGACGCCATCGACAATGTCACCGCCAAATGCCACCTGCTGGCCGAGTGCCACAGGCGCGGCTTGCCGGTGGTCTGCAGCACCGGCGCATCGGGCCGCATCGACCCCACCTGCGTGCAGGTGGCCGACCTCGCCCACACCCGCGTCGACCCCCTGGCCGGCGTGGTGCGCAAGATCCTCCGCCAGCAATACGACTTTCCCCGCAAGGGCGACTTCGGCATCCAGGCCGTCTTCAGCCACGAGCCCGTGCGCACGCCCTTCGAGCTGACCTATGACGGCGGCGAGGGCTTCCGCTGCGTCTGCCCCAATGGCGACAACCACCACCACACCTGCGATGACCGCAATGTGATCTGGGGCACGGCAGGCTTCGTCACCGGCACCTTCGGCCTCACCTGCGCCAGCGTGGTGGTGCGGCAGCTCAGCGGGCTCTGAGGCCCGCCCGCCGCCCTACTGTTCGCAGGTGATGGTGAGCCGGAAGGGCACCTCGACCCCGCGCGGGCCCTCGACGCCGATGAGGTAGTCGCGGGGCTCGTTATTCCAGATGTCGACGCTGCCGCCGCCAGAGCCCACCGCCGCCTCGCACTCAAAAGGGCTGGCCCCACCCGAAGGGCAGCTGTTGCTGTCCCAACGGAAGGCGAAGAGGTCGAGGTCGCCGCAGGGGCTGTCCAGAGTGACCGTCACCATGGCCGGCGCATCGGAGCGGCCGGGATGCGAGAACTCGAAGAAGCGCTCTCCGCCCTGGTAGTCGGAGATATTGGCCGGCCAGCAGGCCCAGGCCCCGCTGCTATATTCAGCACCGTCGATGGTATTGGCGCCCACTCCGGCCATGTCCACCACGATGCTGTCGCCGCAGGACAAGGCGCCGGTCACGCAGGAGCCGTCGGGGTCGGGGGTGTTGGGCGTGCGGTCGCAGTTGATGCTGCCGCCGGATCCACCGTCCCCGCCATCTCCACCGTCGCCCCCGCTGCCGCCGTCGCTGCCACCGTCCGACCCGTCGTTGACGCCGCTGTCGTCCCCCGCCGTCTTGATGAAGCAGCCGCCAAGCAGGAGCAAGGCGAAGAGAGAGAGGCTGTGGGGGGTCAACCGCATGAGAGCATCAACTCGAAGATGGTTTCGACGGGAACCTCGGCATCAACGACGATGAGGTAGTCATAGGAGCGGCCAAGGCCTGGGAGGGTCACGGTGCCGCCGTCGCGGGCGCTGTCGAATTCGCAGTTGGAGATGCTGGAGGCGGCCACCGGGCAGCTGTCGGAGTTCTCCCAGCCATTCCATTCGACGACCAGCAGGTCGAGATCCTCACAGGGAGACAGCAGATCGATGGTGACATCGACGTCGCCGGGGTGGCGGAAGGCGTAGATGCGCTCCTGGCCGGTGTAGTCGCTGTTAGCGGCGGTGGTGCAGAACCAGTTGCGGTAGGCCTCGCCCGACAGCAGGTTGGTGCCACCTTCCAGGGTGCCGATGGTGCTGCTGTTGCAAGACAGCTCGGCCGTCACGCAGCTGTCGATCATGCCGGGCGGAAAGACCGTCTGGGCGCAATCAAAGCCGGTGGGATCGCCGCTGTCGGTGTCGGTGTCCGTGTCGGTGTCGGTGTCGGTGTCGGTGTCGGTATCGGCGTCGGTGTCCGTGTCGGCGTCGCCGTCGGTGGTGCTGGCCCCGTCATCGCCGCCGCCGATGGGGCTGGGGCCCTTCTCGTTGCCGCTGTCGAAGACGCCGCAAGCGACCGACAGGACGGCCAGGATGGACGCGCGCGCCCCCAAGACAGATCGGACCATTTCACCTCCGATGCCCAGGATAGCGCAGCCACCCCAAGCTCGCAGCAGCGCCGTCGGTCAGGGCTCGTCCGGGCCGTCGGCGACCACCCCCTGACCCGCCCGCACCAGGGCAGCATAGGCCCCATCCCGGCCCATCAGCTGGGCGTGGCTGCCTTGCTCCACCACCCTGCCGCGCTGCATCACGGCGATGCGATCGGCCTTCTGCACCGTGCTCAAGCGGTGGGCGATCACGATGACGGTCTTGCGCTCCAAGATGCGCTGGATCGCGTCCTGCACCAGGCCCTCGGTGAGGCTGTCCACCGACGCGGTGGCCTCGTCCAGGATGATCAGGTCGGGGTCGTGGGCCATGGTGCGGGCAAAGGTGAGCAGCTGGCTCTCGCCCACGCTGAGATCGGCCCCGCGCTCGCGCAGCAGGTGGTCCCAGCCAAGCCGGTTCAAGAAGCGGTCGGCGTTGACCAGGGTGGCGGCCTCCTCGGCCTGGGCGTCGCTGATGTCGGGGTTGCCCAGGTCCACGTTGAAGCGCACGGTGTCGTTGAAGACCTGCACGTCCTGGCGCACGGTGGCCAGGCGCCGCCGCAAGCTGCGCAGGCTGAGCGCCGACAGCTCGATGCCATCCATGCGAATGCTGCCGCGGTAGCCGGCATAGCTGCGGTCCAGCAGGCGGGTGAGCGTGGTCTTGCCCGAACCGCTGGCCCCCACCAGGGCCAGGCTCTCGCCGGCCTTCACCTCGAGATTGACGCCCCGCAGCACATCTTCGGCGTCGTCCCCATAGCGGTACCAGACGTCTTCGAGCACCAGGTGGCCGCTGAGCCGGCCCACCTCGGCCCCATCGGTGGGGGCCCTCTCGCCCGCTTCAAAGAGCCAGAAGATCTTGGACAGGCTGGCCACCGCCCGCTGCAGGATGGTCACCTTGCCCGAAAGCTCCCGCAGCGGCCGGAAGAGCCGGTCGAGGTAGTCCATGAAGGCCACCAGCAGGCCCACGGTCACCCCGTCAAAGGAGACATCGGGCAGCCCCAGGGCCACCAGGTAGGGCGAGGCCAGGCCCGCCCCCACAAAGAGCATCAGCGCGACGAAGATGCGGCTGACCCCATCCACCACGGCGAACATGGCGGCGTCGCAATTGTTGGCCTGCTGGCTTGCGTCCCGAAAGCGGACATTCAAGGCGTCGAATCGCTTCAGGGTGCGCGCTTCGTCGGTGAAGAGCTGCACCACCTCGACCCCGTCCACCCGCTCGGCCAGGAAGGCGTTGGCGGCGGCCAGGGCCTCGCGCACGGTGAGGAAGAGGGACTGCAGCTGCCGGCGCATCCACTCCAAGACGCCCAGCAGGGGCGGGGTGGCCACCAGCAACACCACCGTCAGACGCCACTCCAGGCTGAACATGGCCACCAGCACGCCGATGATCAGCAGGATGTCCAGCACGATGCTCACCGAGCCGGCGCTCAGGCTCTCGCCCAGGCTCTCGACGTCATTGGTGATGCGCGTGAGCAGCTTGCCGGCGGGCTGGCGGTCGAAGAAGCGCTGGGTGAGCCCCAGAGCGTGCTGGTAGAGCTGCTGGCGCAGGCGCAGGATGGTGCGCTGACCGGCCCAGGACAGGCTGAGGGTGTAGACGCCCTCCACCACATAGGCGCCCAGCACGGCCAGCAGGTAGAGCCCGGCCACCCGCTGCAAGCCGTCGAGCTGGCCTGGCACGATGTGCTCGTCGATGGCGCGCTGGATCAGCCAGGGCTGCACCAGGCTGAGGCCGGCCACCACGGGGGTGAGCAGCAGGCCCAGCAAGAAGGCCCAGCCATCGGGGCGGGCGAAGGGCCAGATGCGCAGCAGGGTGGCCCAGTCCGAGCCCCCCAGGCGCTCGGCGGCGTCCTGGGCGGCCTCGCGGGCCTCGCGGTCGGGCTTCTTGGGGGCGCCCCCGGCGGGCGCATCGGCGGGGCGGTTCATGGTGCCCCCGGCCCATCGACCCCGGCGGGGGCCGGCAGGTGATCATCGGGGCGCTGGGCGAGGAAGGTGTCGCGATAGACGCCCTCTTTGGCCACCAGCGTGTCGTGGCGGCCGCGATCGACGATGCGCCCCTCCTCCAGGACCACGATGAGGTCGGCGTGGCGCAAGGCGCTCACCCGGTGGCTCACGATCAGGGTGGTGGGGCGGGCGCCGCCGCCGGCCGACAAGGAGGCCACCAGCCGCTGCTCCGTCTCGTGATCGACGGCGCTGAGCACATCATCCAGCAAGAGCAGGCGAGCGTCCTTGCGGAAGAGGGCCCGGGCCAGCGCGACGCGTTGCCGCTGCCCACCGGACAGCATGATGCCCCGCTGCCCCACGACCGTGTCCAGGCCGGCCGGAAAGGCCTCCAGATCGGGCTGCAGGGCGGCCAGGCGGACCGCCCGCGCCACATCGGCGGGGTCGGGATCGTCGGCCAGAGACACGTTGTCGCGGATGCTGTCGCTGAACAGGAAGGGCCGCTGGGGAGCGACCGCCACCTGGGCCCGCCAGTCCTCCAGGGCCACCGTGCACAGGTCGGCCTCAACCGCGCCCAGGCGCACCGTCAGGCTGCCCGCGGGGGGGTCGAAGACCCGGGCCAGGACCCGCAGCAGGGTGCTCTTGCCCGACCCGGTGCGGCCAAAGACGCCCACCACCTGGCCCGGCGCGATGTCCAGGTCGAGGTCCTGGAGCACGGGATGGTCGGGGTCGTCGGGATAGGCAAAGCTGAGCCCCCGCAGGCGCAGGCCGGGGGCCAACCCCTTTGGCAGACGCACGGGATCCGGGCCTTCGGGGCTGGCAATGGGCGCATCGAGGATCTCGAAGATGCGCTCGAGGCTGGCTTGCCCCCGCTTGACCACCGACAGCATCCAGCCCATGGAGCGCAAGGGGGGCAGCAGCAGGCCCAGCAGGGTCGCAAAGGCCGCGACATCCCCCACGCTCAGCTCACCCCGCACGGCCATGGGGCCGCCGACGGCCAGCACCACGTAGACGGCGACGCTGCCCGCCAGCAGCAGCGCCGGAAAGGCCAGGGCCCCCAGCACGCTGGCCACCATGCTGGTCTTGAACAAGCCCTCGTTGTGGGTGGAGAAGCGCTCCAAGAAGCGATCCTCGGCCACAAAGCCCTGAATGGTCGCGATGCCCTGAAAGCTGCCCAAGACATGATCCGACATCTCGCCCAGCTGCTGCTGGCGGGCCCGATGCAGGTCCATGACCTTCTGCACCGACAGCTGCACCACCCCCATGGCCAGCACCACCGGAATCACCGACAACACCGTCAACCAGGGGCTGATGGACAGCATCTTCCAGCCGGTGAGCACCAGCGCGAGGCTGACGTTGACCACCTGCATGATGCCAAAGCCCACCAGCACGCGGGCAAAGGTGAGGTCCCCCGAGGCGCGGTTGACCAGGTCCCCGGTGGTGCGCCCGGCGTAGAAGTCGGCCCGCAAGCGCAGCAGGCGCTGGAAGAGGTCGGCCCGCAGCTCATATTCGACGTCGCGGCCGGGGTTGAAGATCAAGGAGCGCGACAGGGTGCGCACCACGATGACGCCCACCCCCATGGCCGCCACGGCCAGCACCGGCACCAGGGCATCCTGGCGCTGGTTCTTGGACAAGGCGTCGATGGCGGCGCCGATCTGGATGGGGATCTCGACCGAGAGCTGGTTGGTCAGCCACAAGAAGAAGAAGCCGGCGGCGAAGCTCCAGCGGTGGCGCCAGGCGTAGTGCCGCATCACCCGGGTGAAGGCGCCCTCCTGCGAGGCGGGGGGGCCCTCGCTCACGGGGGGTCCGCGCCCAGCAGCCGGGCGGCCGGATCAACCACAAAGCGCCCCGCCAGCACATCGCAGCCCAGCACCACGGGCTCGCCATCGCTGGGGGGCTGCACGGAGAGGGTGGCGTCCAGGTCCACGCCGCCCACGCGCAGCCGCGCGCGCACCCAGATGCGGTCGGGTCGCCGCCGTCGTCAGCCCGGGGCAGGTCCAGGCGCTGCCCGGCCACCTCCAGGGTGACCTGGGCGCCGCTGTGTTGGGCGACGCTGGCGTGCAGGCGGGAGGCGGCGGCTCCGGTGTCCATCCGGGCGAGCAGGGGCGCCAGGCCGTGGCCCACCAGCCGCACGCGCTCGACCCGACCCACCCGCTCCAGGCCTGGGGGCAGCAGGCGGGCCTCGTCCTCCAGGGCAGCCCACAGCGCGCCGTCGTCGGTCGCATCGGCTGCCCGCGCGGGCAGCTCGTCCCAGCCCTCTGGCTGGTCGTCGCTGTCCAGCTCCCAGCCGCCCTCGTCCAGGTCCAAGGGCGTGGACAAGGGGGCGTCGTCCCAGTCCGGCGGCGGGTCCCCCAGATCGGCCTCGTCGGGCAAGACCGGCCCGGGATCCGCGGGGGCCGCAGCCGGCGGCGGATCATCGAGAATGGAGGCAGGTGGCTCATCTTCACCCCATCCGGCCGTGCTCGCGCCATCGGGTGGCGGGGCCGGCATCCCCTCCCCTTCGGGCCGCAATTCGTCGTCGAGATCGGAGCCCGGGGGCTCGCCGTCGTCAGGTTGGGCGGGGGGTGGCTTCGACGCGGCCATGGCAACACCGGGGAGAGGGGCAGCCCTACCCGCCACAACCCGGGGTCGCAATGCAGCGCCGGTCCCTCTCCACCCGGCGGCGCCATCGGATAGACCGGCCGAATGCTCCCCCCCGACTTCGACCTGGACCGTGTTCAGCAGCACGTCTCCCACTTGACCGAGGAGATCGGGCCCCGCAGCTGGGGGTCCGAGAACGAGCTGCAAGCCGCCATCTACGTCAACAAGCAGCTGCGCGCGGCCGGTTGGACCCCCAAGGCCATGGGCCGGCCCCCCAACCATGTCAGCTGCCGGGGCCAGGGCGGCCGCTTGTTCATCGCCCACATCGACACGGTGCCGGGCAGCCCCGGCGCTGTGGACAACGCCGCGGCCGTGGGCATCCTGCTGGAGCTGGCCCGCAGCTCCCAGGCCGAAGACCTCTGCCTGGCCTTCACCGACGGCGAAGAGGCCGGGCTGCGCGGCGCCCTGGACATGGTCCGCCTGATCAAGGAGTGGAATCCCAAGGGCGAAGAGGTCGAGCTGGTGGTGGCCACCGAGCTGCTGGGCCAGGGCGATGTGGCCATCATGGGCCTGGGCAGCCTGTGGGACCAGGACCGCCTGTCCTGGCTGGCCGAGAATCTCGACCCCGTGCCCCAGGTCCCCTTCCCTTACCGGGTCTACAGCCGGTTGAACCCCCGCGGCGAACGCTCCGACCACGGCCCCTTCGCATTCTACAAGAAGATCCCCTCCATGCTGGTCTTTGGGCGGGCACCCGCAGGCGCCTTCGTCCAGTACCACCAGCCGGGGGACACCCAGGTGGACCGCGCGCGCATCGCCCAGGCCGCCGCCACCCTGGAGGCCCTGGCCACCGCCCCCGCCCTGCCCGCCGCCGACACGGGCCCGCTGCCCGACGCCAGCACCCTCGTCGCCGGCCATGTGTTGCCCAGCGCCTTGTCCTGGCTGCTGGTGGGCGGCGGCGCCCTCTCCGGGCTGCTGGACTTGCGGCGCCTGCGCGAGCTGCCGGCCCAGCTCCTGCGGGTCATCGCCGCCGTCGCGGTCTGCGCGGGGCTGATGGCCCCCCTGGTGGCCTTTGGGCTCTTTGGCAGCGCGCCAGCCGAACTCACCGCCCTGAGCACCACCGGCCAGGCCGCGACAGGCTGGTGGACCGCAGCCCCCTTTGCCGTGGCCGCCGCCACCCTGGCCTTCTTCGTGCTGCGCTGGCAGGCCGGCCCCCGGGGCTCGGCCCCCTTGGCCTCCGCCCTGCTCATGGGGGTCGCCATCGTGGTGGACCCCCTGCTGGGCGCCCTCTTCGGCGCTGCCGCCCTCCTGTCTCGACTGCACCCGCTGCTGGCGCTGCTGCCGGCCGCCTACCTGCTCCAGCCCGACATCCTGCGCGAGCTGAGCTTCCATGGCCTGGTGCCGCCCATCGCCTGGGGCGGGGCCTGGCTGCTGGCCTGGCCAGCCCTGGGCAGCCGCAAGCCCCCCTCGCCCGCGGTCCGCGCCGCCGCGGCCACCCACCCCGCGACGCCGGATGGCCTGGATGCCTGAGGGACCTTGGATTGAAGATCCGCGCCTGAGGCGCATCATCGGCGAGGTGGACCAGCGGGGCGCGGCCTTGTTGCGGCGGCTGCGGCTGGGGCGTGGCCTGGGCGTGTTGCAGCAGGCCCAGACGCTCAGCAGCACCGTCGGCTACCAGCTCGCCACCTGGACCCACCGCCCGGCCGGCGCGACGGGGCCCCTGCCCGCCGTCTTGCTCTGCCCCGACGGCCGCCAAGGCGCTGCGGCCTTTGCGGGCACCGACGGGCTGGTGAGCGCCGACGAGATCGCCCGCCTGGGCGCCGTCGTGATGCGCTTCGACCCCGCGGGACGGGGCCAGTCCTGGGGGGAGGAGGACCTGGGCGGGCCCGAACACCAGGACGAGGTGGCGGGCCTGCTCGCCCACCTCGCCGCCCTGCCCGAGGTGGACCCGGCCCGCATCGGCCTGCTCAGCATCGGCGACGGCATCGCCATGGCCGCCGGTGCCCTGGCCCTGCAGCCGGGTCGGGCGGCCTGGCTGATCGACTTCGAAGGCCCCAGCGACCGCGAGACCCTGCTGGCCGGCACCGAGCCCGCGGCCCCGGCGCGGCCCCTGTCCGACGAGGCCTGGTGGAACCCCCGCGAGGCCCGGCGCCACATCGGCCGCATCGGCTGCGGCTATGTGCGCCTGCAAGGCGAAGAAGACCACGCCCGGCCCGACGAGCTGCGCCACGCCTTGCGCATGCTGCACGCGGCCGAGGCCGGAGACCTGCCCTGGTTCCAGATCAACGACCACCCGCGCAACGACGCCCCGGTGCGCCCCTGGTGGCTGTCAGGGGGCCGAATGGCGCAGAACCAGGCCATCCTGCGCAAGATCTCGGCCCTGCTGACCGAGACCCGCCCCGGCTGAGCCGTCGACCGGTCAGCGCTGGATGCAGGGCACGTCCACAAGGAAGGAGAAGTCCTCGTGGAAGCAGTCGCTGTCGTCGTTATCCCCCATGGTGATGAAGATGAACTCCTAGCGCTGCTCTTCGAGGGCCCGGGAGGACAGCTCGGCGACTTGTCGTCGCCGGTGTCGGCGGCGCCGTCCACGCTGCCTTTGCCCGAAGCGCAGGCGCCCAGCAGCAAGGCGGTGGCCGCAGAGAGGGTGGAAGGCAGGGACCTGGACACAGCTCCAAAGAAGAGCAGAGAGAATGCCCAGATCCTGTCCAAAGGATGTCATCCCGTCGCAAAGAAATAGGGGGAGCGCCGGAGGCTGAATGTTCAACGCTGGAATCGGGCTCACATCGGTGCCCACCGAGCACCTCAAGCTGCTCCTGAAGATCGTCTACAAGGGCGAGGTCGCAATCCCCATCCACATCCACGATCTCACCCGCTTCGGGCTGCAAGGGACGTCGGCCGATCTGCTCCACCACCTGCGCGGCCTGGACGCGGCGGCGCTCCAGGCGGTGCTGGTGGCGGTGCTGGCCGAGCGCCGCTCTCGCGAGGAGAACCTGCCCATCGGCCGCCCTCGGGCTTGAAGAAGCAGGCCCGGTCCGAAGACGGCGGAGGGGGCTGCCCGGCGCACCCGGCGCCGGGCAGCCCTGAGCCGCCGCCGCGATCAGCCGCCGAAGACCAGCTCGCCCTTCACCAGCACCTCGTCGCGGATCAGGTCCTCGGCCTTGCCCGGGTAGGTGATGCCGAAGTCCTTGCGCATCAGGGTGAATTCGGCGGCCACGCTGGCGCGGCCGTCGGTCACCGTGACCGTGGCGGGGAAGCGGAGCTCCTTGCGCACGCCATGCAGGTCGAGGGTGCCGACGACCGTGCTGCTGCCGCCCGCGCCGCCCGCGCCGCCGGCTTCGACGCCGCTGATCTCGAAGGTGGCGGTGGGGTAGACGCCCACGTCGAAGAAGTCGGGATCCATCAGGTGTTTGGTCAGCTTTTCGCTGTCGGTGAAGACGCTGGAGAGGTCGATCTCGACCTTGCCGCCGGTCAGCTGACCGTCGGCCGTATTCGCCCAACCGCTCAGCACCTTGAAGCCGCCCGGGTGGTCCTTGGTGACCTTGGCGCCCACAAAGTCGATGTGGCTGCCCGCACCCAGGGCCAGGGCGCCCGCAGGGACAGCGGCGGGGCGGCGGCCGGGGCGGGGGCGGCGACCGGGGCGGCCGGGGCGGCGGCGGGGCCGACCTCGGCGCTGGGCTTGTGGTCGATCTCGCTGTCGCAGGCGGTCAAGAGGGCGAGGGCGAGCAGGGGGGTGCGAAACATGGGAGGCTCCAAGAAGGATTCGCCGCTGCGGCTAGCGCGATTCCTGCGTCGCGTCACCCTCTGCGGCGGGCGCAAGGCTGAAGTGGCTGGCGGCCAGGGCCGCGTCCCGCTGGGCCTGCCAGGCCTCCCCCGGCGCTTCGGGAGTGGACAACATCAGCGAGGGCTCCCAGGCATAGGGCTCGCCATTCAGCCGCACCCGGCCCTCGGCCACCGCCACCGTGACCGCTTTGAGGGGCAGGTCGGCAAGATCCCGCGCCAAGGCGCGAAAGCGCCCCTCCCGGTCCCCATCGGCGAAACGAAAATCGTGCCGCGAGGTGTAGGCCACATGGTACCAGGCCGGCCGCACCGCCACCCCCGCCAACCCCAGGCGCGACGCCATCACATGCAATAGCGCGGCGACCTCGCGGGCCATGCCCAAGCCCGGCACCTCCTGGCCCGGAAGGGGCGGCCGGTCGTCGGTGAAGGCCGCCAGGGGGTGCCGCAAGGTCAGCCAGTGGGCGAGCAGCACCCGCAGGCCCGCCTCCTCGCGCGGCTCGACCACCAGCTCCACCAGCAGGTGCTCGGGGGCCTCGGGCCGGGGGTCGGCGACCGCCCGGGCAAAGACGCGGGACCGATCCCCCGCACCCGCCCGGTCCAGCTCGACGCGCACCCGATCGTAGCCAAGCCGACGCAGGGCCGAGGTGAAACCGTAGCGCTGCAGCGCCATCTCGGAGCCGCTGCGGGTGTAGAAGCCAGCCAGGCGCACCTGCTCCCGCGACGAGAAGCCGAGCATGCCGTCCAGGTCCTCCTGGGTGAGCAGGGGCCCGCCGTCGAGGTCCTCTTTTCGCAGCTCTCTGGAGATGCGGGCATAGCGTTCGGCGAGGGGGTCGACCTTGTCGGGAATGGGCCGCAGGCGCTCATCTGCGAGGATCATGCCCGTACCCGCCAGCACCCGCCAGGCCTGGTCGCCATAGCCGCCACCGGGCAGCCAGACGCTGGCGCGGCCCGCGAGGAAGCGGGCCACCGCGAGATCGCGCCGTTGCACGCCCGCCTCGGTCAAGGAGAGGTTGGACAGGGGGTCGACCGCCCGCACATCGCCGCCCGCCACCACAAAGGTCAGGGGGGTCACCGGCACCCGCCGCAGCAGGGCCTCCAGGGCCTCCAGGTAGGCGTCGTCGCCCGTGCCCTTGGGCAGCACCGTCTCGTCCACCGCGCCGGGCAGGGGCCCCCAGTCCGCCCCCGACAGGGACGCGATGAAGGCCTTGGGGTCGTCCTGCAAGCAGTCGGCGGTGCCGTCCGGGGGGTGGTTGTCCAGATCGAGAACCAGCACCTTGCCCGAGAAGCCGCCGGCGCGCAGCGCCACGATGGCCACCGCGATGTCGTTGACCGGGCAGAAGCCCGCCCCGCGGTCGCGCCCGGCGTGGTGCATGCCCCCTTGCAGGTTGAGGGTGGGCCGGCGCTCCTCCAGGGCCACGCGCGCCGCCGCCAGGGTGCCCCCGCAGCTCAGCCGGAGCGTGAAGATGACCTCGTCCACCGGCAGGTCCCAGCTCTCCACCGCGAAGATGTCCGCCAGGGGCCCCGGTCGGGTGAGCCGCTCCAGGTATTCGGCGTCGTGCACCGCGCAGAGGGCCGCCCAGGGGATGGCCGTGGGCACCCGCAGCTCTTCGCGGTTGAGCACCCCCACCTCAATCAGGTGCCATGCGGCAAAATCCGCCCGACGGGGGTCCAGCCCCGTGCGGGCAGCCAGCGAGGTCAGCGGAAGCCGATAGTCGGGGTGGTACCAGGTGGGAAGCACCTGGGAGCGCCCACGAAGGCTTCGACGGAGTCGGTTGAGCCAGCGCGCCATGCCAACGCTGTAGCCCGGCCGCCTCAAGGTGGACCCTCAGCCTCCGAAGAGACCCAGCAGCCAGAGGACCGGGGCCGAGCCCTGCGCCGCCGCTTGAAGCTCCGCCAGGATGTCTGGCCCCATCAGGATCGCGGCGATTCCCACACACATCCACATCGCGCCATCGCGCATCCAGCCTCCATTGATCACCTGCACCAGGCAACGGATGCGCGCGGACCCCACAAAAGGGTCAAGTCCACTTCAATGCGGGTCGAAGAGGCCCCGAAGGCGATCGAGATCGCTGGCGGGCGCGTCCGCAATGACCCGCCCGGCCCCCAACATGACCACCCGGTCGGCGATGCGCTCGAGCGTGTCCAACACATGGGTGCTCAGCAGCACCGCCTGACCGCCTGCGCAGGCCACCTGCAATGCGCGGGTCACCCGGGCCGCGCTGGGGGGATCGAGGCCGTTGAGGGCCTCGTCCAGCACCAGCAGGGGCGGCCTGGCCACCAGGGCCGCGGCCAGGGCCGTGCGGCGCCGCATGCCTTGGGAGTATTCGCGGATCAGGCGGTCGGCGTCTGCGCCCAGGCCCGCGAGGTCCAAGGCGGCGTCCACATCTCCGCCTCCGCGGATCTCCGCCACGAAGGCCACCATCTCCCGCGCGGTGAGGTACTCGTAAAGTCGTGGTTCTTCCGGCACATATCCGATCTTTGCCCGCGCCCCGTTGGGGTCTGCCGCCACATCGATGCCCCCCACCACGATGCGCCCCACATCCGGCAGCAGCTGGCCGGAGAGCATCTTGATGGTGGTGCTCTTGCCCGCGCCATTGGGCCCCACCAGCCCCACCAGCTCGCCGGGCTGGATCTCGAAGCTGACATCGTGGACGGCGGTGGTGCGCCCGAAGCGCTTGGCCACCGACACGACGGACAGGACGGGGGTGCTCATTCCAGGCCTCCAAGCTGAAGCTCACCCGCGAGACCGGCGGCCCACAGGACCAGGGCCAGGGGGCCATAAAGGTAGAGGGCCCGGGGGCCCAGGTAGCGGCTGCCCAGGGCCGCCAGGACCGAACCCGTCAGGGCCAGGCCCTCGACCAGCAGCACCCCGGGCAGGATGCCCGCGCCGTGCCGAATCAAGCCGGCACCCAGCATGGGCAGCACCGTGCCCTGGGCATAGAGCAGGGCCGTCAGCGCCCGGGCGACGGCCACCCGTGCGGGCGAGACCCCCAGGGCCTTGTCCAGCCAGGGCGGATCGCCAGCGGCCAGCAGGGCGGGCATCGAAGCCACCGCCAAGGCCGCCCCCCCCGCCAGAAAGAGGGCCCAGCCCAGGCCATCGGCGTCACGGGCCCAGGCCCCCAAGGCGGCCAGCGCCCCCGCCGTCCAGCCGCCCACCGAATAGGGCCACAAGCGACGCCCGGCCTGCCGCAGGGCGCGCAGCAGCTCGGGGCTGTCCCGGGCCACCCACTCCAGGTAGACGTGCCGGGCCTCCTCGGCCTCGGAGACCCCGGCATAGAGCCCGTCGATCTCGGTGAGAAGGGCCGTGGTGCGCACATAGTACTGCTCAGCCAGGGGCAGGGCCAGCCGCCAGCCCAAGAGCCCCAAGGCCGGCAGCAGCCCCAGCCAGAACCAACCGGGCAACCAGCCCTGAATGGCCCATTGAACCGCCACAACCAGCCAGACCATGGGCAGACCGACGGCCACCGCGACCAGCCCCGGGGCATAGATCAAGGCCGCGTGCATGGGCGCATTTGCTCCGCGCAGGGCCTCCAGCAGGAAGGCCATCCGGGGGCTGCGGGCGGCCCAGATGCTGCCCAGGTAGACCGCGTAGGGCACGCCCAGACAGGCCAGCCAGGTGCCCAGAACGAAGAGCGCGGCGGCAAGATAGGCCAGCCCCTGCCCTGCCACCAGGATGGGCGAGAGCACGATCAGACCGGCCAGCAGCACATCCACCCGCACCCGAATCGTTCGCCAGAGCAGGGCGCCCAACAAGGCCCGGGGCTGCACCGGGTGGGGGTCGAGGACCGGGCGGTCGGGGCCACGCACCAGGTCGGTATAGGCGTGCAGGGCCATCACCACCAGCACCACCAGGCCCACCCGCAAGGCGGCATCGGCCGACCCCGCGGCCACATCCGACCGGTCGAGGAAGGCGAAGAGCACCGGGCGCAGCAGCGGGGCCGCGATGGCCGCAGCCAGGGGCGGCACCAGCACCCAGGCACCGCCACGCTGGCGGCGGCGAATGAGCCCGTGCACACGCCGGTAGGGGTTGGACATGCCCGCGGGCCTAACCGCCAGACGGCGGCGCGGGGTGGCCCGGAATGCGGCCGTGGATCCGAAGCGCGGCAAGCGCTACGGGACTTGACCTGTCCAGTGTATCCAAGAAGTCGTCCGATCCTGCTTGACAGCGCTCCAAGCCGCCGTATCCTGAGCGGTCCACCCCTCCGGCCTTGGCCCCAGGGGAAGGCCCCGTCCGCCCCGGCGTTCTATTGGCCGGCGATCCAGCCCCGACCCGGTAGAGGTCTCCATGCCCCAGCCCACCCGCATCCTGCTCACCCTGCTGCTCCTCGGGAGCGCCGGCCCTGCCCTGGCCGGAGACGACAACCTGATGAAGCAGCTCGACGTCGATGTCTTCGAGACGGACGCGGGCGGAGACGCGCCGGATTGGGAGATCCCCCCCGCCGGCGTGGACGTGGACGACGAGGCGGTGGACGCCGAACCCGACGCCGACCTCGACCCCGCGCCAGTCGACAGCCTCGACGACGATCCCCCCGGCGACATGGCCCTGATCGCCGGCCCCAGCGAGGATCCCCCCGAAGACCTGCGCCCCAGCAAGCCCCCACCCGCCAAGGCCCCCACCGGCGGTGCGGTGGCCGGCCCCCTCGACACCTCCGGCAAGACCCCCCTCAAAGACAACTTTGACGCGCGGGTGGTATCCAAGGACATCGACGCGGTGGTGGTCGAGCTCCCCGTCCTGGTGGCCCGCAGCGCCACCACCTGGTCCGGTGGAGACTACTGGCTGGTGGCCGAATTCTCCGTCGCCGGGTCCAAGGTGGGCGAAGCCCGCCACCTCGTGACCAAGGCCGCCATCGCCGATCTCGCGCCCACCGTCGCCTTCCTCAAGGCCCAGGTGCCCGTGGTCGCCAACAGCGGCGCGGTCGAGGTCAAGGTGAGCCAGCTGGTGGATGGCACCAGCGCCAAGCAGCTCTTCAGCCGCAAGGTGGACTACCGCCTCTGAGCGGCCGGGCGGCCGCGCGGCCTCCGCTTCAGTTGATCAGCCGGATCGCGCCGACCTCGATCAGCCAACAATAGAAGATGATGCGCATGGGCCGGGTGACGCTCACCAGCAGAAAGACCCGGTAAGACATGCCCGTGGCGCTGCAGGCCCAGACAGCGACGGAATAGGGCAAGGGCGTCACTGCCCCAAGCATCAGGGTCAATGGGCCGTTTCGCTCAACGAGGTGGTAGACGCGGCGGGTTGCGCCCCGCTGGATGGCCCACAGCACCACGCGGGTGCGGGCCAGGCGTCGGGCCAGCAGCCAGCTCAGGCTGCCGCCCGCGAGGCTGCCCAGGCTGGACCACAGCACCGTGGGCCAGAAGCCCAGGCCCCCCAGCAGCGCGAAGGCGCTGAAGAGATCCTGGGGCAGCAGCGGCCCGGGAAAGCTGTCCAGCAGCGCCCAGGCCAGCGCCAGGCCCAGGCCGCCGAAACCCTCCACCCAGCCCTGGGCCAAGGCCAGGGTCTCGGCCTTGTAGAAGTGGCCCAGGCCCGCGATGAGGGCGCAGAAGACCACCAGGCCCACGATGAATTGCAGCAGCAGCCGGCCGGCCTGGAAGTCCGGCGGGGGGAGCTGCCCTTTGGGATCCGCGACCGCGGGGCTGTCGGTCAAGCGGTCGCCGACGCCGATGGGGACGGGGCCGCCACCCAGGGCCGCAGGGGCTCACCCCGCAGCGAGTTGGTGAAGGCCCGCGTGACCCGCACCTGGGCGAAGCTGCCCGTCTGTGCGACGTCGCCGGGGAAGTTCACCATCTTGAAGTCGCCGGTGCGCCCGCAGATCACGCCCGCGTCGTGACGGGATGGGCCCTCCACCAGCACCTCGACCACCTGGCCCTCCAGCAGCCGGTTCTGTTCCAGCGAGATCACCCGCTGCCGGTCCTGGAAGCGCACCAGGCGGGCCTGGGCCACCTCGGGTGCGACCGCCTCGTCCCGTTCCAGCAGCTTGAGGGCCGGCGTGCCGGGCCGCGGTGAGAACTTGAAGGAGAAGGAGGTGTGGAAGCGCAGGGTCTCCAGCAAGGACAAGGTCGCCTCGAAGTCTTCGTCGGTCTCACCCGGGAAGCCCACGATGATGTCGGTGCTGAGCGCCAGATCGGGGCGGGCATCCATGAGCTGGTCCACCAGCCGCAAGTAGCCGTCGCGGGTGTAGAAGCGCTTCATGCGGCGCAACACGGCATCCGAGCCGGACTGCACGGGCAGGTGGAGCTGGCTGGTGAGCTGGGGCAGGTCCCGGTAGGCCTGCACCACGTCGGCCCCCATGTCGCGGGGGTGGCTGGTGGTGTAGCGGATGCGCTGCACCCCCGGCACCGCCGCCACGGCGTATAGCAAGGCTGCGAAGTTCTTTTCGCCGGGGACCTTGAGCCCGTAGCTGTTGACGTTCTGCCCAATCAGCGTGATCTCGCGCACGCCGCCGGCCACCAGGCCCCGGACCTCGTCCAGGATCTGCGCCGAAGGACGGGACAGCTCGGTGCCCCGGGTGGTGGGCACGATGCAGAAGGTGCACTTGTTGTCGCAGCCCTTCTGGATGGTGACAAAGGCGCCCACAGCACCCTTGGCGTCGGGATCCAGCTCGCTGGTGAACACATAGTCGTCGGCGTCGAGGAAGGTGGTGTCCAGCACCGGCTGGTCCTGGGCCGCACGCACCATGGACACGATGGAGGGCACCGCGTCCGGTCCAAAGACGAGGTCGAGCTGCGGGTAGCGGTCGAGGAGCTTGTTGCCCTCTTGCTGGGCCACGCAGCCGGCCACAGCGACGGTGACCAGGCGGTCGGCCGAGCGCTTGATGGCGAAGGCCTCTCCCAGAAAAGAATGCAGCTTCTGTTCGGGCTTTTCGCGGATGGAGCAGGTGTTGACGATGACGAGATCGGCGTCGGCCATGTCGTCGGTTGGCGCGTAGCCGTCCTGCGCCAACAAGGCGCGCATCTTGCCCGTGTCGTAGACATTCATCTGGCAGCCGAAGGTCCGCACGAAGACGCGCTTCATCGGGATCTCCCTGGTGGGCGTGTTGGGGGGCGCGAGCGGGCGGGGCCTTGTGCGGGCGGCCCCAGCGGACCGCATGCGACATGGCCCCCGCGAGACCCGCTGCCGGCGCTGGCCGATATCCCCCTCGCATCGCCCGCACCACCCCCGGCCCCGGGGTGGGCCCGCGGGCCCGATCAGGCGGTCCGAGCCTCGAGCGCGGACAGAAAGCGCGCGATGTGCAAGCCGTCCACCAGGCTGTGGTGCGCGGTCACGCAGACCGTCACCCGCTGGTCGGCCCCCACCCGGCCCCACAGAATACGGGGCACGCTGTCGTCGGCATCCCCCGCCCAGGCGTGCTGCACCGCGCTGATCTCCATCCAGGGCACGCAGCTGAGGTAGAGCAGATCGTCCCGCCCCGCGCCGGCGGCCTCCAGGCCCGGACGGGATACCGCCGCGTGGATGCGCGCGGGAAGATCGGCCAGAAAGCGCCCACGGTCGGCATCGTAGGGGAAGGACCCAAAGGCGAAGCTGCCGTCGGGCCGCCCCACGGTGCAGGTGCAATCCACCTGGGCGTATTCGACGATGGCGGCAGCGCCCTGGGCGTCGACACGCAAGCGCTGCCGCAGCTCGGGCACGGTCTGCGCGGCGTCCAGGATGGCCCACAACAGGCCGCCAAAGAGCCCCCCGTCGGCCTTCAGGCGCTCGCCATCCACCCGCACCGGCGCACACAGGGTGAAGGCGGGTTGGGCATAGCCGCGGAAGTGGTGGAAGAGGTCGGCCCGGGGGCCCTGCTTGGGATCGATCCACTTCATGAACAGGGGGTTATCCCGCCCCTCCAATGGGCTACCATGCCTGCATCCTTACCCAGGGGGACATGCCCGTGAACCGGACCTGCCTCATCTTCTTCTTCCTGCTGGCCGCTTGCAGCGACTACGACCTGAGCCGGCCCGACAAGGCCGAGCCCGAAGGGGAAGAAGACCCCATCCCGGACCCCGATCCGGTGGGTGCCCCCGACATCGAGCTGTCCCCCACCACCGTGGACTTCGGCTTTCTGCCCCGCAACTGCCTGAGCGCGTGGCAGCCCATCACCATCGCCAATGTGGGGGACGAAGACCTCGAGGTCGCGTCCTACGACCTGACGGGCCAGGGCGCCTCCGGCTACGAGATCCACCCCGAAGACGAGCTGGATCCGGGCGATCTGCTGGTGCTGGCCCCCGGTGAGGACGTCACGGTGCGGGTGCGCTTCAGCCCCACCGCCTGGGTGCGCTACGAGCCCGACTTCTCGGTCGAGAGCAACGACCCCGACGAGCCCACCGCGGGCGTGGACCTCGCCGGAGAAGGCGCCCAGGACGCCATGACCGAAGAGACCTTCACCCAGGATCTGCACGACGAGGTGGATGTGCTGTGGGTGGTGGACAACTCCGGGTCCATGAGCGACGACCTCATCACCGTGGGCAACAATTTTGAGGCTTTCATCCAAGTCTTTCTCGATCTCGGCCTGGACTTCCACATGGGGGTCATCACCACCGATATGGACAACCCGGCCCAGTCCGGCCGCCTGGTGGGGCCCTACATCACCAACAGCACCGCGGACCCCGTCGGCGACTTCATCGATCTGATCGATCTCGGCAGCTCGGGGTCGGCGGACGAGGTGGGCTTCGAGGCCATCCAGGCCGCCCTCACCAACCCCATCCTCAGCGACGAAAACGCCGGCTTCTTGCGCACCGACGCCGCGCTCACGTCCATCGTCATCACCGACGAGGACAACAGCTCCTTCCAGTCCGCCGCCAGCTTCGTCACCTTCTACGAGGCGCTCAAGCCCACTCCCGAGCTGACCACCTTCTCGGCCATCTGCGAAGACCTGTTCATCTCCTGCAGCAAATATGCGGCGGCGGCCGACGCCACCGGCGGCATCACCGGCGACATCGCCGCCAGCGACTACTCCACCCTGCTGGAGCAGATCTCCCTGACCGCCGCCGGAATGACCATCAGCTTCGACCTCGGCGACACCCCCAGCGACCTGTCGCGGGTGGTGGTGACGGTCGAAGGCCGCACCGTGCCCTATGACAGCAGCAACGGCTGGACCTATGACTCCGCGGACGGCGCCATCGTCTTCCACGGTAGCGCCGTGCCCGCCCCCGGAGAATCGGGGACCGTCACCTACCCCGTCGCGGGGGAGTGCCCCTGAACCCAGTGGCCGCAAGAACGCGCGCCTGGAGGACCAAGGCATGAAGATCCCGGAGCGGCTTGCCGCCCTGGAGGCCATCGGCGCCATTGATGGTGTCGTGCGCCCTCTGATGAGCGGCAAGGAGGCCGCCGTCTACCTGGTGGAGACCCGCGGCGAGCTGCGGGTGGCCAAGGTCTACAAAGAGGCCTCTCGGCGCAGCTTCCAGCACCGCGCCGAATACACCGAGGGCCGCAAGGTCCGGAACTCGCGGCAGCAGCGCGCCATCGACAAGAAGTCGAAGTACGGGCGCGAAGAGATCGAGTCCGCCTGGCGCAGCGCCGAGGTGGACGCGATCTGGAAGCTGCGTGCCGCCGGCGTGCGGGTGCCCGAACCCTACGACTTCGTCGAAGGCGTGCTGGTGATGGAGCTGATCCGCGGCTGGGACGGCGGGCCCGCCCCCCGCCTGGTGGATGTGGACTTCACGCCCGACGAAGCCCGCGATCTGCACCGGATCCTGGTGCGTGAGGTCTGCAAGATGCTCTGCGCCGGGGTCATCCACGGCGATCTGAGCGACTTCAACGTGCTCATCACCCCCGAAGGGCCGGTCATCATCGACTTCCCCCAGTGGGTGGACCCCTCCGGCAACCTCAGCGCCCGCAAGCTCTTCGTGCGGGACATGGACAATGTGACCAGCTTCCTGGCGCGTTTTCTGCCCTCGCTGGCCGATACGCGCTTCGGGCCCGAGATGTGGTCACTCTACGAAAAAGGCACGTTGTTGCCCGATTCTCCACTGACGGGCCGCTGGCGGGGATCCGAGCGCCAGGCCAATGTGAGCCGGGTGGTGGACGAGATCCAGGCCGCCGAGCGCGACCACCGCCGCCGCATGGGCGAGGACGTCGAGGCCGAGGAGGAGGTGGAGGCCCGGCCGGCCCCGCGCAAGCGGGCCCGCCGCCAGAGCGAGACCGAGGCCTTCTTCGAGGGGCTGGACTGGCGGGGCGCCGGCGACGCCACCAAGGGCCCGCGGTGCGGGCCGCCCCGCGCCCCGGTCGAGCCTCCGCGGCCCCAGGCGCGCCCCCGAGCGCGACCGCGGACCCCAGCGCCCTCCCTCCCCGCCCGCAAGCCCCGCCCAAGCCTCAAGCCCAGGCCCAGGCCCAGGCCCAGCCCCAGGCCCAGGGCCAGCAGCCTCCCCGCGACGGCGGTGGCGAGGGGCCGCCCAAGCGGCGGCGCCGGCGCAGGCGCTCGGGTGGCGGTGGCGGTGGCGGTGGCCGGCCCCCAGGGCTGAGCCCCGCCTCAGCCCGCGACCAGCCGCACCTTCTCTTGCACATCCCGGGCGATGGCGCGCACGGCATCCCAGTCGGGGTGCCGGAAGAGCACATAGCCATCGCTGACCAGGGTGGCCTTCCAGTCGCGGCGGGGCGTGCCCGGCCGCAGCAGGGTCTCGTCCAGGATCCAGCCCCGGTGCCGGGCCAGCAGGGCGTCCAGGCCGGCAAGCTGCTGGATGCGACCCTCGCCCCAGGCCCGCTTGAAGACGATGCCACAGTGGTAGCGGCGGCTGTTGCTGACCTGGGCCGGCAAGCCCAGGACCGCCTGGGCCCAGGTCTTGTACAGGTCGATGTCGCCGGTGAAGTTCATCTGGTCCACCAGGCGGGCGCCGCCCGGCCGGCAGCCAATCTCGCCAAAGACGACCTCGCCATCGGACTTCCGGTACCACTCCATATGGGTGAAGCCATTGCCCATCTTGAGGGCCTGCAGCACGCCGCGGCCCAGCTCGACCCCAGGCCGGATGGCCGGCACGCCCAGGTCGCGCAGCGTAACGATGAAGGGGCTGATCCAGTGTTCGGTGCGGGCCACCAGGGGCCGCGGCAGGTACCAGGCCACATTCTCGTAGACCGGCACGCCGCCCACGCAGACGGTGTCATAGGTGAACTCGTCGCCGTCGATGAACTCCTCGCAGGAGGCCTCGCGCACATGGCCCATCAGCCGCAGGACGCGGCTGAGGTCGGCCTCGGAGTCCACCCGGTAGGTGTCGGCGCTGCCCGCCCCGGCCAGGGGCTTGAGGATGAGGGGGAAGCCGATGCGGGCCGCCGCCGCCCGGGTCTCGGCCTCGGTGCACACCCGCTCGGCCCGGGGCACGCGCAGGCCCGCCGCCGCCACCCGGTCCTTCATCAGCTGCTTGTCGCGGAAGCCCCGCACCGTGTCCACCGACATGCCCGGCACGCCCAGGGCCTCTCGAATGCGGGCGGCGGCCAGCACCAGGGGCTCCCAGCAGGCCTCGACGCAGTCCACGCCGCCGATCCTGCGAAGCTCTGCGACAACCTGCGCTACAAGCGCATCTTCATCAAATAGTCTGGGCACCTGGATCCAGGCGCTCAGGGCCTCTCTGACCTTCTGGGGCTGGGCCTGGGCCGGGCCCTCGCCGACCCCGATGACCTGGGCGCCGCATTCGGCCAGCCCCCGCGTGAAGTCGGGCATCTCCGCCGGGTATCCAGGCGAAAGAAAACAGGCGCGCATGCTCGTCCCCCGGGGAAGTCCTGGGCATCCAATTCGCCCACCAATCGTCACCGCGCAAGGCCAGGACGCCGGATAGCCGCCGCGGATGCGCAACGTCATCTTCATCGCCCCCTTCCCCCTGTCCGCCACCCTCACCTTCTGCAAGGCCCTGTCGCGGGTGCCAGGCGTCCGCCTGCTGGGCCTCTTCCAGGAGCCCCCCCGCGAAGACGTAGGCTTTGCCCATGTCGAGCGCATCCCCGACGCCCTGGACCCGGCCTGGATCCGCCGCGGGGTCGAGGCCTTGAGCGCCCGCTTCGGGCCCATCCACCGCCTGCTGGGCGTGCTGGAGAACGCCCAGGAGCAGATCGCCCAGGTGCGCGAAGAGCTGGGCATCGACGGCATGCGGGTGGCCACCGCCCAGGTCTTTCGCGACAAGGCCCGGATGAAGGACGCGCTGCGGGCGGCCGGCCTGCCCTGCGCCCGCCACATGCTGGCCCACTCCGATGCCGACGTGCACGCCTTCATCGCCCAGGTGGGCCTGCCGGTGGTGGTCAAGCCCCCCGCCGGCGCGGGCTGTCGGGCCACCTACCGGGTGACGGACGCCGCCAGCCTCAAGCAGTGCCTGGCCGAATCCCGCCCCTCGCCCCAGCGCCCCGCCCTGGTCGAAGAATTCCTCCAGGGAGAGGAGCACAGCTTCGAGACCCTCACCCTGGGCGGCCAGGTGCGCTTCTACAGCATCACCCGCTACCTGCCCACGCCCCTGGAGGTCATGGAGAACCCCTGGATCCAGTGGTGCGTGCTGGCCCCCCGGGACATCGCCGACGCCCGCTACGATGCCGTCCGCAAGCTGGGCCAGGATGTGGTGGCCGCCCTGGGCCTGCAGACCGGCATCACCCATATGGAGTGGTTCCGGCGCCCCGATGGCAGCCTGGCCGTGGGTGAGATCGCCGCCCGCCCGCCCGGCGCCCGCATAATGAACCTGATGGGCCAGGTCTACGACCGCGACCTCTTCTTGGATTGGGCCCGCCTGATGGTGGACGACCGCGTCGATGGCTACTTTGAACGCCGCTATGCAGCCGCCACCGTCTTCTTGCGCCAGCCCGGCGGCAACCGGGTGCTGGACGTGCAGGGGCTGGACCAGGCCCAGAAGGCCATGGGCCACCTGGTGGTGGACAAGCACCTGCCCCAGCCCGGCGCCCCCCGGGCCGACGGCTACGAGGGCGAGGGCTGGGTCATGCTGCGCCACCCCGACACCGAGGTGGTGATGGAGGGCGTGCGTCGCCTCTTCCAGACGGTGAAGGTCCGCTACGCCTGAGCCCGCGGCCTACTTGCAGGCCAGGCGCTGCTCGGCTGGCCAGCTCTCGGCCGCCTTCACCACGTCGGCGCGGTCCTCGCGAATGCAGCGGGCCGTCATCTTGGCCGACATCATCACGCTGGGGGTGCCGCCTCCCGGCTGGGCGCCCGCCCCAACCATATACAGCCCCTCGATGTCCTGGCTGCGGTTGTGGGGCCGGAACCAGGCCGACTGGGTGAGCACGGGCTCGGGGCCAAAGGCGTTGCCCAGGTAGCTGCGCAGATCGCCCTCGAAGTAGCGGGGGTCGATGAAGGACTTGACCGTGATGCGCGCGCGCAAACCCGGGATGTAGCCCTGCTCATCCAGCATGGTGAGCACCTTCTCGACCAGCTTGGGGCCCTCGACCGCCCAGTCCAGCCCGCTGCCATTGTGGGGCACGGGGATGAGGGTGTAGGCGGCGTGGTGGCCTTCGGGGGCCATGCTCGGATCGGTCAGGGTGGGCACATGCAGGTACTGGCTGAAGTCCTCGGCCAGCACCTTGCGGTCGAAGATGTCGGTCAGCAGCTCTTCGTAGCGGGGGCCCAGGATGATGTTGTGGTGGCGCAGATCCAAGGGCTGCTCGGGGTCGTCCTTGAAGCCGAAGTAGATCACCAGCAGCGACATGGACCAACGCATGTTCTTCACGCGAAGATCGGGGTTCCAGCTACGGTATCGCGCAGGAATCATCTTCATGTAGGTGGTGCCGTAGTCGGCGTTGCTGGCCACGAGATCGGCCTCCAGCACCTCGCCATCCTCCAGCCGCAGGCCGCGCACCACCCGCCGCCCAAAGCGGGAGGGCTCGCCCCCCTGGCCGTCGTGCACCAGGATCTCAGCCACCGGCGCCGACAGCCGCAAAGTGCCGCCCAGCTCCTCGAATTTCCGCACGAAGGCCTGCACCAGCGCGCCGGTGCCCCCCATCACATAGTGGATGCCCCAGGTCTTCTCGACGAAGTGGATCATGGCGTAGATGGCGGGCACCCGCAGGGGGTTGCCACCCACCAGCAGGGTCTCGAAAGAGAAGACCTGCCGCAGCTTGTCGCTCTTGAAGTAGCGGGACGCGAAGCGGAAGAGGTTGCGCACCGCGTCCAGCGCGAAGAGGTCGGGCACCACCTTGAGCATGCTGCCCAGGTCCTGGAAGCAGGTGTAGCCCAGCTCCAGGAAGCCCCGCTCGAAGATGGCCCGGGCGTCGGTGTGAAAGCGCTCGTAGCCAGGCAGATCCCCCGGCTCGATGGCCTCGATCTGCCGGCGGGTATTCTCGGGGTCGCCGTCATAGTCGAAGTAGCTGCCGTCATCGAAATAGATTCGGTAGAAGGGCAGGATCGGGCGGATGGTGCAGTAGCGGCTGGTGTGGGTGCCCCCCGAGATGCCCTCTCGCACCCGCGCGCCCTCCTCCAGCAGCGCGGCGGGAAAGTCGGGCTCATCCAGCCCGTGTACACCCTCTTCCAGCTGCATCAGCTCTTCGATGAAGTGGGGCACGGTGATGACCGTCGGGCCCATGTCGAAGGTATATCCTTGCTCCTTGCGCACGCGGGCCCGACCACCCGGGCCGTCGAGGGCCTCGACGATGGTGGTGGTGAAGCCCATGCTCTGCAGGCGGATCCCCAAGGACAAGCCGCCAAATCCCGAACCGATGATCAGGGCGCGCTTGGATGCGGGAGCGGTGGGGGCGGTGGGGGTCGGCATGGGAACCTCGGGAGACTGGGGATTACTGTATGCAGACCATATACAACTACTGTCTACAGTGCAAGGCGATCCAGTCGGAGGAAGCCCACCGGCAAGGCGGTGCGCCCGTCCAGGGCGAGGTCTGCCAGGGCCTGGCCGAGGGCGGGGGCCAGCTTGAAGCCATGGCCCGACAGGCCCGCCGCGAAGAAGGCCCGGTCCATGCCGGGCACCCGATCGAGGATGAAGTGCTCGTCGGGGGTCATGGTGTAGAGGCAGACCTTGGCATCCACCACGGGGCCCGGCAGCCCCGGCAGGCTGGAGCCCGCCAGCGCCTGCAAGGCGGCGATCTCGGCCGGATGCACGGCCCGGTCCACCGTCTCGGGGTCCACCGTCGGGCCGGACCCGTGCAGGGCCAGCTTGGCCCGGGGCGCGCCTTCGGCCAGCGGGTCCACCGGGATGCCATAGGCCATGGCCTGGCCCGGCCGCTCCAGCAGCCAGCAAGGCAACCGATCGGGGGCCGCGGCCGCGGGGTCTTCGGGCTGAATCCAAGCCTGGATCTCCCGGGTCACCCGCAGCAGCGGCGCCAGCGCAGGCGATTGGATGCTGAAGAGATCCGGGAGATTTCCGATCCACTGGCCGCCAGCACCAGGGCGTCGGCCCAGCCTCGACCGCCCGCCCTCCCCGAAAGCCGGCCGGGCCCTCGTCCAGCGCCTGCACCCCGTGGCCCGTCCAGACCTCGGCGCCGAGAGCCCGCGCCCGGGCCACCTGGGTGCGGACGATGGCCTCGGGCCGCAGAAAGCCACCGCCAGGCTCAAAGAGGCCCACCAGCCCTTCGTTCTGGGGGAGCTGCGGGTAGCGGGCGGCCAGCGCGGCAGGCGACAGCGCCTCGACCGGAATGGACCACTGCCGGGCGCTCTGGGCCGAAGCCGCCAGCAGGGCCGAAGCCGGCGGACCAACCAGCAGCACGCCGCAGCTCTCCTTCAAGGACAGCCCAGTCTCGGCCTCCAAGCGCCGGATGGACGCGCTGCTGTGCAGCAGCAGGGGCACATAGTCGGGGTGCTCGAAGTAGGCGTGGCGAAAGACCCGGCTGTGGCCGTGGTGGCTGCCCTGGTCGTTGCCCACCGAAAAGCGCTCGATGCCCAGCACCCGCGCGCCCACCCGGGCCAGGGCCAGCAGCGTGGCGGCCCCCACCGCCCCCAGGCCCACGACCACCGCGTCAAAGCGCGCCACGCCGATACCGTCCATGCACCCTCCACCTTGAAGCAGCGGAAGCTATTTCTTCTGGCCCCTCCCGACACGCCCGGGCCGGGAGGGCCACAGCCCGAAGACCAGGAGCGGCAGGCTGGGCAACAGCTCGGCCAGGGCCACCCGAAGGCCCCGGACCGACAGGAAGCCAGCACCGATGGGCGCGACGGGAATGGGCCGCCAGGGCGCAAAGACCCGCTGGTCGGACAGGGGCCAGAGCAGGGCCACCCCCAGCCCCCCATCGGTCAGCGCGTCCAACAAGGGGTGGCTGGCCACCACCGCGGCCACCAGGGCGCCCAGCCGCGCCCGTCGGCCCACCAGGCCCACCGCCAGCCCACAGGCCAGGGCAAAGGCCAAGGAGTGGCTGGCGCCCCGGTGGCCGAAGGGGGCGGCATAGGGGATGCCGACGACGAAGGCCAGCACGTCGGCGTCGGGCAGCATCGACAGGGCCGACCAGGCCAGGGCGGCGCGCCAGGAGGGCCGCCCGGCCCACAGCCGCCCCGCGGCCACACCGACCGCCACATGGAGCAGGCTGGCCATGGTCCCCCTTCAGCGCGCGTGCATCTTCAGGGTCCGACCGATCTCTTCCATCATGGCATAGCAGGCGTCGTAGTCGCTGTGTCGCAGCTGCAGCCAGGCGTTGGCCTTGTAGCCCGCCTCCACCGGCTGGGTGCGCGAGCCGGCAGGCGGCAGATATGCGGTCACAATATGTCCGCCATACCTGCGCTGCACCAGATCGACGCCAGAGTAGCCGACCACCGTGCCGTCCTGGTCCGGGCGAATGGCCAGCAGGCCGCCGGTGTGGCGCCGGCTGGGCCGATGCAGGACCTCACCCCAGCAGACCGCCCGCGCCCACTCGGTGTAGAGGTCGAATTCGCCGATGTCGGAGTAGATGTCCCAGAGCCCCACCCCGGGCGGGCGGGCGCCGATCTCGCTGAATTTGAGGCCCTGGGGCCCAAAGAACCACTCCATATGGGTGGCCGCGGTTTCGATGCCCAGGGCCGCGATGACCTTGCGGCCAAAGCGCCGCAGCTCGCTATAGCCGTCGGCGTCGATGCGGTTGGTCGCCAGCAGCATGGGGTTGATGGACCGGTCCCGCATGGCCGGCAGCACGTTGGGGTAGTAGTGCGAGACGAAGTCCATCTCGACGGCGCCGCCCACCGTCAAGGTGTCAAAGAAGCCCTCGTGGCCCTGGAGGAACTCCTCCATGGTGAGGGCCGCGCCGCGGTCCAGGCCGCTCTCGGCGATGGCACGCTCCAGCCCATCGGCGTCGAGGATCTTGTAGGTGCCCGAAGCCCCCGCCCCATCCCGGGGCTTGAGGATGCAGGGCAGCCCCAAGGTGGCGGCGGCGGCGCGGGCCTCGGCGGCGCTGGCTACGGGCACCTGCCGGGCGCAGGGGAAGCCCTGGGCCAGCAAGAAGTCCTTCATGGCGTATTTGTCGCGGCAAAGCTCCACCACCCGCAAAGGCAGGCCGGGGATGGCCGTGCGCTCCCGGACCTGGGCCGCCACCCGCACATGGGCCTCCACCGTCGCCTCCAGGCGGTGCACCCAGGGCCCCCTTCGCTGGATGCGCAGCACGGCGGCCTCGACCTCGTCCGCGCTGGTCACATTGCGGATGAACTCGACCCCGTCCAGCAGGTTGAGCACCTGGCTGGGCACGGCCTCGCGGGGGCTGTCGATGATGCCGGTGACCCGCGCACCCACCCGCTTGAGCCCCATCAAGAAGCGGAACTGGTTGGCGGGAAAATGTGGCGCGAGCAGGATGACGTGCATGGAAGCCCCCAGGGTGCAACGCGCCAGGATGGGCGCCTGCAGCGGATCTTCAGTCTACCAGCTTGTCCAGGAACAGGGGCAGCATCGCCCGCCAGGTGACCCAGTCGTGGTCGCAGTCGTGGCCCCACAGCTCCAGGTTGACCCTGGCCCCCTTGCCCCGCAGCAGCGCGGCGAGGCGCACGGACTCGTCAGGGGCCTCCCACCGGCCCTGCCCGGTCGCCACCACCCACTGCACCTTGCGGATGCCGTCCAGCTGGGGGCTGTCGGGGATGCCGGCCAGGTAGAGCATGGGCTGGTTGAAGTAGTAGTCCTGGTCGCGGTGCCCGCTCATCCACCGGTCGAAGTCATAGGTGCCCGACATGGCGATGATGTGGCTGAAGTACTCGGGGTGCTTGGCCCCGGTATTCACCGAGTTGTAGGCGCCAATGGACGCGCCCGACGCGATGATCTGCCCGCCCTGGCCGCTGTCCCGGGCGATGTGGGGCAGCAGCTCTTCGGCCACATAGCCATCATAACGGGCTTGCAACCAGCTCTTTACCCAAGGCTTGGCGTCGGCGTTCAACCAGCTCTGACCCGCGTTGGTCTCGCAGGAGTAGACCCGAATGCGCCCCGCATCGATCAAGGGCTGCAGCACCTTGATCATCAAGAAGCGCTCGTAGTCGAAGCAGTCGGCGGCGGCGGTGGGGAAGAGCAACACGGGGCGGCCCGCGTGACCCCAGCGGGCCACGGTCATCTCCCGCCCCACCCGGTGGCTATACCAGCTGACCGTGTGGGCGCTCACGGGGCGACCTCGGCCTTCAGGCCCAGGCGGTCGGCCTCGGTCTTGCGCCAGAACTGCACCAGCCCGTAGAAGTGGTCGCTGAAGCGCTTGACCTCGTGGGCCGGGAAGAGGGCGGCGACCTTGGCCGTGACCACCTTGTAGAAGGCGTCGCTGCCGAAGTAGTCGTAGGCCACCGCGTCCAGGTGCGACAGGTGCCTCTTGCAGAAAGCATCGAATTCGTCGGCATGGAAGCGTTCTTTGGCGATGTCGTCATAGAGGACCAGCTTCTCGTCAAAGCTCAGGTCGTCTCGATCGCTGATGTCGAAGAAGGGCCGCCAGTCCAGGTTGAGCTTGGGGCGCTTCTGGGTGGCCGCACAGAAGATGCTCCAGCGCAGCAGGGACTTCACCACCCAGGGGAAGTGGAAGTGCAGGGAGGTGACCTGGCTGTCGGGGCAGGCGTTGGCGAAGTCGATGGGGAAGAGCACGCCATCGCTGCGCAGCATCTCGCAGGAATTGAAGTCCCAGTTGAAGAAGGCGTTGATCACCCGCCCGATGCGCACGGCCCGCTGCCAGGCCTCGGCGTCCAGATAGTTGAAGTCCACCTTGTAGCGGTCGTGCAGCGGCGAATCGGGGTCGTAGCGGATGATGTTGACCTGGGGCCCGATGCCGATGGCCCGGATGAAGAGGTCCCAGTCCTTGACCCCGGCCTGCAGGTGCTGAACCCGCTGGCCCGACTCGTCATAGGCCTTGTGCAAGGCCCCGGCGTCCTTGACCTGCTTGACGCCCACCCAGCCGCCGCCGTCATAGGGCTTGATGAAGGCGGGATAGCCCACGGCCTCGCCCACCTTGGCCAGGTCGAAGAGCTTGTTGTAGCGCTTGACGGTGACCTCGATGTCCCGGGTCATCAGGTCGTCACCGGGCTTGGGATACTCCTTGGGGGGCAGCATCCAGGTCTCGGGGATGGGCATGCCCAGGCGCATCATCGCGCAGTAGGTCGTGTGCTTCTCCATGGACTGGATGGCCCAGGGGTTGTTGAGCACGTAGACATCATCCATCAGCGCGATCTTCTTGATCCACTCCCGGGTGGTGGGAAACCAGTGGGTCAAGCGGTCGATGACGAGGTCGTAGCGCGGCTTGTAGCGCAGATCGAAGGGCTCGACCTGAACCCGCTCGACGTCGAAGCGCACCTGTGCCGTGCCCACGGGCAGGTCCAGCTTCAGCCTCTCCATCAGCGCCTCATAGGCGGCGGGCCAGCACAGGTCGGCCCCCAAACTCAAACCGATTCGACGGGTCGTGGCATCCGCTTCAGTCATAGGTCATCCAGAGGTGGCCAGGGTAGAGCCAGGCAAGGCCATCGCGCAGGTGGTCCCGCCAGGCGATCCAGTTGTGTCCGTCCGCGCTCTCGACAAAGCGCACCTGCAAGTCCGCGGCGCGCATGAGGGGCGCGATGCTGCGATTGTAGGAGATGAGGCTCTCGAAGGTGCCGCAGCTCATGAAGGTCTTCGCCTGGATCCGCGCGGGGTCTTGCCGGAAGGCGTTGATGAAGGCCACCACCGGGTCCCAGAGATCGGAGCGCCCGTGGTGCCCGACATCGGTGAACACGAAGCTGCCCGATTGCAACAGCAGCCGGCCGAAGACGCCGGGCCGCGACCAGGCCGTGAACAGGCTGGACACCGCACCGAAGCTCGCCCCCATCAGCCCGCGATCGGCGGGGTCGGAGGAGACGCCGTAGCGCTTCTCCACCGCCGGCAGCAGCTCGTCGCACAGGAACTCGACCTGCTTGGGATTGGCGCCGTACTCGGCATTGCGGCGGTCGCTGCCGCTGGTGAAGACCACCACCGTGGGCAGCACCTCGTGGCGGTGCACCAGGTTGTCCAGGATGGTGCGAATGCCGGCGTACTCGATGTAGTCGCGCCCATCGTGGCAGAGGATGACCGGGTATTTTCGCCGCGGGCTATATTCGCGGGGGAGGTAGACCTGGATGGGTCGCTCATCGCCCCAGACGGCCGAGCGCAACGCGAAGCCGTCCAAGGAGCCCGGCCGCACCCCCACCTCGGGCGCCGTCCAAGGAGGGATCCGGTAGTTGGGCATGGGCAGGACGGAATTCGCCCCGAAGGGATCCCGCGCCAGCCGCAAGTTCAGGGGGTCCCGTACCCAGTGGCGCTGCCCGCCCCGGTGCAGCTCGAATTTGTATTCGACCCGGCCCGCCACGGGCAGGTCCACGGTCAAGAACCAGGCCTGGGTCTCGCCCATCTGCTGGAAGGCCTGCCGGGACTCCAGCCCGTGCACCCAGTGCAACAGGTAGATGGACTCCACCGGCCGCCCATCCCAGAAGAAGAAGGTGGCCGCGCTGCCCGATACCAACGGGAAGCGGTGGCTGGCCACGAATTCCTTGAGCAGCCGATCGGCCTGGTCCGGGGCGGCGCGCAGGGAGGCGGCGAGGTCGGCGACGACGCTCATCGGCCCCACCCCGGCGACAGGTGCAGCAGGCTGTCGGGCTCGCTGAAATCCTGCCAGCCCCCGTTCGAGATCTCCACCCAGGCTCCATTTTCGAGACCCACGCACTCCCCGAAGCGGGCTTGGAGCATGCGCAGGCGGTCTGGGGTGTCCAAGCGCAGGCGCCGCCGGGCGTGGGGGAAGAGGGTCTTGCCGCGGATCAGCCCCAGGCCCCGATCCAGGACCTCGGGTTCGCTGGGTCCTTCGGGCGGATCATCGTAGAAGAGCACCACCCGCTCGCTCAAGGCCATGGCCCCCGCCGACCAGGCCGCCACCGTGCCCCCGCGGGCCATCAGCTCGGCGATGCGCTGGTCCATATCAAAGAAGAGCAGCCGGTTGAGCAGGACGGCGACGTGGCCGCCCGCGATCACCAGCGCGTCGCAGTGGCCCATGATCTCGGCCACCCGCTGGCTATAGGGGGCGGCGGCCGGATGGTCGGCCCGCACCGCGACCGTGTCCTGGCGGATGCGCTCGCAGACCTCCACCGACCGGCTGTCCAAGCAGCGCACGACCTCGACGGCGTCCAGCAGCTCGGCCTCGTGGAGATCGGTCTGCGTGCGCGGCATGCGGTGCAGGCGCAGCACCGAGGCATAGGCCGCGCTCAGGCGCAGGCGGTAGAGCTCCTTATAGGCGAGCACCCGGTCCTGGCGCGAACGGTAGGCTGCATTCAACGCCGCATCTCGCGCCATCACCTCATCGAACCACCGGTAGAGTGGCAGGTGCACCAGGTGGTAGGGCAGATCGCGCTGAAGGGCGTCCAGCTCGGCCTCTTCATGGCGCCAGCCGGCGGTGACCACCGCGACGGGGCCCTTCACCTTGGCGGCAGCCAGGGCGAGGGAGAGGTTGGGGGACGGCCGCTGGGGGCCGAGGAGGAGCAGGCGCCCGGGAGTCTCAGACATGGCCCGGCCACCTAGCCCATAGGGGGCACCACCCGCACATCCCGGCGTGAGACCCTTGTGAAACCGCGTGGGCCTACTCGCCCAGAAGCGCCTGGGTTCTCCCCTCGACAATATAGGCCAGTCCTTCATTCCCAAGGGTATAGTAGATGGCCAGGGTGGCGCCGTCCGGCCCCAGGCCCTCACGCCAGCCCGACCGGCCCGCCGCCACCTCGGCCACCACCTCGGGCAGGTGGAAGGGCTGGAGTTCGGCCTGCCCGGCAGCAAGCGGCGCCAGCACCAGGCCCCGGGCGTCCACCAGCCAGACCGCCGTCACCCCCGGCAGGTCCAAGGCGAGCAGGTCGGCCAGCACGGTGCCCATGGCCAGCTCCACCCCGGCAACCCCCAGCAGGGCGCCGCCATCGTCGCGGATGGGCAAGGTGCAGGGCATCACCACGCCCAGGCCCAAGGCGTCCACATAGGGGGGGGACCACCGGGCGCCGGTCCCACCCTGCGCCACCGTCTCGGTATACCAGGGCCGCGCCCGGGGATCGTAGCCCTGGGGGTAGCCCCCCTGGCCCGGCCAGGCGATGTGCACCCCTTGCTCCACCCCCACATAGGCGGCCAGCAGGGGGATGCCGCCGTCCCGCACCCGCTCGCCCAGGTCCGCCGCGCTCAAGCCCTCGACGGCCTCTCCCGCGCTGCGCAGCCCCGCCGACCGCAAGGTGGGCCGCAAGGTGGCCAGCCGGGTCAAGGTGGGGCCCAGGTCGGGCGCCGCGTCGGGGGCGACCACCAGCACGGGCCAGTCGATGCTGACCGGCCGGCCATAGCGGGCGCTTTGGGCCAGGTCGGGCACCTCCCCCGCGTCAAAGGCGGCCTCATCGAAGTAGTCCAGGTTGCCCGCGGGCGGGTGGGTGAGCACCTGGGCCGCCGCCGACGCCAGGGTGTGCACGATGCCTTCATAGACCAGCAGGTGCTCATAGATGAAGTGCGACCGATCCGCCGCCGCGGTGATCACCTGGGTGAGCCGGGCCTCGCGCAGCAAGGTTGCCTCGCGGTGGTGGCGCTGCCACAACAGAAAGGCCGTGCTGGATGCAAAGACGGCGGTGAGCAGGCCCACCAGCACCAGCATCATGACCTGCTTGTGTTGGCTCAGCCAGCGGGCCAGGGCCTGGGGCGCATTGTCGGGGCGGGCCTGCACCGCCCGCCCGCCCAGGTGCCGCACCACATCCGCCGAGAGCAGGCGCACAGAGGGGTAGCGCGCGGCGGGATCCAGGGCGCAGGCCTTGTCGATGATGGCCCGAAGCTCGGGATCAACCGAGATATTCTCGTGGCGGGACCGCACCGCCGACCGGATGCCCTCGGCCGCGAAGCCCAGCAGGGTGGCCGCGCCTTCGCCGGGCAGCGCGGGCTCCAGGGTCACCAGCTCCTGCAGGATGAGCCCCAGGCTGTATTGGTCGCTGGCCGGCCCCATGGCGGCCACCTCGCCCCGGGCCTGCTCGGGCGCCATGTAGCGCGGGGTGCCCAGGATCACGGCCCGGGGGTCGGAAGTGGGGTGAAAGCCCGTGCCTTCGGCCTCGGCAAAGGCCGCCGCCTCGTCCAGATCGTCGGGGTCGGACAAGGGGCGGGCGATGCCCCAGTCCATCACATAGACCTCCGAAAAGGGCCCGATCATGATGTTGGCGGGCTTGAGGTCGCGGTGGATGAAGCCTCGCTGGTGGGCATAATGCACCGCCTCGCAGACCTTGACGAAGTGGGCCAGCCGCGCGGGCAGCGCCCGGTCCTCGGCCATGGGCCCGCCGCCGGCCTGGTCCTCCCGGCAGCGGGTGATCAGCTCCTGCAGCGTGATCCCGCGCACCACCTTCATGGTGTAGGCCAGCGCGCCATCGGCCTGGCGGGTCATCTCGTAGACGGGCACGATGCCCGGGTGGTCGAGCTGGGCGGTGATGCGGGCCTCGCGCTCGAAGTGGGCCATCAGCAGCGGCTGCTGGGCCCGCCCGGGCAGCACCCGCTTCAGCGCCACCTCGCGACCCAGGCTGCGCTCGCGGACCAGCATCACCTCCCCCATCGCCCCCTGGCCGATGGTGCCCACCTCGACGAAGCGGGCCGGCGCGGCCCCTGGGGCATCGTCGGGGTCGGCCACCTACTTCAACAGCTCATAGGTGAAGACGTCGGCCCCCACCTGCACCCGGTCGCCCGGCCGCAGGGGGGTCTTGTCGTCGGGGGGGCCGCCATTCACCGTCACCTTGCCCAGCAGGCTGATCTTGCGCAGGACGTGGCCGCCGGATTCCCAAGCCAGCTCGGCGACCGGGCTGCGGGCCAGAAAGACCGAGGCCGGCACCTGCCCGCCCGGGCCGATGGTGAGGGTGGAGGCGCCCGGCTTGAAGGCGCGCTGGCCTTGGACGGCGACCAGGGCCGCACACTCGCGCAGCTTGTCCTGGGCCTGCATCTTCTGGCGCAGCTCGGGGGACAGGGCGAAGGTGGAGTCGCCCGAGGTGCCGGCCCGGTGGTTGGGATAGGCCGACAGCAGCGTGACCTGCTGCAAGCGGGGCCCCTTGAGATCCGACATGGACCGGATGTACTCGAGCTTGTACTTGCCGACGACCAGCACGTCGCCGGTGTTCAGCTCATGGTCCCTGACCGCGACATCGTTGACCAGCACCCCGTTTTCGCCACCCATATCCAGCACCTTGTGGCCGTTGTCCGTGGGGTCGATGCGGGCGTGCAGCCGGCTGACCGACACATTGGGCAGGACGAGCACCGTGTCGCTGCGGCCCACGGTGATCTCTCCGGCGGGGAGCTCCCAGGTCTGGGCGCGGTCGCGCCCCATCTCGGTGATCAAGAACACAGCCATCGTCGTCCTGTTTCGCCCGCTTCGGCGGCTGGGGTGGCTCCGCCAGCATAGCCCCTTTCGGCCGCGCGAGGCCCATCCCTCGGCCACCCTGACGCCAATGTCGCGATCCGGGCGCCCCAGCGGGCCCGATTCGACGAGAATGCAGTATCCATCTATTGGCACGTTCATTGCATATGCCTATATGGCACCCTGGAGGAAGCCATGCGCTTGTCCGACAGCACCCTCGCCCTGACCGCACTCTTTGCGCTCACCACCCTCAGCGCCTGCAGCGAGGAGGACGCCGACACCGGAGACGATGACGGGGCTTCCGGCAACATGCCCTACTGCGACGACATCCCGACCCCCCTGGCCGAGGCGGACAGCGCCTTGGGCATGACCGGCGCCGAGATCCTCGCGCGGGTCCCCGAGACCGACCTGGCCGACCTCTCTTGGGCCGATGGCGAGCTGGACCGCCTCAGCTCGGCCTTCAGCCTGGACCGCAGCAGCCTGCGCTTCGTCACCAGCACCGCTGTCTACCCCAGCGACGGCGGCGCCAGCCCCGCCATCGCGGTCGAATGCAACAACTACGTCGCGGTAGACGCCACCCTGGCCTTGCAGAGCGAGGACGGGCGCCTGGACGAGTCCATCGCCGTGGTCCTGCAGCTGGTCGAGGGCCAGACCGAGGCCTTCCTCTTCTTCGCCGAGCTGGACCTGGACGCCATGGGCGGCAGCTTCGACCCCGCCGCCTTCACCGATCCCAGCCGCTTCGACAGCCTGCGCCTGTTCTTGGACGCGTCGGTCTACCCCGACGCCGTCAGCGGGGCCTTCAGCATGCAGGGTACGCGCACCGACGGTGAGACAGCCTCGGCCGAGAATATCGAGGTGGCCAGCTTTGGCGGAGACGAGGCCGAGTAGGCCGGCCGGAAGGAGGCCCCGCCCGGGCCATCAGTAGTGGGGGGGCTTCTCGTACTGGAGATCGGGGTTGGCCTCCGGACCCGTCTCGGCCCCGGCATCCACCCGACCCCGCAGCTCCTTCATCGACCGGCGCAGCAGGGCCAGCTCGTCGGCGACCTCGCGCACCACGGCGTCCAGCTGATTCAGGCTGTCTTCCAAGAAGCTGATGCGGACCTCCACATCGGTCAGGCGGGGCTCGAGATCGGGGTCGGGCTGCGTCATGGGGTCCTCCGGCGCGGCGTCCCTGCTATAGCCCTGGGCGGATGTGCCCAGGGGGCCGGGTCAAATCACCCTGCGATTCGGGCCCGGCGCGCCGCGGCCCGGCATCCTGTAGCTGGCCCGGTTCTTGCATATTCCCGCACCATGGACGACACGGCCCCCGGCACCCTGGCCGCCGAAGACCTCGACTGCCTGATCGCGCTGCTGGCCGAGGGCGGCCGACAGGTCATCGGCCCCGTCCGTCGCGACGGGGCGATCATGCTGGATCCACTTCCCGCTGCATCCGCCTTGCCCTGGGGCTGGACCACCGAGGACCGCCCCGGCCACAGCCGCCTGCGAAGCCGTCCCGACGGCGCAGCATTCGGCTATGCGGTGGGTCCGGACTCGGCCAAGCGTTGGCTGCATCCCGCCCGACAGACCCTCTTCAAGGCCGAGAGAGGGGCGGAAGGTGGGATGGCGATCGAGCGGCCGGCCCCGCCCCCTCCCCTCGCCCTGGTCGGCCTTCGCGCCTGCGACCTGGCCGCCATCCATTTGCAAGACAAGGTGCTGCGCGACGGAAGCCACGCCGACCCCCACTATGCCAGCCGCCGGTCCGACCTGCTGGTGGTGGCCGTGCAATGTGCAGAGAGCGGCGGGGCCTGCTTCTGCGCGTCCATGCAGTGCGGGCCCCGGGTGGAGCAGGGCCACGACCTCTGCCTCACCGAGATCACCGAGGGGCAGCATCGCTTCGTGGTCGAGATCGGGAGCCCGGCCGGTGCGGCGATCGCAGCCCGCCTGCCCCTCTCCCCCGCCAGCCCGATCGACGCCATCGCCCCCCAGTCTGCAGCCGCTGCCGCCACCAGGGAACAGTCGCGCGCCTTGCCCCAAGAGGGGCTGAGAGAGAGCATCCTCGCCGCGCTGGAGGGCCCCTCCTGGGAGGCCATCGCGACGCGCTGTCTGGGCTGCGCCGGCTGCACGATGGTCTGTCCCACCTGCTTTTGCACCGGGGTCGTCGATCTGACCGATCTGACCGGTGCAGCCACCCGCGAGCGGCGCTGGGACTCCTGCTTTCACCTGGACTTCTCCTATATCCACGGCGGCCCGGTGCGCAGCAGCCTGGCCTCCCGCTACCGACAGTGGCTCACCCACAAGCTGGTCACCTGGCAGGACCAATTCGGCAGCTCGGGCTGCGTGGGCTGCGGACGTTGCAGCACCTGGTGTCCCGCTGGCATCGACATTGTCGCCGAGGCCATGGCCCTGCGACCCCCGGAGTCCCCATGACTGCCACCCTGCGCGCCGCCCTCGCCGCACACCCCTTCTGCCGGGGGCTGCCGCCCGACGACCTCGACCGCCTGCTGCCCCACGCCACGGTTCGGGCCCAGCCCGAAGGCGCCCGCCTCTGCAGCGCCGGCGCCGAAGCCCGGCACGCCTGGCTGATCCTGGACGGACGCATCGGCCTGGAGCTCTTTGCTGCGGGCAGCAGGGTGCCGCTCGAGACCGCCGAAGCGGGCGAGCTGGTGGGCTGGTCCTGGCTCTTTCCGCCCTACCATTGGCACTTCGACGCGGTCGCCCTCGCCCCCACCCGGGTGATCGAGCTGGATGGCGAGGCCCTTCGGTTGGCCTGCGAGGCCGAGCCCGCCTTTGGCTACCGGATCATGAAGGCGGCCCTGATGCAGGCCCAGCAGCGCCTGGAACGCAGCCGGCTGCAAGCCCTCAACCTCTACGGGAGCATGGATTGAAGGCCCACGATCCCTGGGTGCCCACGCCCATGGTGGTGACCGCCGTGCGGCGGGACCTGAAGGACACGGTGAGCCTCACCCTGGACCCCGGTCCGGGCGGAATGCGCTTCCTACCAGGGCAGTTCAATATGTTGTGGCGCTTCGGCCATGGCGAGGTGGCCATCAGCATCTCGGGGGATCCCGCCGAGCCCGGCCTCCTGGTACACACGCTGCGCGGCGTCGGAGGCGTCACCCGGCCCCTGCTGGACAGCCAGCCCGGCGATGTCCTGGGCGTGCGCGGCCCCTTTGGGCGCCCCTGGCCGGTCGAGGCTGCCCGGGGCGGCGATCTGCTGCTGGTGGCGGGCGGAATCGGCCTGGCGCCGCTGCGGCCTGCCCTGCTGTGGGCGCTGGCCCACCGCGCGGAATTCGGTCGCCTCATCCTGCTGGTGGGGGCGCGCGAGCCCGCCTCTCTGCTCTTTGCCGAACAGCTGGAGTCCTGGGCGGAAGATCCGCGCCTGGAGCTGGGCGTGACGGTGGACCGCGGCGGCCCGGGCTGGACCGGCCCGGTGGGGGTGGTCACCCGGCTGATGCCCGGCTTGAAGCTCGACCCGGACCGTTGCACCGTGATGAGTTGCGGCCCCGAGATCATGATGCGTTTCGTCGCCCAGGAGGCGCGCAAGGCGGGCCTGCCCGCCAACCGCATCTACCTGTCCATGGAGCGCAATATGCACTGCGCAATCGGACTCTGCGGACGGTGCCAGTGGGGGCCCGACTTTGTCTGTAAGGATGGCCCTGTCTTCAGCTACGAAGATGTGGCGCAACGCCTCACCGTGCGGGAGCGCTGATGGCCCGGCCCACCCTCGCCGTCTGGAAGCTCGCAAGCTGCGACGGCTGCCAGCTCTCCCTGCTCGACCTGGAGGATGAGCTGCTCGATGTGGCAGGCGCCATCGACATCGCCTACTTCTTGGAGGCCACCCGCCACATCCGGCCCGGCCCCTATGACCTGTCCCTGGTGGAGGGCTCGGTGACCACCCCCGAGGCCCTCGACCGCCTGCAGGAGATTCGGCGCCAGTCCCGCCATGTCGTCGCCATCGGCGCCTGCGCGACCGCCGGGGGCATCCAGGCCCTGCGAAACCTCGCCTCGGTAGAGGAGTATATCTCCCAAGTCTACGCCACGCCGGCCTTCATCTCTACCCTCTCGACGTCCACGCCGCCCTCGGCCCATGTGAAGATCGACTTCGAGCTGCGGGGCTGCCCGGTGGACAAGCGGCAGCTGCTGGATGTCATCCTCGCCTTTCTGCACGGGCGCCGCCCCGACGTGCCGGCCCACAGCGTCTGTGCGGAATGCCGCATGGCCGGCCAGGTCTGCGTGACCGTCGCCCAGGGCACGCCCTGCATGGGCCCCATCACCCACGCCGGCTGCGGCGCCTTGTGCCCCCGCTACGCCCGGGGCTGTTATGGCTGCTTCGGCCCCAGCAACGCCCCACAACCCCGCGCCCTGTCGGCGCTGTGGGCCAACCTGGGAGCCACACCCGCCGAGACGCGCCGCGCTCTGCGCACCTTCAACACCGCCGCCCCTGCATTTGATGCCGAGGCCCGCAGACTCGAAGAGGAGGAGTCCCCATGAGCGACGGCACCCGGACCATCGCGGTGGACCACCTGGCCCGCGTCGAAGGCGAAGGCGCGCTCACCCTGCGTTACCGCGGCGAAGCCATCGAGACGGTGGAGCTGCGGATCTTCGAGCCCCCCCGCTTCTTCGAGGCCTTCTTGCGGGGCCGCAGCGCGCTGGAGGCGCCCGACATCACCGCCCGTATCTGCGGAATCTGCCCCGTCGCCTACCTGATGAGCGCCTGCGCCGCCGTCGAAGGCGCGCTGGGCGTGCAAATCAGCGACAATACGCGGCGCATGCGGCAGCTGCTCTATGCTGGCGAATGGATCGAGTCCCACGCCCTGCACATGGTGATGCTGCACGCGCCCGACTTCCTGGGCGTCGCCGACGTGATGGAGCTGGCGCGGGATCACGGCCCCCTGGTCAAGGCCGGCCTGCGCGTCAAGAAGGCGGGCAACGCCGCGGTCGCCTTATCCGGCGGACGAGAGGTCCACCCCATCAACGTAAAGGTCGGCGGCTTCTACAAGCTGCCCGATCGCGCCCGCCTGGACGCCCTCGCCGCAGAGATGGAGGCCTGCATCCCCCTGGCCGAGGCCCTGCTGCGTTGGGTGGCCACCTTTCACTTCCCAGACCTCGAAAGGCCCAGCACCTGGCTCGCCGTGCACGAAGATGGCGCCTACCCCTTCATGGGCGACCAGCTGATCTCCAGTGCGGGCCACCGCTTCCCGGTCGCGGACTTCCCCGGCCATGTGGTGGAGGAGCATGTGGCCCGCAGCAACGCCCTGCACGCCCGACTCGACGGATTGGAGGACTACCAGGTCGGGCCCCTGGCCCGATACAACCTCGGCTTCGACAAGCTGCCCGACAACCTGAAGCGCCTGGCCGACGAGCTGGGCATCCTCCCGCCCATCCAGAACCCCTTCCGCAGCATCCTGGTGCGGGGCATCGAGGTGCTCTACGCCTTGCAGCAAGGCGCCGCCGCGGCCCGCGCCATCGATTGTTCGGCCGCCCCCAACGCGCCCGTCACCCTGCGAGAAGGCCTGGGCCATGGCGTGACCGAGGCCCCCCGCGGCACCCTCTACCACCGCTACGACATCGGTCCCGACGGCCTCATCCGGTTCGCCGACATCGTGCCGCCCACCAGCCAGAACCAGCGCTGCATCGAGGCCGACCTGCGGGCCCTGGCCCCGCGTCTGCGCACCGAGAGCGACGCGGTGGCCAAGCACCTCGCCGAACAGGCCATCCGAAACTACGACCCTTGCATCTCTTGCGCCACCCACTTCCTCGACCTGCAGCGGGAGCAGCTGGCATGAAGCCGGTGGTGGTGGGCCTCGGCCAGGAGGCAGCCGGCGACGACGCGGTGGGCCTGGCCATCCTGCGGGCCTTTCGGCAGGAGCAGCCCGCGGGGCTCACCCTGGTGGAGAGCGGAGACGCCGCCGATCTCATCGAGCTTTGCGCCCACACCCGGCACCTGGTGCTCATCGACGCGGTGGTGGACGGCGGGCCGCCCGGTCGGGTGCGACGGCTCGCCGAATCCGCCCTTCCGCTGCAGACAGGCACCTGGTCCACCCACTCCCTGACGGTGCCGGTCGCCCTGGGCCTGGCGCGCGAACTCAACGACACCATGCCATTAGTCGATATTCTCGCCGTCTCCATCGACCGGCCCGACCGCCTCAGCCAGGGCCTGAGCCCGGCGGTGGCCGCTGCCATCGAACCCGCGCTGCGCATGCTGCGCGCGCTGCTCTGCGACCCGCCCCCCCGAGGCCCCCGTGCATGAAGCCCACCTCGCCCGCGACATCCTGGGCGCCATCCTGTCCCGTCTGCCAGCGGACGAAGCCTTGCGCATTCAGCGTGTCTACGGCACCGTCGCCGAGACCGAGAGCCTCTCTGCACAAAGCCTGGACCTGCACTTTGCCGCGGTCGCCCAGGGTGGACCGGCAGAAGGCGCTGTCCTGGAGCTGAAGCTGGTACACGTCGAGGCGCGCTGCAATGCTTGCGGCGGGGTCTATGCACCCGAACACCACCTCACCCTCTGCCCCGCCTGTGGCAGCACCGATGGTACGGTCTTGGGCCAGACGGGGCTCTTCATCGACCGGATCGACGTCGGCCCGTGATTCGGCGCCGCCTGGCCTTGGGGGGGGAGGTGCAAGGTGTGGGCTTGCGCCCGGCCCTGAGCCGGCTGGCCCGCGCCCACGGGCTCACGGGCCGTGTCACAAACCAGGCAGAGGACGTCATCGTGGAGCTGCAAGGGCCGCCCGAGGCCGTGGCAGCGGCCCAGCATGCCCTCGCAGCGCTGCCTCTGCCCCTCCGCATCGACCGCATGCACAGCGAGGCGCTGCCGCCTCAGCCGGCAGAGCGGGCCTTCGAGATTGGCGCCAGCCCCGCCGGCCAGGGGGCGAGCGCGGGCTTGCTGCCCCCCGATCTGGCGCCTTGCGAGCCCTGTCGAGAGGAGCTGGCCGACCCCAAGAACCGCCGCTACCGCTACCCTTTCATCGCCTGTTGCCAGTGCGGACCGCGGGCCAGCATCGCCCTCACCGCACCCTTTGACCGAGAGCGCTGCGCCCAGGCGCCTTTTCCCCGATGCGCCGCATGCGAGGCCGAGTTCTCCGATCCGGCCGACCGCCGCTTTCACGCCCAGCTCACCGCCTGCGCAGACTGCGGGCCTCGGCTGCGCTTTGGCGACCAGCAGGGCGAAGCGGCGCTGGATGCGGCCCTCCTCGCGCTGCAGAGTGGTGCGGTCCTGGCCCTGAAGGGCGTCGGCGGCTTTCAGCTGATCTGCGATGCGCAGCGGCCCGAAGCGGTGGACCGGGTCCGCGTCCTCAAGGCCCGCCCCCACAAGCCCCTGGCCCTGCTGGTGGCCGATCTCGCCGGTGCAGAGGCCCTGGCGGCGGTGGACCGGCAGGCGGCGGCGCTGCTGACCGGCCCCGGGGCCCCCATCGTGCTGCTGCCGCCGCGTGCCGATTCCGGGCTGGCGGCCGGGGTGGCGCCCGGCGCCCAGGAGCTTGGCCTGATGCTGCCGGCCTCGCCCTTGCATTTGCTGCTGGCCCAAGGCATGGGTGGGCCCCTGCTGTGTACCAGCGCGAACCGGTCGGGCCAAGGCATGGCGCTGCTGGCGACGGAGCTGGGCCCCCTGGCGGCCGACGGCGTGTTGGACCACGACCGGGCGGTGCTGCGTGCCCTGGACGATGGCCTGCTGCGCCCCAGCCAGCGCGGGCCGATGGTGCTGAGACGGGCCCGAGGCAGCCTGCCTCGCTCCCTCTCTGCGCCCACCGATGGCCCCACGGTCCTCGGTTGGGGCGCCCAACTCAAGCTGGCTCCCGCCCTCTGCGTGGGCGGGCGGGCCCACCTGGGCGCCCCGGCGGAGAGCATCGACGATCTCTCTGCCGAGGCGCGCTTTCTCGCCGAGGTCGAGGGGCTGTGGTCCATCGCGGCCCCCGCCGCCCTGGCCTGCGATCTGCACCCCGATCTGCCCAGCACGCGCCTGGCCGAGGCCCGCGCCGCCGCAGCGGGCCTGCCGCTGATCCGCGTGCAGCACCACGAGGCCCACGCCCGCGCGGTGATCGGCGAGCATGGGAGCGAGGGGCCCCTTCTCGCCCTCACCTGGGACGGCTATGGCCTGGGCTTGCACGGCGAGGCCTGGGGAGGCGAGGCCCTGTGGCTGGCCGGCCCGACCTGCCAGCGGGTGGCCAGCCTGCGCCCGCTGCCCCTGCCGGGTGGGGATGCCGCCGCCCGGGAACCCGAGCGTGTCGGCCGGGCCTTGCTGCAGCAGCTGGGCCTGGCTGCGCCGCCGGGTGTGCAGACCGGGCGAGACGCGCCGGGCATCGCCGCCCTGCTCGCCCTGGCCGCCCGCCCCAGCTGCCCCCAGACCTCGTCCATGGGCCGGCTCTTCGATGGGGTCGGCTGGCTTTGCGGAGGGCCGGCGACCCTGAGCTACGAAGGCCAGGGCGCCCAGGCCCTGGAGGCCCTCGCGGCCCGGGCGACCGGCCCGGCCCCGACCTGGGCCTTGCCGCTGGTCCCCGACGCCACGGGCCTGCTTCGGGTGGATTGGGGGCCGCTGGTGGCCGGTCTGCGCGAGGCGCGCGCCCGAGGGGCAGATCCCGCCAGCCTCGCGCTGGGCTTCCACCGCTCCCTGGTGGCGCTGGCTGCGGCCCTCGCGGACCACCACCAGGCCGGCACCGTGGCCCTCGCCGGGGGCTGCTTCCAGAACCGGCGCCTGCTGGAGGAGATCAGCAGCGCGCTGGAGGCAGGGGGCCATCGGGTGCTGGTCGCCCGCGACCTGCCCCCCAACGACGGCGGGCTGGCCTATGGTCAGTGCCTGGCCGCCCGTCAGCGCCTGCATTCGGAGGGATGATGTGCCTTGGAATTCCCGGCGAGATCCTCGAGATCGGCCCGACGACCCCTGATCGCCCCCTGGTCATGGGCCGGGTGAGCTTCGGCGGCGTCATCCGGCCGGTCTGCCTCTCTTATGTGCCCGAGGCCCAGGTGGGGGACCGGGTGCTGGTTCACGCCGGCTTCGCCCTGTCGCGGCTCAGCCTCGAAGCTGCAGAGGCCGCAGAGGTCGCCTTGTTGCAGGCCGGCGTGCTGCGGCCGGCCAGGAGCGAGACATGAGCGGCTCCCCCTGGCGAGATCCCGCCGAGGTCCACCGCCTCGCGCAGCGCATCGCCGAACGGGCCCGCCACCCCTGGACCCTGATGGAGGTCTGTGGCGGCCAGACCCACGCGATTGTGCGTTATGGCCTGGACCGACTCCTGCCACCCAATCTATCGCTCTTGCATGGGCCGGGCTGCCCGGTCTGCGTGACGCCCGACGCTGCGGTCGACCGGGCCATCGCCCTATCGGCCTTGCCGGGAATGCGTCTGTGCAGCTTCGGCGATATGTTGCGGGTGCCCGGCACCCAGGGCGACCTGCTGGGGCAGCGGGCGCGTGGCGCGGACCTGCGGGTGGTGCTGTCGCCCCTGGACGCCTTGGACCTGGCCCGGCAGGAGCCCGACCACCCCGTGGTCTTCTTCGCGGTGGGCTTCGAGACCACCGCGCCGGCTGCCGCGATGGCGGTGGCCCAGGCCGCGGCCGAAGGCTTGGAAAACTTCAGCCTGCTGGTGAGCCATGTGCGCGTCCCCCCCGCCCTGGAGGCCCTCTGTGCAGACCCCGACTGCCGCGTGGACGGATTTCTGGCCGCGGGCCACGTCTGTGCGGTCATGGGCATCGCCGAATATGAGCCGCTGGCCACTCGCATTGGTCGCCCCATCGTCGTGACGGGATTCGAGCCCGTGGACCTCATGCGCGGAATCTTGAGTTGTGTAGATCTATTGGAGGCGGGGGAGGTCCGGGTCTTCAACGCCTATGGCCGGGTGGCGCCCGACGCCGGCAACCCGGCTGCCCGGGCCATGGTCGAGCAGATCTTCGAGGTGGTGGACCAGGACTGGCGCGGCATCGGCCGCCTGCCGGCCAGCGGCCTCAAGCTGCGCGACCGCTACCGCGCCTTTGATGCCGCGCTGCGCTATCCCGTGACCCTGCCCGCCCCCATCGACCGGGGCTGCCGCGCCGGTGATGTCTTGCAAGGCCATATCCAGCCGCCCGCCTGCCCCCGATTCGGCGTCGAATGCACACCGGACCACCCGCTGGGGCGCCGATGGTCTCCAGCGAAGGGGCCTGCGCGGCCTTCTACCAGCACCGGAGCCCCCGATGAGCCCGGCCAGCCCCTGCCCCCTGCCCGCGCCGCCCGATGCCGTGGTCCACCTCGCCGATGGGGGGGGTGGCCGCCGCATGCGCGCGCTGCTGGCCGAGCACATCGCGCCGATCCTCGGTTCCGCCGCCTTGCGACACGACGCCGCCGTGCTGCCCGCCTTGCCGCCGGGCCACCGCCCCGCCATCAGCACCGACGGCTTCGTCGTGAAGCCCTGGGCCTTCCCCGGAGGCGACATCGGGCAGCTCGCGGTCTTCGGCACCCTCAACGACCTCGCCATGGCTGGCGCCGCGCCCCTGGCGCTCAGCCTGGCCCTCATCCTCGAAGAGGGCCTGCCCTACGCCGACCTCGACCGCGTCCTGCGCTCGGTGCGGCAGGCAGCCGACGCGGCGGGCATCGCGGTGGCCACGGGTGATACCAAGGTCGTCGGCCGCGGACAGGCCGACCCCCTCTACCTCACCACCACCGGCATCGGGTCGGTGGCCCCCGGCGTCGACATCGGCCCCTGGCGGATTCGCGCGGGGGATGCGCTCATCGTCTCGGGCGATGTGGGCCGACACGGCGCCGCCATCCTGTCGCAACGCGAGGGCCTGGCCTTCGAGTCTCCCCTGCTCAGCGACTGCGCCCTGCTCTGGCCCCAGGTCTCGCCCCTGCTTTCAGCCGGCCTGCCGGTCGCCTGTCTGCGGGACGCCACCCGTGGCGGCCTGGGCGCCACCCTCGACGAGCTGAGCCAGGCCTCGGGGCTGGCCTTCGATGTCGCCGAGCCCAACATTCCCGTACATCCCCTCGTGTCTGCAGCCTGCGAGCTGACCGGCCTGGACCCCCTCTTCCTGGCCAACGAGGGCCGCTTTCTGCTGGTGCTGCCCGCGCCCGCCGCAGCCGCGGCGATGGCCCTGCTGCACGCTGCCGGCGCCTTCCCCGCACGCATCGGCACCGTCACCGAGGGGCCTCCAGAGGTTCGCTTGCATGGGCCCTTTGGTGGCACTCGCCGGCTCCTCCTGCCGGCGGGAGAGGCCCTGCCACGCATCTGCTGAGGCGGCCAGGCTTGATCGGTAGACCTGAATATCCATTGATCCTACCCCAGCTCTGCGGTGTGTTTCGACCGTTCCCCGGCTCGTAGACACACGATGAGGACGCGGCCATGCTTGCCGGGACCTGTCGCTGCGATGGGTTGCCGAGAGAGGGAGGGGAAGAGCCTGGGCGAGCGGGTCGTTATGTTCTGCCCGGGATCGGAAGGATCCCGGGCATCACCAGTGCGTCGCGGAGGAAGCCAACTGACTTCGCGGAAGGGCCTTTGCCTTCCTGCGCTTGAGGTTGTGGGTGAGCGGTCCGCCCGTCTGGGCGTTGGACGAAGACCTCGCCGTCTCGCAGCACCCAGGTGCGCACGATGCGAACGAGGTTGTAGGCAATGAGCCGGAGGACGGCGAGCGACTCTCGACCAGGCCGTGTGACCCAGGCCCGGGTGTCCTCGTTCCATTGCGCGTGTCGAGGGTCCAGAAACAGTCGTTCTCGATCGCTAGTGGGCGCGGATGGCGGCCATGCACTGCGCTGGCGTGAGTCTGTTCATGGGCAGACTGGTGATGAAGAGCCGGTCATCGATCACGGGCGGCTTTCCGGCCTTGACGATCGTCGTTCGCTGACGCCAGACCTGCCGGTAGTCGCCTTCCGTACAGTCGCCCAGCTCGTCGATCGGCCGAACTGTCGGTGCACCTGGGCCTTGTTACGGACCTCCTGGGTCTCGGCGATCCACCCGCCCGGCGAGCTTATCGATGCCCTGACCCATGACCATGGACAGGCGCCGGTGCTGTACGCCACATTGCCCTTCGAGCGCAGCGATGTAGGGGATCCCCGACATCGCCAGCATCGCGGGGTTCTGGATGGTGACGAAACTGGCATCCACCGGACGCACTGGACCATGGCGTCCATAGGCTCGAATCAGCTCCCGGACGAAGCCCTCGAACATCGGCGCTTCGCACGATGCTCCGGGATGACCATGATGCATGGCCACCTTGGCGGCGGAGGCGACGTGCACGGCTCGGAGGGCCTTGACCGGTGGGTGCTTGCCGTCCGGGCCCGGGTCCATGTCCGGCAGCTGAAGGTTTCCCCGCTTGGCATCGGTGACCTTCGTCGCGTTGCGCTTCGAGCGGCGCTTCGGAGGCGGTCCGACGCGGGACGGCAATGCCGGTGGACTCCGGGTTAGCGGGCTCTCGCGGTCCGCGCCCAGGCACTTGCCGTCGATGGCCACCAACGAGATGCCGATCGCAGGGTCACTGCATGCGCTTGCTCAGCCACAGCTCCTTGACTTGGTCCGGATCGAGTCAGGGCCGCGGGGCTCAGCCGCCGGACCAAGGTGTACAGCGTCGTGCCGTGGGCGAGCGCAGCCGAAAACCCGGCCGACCGCCAGCTTCATGCCAGGCGCTCGACATCGCGCAGCGTGCAGGAGCCAACGGTCAGGCCCAACACAAAGCAGGTTGAGCGGCCCGCAACGCCCAGCGAACCCCGCGAGGCTTGCGAGGGTCCTCGTGTGCCACCGCTCGGGCGTCAGGTTATCCGCAGGAAGCGGGCGGGGGATTCAGGGTTCTTCGTTTCACTCAACGTCCTCCCTGTAGCGGGTCTTCGGGCCGGCTTGGGTGAGGTGTTTGCTCACCCAAGCTCTTCCTTCTCTCTCGGCAGGTCGAGATCTCTCGCCGGATGACGCGCAACCCCTGCCGCGCGATCAACCCGCAGAAGTACGCACCCAGCCCGGAGCGGGCGAGGGACCTCGGCAGCTACGAGCTGGTTGGCGGTGGGCCCGGAGGGACTACTGAGCAAGCCTGTGAGGCGGCTCAGGTGCCAGGTGTTGCATGTTGAGCTTTGCGAGGAAAGGCTCAACATGCAACACCTGGCAACTTTTCAACTTTTCGCCGGCCGCAACACGCAACACCTGGCAACTTTCTCAACTTTCTTGGCAACTTTCCCGACTGCGGCCCGCCGGCCGCTCGGTTCAGGTGCGATCCTCCACATGGTCCCCATCGTAGAGAAATAGCTCCACCAGCCCCGAGCCATCGGAGCGCAGCAGGTCGGGGCGCAGGTCGGCGTCACGGAGCTGCCGGCGCAGACGGGCCAGGGCGATATCCCACTTGCGGCGCAGCCCGGCGGAATCCTCGACCTCGGCGGGCCAGAGCTGGCCGGCGATCTCCAGCCAGGACACCGGCGCCCCACACAAGACCAGCTCGCTCAGGATCCGGGCGCCTTGGCCTCGAAGCTGCACGGTGGGCCGGCCCTCGGCGTGAATGTGCAAGGTGTCATAGAAGGCGACCAGCTTCAGCGGAGGCTGCACGGCCCCCAAGGCCCGCGTTCGATTGGGACCGGACTGCTCCAAGGGCACGGCGACGGCGCGAAAGGCCTTGCCCGCGAGGGTCCAGGATGCGCCGGCTTCAAGCACCACGCCTTCATCTTCGCCGGTACGAAGCCGCCAGCCGCGACCGGTATTCCAAATCCAGGCGTCGGCATCGCCCGCATAGCGGCTGACCATCCGTGGCGGGTCCGAGGCGAAGAGGGAGCAGACGCCGACGAGGTGCTGCCGGGGGAGCCCGTCGCCTTCGACGGCCAGCACCCGGTCGGGCAGCACGACGGCCTCGACGACCAGGGACAGGCCCCGGGCCAGCAGGATCTCCATGCCGGGGGAGAGGGTCACATCGGAGAGGGGCTGCTGGTCCACGGCAAATCGCCCCCGCAGGGCGAGCAGGCGAAGCTCGCCGCCGCGCAGGCTGACCATGGCGTGGGCCTCGCTCACCCGCGCGTCATCGATGTGCAGGGCGGCATTCCACATCCGGCCGATGAGGTCGCCATGGCCCAGGTCGGTGTGGCTGCCATCGGGCAGCCGGAAGCGGATGTGCGGACGTTCCATGTCGGCAGTCTACCGGGGATAGAGGGCGCCCGATGACCGGTCAAGAAGGCAAGCCCGCCCCCCCTGCCCTGCCCTTTGACGAGGGCAGCGCGCCCAATATCGCCAGCGGCGGGGACCTTGGGCCCGGGATCTCCGAGAAGGGCGGGGAAATGCCGGGTCAGCCCTTCTCCCGTCCCGAAGCCGAGCGCTATGCCCGCCAGGGCGAGCTGGGCCGCGGCGGCATGGGGCGCGTGGTCAACGCGGTGGATCAGCGCCTGGATCGGGCGGTGGCCCTCAAGCTGCTGCGATCGGGTCAGGACGCCCGGCGCATGGCCCGGGAGGCCCGGATCACCGCCCGCCTGGAGCACCCGGGCATCGTGCCGGTCTATGACGCCGGCCTGGGCCCGGACGGGGTGCCCTTCTACACGATGCGGCTGGTTCGCGGCCGATCCATGGCCGATGAGCTGAGCGCCGCACCCGACCCGGCGGCGCGGCTGCTGCTGCTCCGTCCGCTGCTGGCTGTGGCCCAGGCCGTCGCCTATGCCCACGCCCAGGGGGTCGTGCACCGCGACCTCAAGCCGGCCAACCTCATGCTGGGGGCCTATGGCGAGATCCAGGTGGTGGACTGGGGTCTCGCCCGCTTGATGGCCGAGGAGGAGGCCCCCGCCGAGGGCGAAGGCAGCCCCCAAGCGCCCAGCCTCACCCAAGAGGGCGCCGTCCTGGGCACCCCCAGCTATATGAGCCCCGAGCAGGCCGCGGGCGGGGCCGGCGACGCCCGCTCCGATGTGTGGAGCCTGGGGGTGATCCTCTTCGAGCTGGTGCGCGGCCAGCCTCCTTTTGGCGGCGCGGACAGCGCGACGGTGCTGCGCCGCCTGCAGAGCGAGGCCCCGCCGCGCTTGCAGGAGCCACCCGAGCTGGCGGCCATCGTCAACCGAGCGCTGGAGCGGGATCCCGACGATCGCTACCCGACCGCGGCCGCGCTGGCCGAGGACCTGCGCAGCTACCTGGATGGGCGCCGGGTGGAGGCCTACGCCTACACGCCCTGGGAGCTGTCTCTGCGGCTGTTGCGGGCCTGGCGCCTGCCCATCACCTTGGGCATCTCGGCCCTGGGCCTGTTGGCCACCGTGGCCGCGGTGGGGGCGCTGCGCACGGCCGAAGAGCGGGATCGGGCAGTGGCGGCAGAGGCGCTCAGTCGCGCCGAAAAGGTGCGCGCAGACGCCAGTCTCGCCCAGGCGCTGGTGGCGCAGGCCGGCGTGGCCCTGCTGCACGGGGCGCGGGCAGAGGCCGAGATCCTGGCCGCGCACGCCCTGGTGCTGGCCGAGAGCGCCGCCGCGCGCGGCACCCTGGCGGCCTTTGGCGCGAGCCCGCGACCCCGTCGAAAGGAGGGCGAGGCCCTGCCCGACTGCGAGGAGCGGCGCATTGGCCCCCGCGCGGACTGGCTGCTCTGCGAACAAGCCGGCGCGCTCTCGTTTTGGAGCGGCCAACCCTTGCAGGAGCGGTGGCGACGAGAGGGCCCCTTCCGTACCACCGCCGTGTCTGCAGATGGCCAGACCATCGCGGTGATGGACAACGGGTCGGCCCGTCTCATCGATCCGGCGACAGGCCAGGACCGGCCGCAGCTGGTAGAGGGCCTGGACATCTGGCCCACCCACCTGTCCAGCGATGGGTCGGTGCTCTGGCAATATGCCCCCCAGAACCCCTTTCTCATGGTGGCCCTGGGCGAAGGGACCGCGACCGCAAGGCGCATTCCGGTCTGCGAAGGCGACGCGGGCAGCGCCGTACACGCCGAGCTGCCGGGTCAGGGCCGCCTGGTCCTCTGTAGCGATGGCGACGTCGCCGTGTTGCAGGCCACGGGCGCGGTGCGCCGCCTGGGCACCGACCTGGCCCGGCTCTTGGGTGCGCCCTCGGCCCTCGCCGTGCTGCCAGGCGGCGACCGCGCGGTGGTGGGCAGCCTGGAGGGGGCCATCGCGGTGCTCGACCTGGAGACCGGCGCCTTGTCCCAGCGGGTCTCGCTGCAGCGCGGCATCATCAACGCCATCGCCAGCGCGCCCGATGGCGACCTGGTGGCCGTCCGGGGGGAGGAGCCCAGCCTGATCCTGTGGCGGCCCGAGACCGGCGCAGTGGTGGGCCAGCTCCCCAGCCCGCCCGGCGCGGCCCACCGCTTCACCGGCAACAACGAGATCGCGGTGCTCGGGCCGGCCCTGACGCGATGGGCACTGCCCGACAATGCCCGCCCCGTCGTGATTCACACCGGGGCGGGGCTGACCTCCGCCCGCATCGACCCCCAGGGCCATGCCCTCGCGACCACGGCGGGAGACGGCCACCTGCGCGTCTACCGCCTGTCCGACGGCTCCCCGCTGGCCGACCTCGCCCTCAGCAGCCAGCCCCTCAAGGACGGAGACTTCGACCCCAGCGGCGACCGCTACGACCTGGTGGGCATCGGGCTGATGGGGGTGCTTGCCCTCGACCCCCAGCGCTGGACCGACCCCAGGCCGATGCCCGGCGCAGCCCCCCTGGCCTTGCGGCGGTGGCCGCCCGCACCGACGGCGGCAGCCTGGGCTTGCCCTATGCCGACGCGGCCATGGTCTTTCATGCCGACGGCGGCGTCACCCGCCTGCCGATGGGCCAGTCCTGGGATCTCTCCCGCAGCCCCGACGGCCAGGTGGTGCTGGTCTCGGGACAGGGGGGCCTCACCCGCATCCAAGGGCAGCAGGCAACCCCGCTCGACACCCCGGTCTATGGGCATGTGGCCCTCGATCCCGCGGGGCGCCTCATCGGTGTGACCGACCGCGAGCGCCTGCTGCTGCTGGATCCGGCGGGCAGGGTCCTGGCCCAGGCCCAGGCCGGGCGGGTGCTGTTGCAGGATCTCGCCATCTCGCCGGATGGCCGCTACATCGCCGCAGGGGACCTCAATGGCGACCTCTGGCTGTGGACCCTGCCCGAGCTCGTCCTGGTGGCGCGCATGCGGGGGCACCAGGGCCGGGTATCCACCCTCAGCTTCGCGCCGGATGGCCGCCTGCTGGCCAGCGCGAGCTGGGATGCGACGGCGCGTCTGTGGGACCTGGGGCAGCTCGACGCCGACCCGACGGACCTGCTGGCCGAGATCGAAGCCGCCTGGGGCCTGGGCCTGGACGATGTGCTGGAGGCGCCGCAACGCTGACCCGGCTACCGACAGGGTCCCGCACCCGATAGCCTGGATGCAGGCCCCCCTTGGAGCGTCCATGTCCCTTCTCCGCGCCCTGGGTGCCTGGCTGGTTGCCGTGCTCGCCGGTGGGCTCACCGTCGGGCTGGTAGAGGCCGCCGGTCATTTCGCCTGGCCCCCTCCGGCCGATCTGGACGCCAACGACCCGGTCGCCCTGGCCAACCTCGTCTTGAACCTGCCCCTGGGCGCGCTGCTGGCCCTGGTGCTGGCCTGGGGCTGCGGCGCCTTCGTCGGCGCCTTCGTGGGAGCCTGGCTGGCCCGCAGCCGCCGCAAGCTGGTGGGCGCGCTGGCGGGCGGCATGACCCTGCTGGGCACCCTGGCCAACCTCGCGATGATCCCCCACCCCAGCTGGATGATGGCCGCGGGCCCCCTGCTGGTGCTGGTGGGCATCGGCGCCGGCTGCACCCTGGGCGCCCGCCGACCGGTGCTGGGGGGACAGCCCTGATGCGCCGCCTCTTCGTCCTTCTATTGGCTCCGGCCTGCCTCGAAAACGGGTTGTCCACCAAGGGCGGCGCCTTCGATCCCACCCCCGCCATCGCCGCGACGCCGGGCGCCCTTGACTTTGGTGCCGTGCCCCTTCAAGACCAGTCAAGCGCGCCCCTTCGATTGGAGAATGTGGGCAGCGCCGATCTTCGCCTGGAAGACTTCAGCATCAGCGGGGCAGCGTCCTTCGCTTTCACCCGCCCCGACGGCGCGCCGGTGCTCGCCCCGGGCCAGGCCACCGAGCTGATCTTGACCTACCAGCCCGCTGCCTTGGACGAGGCGGCCACCCTGTGGGTGAGCAGCAACGACCCGGCCACCCCGCTGCTGCCCGTGCCCCTGACCGGCACGGCCGCCTATGGGCTGCTGGTCTTCGATCCCGACCCGGTGGACTTCGGGGGCATGGACGCGGGCGATGTGGCAGAAGAGGCCGCCACCCTCAGCAATACCGGCACCGCCACGGTGACGGTGGGCTCCCTGGCGGTGCTGGGCGAGTCCTTCTCATTGCTCTCCGCCCCGGCCCTGCCCTTTGAGTTGGCCCCCGGCGCATCGGCCGAGCTGCGGGTGGGCTTCAGCTCCCCCATCGAGGCCGCCTTTCGGGGCAGCCTGGTGGCCCTGAGCGACGCCCCCGCCCGGCAGACCGATGCGGAGCTGGTCGCCCTGGTGGGCGTGGGCGACCTCACCGGCCGCATCTGCGGACCGGATGGCAGCTCCTGGGCGGTGGACGCCCGGGTGTGGGCCAGCGGCAGCTATTCCGGAGGCGGCGCCTGGCTGGTCGAGGCGCGCTCCGACGCCGATGGCTGGTTCACCCTGGAGAACATCCCATCGGGCACCCACCTCTTCACGGTGGAGAAAGGCAGCTGGTCCACGACCTTCGAGGCCCGGGTGGGCGGTGGCACCAACGAGCTGGCCGAGCCCCAATGCCTGGACCCGGCCTCTGCCCGGGTGGGCGTCGTAACGGGGGAATACGACAGCATCGAGAGCATCCTCGCCCGTCTCGACATCGACTTTGACGCATATGACGGGCAATCGGACGAGTACCTCGACCTGCTGCGCGATCCCGACCTCATGGCCGAATACGACATCCTCTTCTTCAATTGCGGCATGGCCTTCTCCTGGTTGGACTACCAGGATGAGATCGGCGACAACCTGCGCAGCTATGTGGCCGGCGGCGGCAGCGTCTATGCATCGGATTGGGCCTATGGCATGGTCGAGCTTCCCTGGCCCGATGCCATCGACTTCTTTGGCACCGACCGGCTCTGGGACCCCGAGAGCTACGCGAGCGGGTCCATCGCGCCCTTCAATGGGGCCGCCGCATCGTTCAGCGCTGATGTGTTGGACCCGACCATGGCAGCTGTGTTGGGCAGCAGCACCGCCGACATCTCCTATGACTGGGACGCCTGGGCGGTCGTCCAGGGCCCCGGCAGCGCCCAGGTGCTCTTCCAGGGCGATGTGCTGCTCTGGGACGACGACTTCATCCGCTTGACTCCCTGGGATGGCCTGCCGCTTGCCTTGCGCTTCGAGGCGGGCGGGTCGGTGGTCTATACCACCTTCCACAACGAGTCCCAGGCCACCACCGACATGCTGGTGGCCCTCGAAGAGATCATCCTCTCCTTATGAAGGGCCTGCTGCTGATGAGTTGGATGGCCTGTGGGGGCGGACCCGACCCGGCCCGGCGCTATGCCGAGGCTGCCGCCCTCGCCCCCTCCGACCCCGACGCCGCCCTGGCCATCTGCCAGGATCTACCTGCGTCCATGGTGGATGAGTGCCAGAGCCTGACCGCCCATGCGGCGGCCCCGCACCGCCCCGCCTGGTCGGCCGCCCGCTGCGCCGAGCTGCGCTCGCCCTTCTGGCAGGACGAGTGCTGGTTTCTGCTGGCCGAGGCCCAGGCGGCTGGCGCAGGGGGCGGCACGCCGGAGTCCGCCGCCCGCACCTGCGACCAGGCCGGGCGCTTCCAGGACAACTGCTTCGACCACATCTGGCGGGCCCACGCCAGCCGCCTGCTGTTGACCCTGGACCCGGCCGAAGCCGCAGAGGCCTATGGCCCGGCCGAGGCCTGGGATGCCGCCGCGCCCGGGGGCCAGGCCCAGGGGGCGGGCCAGCACAGCGGGCGCTTCTGGCAGAAGTTCTATGACGCGCCGCTGCACGATCCTGCCTTGCCCCCCTTGGACCCGGCCTGGTGCGACAGCATGGCGCCCGCGCAGGCCCGGCGCTGCAAGCAGGCCTTGCCCGCCGCATTTCGCCACACCCTGGTTCGGTTGACCCGGGAGCAGGCCACCCAGGGCCGGGCCCTGGATCGGGGGCAGGCCTGTGACCCCCAGCAGCCCCTGAGCGCACGCACCCAGGCCGCCTTTGACCTGCGCTATGTCGCCCACCCAGAGCTGGATGAGATCGCCGGTCGGGAGCTGGGGCGGCTGTGCGCGGCCGCCGGGGGGCCGCCCCCGCGCTGAGGACCGCCCCCGCTCCCGGACTTGACAGCCCGACCCGACTGCGGCTACTGTTGCCGAAGCTCTTTCCATCTCGCCCTCGAAGAAGGTGCCTTGATGCGGTCCGCCGCTCAAGGTGAAACGGGAAGCCGGAGGTGTGCATGCACACCCAGCCGGCGCGGCCCCCGCCACTGTGACTGGGGACATCCTCCGCAAGAAGCCATTGCAGCAACGCTGCGAGAAGGCGCGGGGGATGGACGATCCAGGAGCCAGGAGACCGGCCTTCTTCGCCCCCTTTCCACGTTCTTCGGGGTGAAGAACGGGGTCGGACCTCTGTCGGTCTCGTCCCCTTTTTCGACCCGGCGGAGATCCGCCGATGCAGACCGACCGAATCCTCTCCTTGATCCTGTCCGGGTGCCTGTGCGCCTGCAGCCCCTCCCCGGATGCGGGGGGCCCGGCCGCCGACAGCGCCGACCCGGGCGCCGACAGCGGCAGCCCGGCCGATGGCAGCGACGGCGCCGACGGCGACGACGGCGGCGACGGCAGCGACGGCGCCGATGGCAGCGACGGCGGCAGCGCCGATCCCTTCGCCGACGCCATCGTGGACTACAGGCCGGGCGAGGGTGCCGGCTTTGGCCAGGACCAGCTCCCCGATATCGTCCTCGGGGCACCCCTGGGCGGTGGAGAGACGGGGTCGCTCGACGTGCTCAGCCTTGGCCGAGAAGGCACGATCATCCTGGAGTTCACCGATATCGGCCTGGTGGATGGCGAAGGCCCCGACCTGCTGGTCTTCGAGAACCCCTTCCCCGGCTGGACCGAGCTGGGTGAGGTCTCGGTCAGCGAAGACGGCGAGACCTGGCTGACCTGGCCCTGCGACACCGCGGACAGCGCGGGCGGCAACCCCGGCTGCGCGGGGGTGGGCCTGGTCTGGACCCACCCCGACAACGACATCGACCCGACCGATGCCGACGAAGCCGGCGGCGACGCCTTCGACCTCGCCGACCTGGGGCTCAGCAGCGCCCGCTTCGTGCGCATCCGCGACACCGGCACCAACAGCTACGACGGCGTGGCCGGCGGCTTCGACCTGGACGCCGTGGCCGTGGTCAACGGCGCCCCCCTCACCCGATGATTTCAACCCACCCCGCTCCCAGGAGCCTCCGATGACCCGCTTCTTCTCCTTCGCCTTGATCAGCCTGCTTTCCCTGCCCGCCTGTGGGGACAAGGAGGCCGAGGACACCGCGCCGGCGGATGCCGACGCCGACACCGACACCGATTCGGACACCGACACCGATACGGACACCGATACGGACACCGACACCGACACCGACACCGATACGGACACCGACACCGACACCGACACCGACACCGACACCGACACCGACACCGACGCCGACATCGCGATCATCGGAAGCTGGACCGATGGTTGGGGCGGCACGCACGAGATCAGCAACGAGCTGTGGCAGTCCGGATCCTCCGCCTTCCACCTCAGCAGCTACGACAACGCCGCCAGCTTCGCCATCGCGCAGAATGACGCAAGCAACAGCTACAACCCCGAGCTGTGGAGTCGCTTCGATTGGACCCGGGATGGCGCCGGGCAGCTCTACTACTGCCAGACCGCCTATGCCGCCGCCACCGAAGCCGACGCCCTGGCGACCCCGCCGGCCGATCCCACCGATCCGGCGACCACGGGCTGCGGCAGCTTCTCCTGGACCAGCCTCGACCCGGCCGCCGCCCCCATCGAGATCGCCGGCAGCTGGACCGACAGCTGGGGCGGCAGCCACGTCATCGACAGCAGCACCTGGACCTCCGGCAGCTCGTCGTGGCACTTCAGCATCTACGACAACTCCGCCAGGTGGGCTGTCGCGCAGAATGACGCGGCCAACACCTACTTCCCCAGCCTGTGGAGCCGCTTCGACTGGACCTGGGACACCGAGGGTGGCCTGTGGTACTGCCAGACCGCCTACGATGCCCCCACCGAGGCCGACGCCACCACCAGCAGCCCGCCCAATGCCGCCGAGCTGGAGACCAATGGCTGCGGCGGCTTTGCCTGGACCGCCATGAGCCCGGCCCGGTGACGGTCTTCAGCCGACGCATCGTGCTGGTCCGCGCCCTGCAGATGGGCGCGGCCCTGGCCGCCGCGGCCTGTGGGTTGCGGGCCCCTGCCCCAACGAAGCGCGATTCTGCAGAGTCGGGGGATGCCGACTCGGCCGCCGTCGAAGATCCAAGCTGTGGCGAGCCACCGGGGGCGGACTGGGTGGAGCTGCCCCTGGCGGCCTACCCCGGCCTGTCCGAGGTGGGGGGATGGATCCGCTACGATGACGACGACGCGCTCATTCACGTCCTGGTCGCCCACATCTCGCCCGGCTGCTACACCGCGGTCTGGCGGGTCTGTACCCATGGCGCCTGCGAGCTGAGCTGGGAGGCTGCCAGCACCCAGGCGGTCTGCCCCTGCCATGGGTCGCGCTTTGGCCCGGACGGCGAGGTGGACCTGGGCCCGGCCACCCGGGGCGTGGCCAGCTTCCCCGTGAGCCGGCGCGGCGACAGCCTCTTCATCGGTCCGCGGCGCTGATGCTGCTCAGAAGCCCAGCACTGGCACAATGGCGGCAGCGGGCTCGGGAAGCGAGCAGGGGCGGGCCCCGTTGGTCGGCCCCTTGATCGGCCAAAGGGCGTGGTCGGCCGATTCTGCAGCGGGCGGACCCAGGGCCTCGCGCAGCAGGGCCTCCACGGTCGGCCCCGAGGGGCGATCCCGGTAAAGGAGGATGCCCGCGAAGCCATGGTCGGCCAGGGCGGCCATGTCGGCAGCCACACAGGCGCGCTGCGACGGGCTCAGGCTGCCCACCCCCGGGGTCTCTCCCGAGGCCCGGCCGCTGTGGCCTGCCTGGCGGTTGGCCACCAGCCGGCTGAGCAGGCTCCAGCGCAGGGTGCTGTCGGCAGAGAGACTCTGCACCGTGGAGATGGGCCGGCCATGCGACATCTGCTCCACCAGATAGGGTCCGGGAGAGACGGGGTCCTCCCCCGGCAGGTGAACCAGGGGCAAGGGGTAGACTACCAGCCCGCCCGGCGGAAGCGCTTCCAATAGCGGCCCGAGCGCTGGAGCCCGAGGCAGGGGCTGGCTGGGGGGAGGCAGCACCCAGCCCCGCGGAAAGCTGCTTTGATCGAGCAGGATCAACAGGCCAAGACCCAGCGCGAGGGCGCTGGGCCAGCCCAGCCGCAGCCCCAGGTGTCGGGCGCCAAAGGCCGCGGCCACACCCAGGGGCAAGGGCGACAACACGCCGATACGCTGCCACCAGTGCACCATCGCAAAGAGGCTGTGGCTCTGCACCAGCCCGCCCGCCGGCAGCATCAGGGCCTGGGGGCCCACCCGCAGGGCCACGCCGGCCCCCAGCAGGGTCGCCAACAGCCCCACCGCCAGCCAGGGGCGGGCCCGGCGCTCCACCACCGCGCCCAGGGTCCCCAGCGCCAGCACCACCAGGCCGGGGTAGGCGGCCTGCTCGTTGGTATCCAGGCCCAGCGGTCCGGGCACCAGCCGCAGCAGCCCGTGCAAGACCATGCGCCAGCCGGGGATCGGGCGCCGGGCCAGGCTCAGCTGCCCGGCGAAGGCCCCATGGCCGCGGGGCCATGGCTGCACCAAAGCGACGGCGAAGGCCCCGGCCACCAGCAGCGCCACCAGGGCCACCCCCAGCAAGCACAGGGCCCGGCGGCGAAGAGGAGCCTGGCGCTGCAAGGTCAAGGCCAGGGGGGGCTCCAGCAGGAGCAGGAAGACCCCGAGGTAGGAGGCCGTGGCCGCCATGGCCCCCAGGCTGAGCCCGGCGGCCAACAGCCAGGGCCAGCGCCCTCCGGCCAGCAGGCGCCCCAGGGCCCACAGATGCCAGGGCCACAAGGCGGCGGCGAGGTACTCGCTATGTCCCATGAAGGGGCTGGCCAGCATCCAGGCTCCACCCGCGAAAGCAGCCACTCCAACCGCATTCTCGGGCCGATCGCCCAGCTCGTCGCGCAGCAGCAGCCAGGCGCCCACCCCCGCGAGCAGCGGCGCCCCCAGGCTCAGCAGGTTCCAACCCAAGGCCGCACCCGAGGGTCCGCCTCCGCCCAGCCAGAAGCCCGGCAAGAAGAGCAGCAGGTTGGGGGCCTCGTATTGCAGGGCGCGAAAGCCGTCGGGAAAGGCCAGGCCCGCGCTGTCCCGCAGAAAGGGGCCGTGCTGCAGCAGGCCCTCGGCCGTCACCCAAAGACCCCAGAGGTGGTCCAGCGTGGGGGAGGAGGCCGACCCCAGCACCCGCGCGGTGGGCTGCCCGAGAATGGGCGCTGCCAGCACGATCGCGAGGATCAGCAGCAGGACGACGGCGGGCAGCCAGGGGCGTGCGACCGGGTCGGCCGGGGGCTCAGGCGCCATCCGAGGGTCCCAGCTCCCGCGGGCGGATCACCCCCACCAGGGACCAGCGCCCCGACAGGGCTTCGGGCCAGCTCCGCCCCTGGCCCCGCAGCGCCACCACATTGCCGGTGGTCACCTGGACCGACAGGCCCGAGAGGGCCTCCACCAGCTCCTCCCAGCCCGGGTTGTGACCCACCACCATGACCCGGGCGTGGGCGGCGGACCAGGCGGGGGCCAGCCGCTCCACCGACGCGAGCCCAGCCAGGTAGAGCGACCGATGAAAGGTGACTTTGGGCGAGCCTGGCAAGGTGGCCGCGACGGCCTCCCAGGTCTGGCGGGCCCGCACGGCGTCGCTGCACTCCACCCGGTCCGGCAGCCAGCCCCGCAGCGCCAGGGCCCGACCCACGCGGGGGGCGTCGGCGATGCCCCGCGGGTTCAGGGGGCGCGCGTGATCCGACAGGCCCTCCGCGCCCCAGGCGCTCTTGGCATGCCGCATCACCAGCAGCAGGCGGTCCCCGCTCACTCGCGCACGACGTCGAGGAACATCTGCGCGATGGCGGCGTGGCCCTCGGGGTTGGGGTGAATGCAGGTCGCGTCGAACCAGGTGGTGGCGTCGGGTCCGCGGTAGCACTCGTTGTCGGGCTCGCCGGCATGAAAGCCGTGGCCGCAGAAGGCCTCCAGCATGAAGATGCTGTCGCGACCAAACTCCACCGACAGGCGCACAAAGGCCTCGTTGATGTAGATGTAGCCGGCCCGCAATTCGGGGATCGTGCCCCCAAAACCCAGCTGGTCTGCCAGCGGGCAGCTGGACATGTCGCCGGTGGCGTCGGTGAACTCGTAGACATTGCCCGTGATGATGAAGACCCCCGCCGGAAAGCGGGTGGCCTGCTCGTCCTGGAACCACTGCAGGGTCTGGCGCTGGTAGTCGATGGCGCGATCGAGGACCGCGAGGGCGGCCAAGGAGTCACCGGTCTCCAGCACCTCCTGGGCGGCGGCGAAGGTGTCGTTGCCGCCCATGGTCGAGATCACCAGGGTGCGCTTGGGCTCGACGCCGGGGAAGCACTCGGGGATCTGCGTGGGCAGGTAGTCATCGGTGCGGGCCCCGAAAGCCGAACAGTCCGCGACCTCCAGATCGGCGCCAAACTCGGCTTTCAACGCCTCGGCCAGGACAGCACGGTAGATCTGGGACTCCGGCGTGGGCGGGGTGCCCGCCGTGATGCTGTCGCCCAGGAAGACCACCTTCTCGATTCCGCTGATGTCCTGGTGGTTGGTGCCCGAGCAGTGGTGGCCGGCGACAATGCCGAACTGGTCGTAGTCCGGGAAGCTCTGACTGCTGTCGCCCAGGTCGGGCCAGCAATTCTCCCGCAAGGTCGCGTCGTCGTCCCAGGGCCGCGCCTCGGGGGCCGCAGAGTCCCCGTCGGTGGCGCCGTCCGTGGCGCCGTCGGGGGCCGGCAGATCCTTGGATTGGCAGGCCACCAGCAAGAGGAGCAGGGCAGGAAGAGACAACGAAGGAGCGGGCATGGGCAGGGCCGGGTCGAGCGCGGAAGGGCGCGGCAGCCTGCATCCTACCGCCTCCAGGTCCCGACCGGCGAGGGGAAGGGGCGCTCAGATCTTCGTCCCCCTGAAGGAGGCGAGCCCGCCCCCCAGCACCAGGGCCCAGGCCAGCAGCCAGGTCAAGGGGGCCAGCAGGCTGAGGCCGAGGCCCCAGCGGGCGAGTCGGGCGGCCGGGCCCCGCCGGGCCAGGGCCGACGAGATGGCCCCCACCACCGCGAGCATCGGCGCCAGGGAGGCGAGGCCGATGGCCACCGCCATGGCGACGCGACCGGCCCCATCCCCCCAGAAGCGCGCGCCGCTGCCGGCCACCTGCTCGCTGCCCCAGACCAGGAGCAGGCCACCCAAGCCAAAGAGCGGCCCGGCCACCGCTGGAGCGAGAAGTGCGTAAAGGCCGCATATCAGGCCAATCTTGGCCCGACGACCCGGCGGCGCCGGCGGGGCTCCCGGCGGTGGCGGCGGCCTCAAACCGGCAGCCGGCGGCCCTCCATCACCTGGACCTCGGAGCCCTCGGCGATGAAGGCGCTGTGGGGCGGACCCGCCAGCGCCGCGGCCAGACGGGGCCCATAGAGCCGCTCCAGATCCCCCTCCACCCGGGCCTCGTCGGCCGGATGCACCCACCAGGGCGGGTGGTCGACGGCATATTCCACCGTGCCGCCGTCGCGCTGCACGGCGTAGCCCCAGTAGTGCTCGGCGATGAAGTGCGGGTGGCTGCCCGCAACCAGCGGGGCCGCGCTGCCCGCCACCCGGGCCGATACCTGGCCCCACTCGGGCTGGCTCCCCCGCTGCCGGAATCCATAGGCCAGTCGATCGCCGGCTTCCAACGGCGCGTCTTCTGGGGTGGGCAGGCCCGCGCGCAGCAGGCTGTGGTCCATGGGCAGGGCCACATAGTTCTCGTTGTAGAGCAGGCGGGCCACCGTCGCGATGGCCACCCGGGGCACCAGCTCCTTGACGAAGACCACCCCGCGCCGGTGGTCCAGTCCGCGGGCCTCGTCGGGCTGCTCGCGCCGCACATAGAAGCGCAGGTTCAGCTCTTCGAAGTCCTGGTGACCGGGCAGGGCCAGGCCCTTGACCCGGGCGTCCAGAAAGAGGAAGCCCACGACGCTCATGAAGCAGTGGCCTTCATTCTCGTCGATCACCGTGCCCCTGGGACACAGGTCTTCGAGCAGGCTGGGATCCACCGCGTAGTTGAGCATCAGCAGGTGGCGCCAGCGGGCCGTGAGGAAGGGCGTGGACACCGGCGACTCAGCCCTTGGCGGGCAAGAAGCGGTAGATGCACTCGGCCACGCAGGCCGGCTTGGCCGCACCCTCGACCTCGATGGCGGCGTTGAAGATGGCCTCGTACCAGCCGCCGCCCTTCTCGGAGACCTCGCCCAGGGCGATGCTCAGGCGGAAGCGGTCGCCCTCTTTGAGGGGGTTGGGGAAGCGCACCTTGCCGGTGCCATAGTTGATGACCATGCCGAAGCCATCCAGCTCCAGGACCTGAAAGAAGCGCCCGGCCACAAGGGACAGCGTGAGGTAGCCATGGGCGATGGGGGCGCCGAAGGGGGACTCCTTGGCGATGCGGGCGCGATCCACGTGAATCCACTGGTGGTCGCCGGTGGCGTCGGCGAAGGCCTGGATGCGGGAGAATTCCATGGGCTCCCAGGCGCTGCTGCCGATGGGCTGGTTGGCGTGGGCGAGCAGGCCCTGGACCCCTTCGATGCGGACGGACATGGTGGCTCCGGTGGCGGGTGACGTCGCCTTCTTAGCCCCTCCTCGCCGGCCTCGCCCGCGCTACCCAGCCGCGCCGGGTGAGGCTAAGGCGACCGACCCCAGGCGCTTGAGGAGCCCCCATGTTGTTGTGGACCGATGGCAAGACCCACGTCCAGCTGCTCACCGAACCCGGGCGGCTGCGCCTCTTCCGCGACCGGGCCCTGGTGACCGAGCTGCAGCACGCCGCCTTTGAAGCGGATGGGCCCCTGGTGGTCGATCCCGACGGCGGGCGGGTCTTTGCGGGGCAGCCCCTGCAAGAGCTTCGCCTGACGGACCTCGGCCCCGTGGGCGAGCACCCCCTGTCCACCGGCGCCCTGGCCCGCTTGCCCGACGGGCGCCTGGCGCGCTTGATCAGCGACGGCCTGCGCAGCCGCCTGGAGATCGGCGAGGCCGACGCCCTGCTGTCGGGTGGCGCCACCGAGGCCATCCAGCTCATCGCCCCACAGATGCAGCGCGTGCCCCAAGGCGTCTGCGAAGATGAGCCCCGGCCCGAGCTTTTCGGCGAGAACGCCCGCCTGGTTGCCAACGCCCACGGCATCACCGTGGCCGATGGAAAGGCGGGCGTGGTGGCCCTGCTGCGCCCCGGCCAGGACAGCTTCGCCGGCGCCTGGGCCTACCCCGCCAACGACCAGACCCTCCTGACCGCCGAGCCCCTGGCCGATGGCCTGCTGGTGGTGCCCCGCCTGGGTGACCGCGACAGCCATGTGCACCTGATCGTAGAAGGTGGCGGCTTTCTGCCCCTGGTGCAGTGGGCCGACGCCGCCTTTGCGGCGGCCGTGGGCGAGCGCCACATCTTCTGCATGGACGCCCATATGGTGGTGGTCTTTGCCAAGGACCAGCTGCACGAGCCGGTCACCCACCGCGAGCTGACCGGCCGGGCCCAGGCGGTCGCGGCGGGCGGCGGGCGCTTCGTCGTCGGCATTGAAGACGGCGTGCACGTGCTGCACGCCCTGGGGGATGCCGGCCTGGCCGTCCACACGCTGCTGGTGGAGCAGCGCTTCGACCTGCTGGTGCGCTTCACCGAAGAGCAGCCCCGCGAGATCGAAGACCAGCTGCTGGCCCTGGGTCGGGGCGGCATGGCCGTGCGCTACATGCCGGGGGGCGACGTCGAGTATGTGGTCAACAAGGTCGATCCCGAGGGGGTCGACGCCAAGCGGGCCCTGGCCGAGGGCCTGGGCGCCACCCAGGTGGTGATGCGCAACGCCGCCCTCTGACCGGCCGGCCCCTGCACCTCAGAGGATGTCGCCGGGACGATAGGCCGCGTCGTCGGGGAAGCGGGCCGCCAGGGCCTCTACCTGGGCCACGACGCGCGCCACCTGCCGGGGGGCGTCGCCCACGAAGTCCAGGGGTCGGGCCAGCAGCGCCGACAGGGCCGCCCGGTCCAAGGGGATGCGCGGGTCCGCGGCGAGGCGGTCCAGCAGGTCGTTGTCGGCCCGTCCGGCCTGGCGCATGTCCAAGGCCACGGCCACGGCGTGCTCCTTGATGGCCTCGTGGGCCAGCTCCCGGCCTGCCCCCGCCTTGACGCAGGCCATCAGCACCTTGGTGGTGGCCAGAAAAGGCAGGTAGCGGTCCAACTCTCGGGCGATCACCGCAGGGTAGGCCCCCAGCTCGTCCAGCACCGTCAGCCAGGTCTCGAAGAGGCCGTCGATGGCGAAGAAGGCGTCGGGCAGGGCCACCCGGCGCACCACCGAACAGGAGACGTCGCCCTCATTCCACTGGTCGCCCACCAGGGCCTCCACCATGGTCAGGTGGCCCTTGAGGATGGCCAGAAAGCCCCCCACGCGCTCACAAGAGCGGGCGTTCATCTTGTGGGGCATGGCCGAGGAGCCCACCTGCCCGGCCTTGAAGCCCTCGGTCACCAGCTCGTGGCCGGCCATCAGGCGCAAGGTGCGGGCGAGGTTGGCCGGGCCGCTGGCCACCTGCACCAGGGCGGCCACCACCTCGAAATCCAAGGAGCGCGGGTAGACCTGGCCCACCGCGTCCAAGCCGGTCGAGAAGCCCAGGTGGGCCCGCACCCGGGCCTCCAGGGCGTCCACCTTGTCGGCGTCCCCTTCAAAGAGATCGCGCATGTCCTGGCGGGTGCCCACCGGCCCCTGGATGCCCCGAAGCGGCAGGCTGTCGATGAGCTGCAGCAGGCGCTTCGTCGCGTGCAGCAGCTCCTCTGCGGCATTGGCGAAGCGCTTGCCCAGGGTGGTGGCCTGGGCGGCGACATTGTGGCTGCGACCCGCCATCACCGTGTCGGCATGGGTGGCGGCCAGGCGCGCCGTGCGCACCAGGGCGGCGACGCAGCGGCCGCGAACCAGCAGCAGGCCCGCGCGAATCTGCGCCAGCTCTACATTCTCGGTGAGATCCCGACTGGTCATGCCCTTGTGGATATGCTCGTGGCCGCCGGCCAGGGCGCAGAACTCCTCGATGCGGGCCTTGACGTCGTGGCGGGTCACCCGCTCGCGCCGGGCGATGCTGTCCAGGTCTACGATCTCGACCACAGCTTCATAGTCAGCGATCACGCCCGGGGGGACCGGCAGGCCCAGCTCGGCCTGGGCCCGCAGCACCGCCAGCCACAGCCGGCGCTCTTGCACGATCTTGCCCACCGGCGACCAGATGCGCTGCATGGACGCCGAGGCGTAGCGGCTGGCGAGGATATTGGGCAGGGTCATGGCGGCTCCGGGGCGGCAGCCCGAATAACCGGCCCACAGCCGCGGATCGCAGCCAAGACCGCCCAAGCGGGCCCAGCAGAGGATAGGCGGCCCTCCCCCTTGCCCCGAGGCCCCCATGTCCAGCCCCCACGGCGGAAGCATCGTCGGCGAAGTGCTCGCCGCCCACGGCGTCCAGTGTGTCTACACCCTCTGCGGCGGCCACATCTCGCCGATTCTGCAAGGGGCCAAGGCCGCCGGCCTGCGCATCGTGGATGTGCGGGACGAGCGCAGCGCCGCCTTCGCCGCCGACGCCGCCTCCCGCATGACCGGGGTGCCCGGCGTCTGCGCGGTGACCGCCGGGCCGGGCGTGACCAATACCATGACCGCCGTGAAGAACGCCCAGATGGCCCAGCAGCCCATGGTGATCCTGGGCGGGGCCACCGCCACCATCCTGCGCGGTCGCGGCGCCTTGCAGGACATCGACCAGATGTCCTTGATGAAGCCGGTCACCAAGTGGTGCGTCAAGGCCACCAAGGTCGGCGACATCAAGCCCCTGCTGGAGAAGGCCCTCAAGGTCGCCGCAGAGGGCGTGCCCGGGCCCGTCTTCCTCGAACTCCCCGTGGATCTGCTCTACCCCGAACATGTCGTGGCCGAGTGGTATATGAAGGAGTCCGGGGTGGACAAGATGAAGGGCGTGACCGGCCAGGCCGCGCGCCTGGGCATGCAGGCCTATCTCAAGCGCCAGTTCCACATGCCCCACATCAGCCTGCCCGAGCGCCCCAGTCTGCGCATGCCCCTGGGCGACAAGGTGGATGGCCAGGTGGCCGAGGTCGCCGCCGCCCTGTCCAAGGCCAGCAAGCCCGTGCTGGTCATCGGCAACCAGGCCATGGTCAACCTCACCCCGGCCCAGGCCGAGGAGCTGGCCGACGCCGTGCGCAAGCTCGGGGTGCCCACCTTCCTCGGCGGCTCCTCGCGCGGTCTGCTGGGCCGCACCAGCGCCCTCCAATACCGCCACGCCCGCAGCAAGGCCCTCAAAGACGCCGATGTGGTGCTGGTGGCGGGCTTTCCCTTCGACTTCCGCATGGGCTACGGCCAGAAGATCAACAAGAAGGCCACCCTGGTGAGCATCAACCTCGAGGCCGAGGCCTTGCGCAAGAACCGCAAGCCCACCCTCGCCGTGTTGACGCATCCCGGCAGCTTCCTGGTCCACCTCAGCGAAAAGGCGGGCGCACCCGGCGACTGGTCGGGCTGGATGGCCGAGCTTCAGGCCCGCGAAGACGCCCGGGACGCCGAGATCGCCGCCAAGGCCAGCACCACGGGCCCCCTGATCGACCCGGTGCAGCTCTTCTTGCGCATCGAAGAGAAGATCGCCGAGGACTCCGTTCTCATCGTGGACGGCGGAGACTTCGTGGCCACCGGCGCCTATATCGTGCGGCCCCGCAGCCCCTTGTCCTGGCTGGACCCGGGCGTCTTTGGCACCCTGGGCGTGGGCGGCGGTTTTGCGGTGGGCGCCGCCAGCAGCCGGCCCAGCGCCGAGATCTGGCTCTTCTACGGGGATGGCTCCAGCGCCTATAGCCTCGCCGAGTTCGACACCTACCGGCGCCTGGGCTTTGCCCCCATCGCCGTCATCGGCACCGACGCGTCCTGGCAGCAGATCGCCCGCGACCAGATCACCCTGCTGGGCGACGATGTGGGCACCGTGCTGCGCCGCACCGACTACCACGACGTGGCCGAGGGCTATGGCGGCAAGGGCCTGCTGTTGACCGACCCCAGCCAGATCGACGCCGTGCTGGACGAGGCCAAGGCCCTGGCGGCCGCCGGCACCGCTGTGTGCATCAATGTGCACCTGGCCGCCAGCGACTTCCGCGAGGGCAGCATCTCCATCTGAGCCCCTTGGGCCGCCCCGCGTCGGGCGGCCCGCTCGGCCCCTACTTGGTGGGCACCTGCACACCCTTGGCTTGCATCACGCCATAGGTTTGCAACAGCTGGTTCATGTCGGTGGTGCGCAGGTCCATGCCGCTGGTGGGCACAAAGAGCAGCTTCTTGCCTTGCAGGGCGCGGGCCACCTCCAACTTTACCATGCTGCGCCCGCCGCTGCCGGCCAGGGCGCGGGCCTGCTCCTTGATGCCCTGGGCCTTGGCCCGGCGCTCCGACACGATGGCCTCGGCCTGGCGCTGCCGGGAGAAGTAGATGGCGTCGGCGTTGATCTGTCGCTTCTCGGCCTCTCCCCGAGCCTCTTCGATGCTGCGGCCGACCTCGCCCTTGGCGACCTCCAGCTCGCGGCGCATCTGCTCCCGGGCGGCCTCGGTCTCGGAGCGCAGGCGGGCGGCGTCTTGTTCGGCCACCTTCTTGTCCCGGATGATCTGCTCATAGCGGTCGTTGAACTTGTGCTCTCCCAGGAGCACCTGCATCACCACCACGCCCTCGGCGTTCAGGTAGTAGTTGAGGAGACGGGCGGCCTCCTCTGCCTTCTGGAAGCGTACATTGGCATCGTAATATTGCTCGGAGGCCAGCTCGTTGAGCACGTCGCGCACGATGGTGCGGGAGACCGGGCGCACCAGCCGCTCTTCGACCGCCTGGGTGTCCGGGCCGATGAACTGCACGAGGTAGGGCACCTTGGCCATGTCGATATTCCAGGCCACGGTCACATTGACGGAGATGTCGTTGCCATCGACCGTCTTGAATTGCAGCGAGTCGTCCCCCCGCCGGGCGCCGGTGCTTTCGCGGGTCATCTCCAGGTTTTGCAGGGCCACGTCATAGACGAACCAGTCGTTGATGATGGGCGGGAAGAAGTAGGTGGAACCCCGAAGATAGGGCTCGTTCACCACGCCCTTGGGCTCCCAGAGCCCGACCTTGGCCACGCGCACGCCCACCTCGGTGGAGGCCGTGCTGTGCGGGGTGCAGGCCGTGATCAGGGCGAGCAGGGCGGTCAGGGCAAGACGAAGGCCACTCATCTCACCACCCCTTCAGCAGGCTGTCGAGGTCCAGCGGGTTGACCCCACCCGGGCCGTCGGTGGGCACGATGATGACATCGGCCCCCTCCATGACCTTGGCCATCTCCAGGCCCACCAGGTTGCTGGCGCCGGCGGCTTGCAGGGCCTCGTTTTCGAGGCGGGTGCCCTCGGCCTCGGCAAGGGCCACCAGCAGCCCGCCTTCGGCGATCTTCTGCCGGTAGTAGAGGTCGGCGTCCGCCTCGATCTTCTGCACCTCGGAGCGGCCGCGCTCGCGTTCCACCTCGACCCGGGCCAGGCCCTCGGCCTGCACGCGGTTCTTTTCGGCCTCCTGGGTGGCGGCCAGGGCCTCGGCCTTGTTCTTGAAGACCGTCTGGTCCTGGATCTTGCGCTGCTCGATGGCCTCCTGGTAGCGCTTGTCGTAGGTGTAATGCCGCACCATGACGCTCCAGATCTGGATTCCGGCGCCTTCCACCTCGGCGGCCAGCAGCTCTCGGGCCTCTTCGGCGGCGTGGCGGCGCCGGAAGCCGGAGTAGAAGTCCTCGGCGTTCAGCTCGCCCAGCTTCTGGCGCAGGACCTTGTCGGAGCGGGGGCTGACCAGGCTGGTGAGGTAGAGCTCGCCCGGGCCCAGCTCGGTCATCACCTTGTAGGGATCGACGATGCGGTAGGCGATGGCCACGTCCACCGTCACCTGGTAGCCCTCCGAGGTCTGGATGCGGATGGCCGGCGACTGGAAGCTGCCCTCGCTATTGGAGATGTCATTGTCATTGAACTCCAGCAGCTGCAGATCCCGCGGAAAGCCGTGAAGGCGCTCGTAGCCGGGCATCACGAAGTGCAGCCCCGGCCCGTAAAGCTCCTCCTGGATGCCCTTGCCCGGCCCGACATAGACCTGCCGCACCGCGAATTCGTCGGGCAGCACATAGGTGGTGAAGGTCGCGTAGAGGACCAGCACCACGAAGCTGCCGACCGCCGCCAGGGCAGCGCCGGTGACCGCTTTGGCGCGTCCGCCGAGTCCGGGCAGCTTGACCTTGGCTTCACTCACGAGGGGGGCTCCTTTTCAGGGGTTCGGCGCGGGCTCTCGCCCGGAGATCCAGCGGCGGGGGCCAGGGCGGGGGCCGGGGCGGGGATCAGGGCGGGGTCCCGATCCAAGGGCGCCTTGGCCCCGCTGTCGATGCCGTCTTGGATGCGCCCGAGGTCGTCCACCAGGGACTGAAGCAGCCCGGCATAGCTGCGACGGTACCACCAGCGGCGCAGCTCGGGGACGAAGGGGGCGACCACCACCCCCGCCATGGCCAGCAGCGCGGCCGGGTGGTGGACCAGCCGCACCACCGCCAGGCCCGCCAGCAGGCTGAAGACCGCGCTGAGCACCCGGGCCACCGGGTGGCCCTTCATCCAGGCGCGGTAGCCCGCCTCTTCGAGGGCGTTGTGGTCCCGGGCCAGCACGAGGTAGCGGGGCAGGAAGGTCTGCAGCAGCTCGCGGCGCAGGCGCGGCCCATAGCCGGGCTCACCCATGATCTCGTCGTGCTCGGCGATCACCCGGTCGATCTCCTCTGTCGCGATATCGGTGAAGGCGGGCTCGAGGGCGTCGGGGCGGTGGGCATAAAAGGGGCGCGCGGCCTCCATCCGGCTGACCAAGGACGCGGCCACGGTGTCCAGGCGGTAGCTGGAGACGGTCATGGACGGGATCCGGGCAGGTCAGGCGCCATGCTTGGGGGCCTATTCCGGCGGCGCGGGGGACGGGATGCCTGCGATCTGCAAGGCCTGCGCGACGCGATCCCGCAGCCGGTGATCCCGCAACACCCGGGCATGGCCCCGGTCGGCGATGGCCCGGCGCGCGTCGGGGTGGCCCAGGTAGTGGCGCAGCTTGCGCTTGAGATCGTCCAGTCCCCGCCAGACCGCCACCTCGACCCCCGGCACAAAGAGATCGGCCAGCTCCTCGCTATATTCGGCCAATACAAAGCCCCCGCAGGCCAACACATCAAAGACCCGCAGGGTGACGATATCGCGCTGATAGGCACGACCGATATCCAGGTTGATCGTGGCGAAGTTGTAGATTCGCGTGAGGGTCTCGCGGTTGCCGGCCGGCCCGCGGTGGGTCACCCCGCGTCCCGTCAGGTGCTTCCAACCCGCATCTCCCCAGACCTGCACCCCAAAGGGCGCGGCTGCCGCCACCGCGTTCAGCCGCCACCAGCACCCACCACCTCGCCCAACAAGGCGGCGGGGTCCACCAGGCTGCCCTGGCGCCGCAAGAAGGCGTCCAGGCCGGGACAGCGGGCGGCCAGCAGCTCGGGCAGCAGGAAGCGGCCCAGCTCGCGCCGCTGCACGGTGAGCAGGGCCTCCACCAAGGCCATGGGCTCTACCGTCTCGCCGCGGGCGCGCAGGTAGGGCCCCAGCAGGGCACCCGCCTTCTGGGCGTGGGTGGCCGCGTGGTCCACCAAGCTATTGCCGACAAAGACCACGGGTGCAGCAAAGCGCTCCCTCCAGCTCGCATTGTCGGGGAGCTTGCGCCGCAGACGCGTGTCTGCCGCCAGGGGCAGGTGCCGGACCTGGGGGAAGCCCGCCGCCGCCCACTGCCCCACCGCCCGCTTTCGCCAGGTGAAGACCGAGACCCCGCGCAAGGGGGCCTTGGGCGGGCCCACCCGCTCGGTGCTGGGATCGATCTCCCACAGCACCAGGGGCACACCCACCTGGCTGCACAGCTCGGGGAGGCCGACGAGGTGGTTGATCTCCACCACCAGCCGGGGCGCCAGCCGCAACAAGGCGGCCCCGCCCCGCCTCCGCCCCCATCCGGCGGAAGTCCAGGATCCATGGCTGGTAGCCCTGCTCCAGAAGTGCTTCGGCGACTTCATTCACAAAGAGGCCGCCCGCGTTGACCACCGCCCGTGGTGCATCAAAGCCCGCCGCCGCCGCCTGCACCGCCCAGGGCGAGAAGGCGGCCAGCAAGGGGTGAAAGACCGGCACGGTCGCGTCCCCCGGCGGCAGGTCCAGCAGGTCCAGACCCAGGTGCAGGCGCAGATCGCCGCGCCGCAAGGCCGCCGACCAGTCGTGCCGGCTCAGCGCCGCGCGCAGCAGCGCGGGCTCCTCCTCCCAGACGTGCACGGGCGGCGCCCCCGCAGGCCGCGCCGCGAGCAGGGCCGTCACCAGCTCTCCCAAGCCCACCCGCATCAGCCGCAGCGGCCGATCCAGGGGCACATCGGACAGCACGGCCGACACCTGCGCGGGGGTCAGGGTCAGGGGGTAGAGGGTGCGGTGCAGGCGCAAAACGAGCCCCAGCCGATGATCTTCCACGAGCACCTGGCGCGTGTCGGCCACCAGCCGCGCTGCAAAGGCAGGACCCAAGGCGGCGAGGTTGGCGTCCAGCGGCGCGGTCGAGGGCTCCATCGGGCCTCCTGCGCCCAGCCTACCCGATGCCCGGCCGGTGATCCCCTGCCCTGGACCTTGCCAGCCTGCGGCTGTCCGAATAAGAGCCCGAGGCTCGCGGGGGACCCCTCCGGCGAGCCCTCCCGGGCGATTAACTCAGTGGGAGAGTGCCACCTTCACACGGTGGAAGTCACTGGTTCAAGTCCAGTATCGCCCACCACATCCAGAATGGCCGCCTTGGACCTTGGTTCTTCGCGGCATTCTTGCGTTCCAGCTCGAGGCCCGCAACCAGAAGCATCAGCGAATACCAAGTTCGCCCAAGTATCTCGCCTGCACGCATGGTTCGAGTCCAGCATGGTTCTCGCCAGGCCAGGCCCTCCAGCGGCACAATACCAAGCCCCAGTGACGGGTTGGTTGTTTCGCTCGCGCAAGGCACCCCGCTTCGTTACCTTGAGCATGTGAATCCACCATCCTCCCACCAGACCTTCGACCTTGCCTGGGTCGATGGACTCGCTCCGCAAGGCAGGATCAGTTTCACCACCGCCGAAGCCCGAACGGCCCACGGCGGCTCGGCCAAGGCGGTGCAGGCAGTCCTGCGCCGGCTCCGCGCCAAGAAGGAGATCGCTACCCCACTCCGCGGCTTCCACGTCGTATTGCCACCAGAGTACCGGCGCCTGGGCTGCCTCCCGCCCTTGTGGTTCGTCGACGATCTCAGCGCGTTCCTCGGGTTGCCCTACTACGTTGCGTTGCTCTCGGCGGCCGAGCTGCACGGAGCGGCCCACCAGCGTCCCCAGGCCTTCCAGGTCATGCTCCCCCGTCCCCAGCGACCCGTCGGCTGTGGCGACGTGCGCGTCGACTTCGCGCAGCGCTCCAACCTCGAGCACGCTCCAACCCTCATCCGCAACACCCCCAAGGGGATCGTGCGGGTCGCGACTCCGGAGCTGACTGCCTTCGACCTCGTCGGCTATCCGCAGCACGCTGGGGGACTCGGCAACACGGCGACCATCCTAGTCGAGCTGGCGGACGAGCTGGACCCTCGCGCGCTCGCGGACGTGGCGGAGATCTGTCCACTCCCCTGGGCTCAGCGCCTCGGTTTCCTCCTCGACATGGTCGGCGCCAACGACAAGTCCGAGGCACTCGCTGAGTGGGTATCGGAGCGTTCCCCTGCCTTCTGCACACTCGACCCCGCAGGACTCGCCGGTGAGCATCCGCGAGATGCCCACTGGAAGCTCGTCGTGAACACGACGGTGGAGCCCGACCAGTGATCCCCAAGGCCTTCATCGACCAGTGGCGCGGTACGGCGCCGTGGGCATCTGATCACCAGGTCGAACAGGACCTGATCATCAGCCGAGCACTGGTCGAGATCTTCACCGACGGCTTCATGGCGGAGCGGCTCGCCTTCCGCGGCGGAACCGCGCTCTACAAGCTCCACCTGCCCGCCGCCCGCTACTCCGAGGACATCGACCTCGTTCAGATCACGGCGGCACCCATCGGGCCGACCATCGACGCCCTCCGCGCACGCCTGGACGGCTGGCTCGGACAACCCAAGCGGAGCTTCTCCGAGGGCCGGGTGACGCTGAGCTACCGCTTCTTCTGCGAGGGCGAGCCGCCCATCAAGCTCAAGTTGAAGGTGGAGATCAACACCCGGGAGCACTTCTCGGTGTTCGGGCTGCGCGAGTTTCCCTACGCCGTGCGCTCCCGCTGGTTCGAGGGCGAGGCCAACATCCTGGGCTACGGCCTCGACGAGCAGCTGGGCACCAAGCTGCGTGCGCTCTACCAGCGCCGCAAGGGCCGCGACCTGTTCGACCTCTGGGACGGGCTCGTCCGGGGCGGCGCGGATCCACAGCGCGTGGTCCAGGCCTTCGGGGAGCACATGGACGCCGAGGGCCACGCCGTCAGCCGAGCGGAGTTCGAGGAGAACCTCGCCGCAAAGGTCGCCGATGGTCGGTTCATGCAGGATGTCGTGCCGCTGCTCGCGCCGGGCGTGGTCTGGCAACCCGAGGACGCCGTGCGGCTCGTCGGGCGCGAGCTCGTGGGACGGCTGCCCGGCGATGGATGGAAGGGTGCCGCAGAGCGGCCCTGATCACCCGCTCATGGCGGTACTCCACCAATCGAGGGCTCGAACACGGCGGAGGTCCTGCACGCTCACTCCCTCCGCCGCTACCCGGAAAGCACCCGGGCCGGGCCCTCCTCGATGAGGCTGCCACCGCCCATGACGGCCCCACGCTGCGCGTCCTCTCGGGGGAAGGGCTTGTGAGCCTCGACCGCCAGGGCCCCTTGCCGATGCGCGAAGCGGCGCGCTACGATCCTCCCCATGCTGCCCGCCCCCGTTCGACCCCGACAACTGAACGCCGCCCTGCTCGCCCTGTCCCTCCTCCAAGCTTGCACCGGCGCCCCCAGAGAGGACCCTGTCCCCCAGGACAGCGGCAGCTCCTCGACCCCTGACACCGACACCGACACCGACACCGACACCGACACCCCACCCATCGACGAAGACGGAGACGGCTGGTCCATCGACGAGGACTGCGACGACGCCGACGCTTCGGTCCACCCCGAGGCCGACGAGACCTGCGACGGCCGGGACGAGGACTGCGACGGAGACGTCGATGAGCAGGCCATGGACGCGACCGACTGGGCCACTGACGCCGACGGGGACGGCTACGGGAACCCAGCCCAGGTCGAGGCCGCGTGCGAGGCCCCTGCAGGCACCGTGGCCAACGCCACCGACTGCGACGACGGTGATCCCGAGGTGCACCCGGGCGCCGCCGAGATCGACTGCGATGGAATCGACAACGACTGCGACGGGAATCACGGGGCCGGCGGGGCCTGGTACGCCGAGGTGCGCTACCCGACGGTGCAAGCCGCGATCGACGCCGCCTGGTCACTGGGCGGGGAGGTCCGCGTCTGCGATGGCCGCTACCTCGAGCGGGTGGTCATCGACACCGATGCTGCGGTGCAGCTCGAGGGCATCTGGGGAGCTGCGCTGACCACCATCGACGCCGACGGCGACGACGCGCCGCTGCGAATCAAGAGCGACGGCGTCGAGATCTCGGGCCTCACCTTGACCGGCGGCATCGGCATCATGCGCAGCTCGGTCGGCTCCGACCGCACGGGCGGCGGGCTGCTGGTGGAGGGCAGCGATGCCACCTTGCGCGGGCTCGTCATCCGCGGCAACTCCGCCGACGCGGGCGGGGGGATCGCCTTGGTCGGTGGCGGTCTGCAGACCCTCGACGACGTCCTGATCGAAGAGAACTCCGCCCGATATTACGGGGGCGGCGCCTACTTCGACGCAAACACCGCCGTGAGCTTGAGCGCCGTCACGGTGCGAGACAACAGCTCCACCTACACCGCCGGAGGGGTAAAGGTCGACGTCGGGGCCGTGGTCACCGCCGACGCCGCCACCGAGATCGCGGACAACCACGCCGAGACCTACGGCGGCGGGGTCGGCCTCGACACGGGCTCCAGCTGGACCGGCGGGTTGGTGCGCGACAACGTCGCCAACAGCGGAGGGGGCGGCCTCAGCCTGAGCTGCAGCTCCAGCGCTGAACCGGTCACCCTGGTCCAGGTCGAGATCCGGGACAACCAGGCGGATCAAGGTGGCGGCCTCGATGTCGGCTGTTCGCTACAGGGGGTCGATCTGGTGATCACGGGCAATGAGGCCGACATACTGGGGGGCGGCGCGTGGATTGAGCGCAGCAGCACACTGAGCGGTGGCGAGATCCGCGACAACGTGAGCAAGAACTATGAAGGCGGCGGCATCCGGCTGGCGGACAGTCGGGTGGAGGTGGTGGAGGTCGACATGGGCACGGGCTCCAGGGACAACGACCCCGACGACGTCGCGACGGGCGACGGGTGGAGCGCCGCGGGCAGCTGGGACTACGGCGACGCGG